>CAXHZN010000001.1:0-199300 GCA_964022365.1 uncultured Candidatus Altimarinota bacterium
AGAAAAATTAAAAAAATTATTATAAAAAAATCTCGAAATATAATTTCGAGATTTTTTTAATTTTTTTATTATTTATCCATAATTGATGATACGTGATCTGATACAGAAATAAGACCATTATTTTCTAATATACTTATATTTTCTGAAAAAATTCTATCATCTTCTGATGCTTGAGTAATATTTGGTAAACTAGCATGTTGATTTCTAATTTCTTCATCAAATGAAATTGGTTTTTCTAGAGACATATTTTTTATATTTAAAAACTATTCTCCTCCCTTTGATTTCTAACTATAAATATTTTTGAAAATATTGCAATAAAAAAAACAAGAAGATTAATCTTCTTGTTTTTGAGGAATTAAATTTATATTCTTTTTAATAAATATTTTCGTAATTATAATAAACAATAAAATACCTACAAAGATAAGTGGAGTTATTTTTAAAATAATTGCGAGTGCGAAAATAAATAAAATTACTATGAAAAATATTTTATAATATAAATTATTTTTAACTAATTTAACTACCATTGGAAAAAATGGTGGAGTAAATTTATTTTCTCTTAATATAATTGTTTGATAATATAAACTTGGTATTACAAAAAGTGTCATTGATGATCATGCGAGTAATCCAAAAACAATAGTAAATCATAATCAAGCCCAAAATTCATCTTGTAAAGCCAATGGTAAAACTCAAAAAACTGTCGTTAGAGTCGTAACAATAATAGGTTGTAAACGTGATTTTCAAGCTGAAACAACTGCATGTAAACCATCAATTCATTTATCAACATTTTTATTCATTCTATCTATGAGGATAATCGCATCATTTACTACAACTCATGTAAGTGCAATAAATCAAATCATAAATGGCATAGAATAAGGGTTTCCAGTAACAAATAATCCTATATTTACTCATAATAATGCTAATACAACCGAATATAATACAATAGCTGGTTGTCTAAATGAATTAAATTGAAATACTAAAATTGAAAATATTAAAAATAATGCAATAAATAGTGAAATAACTGTAGATACAATTAAATCCATATTTTCTTCATTTTCTCCTCACGCTGCATAAGTAATTCCTGCTGGAAATGAATATGTTTCAGCAAATTCAACAAGTAAAGGTTGAATTGTAGTTGGAACAAAATCAGGTAAAACATCAGATTCAACAGAAATAGTAATTTTATTATTTTCTCTTGTGATTGCTGAAACTGCTTTTACAAAATTATAATCTGCAACATCTCAAACTCTTATTTCTCCAGCTGGAGTATTAATAATAATATTTTTTATATCTTCTGGAGAAAGATTTTCATCAAATTCTTTAATTTTTACGACTATATCATTATCTTCAAATTCAGATTTAATAGAACCTGCTTTTACCCCATTTGTATAAAAATATAGTTCTCCTAATATATCGTCTGGCACTAATCAAAATTGGTATAATTTATTTTTATCAAATTGAAACACAAATTGACCAGGACTTTCAGAACTTGAAGTTGTTACATTTTTTGCTCATTGAGTTGTCGATAAAAATTTCTTAAAATCTAATGAAACATCTTTTAATATATCAATTTTATTAGAATTATTCGCAATAAGTTTAATACCAATTGCTTTTCATGACGGTGGACCTCCTCATTCTGATTTAACTGAAACATTCAAACCGTAAGATTCTAATTGAGATAATCATTTTGAAATAATTTCTTCTATTTCAAATGAAGATTTTTGTCATAAAGCTTGACGACTTATAGAACTTGTTAATTCAATATATGTCGTGATAGTATTTCATGAAATAGTATTGTTGTATACTTTTAATTCAGGATGAACTGAAATAACTTCATCAATTAAAGGAATATATTTTTCCAGTGAATCTTCACTCGATCATTCTTTAGTTTCGATTGTCATATTTATGACTCATGAATCTGTTGATGGATTAAGTATAAATCAAATACTTGGTGATAAAAATATAAAGGTTAATACTAATAAAATCATTGGAAGAAAAATAGCTATAATTCTATTTTTTGTACTATTTACAACTTTTTCCAATATTTTATAATATTTATTTCACATTTGAGAAAGAATTTTTTCCCTTTTTGTCATTTTATCGTGGTGGATTTCTGTTTTTCATTGTCTTTGATATTCCAGAAAATCTTTTTGTTCTTGAGAAAAAGTTTCTTCTAATTTAGATTCTTTATGATATGTTTTACCATTTTTTACTAACTTTATAAATAAAGTAGAACTGATAGTAAGAGATAAAAATAAAGCTGCTACAAGAGTAGAAAAAACAGTAATAGGGATATATGCTAAAAATTTCCCCATTACCCCTGGTAAAAACATCAGTGGTAAAAATGCTACAAGTGTAGTTAATGTTCCGGCAATAAGTGGTGCTTTAAATTCTTTTACAGCTAATAATACAGCTGATCTTTTATTATATCACAACTTAAGTTTTTCACTCGCTCACTCAATAATAACAATCACTGTATCAATAGCAATTCAAAGAGTTAATACTAACGAAAAATTTGTAAGAAAATTCAAAGATAATCCCATCATATCTAGTACTAAAAATGTTACTAAAAATGATAATGGTATTAATAGTGAAGCAATAATAGATTCACGTAATCAAACAAATATTAATATCGTTACAAATACTAGTAACAATGTTTGAATAGCTGTATTTCAAAGAGTAGCATAATCTTGAATAATTATTTCAGACAAATCTTTAGAGAAAAAAGTACTGATTCATTCAAAATTATTATTATCTTTTAGAAATTCTGTTAATGCTATTTTAGAACTTTTTGATACTTGAAATATATTTGCTCCATCTGCTTTATTAAAAGATAGAGAAACAAAATTATATCAAACATTATTTTCAAAACCTAATTTTTTAATATCATTAGATTTATACTCTTTAGTAATTTCAGCAACATCTTTTAAATAAACAAATGATCCATTTTCTCATTTTAGAACAATATTTGCTAATTCTGTTTGATCAGCCAATTCTCCATCAAAACGAAAATCATATTTTAAATCCCCTATTTTATAATTTCAAATAGGAGTATTTTTATTATAAGATTTAATTTTTTGAGCGATTTGTTGGACACTTAATCAAAGTAATTCTACTTTTTGTTTATCCAGTAAAACCTTAATTTCATATTCTAAATCTCATCATCCAATATCAATTGAATCTATCCCAGCTTGTCATTCTAGTTGTGATTTTAAAAATTGAGCTTTTTGATTCATTTCAAATTGTGAGAAATTTGAATCATTTCAATATAATAAAACTTCATACATCAATTTACTTCACATAGCAATTTCTGCAACTATAGAATCTTCTGCATCTTCAGGTAAATCAACTTTATCAACTCAATCTTTAATATCAGTGAGTGCATCTCTAGTATTAGCAGAACTATCAAGTTCAACAGAAATTGATGACATTCAAACACTTGAAGTAGATGTAATTTTTTTTACACCTTCGATATCTTTAATTTCATTTTCTATTTTTTCAGTAATAAGTGAGTCAATATCACTTGGATTAACTCAAATATATGGTGTTGTAATAGAAATGATACCAAATTCTATTTCTGGACTAGATTCTTTTGGTATATCATAAAGTGAAAAAAGTCATGAAAATACAATCAGAAATATTAATAAAAATGATACTTTATAACGATCCACCCAAAATCAAAAAAATCATTTTAGTAGATCGGAAAAAGTCTTTTCAACGTTATTATTCATAAGTAGTTTTGATTTTTAAATTAAATTTTTCAGGTGAATAGTTGTCTACATAATTAGTAATAATTTTAGTATCTTGTGAAAATTCATCTAATACTTCTATAAATTTACTATAAATATTTCATGTTGATACAACTTTTGTTTTTATTTTATTTTCTTCGTCTAGAATATTAATTTCTCATTTTCCAGCATCTAAAACTTTTACCATATTTATTGGAAAAAGTGGATTTTTAACTTTTACTGGAATATCAACATTTACAATATTTCATATGAGATTTACATTTTCGTGAATAGAAATTGTAGCTGGATATTTCAAGTTCATATCAGCTGTTTGTGAAACACCTTGAATTGATCAAGTATATGATTCTCCATCATATTGAACAAAAACTGGTTTTTGAATATCGATATATGTTAATTCATCTTTTGTAAAAGAAATATCTACTTGATTTTCAGAGTTATTTACCAATGAGAAAACACTTGTTCCAGTTGATAATTCTTGACCTAAATCGATATCAACTGATGATACAATCCCATTAATTGGTGAAGTGATTGTTAGTTTATTATATTCTTTTAAGGAAGTTTGGTATCAAATATTTGCTTCATTAATAGCGTTTTGTAAACTTCTTAAAGTCACATCTCTAGATTTTTTTGCATTTTCTAAACTATTTTTAGCACTTTCAAGTTGAATTTCTAAATTAGAAATATTTTCAGCTGTATTAATTATTAATTTATTAAGATTTGTTTCAGCTTGTTGTTGATTTACTCAATAAGATTTTTTCAATATTTCTAAATCTTTTTCCATAAGTTCAATTGATTGAAGTGTTGATTTTTGATTATTTATGTATGTTCTTAAGAAAGATTTTACATTATTATCAAATGCTAAAAATCCACTATAATTTCATTGAAGTGTTGATTGATATCCATTTACACTTGCATTGTAATTTGAAATATCCAAATTTGATAAACTATTAACACTTGAAATAGAGAAGTTTAGAGTTTTTTCTACTTCACTTAATAAATTTTTAGATTTATTATATGCAGAATTAATTTTTTCTAATGTATCTAATAATTTATCTTGAGAATTAATTCATTCAACATTAATTTGAGAAAAAATATCATTATTATAAGCAATAATTTCTTTTAAAAGAATTTTTGCTTCATTTTTTTGTCATACATTTTTAGCTCATAAAAATTGATCAATATCTTCATTTTCATCTTTATTTAATTCAGTTACTCCATACAAAGTATCAGAAAATTCTACAATATCCCCTAAAAATATAGACATAGAGTTATATTCTTTTTTTACTGAAGAATAAAATCATTCTAACGTTTCATTGTCAGTAATTAATTTATTTTCATAATCTAGTTTACTTTTTTCAATAGAATTTTGTAGTTTTTGAACATCTAAAGCACCTTTTGAATCAATATCTTCAATGTTAGTATTTTCTAAATCTGATTGAGCTTGTTTTATTGTTTCTTTATTTTCTAATTTTAATGCTTCTAAATTTTTAGTTAATTTATCAACATTTTGCTGCGCATCAAAAACAGATTTATCTAAATTTATTTTATTAGAATCATAACTAATTTTTGCTTTATCTAAAGCATTATTTGCTTGTTGAAGTGATAAAGAATAATTTGAAATCGAATCCTCTAAGGTTGCTAAAACTTGTCATTTCACAACAGGGTTTCATTGTTCAACTGAAATATTTGAAACTCTCCCTGTAGCTTGAGCAGTAAGAGAGATATTTTGAGATGAATCTATTTTTCAAGATTTATCCAAATATGTTTGGTTAGTAAATCCAGAATAACTTTGTATTTCTACAATAAAATCTTGTTTTTCTTCTACGATCTGTTCTTCAACTTCTCAACAACTTGTTAAAAGTAAAAAACTTAAGAATAATAGTATTTTTTTCATAATGTTTATTTTATTAATTTATTAATTTTATTTTTATCAAATTTTTGAACTAAACTTTTATAATCACTAAACAATCATTCGACAAATATTGCTGCAAAATCTAGTTTATATTTATTAAATTCTTCATCTGAACTACAGTTTACACGTATGATATCTAAATTTTTATAAAATGACATTAATTTAGCTAATAACTCAAAGTCAATATTAGTTCAAAATGTATCATCAAATAGAGATTTTAAAAAATCTATATGCTGTTTTTGCATAAATTTTGCATCTATATATCAAGAATAATAATTTTGATTTCATAAAGCTATTTGCTTAAATATAACTTGAGATTCAAAAAATTCGTAACTTCAAACAAAATCATATAGTAACCTGTGTTTTATATTTTCATTTTCACAGTCACATTTAGTTATCTTTTGTTTAATTTTTTCTGCTATTCCACGAAGTATTTCTTCGTAGAGTTCGTGTTTATTTTTATAATATAAATAAAAAGTTCATTTTGCTATTTCTGCTTTTTGCACAATCATATCAATAGAAACTTTTTTTATACCATGTTTTTCAAATAGTTTTTTCGCCGACTTATAAATGAGCGTTTTTTTATCTGTTGTAGGCATTTAAATAAATTTAATGACTAAAATATAATAATTGGTCATTATAGTATGCAAAAAAAAATATTTGTAAAATTAAAATATAATAAAAAAATCACTATTATTATTTTATGATAAATAATAGTATTTATTAAGTATAAAATAATAAAAAAATAGAGAATTATAATAATAAAAAATTTATAATCACACTTGCAAATTCTATATTTTTCATATAATACTGCAGTATTTAAATATAAATCTTAATTATCAAAATATGTGAGAACATCACGTTCATACAAAAAGAGAAAAAACAGAAGATAGAACTCAAATAATAGATGAAGTCTTAGCTGTTGGTATCAAAGAAATCCAAAATCTTGATAGAGATAATTTTCACAAATTCAAAAATAAAATTTATGGAAAATATAAACTCGCAAAACCTATTCCAAGTATAGAGTTAATCGAAAGATATAACGAATTAATTGCAACAGGTGAATTAAAAGAAGATCTAAGATTCAAAAAAATCCTAAGAAAAAGATGAGTAAGAAGCCAATCGTGAGTAACGGTTATTTCATTGTTGACAAAATTTTGGGGTTGTCCATGATTATGTGTATATTGTCCAACATTCGAATGATTACCAAAATCGTATATTCCAAATGAACCTGCAGTAATGAGAGCAGAACTCAATAAGTTTGATCCTATTATGCAAATTCATAATAGACTTCATGCTCTAGAAATAACTGGACATAAAATTGAAAAAAATGATATCAGAATAATCTGAGGGACTTGGTCTTTTTATCCAGAAGCATATCAAGAAGATTTTATTAAATGAATTTATGATGCATTTAATACTTATGATGAAATGAAAAAGCATATTGAAAAAACAGATCTATCAACAGATAGATTTGCTGCGTTCAAACTTTCACAACATTATAGAGCAAATATTTCTTCTAGTCTTGAAGAAGCAAAAAAACTCAATGAAACATCAAGATGTAGAATTATCTGAGCTGCAATTGAAACAAGACCTGACTGGATTACTCCTGATGAAATAAAAAGGTTAAGAAAATTTGGAGTTACAAGAGTAGAAATTGGATATCAAACAACTTTTGATGAAATTAATGAGCTTAACAAAAGAGGTCATGGAAACAAAGAATCTATCGAAGCTACAAAAATGCTTAAAGATGCTGGTTTCAAGGTAGTTGCACACATGATGCCAAATTTACTCGGTTCTACTCCAGATATGGATAAACAATCTCTCAAAGAAATGATTGATAATCCTGATTTCAGACCAGATGAATTAAAAATATATCCAATGATGGTAACTGATAAATCAGAACTAACTCAAATTTGGAAAGATGGTTGATTTAAAGCCTACGATGATGAAACACTTATAGATCTCACTGTAGATTTAGAAGCAATGATTCCTGAATATATCAGACTAAACAGAACATATAGAGATATACCTGCAACTGAAATATTAGAATGAAGTAAATTAGCTAATCTCAGACAAATCGTTGAAAAAAGAATGGATGAGAAAGGAATTAAAATGCTTGACGTACGTCATAGAGAAATCAAATTTGGTAAAAATGATCCAAAAGATGCAGTTTTAAATGATTTTTCATACGAAGCTTCTGATGGATACGAACATTTTCTCACTTTTGAAGATCCAATAGATAGAACAATATTCTCTCTATTAAGACTTCGTTTACCAGGAAAAAATAGTAATGATTTAAATCCTATTTCACCACTTACGAAAAAACCATCTGCTGGATGAATTTTAGATGTAATGCCTGAACTTAAATGAGCTGCACTTATTAGAGAAATTCATACATTTGGTGATCAATTATGAGTTGGAGAAAAAGGTTCAACATTTGGACAACATTTAGGTTTTGGTAAAAAACTTATAGCTGAATCAGAAAGACTCGCAAAAAATGCTGGATTTAAAAAAATGGCAGTTATTGCTTGAGTTTGAGTAAGACAATATTATGAAAAAAGATGATATCACTTAGAAGGTGAATATATGATTAAAAATTTAGAAGACTAAAAAAAAACCCCTCGCAAATGCGAGGGGTTTTAAATTACGAAAGTTTTTGAGACTTATACTCTAGCAAAGATTCTTGCAAATGTTGAGTATAAAGTTTCTTTTCTAATTGCGTCATACGTAAATCACACAAATCAGATCTTTCGTCAAGATAGACTACTTCCGCTAATTTCTTAAGGTTTATCAATGAGAAAATACCTTGAGTTTCAGCTTTTGGAAAGTAAATCTTCTGACCTATACTATTAAAAGCTACTGCTAAAACAGTGTCTTCACACCCATATTTATTACATACCGCTAAGTGTATGTCAAAATCATGAATGTAGTACGTCAGTAGCACAACTGGATTTTTTAGATCTATATCTAAGCTGCCTGCGTAGTTAAAATACAAACAAGCAATTTCAGGAGAAACATCTCCTAAAGATCGCTGAATGTGAAACATAGCATTCAGCTCTTCAATAGACTCCACTTGTGCGTGAGTTCGCATAAATTTATTAGAATTCAACGACTCACTCCCTTTTTATTGTAAATACAGCATTTTATTCTAGGAAGCTGTAAATATCCTTGTTACAAAAAAGTAACGTGCATAATATAAATAAAAAAAACAATCTGTAAAGATTGTTTTTTAATGAATTGTATTATTTTCTCAAAATAGCACATTATTTACTTTTAATTTATACTCAAGTGATTGATCTAATAAATAGTCTTGTTTATCTATTTCTTGTCCATACATAACATTATCAATAAATATATTTTCTCATAAATTTAACTGAATATTTATATTTCAAAACTCTGATGGCTTAAATAAATATCTTGTATCTAAAACTCTTTGAAAACTTTTTTGTTCACCAGAATCATCTATAAAATTTCAAGTCACAACTCTATAAATAGGTTGTGATAAATTTATATTATTTGCTTCTGATTCATTTGATATAACTGTAGCATTTTGAAAAGAACTCTTTGTAAGATTTTCATACGGATTATTTCCTTCATTTATATTTCCCATTTTGAAAAAACTTATATAATTAATCTATCTAATAATATCATTTTAAATTATTATGTCAATGAAAATCTGCTATTTTTTACATCTTATAATAATCTTCTCTTACTTATTATTAATAGTACTTCACTCAAGACTATTTTGATGAGATATTTTAACGGTGAGTTGAAATTATGAATTTACAAAAGTAAGTTTATTTAACACTATTTTTCCAATAATTTTTATAATATATTATTTTTTATTTTTTAGAAAAATTAAAATTCATAAAAATATTTTTTTTACTGTAATAATATTTTATATTTTATTATTTCTCTCAACTGTATTTTCAGAAATATTTTATACTTCCCTATTTTGAGGAAATGATAGATGACATTGATTTTTCTTTTGGAATAATTTAGTATTAATATTTTTATTTTTTTATTTCTGAGTACAAAAATTTTGAAAAGAAATTTTTGAAAAAATATTTCTTTTATGAGGAATAATTTTACTGATTTTTTGATTCAAAGAATTATATTTTCCAAGTTTTGAATATTGAGCTTTATGATCGAGACTTTTATCTACATTTTGACACCCAAACTATGTTGCTGGATATTTAGTTTTATTATTTCCGTATATATATTTTCAAGAAAAAAAATATTGTTTACAGCATAATATTTTAAAAAAATATTTTTATATATTTTTATTAATATTTATAATTTTATGAATATTATTTACACAATCTGCAATTGCAATTTGGTTAATAGCAACATTTTTGATATTTCAGATTCCAAAAATAAATATGTATAAAAAATTATTTTTATTATTATTTATTTCTATATTTTCAGCACTAATATTATTTTATTTTTCTCCAGAAAAATTTTCTAGTTTTGTTTCCAGATATTACATTTGGGAAACAAGTTTAAAAATAATTTTTTCTGATATAAAAATATTTTTATTTTGAATTTGAAGCGAAAATTTAATATATTTTTTTGATAATTTCAAATCTCCAGAATTATATTTATATGAAAGAATTTGATTTTCAACTTCTAGAGCTCACAACATTTTCTTAGATTTTTTTATTCATTTTTGAGTTCTTTGATTTATTTGTATAAGTTACATTTTCTCAAAAACTGTTAGACTATTTCGTTGAAAAAATTGGTATGAATATTCGTGTTTATTTGGATTTATATTTTACTTTTTTCATTTTCCAAATTTAATAAATTATATATTTCTTAGTTTTATTTTTTGTTTATTTTATTTTGAAAATTTAAAAAAATCATCTCAATATATTTCAGGAAAAATAGTAAAAATTTTTATTATTTTATGTGTATTTATCTGAATATTTTGAAGTTATTTTAGTTTTAATTTTTATCAAGCTGAGAGATTTTCTTATACAAAAGAATATAAAAAATCTCAAGAAATATTTCCCTATTTTTCAGAATATTATTTTAGAAATCTAGAACTAGAAAAAGGTTTAGAAATGCAAAATAACTTTATTTCAGAAAAATATTTATTATTTCAAATATATTTTTCGACAAATATTATCAATTCTTGTAATAATTTATTAGAAAAATATCCAACGGTTGAAAATTATTTTTATTGTTGAGAAAAGATAGAAAATAAATATTGATTTGAAAAAGCAAGAAATTATTATGAAAAATGACTCAAAAAGTTTCCAAATATTTTCACAAAAAATAATTATTATTTGAATAATTTCCCAGGAAAGTATATAATAAATAAACAAAACGTAATAAATCCAAAATTTTCAACCATCCAGGAAATAATTACTAAACTGAAATAAATGAAAAAATATTTAATTTTTGACCTCGATTGAACGCTGGTTCAATCGGCTAATCAAATAGATAAAATCATCTATGAATACATAGAAAATCATCTTGACCCACAACTCATAGATCACGCTCGTTACCTCATACAAAATAAACAATGAATGAGTATTTATGAATGAGTCGAAATTTTACTTAACTGTGATAAACAAACAGCAAAATACCATGGTGATAAAATTTATGCTCAAATAAATAAAGTTTCTAAAGAAATAGATTTTTTTGACTGAGTTCCAGAAAAAATCAAGCAACTTTCTAAAAATTATACACTATTTTTATCAACTGGAAATAGCGATGAATTTGCTGAAAAAATGCTAAAAAAATGAAATATTTATGATTGTTTTGAAAAAATCATGTGAAGTAGTTTTGTTCCAAAATCTCCTGAACATATTCAACAATTCAAAAAACAGAGTGAAAATAAAAATTTTATTGATGAAGCTATTTTTATTTGAGATGGTCAAGTTGATGAAGCTATTGCAAAATTTCACGGAATGGATTTTATACACATTTCACCGTTTACTGAAAATAAATTTCAAATAAAAAGTGTGAATCAAATCGATGATATTTTAAATATATTTTTCTAAATATTTGTATTTAAAGCAAAAAACAATATAATTTGACAAGTTTAAATTATATTGTTTTTTATTATGAAAATTTTTATATGTATTCTGAGTTTACTGATAATTTTCTTCCAAAATCTAGAAGTAAGTGCTCATAATATTAAAATAGACAAAATTATTGAAAAAACATCTCAAAATTATCAAAAAAATATTTCATTAAAATGACCTTGAGAAAAAATAATTTCAATATTATTATTAGAAAAATATGTAAATAAATATAAAAATAATCCTGAAATTGCATATATGTTTGAGGAAATTCAGAAAAATATTTTTATTTCGGATTTTTCAAAATATTTTGAGAATCATACTAAAAAATTTTTAATAAATCCTGATGAAATAAAAAATTATTGGCTCAATTTACATAATTCAAAAAGACAAAATCACTGATTAAAAAATTATACGTATTCAAAAAAACTAGAAAATACTGCGATAGAATGGAGTTATAATAATTATTTTAAGCAGTCAATGGACCATAAAAGAGATTATAAAGATGGTTGGTATGATTCTACAAAAGTGAATAATTGGTTTGTACAAAGATGAGTAAGTTGTCCAGTTTCTTGATATACCAGAGAATCTGAAAGTATCGCAAAATATGGATTTTATTGTAATGACTCAGAATGTAGTGAAGAATTTAAAGAATCTCTGAAAGTTATTTTTGATATCTATTACGCGGAAAAACATTTATCGTATCCAGAAAATGCTCACTACTTAGCAATAGTTTCAAAAAATTTAAAAACACTTTGAGTTTGATATACTTTGTATCAAACTGCTAATCCAGAATATTACGAATATTATCTTACAACTCATTATTGTACAAAGTAAAATAATTATTTTTAATAAATAATTATTTTATTTTTTTATAGAATTTATTTTTGAAAAATATAAAAAATCAGTTAAAATAAAAATATTAATTTTTAGCAATAAAAAATGCAAAAAGAAATCGAGAAAAAATACGAACTTACGAATCATGATTATGAAATTATTAAAGATAAATGTAGTTTCATAAAAGACGAAGAACTCAAAGATTATTATCTTGATACTGCAGATTTTATTCTGGGGAAAAATGATTATTTTCTCAGACTCAGAAATGGAAAATATGAACTCAAAATCTTAAAAGTAGTTTGAGATGTTCATGAATCAGAAGAATATGAAGACGAAGATATTATTAATGAAAAACTTTCAAAATTTAAAATAAATATTGATGATACTTCTGGTGTGATTTTTGTGCACACACAAAGAGAAAAATATGAATATGATTTTAATGGTTTAAAATTTAGTATTGATATCGATCGTTATCAATATGATGCGAGATACGAAATAGAACTTATTATAGATTTAGACCAAGAAATAAATGGAGAAGAAAAAATAGAATCAATGAGAAAAATGATTTGATTAGATTCACTTTGAGGGAGAAATTCAATGAAAGTTGAAACGTGTGCGATGCATCAAAATATTGGATATTACGAAGTGATTAGTAATTATTAGAAATATTTTTTAGACTTCAAGTCCGGACTCGAAAAAAATCGCTATAAATTAGTAATAATAAATAAAAAAAAATGAAAAAAGCAGATATTTACAAAAATTATTTATCGAAATTAGAAGAATCTCTCAATGAAGAAAATTTTGATAACCTCGATTATATTATAGAATTTTTAAACTTCCCAAATATTGAAGAAGACGTATATAATGAAATTTCTGATATAATCGACGAAGCTACATTATTCATAGAATTAAAAGAAGCTGAGTACAAAAACGAAGCTTTGGAAATGATTGGAAAAATTAAATAAAATTTTACTTTTATTTTTTTCTTCTTACAATCTTTTTAACAAAACAAAACATAACTTCGATATATTTTTAAATAAAATTATGAAAAAAATATTGCTCGGAGTTTTTTTATTCTTAATTAGTTTTAGCTGAGTATCAACAACAGCTAATATTATTATAGATAAAGACCTTAATGAAGACAAAAATAGTTTTACAACCACTAATACAAATACTGTTTATCCTTGAGAAAAATGTTTTTGAAAAATTTTTAATAATTCAAATAAAATTTTCATAGGAAGTTTAGAGTCTTCTACAGCAGAAAATCTTACATTTGTCGTGCAAAGAGGATTATATAATACTCAAATTTGAGAATTTATTACGCTTGAAAATAATAAAGATAGTATCAATTATTGAAAATACACTTTATTTTTTTTAGATAAAGATAACAATATATTATCAAGCGATAAATATGGTACAACTCAATATAATGATTTAAAAAAATTAGAAATAGATCATAAAATATATCAAAGAAAAATTCAACAAGAAAAAAATAGTAAAATAATTATTATTGTCACTCCTGTATTATTTTACCTCATAATATTATGATTAATTTTTTCTCAAAATAGAGTAAAAATTTATTTTATAGGATTATTTTTTATCTATTGAATTACAATAATCTGTCTTCCATATTGGTTAAAAATACTAAATTTTGATTTTATTATTTTAATCCACCTTGCTATGAGTTTGGTTTTATATCTTTTCAATCAAAAATATTTTCAATCAAACCTTAAAGTAAATACAATAAAAATACTTTTATATTTATACGTTTTGTTTATATTTTTAGTCATATTAAGTGACCTGAATCACTTAGATTATAATAGTACATATATAGTCGTATATCCGTATATAAATGTAATAATTTGATGAATCCTTAATGTTGTATTATTTTCATATATTTTAAATAATGCACAAAAAAAAGAACTGTAAAACAGTTCTTTTTTTTATTCAAAATATTTTTTATATTCTGCCAATTCTTCGTCTTCTAAACTATCATATTCTATAAAATCGAGAGTAACACCGTTTATACAAAATCTTCTTCATCCTGACTCTTTTGGTCCATCTGGAAACACGTGACCAAGATGAATATCTGATTTTTGTGTTCTTACTTCTATTCTTCTAGAAAATAGTGAATCATCATCCAAATATTCTATTACATCTTCATTAATTGGTTGAGTGAAACTCGGCCAACCACAATGGCTTTCAAATTTATGGATTGATAAAAACAAAGGTTGTTTATTGGTAATATCTACATAAATACCCGGCTCATCTAAATCGTGATATGGATGAGAATACGGTCTTTCCGTAGCGTTTGCATAACAAACATCACTTTGTATTTGTGATAAATATTCTCACAAATAATTTTTATTTATTATTTTCGACATAATCTTTTCTTCATGATCATTTAAAATAAATATTATAACGAAAAGAACTTTTTCTCGCATAATCTTGGTGATATTCTTCAGCTTCATAAAAATCACTGACTTCTTCTACACTTGTAGCAATAGTTTTTTCAAAATCTTTATTCTCTATATACTCGTCAATTTTTTGTAATTCGTCTTCATCTGAATAATAAATTGCGGTAGTATAGTGATATCATCTATCTGCAAATTGTCATCCTTCATCGTAGGGATCAATATAACTAAAAAATCTATCTAAAATAGTATTTAAATCTGTGATATTAGGATCATATGTAACTTGCACAGCTTCTCTATGGTCAGTGATTCCACTTGAAACCTGATCATACGTTGCTGTTGAAGCATCTCATCCTATGTATCCACTTACAGCGCTTGCTACTCATGGAAATTCATCAAAAGCTCATTCTATACACCAGAAACATCCTCAAGCTAAAACAATTGTTTGCGTATTTTCTAAATCTATATTTTTTTCAACTTGATTTTCTTTTTGATATTGCTTAAAAGCACTTGTGAATTCTGTATTATTTGTCGTATTTTCGTTTGTATTTTCCATATTTTTTGTATTAATATGTAGAAATATTAGCCAAAACAATATTGTTATTATACCTGCTGTGATAAAATATATGAGATATTTTAAATATTTTTTCATAATAAATATGTAATGAATAATACCATTACTATAATTATCTACCTTAAAGAAAACATAAGAAAAAGTTTATAAAAAAATATTTTTACTTATACTAAAAATATTAATAATTTTAAAAGAAGTATAATGACAAAAATAATTTTTATCAGACACGCAAGAACAGATTATAACGAATCAGGAAAATTTGATTGTATTTGAGTAGCCAGTCTTACACAAGACGGAATAAATCAAGCTAATCAATTAGTTGATATTTTCAAAGATGAAAATATTTCAGCTATCTACTCTTCTCCATTTCAAAGATGTGTAGATACAGTGAGAGCTTTATGAGAATCTAAAGGAATAATGATTACTCAAGATCAAGCTTTTATGGAAATCAGAGCCATGATGTTGCAAGACCAAGTATTTGACTGTAAAAAATTTAAATGGGCAAATGGATACGGTGATGGAGAAAAAATCGTAGAAGTAGATGCAAGAGTGAGAAATAAAATACAATCTCTTCTCGAAAAACACGCGTGAGAAACAATCGTAATTTGTGGTCACTGAGATACAACATTTTTAGGAAGAAATTATTTTCATAATGTTGATTATGATACTCAAAAATATACTTCATGTTTATATCTCGAAAATAATCCTGAAAAATATACTATTGAAGCGATGTATGGAATCGAAGAAAGTAAATAATAATTTTAGAAAATGAATATTTTAAAAACAATTATAATAAATTTAATACTGGGATTATCGCTTTTATTATACATTTCAGGATATTACGACAGAGTAATTTCTATAAATCAAAGCATATCATTTTTATTTTTTGTCATTTTTATAATCATATTTTATTTTTTTTGTTACACTTTTTATTTAGTAAGACAAGAAAATATAGATTATAAATCTTGAAATAATATATCGAAATTTATTTATAATTTTTGAAAACTTATAAATTTAAAAGTAACTGCAGCTATAATAATTTTATGAGTGAATTTTATAGATTATTTTTATTATATAAGTTGGTTTTATTGAGAATTTGCATCTGAATATATAATTTTAGCCTTGATAATTATTTATTGAACTAATAAAATTATTTACAATGCCAATAAAAAAGAAATAAAAAATCTGCGCATAAGAAAAAAAATACAAATAATAATATTTTTATTTATTATTATTTGAATGTTATATTTTTTTATGAGATTTATTGATAATAATATATTATTTAGTTATAAATATTTCTGTTGAACTTGAGTAGATTCACATCTTGAAGATATGAAAGTGGGGAAAAATTTTAAATTTGTGTATTATTTTATTTGTGCTTATATTTTTTATATTTTTCCATATAACATAACACTAGGATTTTGATGAAAACAATAATTAAAACTCTTGTATATATTCCTCTATTATATTTTACACAAATCAATTGAGTTTTTGCAATGGCAACTGAAAGATTTTGAGGTCAATTCTCAACACGAGAATTACCTGAAATTGAGATGTCTATTTTTGGATATATTGATCTAGTTATATACCATATATTATTTATTTTATTTTTACTCTATATTATTAAAACGAATAATATATTAAAAAAAGATATAAGATTATTTTCAATAATATGATTTATTTGATCGATGATTTTAATTACTTCAAAAAATTGATGATATTTTTATAATTGGTATTATATTTTGTATTTATATGCTTGAATAATTGTTTTTGATATAATTTTTACAATGTATAAAAAAATTAAAAATAATAATACTATTAGTAAATAATTTTGATTTGCAAAACAAATAAAAAAAATTATACTTTTTAAGTAACAAAAGCATTTGAGTCTGCTATCAACAGACAAGCTTGAGGAAGAATAAAAAATATAACTCTCTCTGTCTTATGAACATCTCTCTCTTTACAAGAGAAAGAGAATAAGTTTTTTACTAGAACCTCTCGGAGTCGACAATCTTCGTTATCAAAATAAAATCAAGAATCGCTTTAGGTGGTACCTTTCAAAATAATTTTGAACCGAAAGCATAAAATATAACTCAATTTTTGAGAAGTATTTTATGCTTTTTATTTTTATAAAAAAATACTATGAAAAAACATTCAATCCATTACTTAGTTGCTGCAATTTTAGCATTTATTTCGAGTATTGTTTCACTTTCAATTGTATCGTCTCAAAGTGCAATTTCAATGCTTATTGCATTTATTATATTTATTATTTTAATAAATATTTCGTCTATTTTATTTTACAAAAGTTTAAAAGTAGAAAAAAAATGGTTAAAATTTCCTTTTTCCTTTGTAAATTTAATTTGTTATATAATTTTATGAGCTATTAGTGCTGCAAAAATTATTCAAGTAACTAATATTATCTAAATTATTAAAAAATGTTTGATTATTCTACTGATGTACTTCTGATTTTACTTGGTTTAGTTTGGTATATTTTTGCATTTATTCAATACCATGAATTACTTAAATGACACGGATTTAATGGTTTAATGCTCTTTATGTCACCAAGATTAATGTGACTGATTATTGGTCCTATATTAATGATTGTTTGAGTTTTAAAATTAATATTTTAGTGCAGTTTTGGAATAATAAATAAATTAAATTGTAATGGATAAATTATATAAATTCTCTATTTCAGAAAAAAAATATCAAATTGTAATATTTTGGTTAGTAATAGTTATAATAAATTCTCTTCCTTGATTTATTTGGTGATGAACATTTGATATATTATGACGTATATTATGAATTCTTACATGGTTACTCGTATACGTATTATTTATTTCTCAATTATTTAAAAGAATTGAAAATAAAGTATTAAAATGTGCTATTTATAATTCTTATAAAATAAAAACATTCTTAATAATTTTTATTATCTGATTTTACCTAGATTTATATTTATGAATAATAAGTATAAGTTTATCAGAGGACTTAATGAATCTATTAGACTACAAAGTCTATTCACCAGATACACTCATGTGGCAAACAGAATATAAGGTTTTATTCTCATACCTCACTACCATTATTCATTGATGACTTTTAAATGTATTAATTTGAATATTTAGTTTATTTTTATTCTGAATTTTCAATTTATTAATCAAATTTTGATCAATTAGAAAAGAATATTATAGCAAATATTAAAAATTAGTGCAGTTTTGGAATAATAAATAAAAAGTAATAATGAAATCAATTCCTGAAATTATAAAAGTCGCTTCTCGAGATTTACGCAAAAATATGACCGAAGCAGAAATATTACTTTGGGAAAATTTAAAAGCAAGAAAATTGAACGGATTAAAATTTTGAAGACAAAGTCCAACATATGTTTACACGGAAAATTCTTGATTAGATAGATACGTAATTCCAGATTTTCTCTGTAGCGAATATAAACTCATTATTGAACTTGATGGAAGTATTCATAATAAACAAGAAGTTTATTTATTAGATGGAGAGAAAGAAAAATTATTAAAAAATAATTGATATAAAGTTATAAGGTTTCAGAATAAAGAAATTTTACAAAACTTACATACAGTTTTACAAAAGATTAGTACACTTTGCTCTTGTAAAGAGTAAATGTCCGTTAGGACAAAAGAGTTATTAAAAGGTTAAATTCAATTATAACTCTTCCCTAAATCCCTACTCTTTCCAAGAGCAGGGACTTGAAAATATGTCCGTAATGACTAAAAACTAATCTAAAAACACTTTTAAAACATAATAAACTTTTACTATGGCTCAATTTGAGAAAGTAAATCCGAAACAAAGTTTTCCAGAAATGGAGGAAGCTATGTTAGCGTTTTGGAAAGAACATAAAACCTTTGAAAAATCTGTAGAAAACAGAGAAGGTGCAGAAGAATTTAATTTTTATGATGGACCTCCGTTTGCAACTGGAACTCCTCACTACGGTCATATATTGGCTGGTACAATCAAGGATGTAATCCCGAGATATCAAACAATGAACGGAAAACAAGTTCATAGAAAATTTGGTTGGGATTGTCATGGTTTACCGATTGAAAATATTGTTGAGAAAAAATTAGAAATCTCTGGAAAAGATGATATCGAATGAAAAGTTTGAGTACATAAATTCAATGAAACATGTAGAGAAAATGTATTTACTTATGCTCATGAATGGGAAAAAACAGTAAATAGAATGGGTCGTTGGGTTGATATGGAAAATGACTATAAAACTATGGATGTTGATTTCATGCAATCTGTATGGTGGGTATATTCAGAACTTTATAAAAAAGGGCTTGTATACGAAGGATATAGAGTTGTACCATATTGTCCAAGATGTTCTACTCCTCTTTCGAACTTTGAAGTAAATCAAGGATATAAAGATAAACAAGATAAAACTACAACGGTAAAATTTAAAGTAAAAGGAAACGAATCAAAATATATCTTAGCTTGGACTACTACTCCTTGGACACTTGTAGCAAACCTTGGTTTAGCTGTTGGTGAGGATATCGATTATGTTGAATTACTTGATCATAAAACAGAAGAAACATATATTTTAGCTAGAGACCTCGTAAAAAATTATTTCAAAAATGATGACAATTACGTTATCATGAGAGAATATAAAGGTTCTTGCTTGAAAGGTATTAAATATGAACCATTATTTTCAGATTTTGATCCAGAAGTAAATCCAGAAGTATATGAAACTCAAGGATTTAAAAAAGGGAAAAACACTCACAGTGTGGTTATTGGTCATCATGTAACAACTGAATCTGGTACTGGGGTTGTACATATTGCTCCAGCTTATGGTGAAGATGATTACCAAATTGGGAAAGATCAAAGTTTAGGTTTTGTTATCCACATCGCTGATAACGGAAATACACATAATTTATTAGAACATAATGGAGTTCAAGTATTTGAATACAACGAAATAGCTCTCCAAGATGTAAAACAAAGAGGTTTAACACTTCAAATAAATACCTACGATCATTCATACCCTCATTGTTGGAGATGTGATTCACCACTTATTTATAGAGCTATTTCTGCTTGGTATGTAAATGTGGAAAAAATCAAAGATAAAATGGTTGATAATAATCAAGAAATCAACTGGACTCCAAACGAAATAAAAGACGGTAGATTTGGTAAATGGGTTGCAAATGCAAAAGATTGGAATATTTCTAGAAATAGATATTGGGGATCAGCAATTCCTGTTTGGCAAAATGAAGATAAAACAGCTGAATTATGTATCGGTTCTATTGAAGAAATGTATAATCACAATAAACCTTACGGTCAAATAGAAAAAAAAGAAGAAAATGGTGAAACAAAATATTTCTATACAAATACAAATAAAGAAGTAGATATTCATAAACATTTCGTAGATGAAATTTTCTTAGAATGTCCAAAAACTGGTCAAAAATTAAAAAGAGTTCCTGAAGTTTTAGACTGTTGGTTTGAATCTGGTGCTATGCCATATGCATCAAAAGGATATCCTTTTAAACAAGAAGATAGTTTTAAATTCCCTGCTGATTTTATCGCAGAAGGTCTCGATCAAACAAGAGGTTGGTTTTATACTCTTCTGATTCTTGGAACAGCTTTATTTGATAAAGCTCCGATGAAAAATGTAATCGTAAATGGGATTGTTTTAGCTGAAGATGGACATAAAATGTCAAAATCTAAACAAAATTATCCAGATCCAAAAATTGTTTTTGATAAATATGGAGCTGATGCAATGAGATTTTATCTTATGAATTCTCCAGTAGTTGAAGCACAAGATTTTAGATTTAGTGAAGTATGAGTAGAAGAAGTAGTTAAAAAAGTAATTTTACCACTTTGGAATACATATTATTTCTTCACAACATATGCAAATATTGATAATTTTGAACCGAAATGATTACCTGAAAATCTAGAAAATAATTTAGATAAATGGCTTATTTCAGAACTAAATACTCTTACTCGTGAAGTTTCTCAAGGATTTGATGAATATAAACTAGCAAGAGCTACAAAACCAATTGTAAAATTCATGGATAATCTTACAAACTGGTATATCAGAAGATCGAGAAAAAGATTCTGGAAATCTGAAAATGATGGAGACAAAATTCAAGCATATGAAACGCTTAATTATGTTTTAGTTGAAACAACAAAAGTACTTGCTCCATTTATGCCATTTATTTCAGAATATATGTATAAAAATCTTACAAAAGATGAATCGGTACATTTAACTGACTTCCCTGTATTTGATGGATCAAAAATTGATGAAAAATTAAACTCTGATACTGATACAATTCAAAAAATTATTACTCTTGGTCTCGCATGGAGAGCAAATAATAAAATTAGAGTAAGACAACCTCTGCAATCTATTAGCGTTACAGAAAAATTTGATGATTTCTTTGTCGAAATTTTAAAAGAAGAACTCAATGTAAAAGAAGTAAACGTTGTAGATGGAAACTCACTTGCAAAACAAATCTGTAAACCAAACGGAAGAGCAATCGGGCCAAAATTTGGAAAAGATGTAAAATTTATCATGAGTGAAGCAAAAGCTGGTAATTTTGAAATTTTAGCAAATTGAGATGCAAGAGTAGGACATTTCGAACTTTCTCCAAGTGATTTTGAACTTGTTTTCCAATCTGGAGATTCATGAGCATTAATCGAAGCTGGCTTTGGTATGGTAATTGCAATGGATGATACCATTACTGATGAATTAAAAGTTGAATGATATTACAGAGATATAGTGAGACACATTCAAGAAGCGAGAAAAGAAGCTGATTACCAAGTTGACGATAGAATTTCAGTAGAAATTTCTGGAGCAAATGAAGTAGTTGAAAAATTTACTCAAAATATTGAATCTGAAACACTTTCAAAAATCACTCAAAATATTGAATCTGCTGATGTAGAAAAAAATATTCAAATGGATGATTTAGAAGTAAAAATTTTATTAAAAAAATAATTTTTTAAAACTCAAGAAAATAAATTTCTTGAGTTTTTTTTGACATTAAAAATAATTATTTCAATTATTAATATAATAATTTTTACAATTTGTTTTATTTTACCAAAATATTTCTAAGGAAAGCGCGATTTATCGCGCTTTCCTATTGACTTTAAAAATATTTCTCTATAATTCATTACGCACAACACAAACATATAACAAAAACAAAAAACGAAACAGGAGAAAAATATGAATCAACAAAATAGTGATTTATTACAATTTTTAGGTTTTGAATATTATCAAGAAATTGAAGAATATATTAAAGCCGTTCATCTTCCGTATGGAAGTAATCAGTTATTAGAACAACCAGTTAGTCTTATCGAAATATGTTTACTTATATATTTTTTTATACAAAAGAAATATTTATTTAATCATGAAGAAAATAAAGATGATCGTCTTTTAATAAAACATGATTTTCATAAACATGAAGATATGGAATTATTAAAAGACACATATTTGGGTTTATATAATTTGATTATAAAAAGTGCTGATTGTGGTTTTATTATTATATTAAATTCAGAAAATAATTTTTTTGAATTTATGAGTAAATTAAAATCAAACACACAATAGCCATACAAAATTACAGGAGAATTAGATGAGTATTTCTGAAGATATTATAAAAATTACACCTTTAGAAACTCTAAAGGATAAATATAATTGGAAACCACTTTTTATAAAGTTTGGTAACAAAGTAGATGATATTGAAAATTATTTTTCAGCTAATAAAGCAAATGAATTTTCATTAGTTTTACTCTATTGTGCGGTTAAACAATATAATAAAGACCAATTAATAGATTTCATAAGTGTCTATTTCTTTTCGACTAAATATATTGATTTTTTAGAAAAGTTACTTACACATGAAATTAATGAAATTTATATAGGAGGTATGAAATACACAGACACTTGGTTTATTAAAAAATCAGGATGGATACAAGAAAAAAGAGCATAAAAGCTCTTTTTTATTTGCTTATTTTTTGAAAAAAATTACTATAAATTTAATATAATTGAAAATAAAAAAATGAAAGAAAAATTAAAAAATCTTACTCCTAACTTTTGACTTTATGATTACTGGAAACAAAAAGTAGATTCTTTAGAAAAAAAAGATATAGATATTATTATTTCAGATTTTGATGATTGTATTTTTTGTAGAAAAGATCAACTAGAACAATCTCAATTACTCAGAGAAAATAGATGAGATGCTGGAACTCAAATGATTTTTAATGAAATATCAGTTCAAAAATATATTTGAGATTTTGTAGAAAATAAAGCATATCCAAAAAATATTACTTCCCTACTCAATCAAAAAACTGACATTATTCTCACAGCTGGAATTTATGAAAATCAAATGGAAAAAATAAAAGCATGTGGACTAGAAAATATAAAAACGATTGTGGTTCCAACTGGTGAAGATAAAATAATTGCAACGATTCGTTATGTAATTTTTGACTTAGGTTTCATTCCTAAATCTATAACTATTTTTGAAGATAGACCTCATTTCTTTGTAGAATATAGAGATTTATTACAAGATATTTTAGAAACAAAAATTATAATTAAAAAAGTTGTAATGAATGGAAATAATAATTTTCCTGATATTACAGAAATATAGAAAAACATATTGACATTTTTATTTTTTATTTATAATAAACTTGTTTAAAAAAAAGGGGGCAAAACATTATTTTTGTGACCTTTTTTTTATGGGAATTTCTAGTGATAACTTAAAATTATGAGAATTAGAAAGTGTACAAATTAAACAATATAAATGGGTAGAGTACTTAGATGAATACAATAAAGAAACTTATAAAAAAATAGATAACGTTTGTTCTCTACATTGATATAAAACACTTGCTTTTATTTTTCAATTAAGAAAAAATAAAGATTTAAAAAACATATTTGTTGAGAAAAATGATATTTCTATCGAAGATATAGATGAGTTATTAGATGATGTATTTTTTCCAATAGCAGAACCTGTGAAAAAAGATATAGAGGAAATAAAAAACTTAACTCAATGATTATTAAAAAACAGAACTAACGAGGAATTAAAAAGTAAAATTTCAGAATTACTAAATGTTAAAAGTATTGATAAATATGAATTTGTTATTAATGAAATTTTAAATCAATTAGATTGTAATCTAGAAGTTTTTTGTATAAGCTTAGAAAAATGTAGTTACGATGCAAAACAAATCTGACATCTTAAAAATTCAATTTTACATTCTGATCCCTTCAATCTAAAACATAATTTACAAAATTCTTGGCATGATCTATATAAGCATTTAGTTATGCAATGAAAAAAATATAGAAATAAAACAAAAAAATAAAACCTCTTCGAGGTTTTATTTTTTTGTAGATTTTTTTACATCATCAGCTTTTTTCATTTTTTCTAATGCTGTAATATTTTCTTTAATATTTTTATTTTCTTTTTCTAATTCAGCTTTTTTATCTAAAGCATTTTGTTTTTCTTTTTCAAGTGCTGCAATTCTTTCTTCAAGTGTTTCAATATGTTCAGATTCTTTTGATTCTTCATTACGGATAACATCTTGTCTGTTTTCTAATTTTAAAATTGTTTCATCTAAAATAGATTCCATAGTTCCTACACTTGCCATTGGAGTTGGATTTGAGGTATCAAGATTAGGATTTTCATGAGGTTGAGCTTCAACATCACTTGATAAATCAAAGTCTTCTTGATGAGTTTCAACTTCTCAAGTTAAATCTAAATCATTTGATTCTTCTAACATTATGTTTTCATCATCTGAAGTATTTTCTTGCTCAATAGTCAATTCAGGAGATTGAGTTTCATCAGAAGATTCTGATTCGCCTAAATCAAAATTGAAATCATCATTTGAATCTTCTTGAGTATTTTGAGATTCAACTTCAGGAGTTTCTTCGAGGACTTCAACTTCTTGTTTTGATTCTTCTTCAGGAGTATCAAAACTAAAGATATCTTCATCTACAGATTCTTCTTTTGATTCAGATTCTTGAGGTTTTTCTTCTTGCTTAGCTGGTTCTTCATCAAAAGTAAGTACCATGTCATCTCAAGATTTTTCTTCTTCATCGAGATTAATTACCATTTCAGAATCATCAGTTTGTACATCATCCGATAAGATAATTAAATCATCTTGATTTTGTTTTGTGTCAGCCATAATTTATTTTTAACTGTTAAATATACAATAATAATATCACAAAAAAAAACTTCCGTCAAAAAAATGAAAGTTTACATAAATATTAGAGAGAATAATTTGCTTTTTTTGACTTAAAATATATAATTTCCACACAAAATTTTAAATTAATATATAAAAAAATTGATATGGATTTTTCAAAAGCATGAGAAATGATGAAACTTCAACAAGAAGCAATGAAAGTTAAAAAAGAATTAGAAAATACTTACATTGAATCTGAAGTAGACGGTCTAGTAATTACTTTTAATGGTGAAATGAAAGCTGAAAAAGTAGATTTTGAAACTGCAAATTTAATTCCTGGATTAAATTCTGAACAAAAATTAGCTTTAGAAAAAGCAATTTTAAATTCTATCAATAAAGGTGTTTCAAACTCACAAAAAGTTGCAGCAGAAAAAATGCAAGGTGTAATGGGTGCAATGGGAATGAATATGCCAAATGGTGGTCTTCCAGGTATGTAATTTTTTACAAATAAAAAAAGAAATTCATTATAGAGTTTCTTTTTTTATTTGTAAAAAATTTATTGTTGACTAAAAAAATAAAGTGACTATAAATATAGCCTTGGTCAACAATCTAGTGAGAGTAGCAAATGTTTGGTAAAAACAAAAAATTACTCGAAGAAAATAATATTTTAAAATCTCAAAATTCTCAGCTCAATAATAGAATGCGGAGTATTGAAAAGTTTTCACCTGTTATTTTTTTCCAACCAGATGGTACAGTAAAACATGCAAATGAATTATTTTTAGATGCGATTGGTTACTCACTAGAGGAAATCATTCAAAAACATCATAAAATATTTTGTGAAGATATATTTGTACAATCTATTGAATATAAGAAATTTTGGGAAAGGTTAAAAAAAGGAGAAAATATAACTGGAGAGTTTAAACGTGTGAAAAAAGATGGTTCAATTTTATGGATTGAAGCAAATTATTTTCCTATATTAGATGAAAATTCTCAAGTTATAGAAGTCATGAAAATTGCTCATGATATTACTCAAAAAAAGGAAAAATCCATAATTGAAAAAGCTGTTTTAAAAGCAATTGATAAATCAAGAGCTGTTATACGTTTTTCAAGTGATGGTATTATTGAAGATGCAAATGAAAATTTTTTGAAAACACTGGGATACAAACTTGAAGAGATAAAATCAAAACATCATAAAATATTTTGTGATGAAGAATTTTTGAAAAATAATCAAGACTTTTGGAAAAATTTAGCAAAAGGTGAATTTCAACAAGGAGTATTCAAAAGAATTTCTAAAGATAAATCTGAAGTCTATATTGATGCAACCTATAATCCAATTATTTCTGAAGGAAAAGTTATTGGTGTTATTAAATTTGCAAGAGATATTACTTCAGATATTGTAAAAGCGCAACAAACGACACAAGCTGTCACTATTGCCTCAACTACAAGTCAACAAACATTATTAGTTACTCAAAATGCTATGAATGTAGCACAAGATACAAATAATAAAATTGATGACTTGATAAATAATATTATTGAAACAACTCAGTTAATCCAACAATTACACGACTCTTCAAATGATATATCTAATATTATTGATACCATATCATCTATATCAGATAAAACTAATTTACTTGCACTCAACGCAGCTATAGAAGCGGCTCGAGCAGGTCAAGCAGGAAGAGGATTTGCCGTTGTTGCTGATGAAGTTAGATCATTATCTGTTGCAACAGACCAGCAGACAAAACATATATCTTCTGTTATAGAAAATGTAAACGATTTAACTCAGCATGCGATTAATAAAGTAGCATTTACAAACAAACTTGTAGACTCAACAGGAGAAAGTATTAAAAGTATTATTGATGTTATCCAAGAAGTAAATGAAGGCTCGCTTAACTTATCGCAAGTTATTATGCAAATACCTTCTAAATGAAAAAAAAGCAACGTTACGTTGCTTTTTTTTATTACCAATCTTTTTCTCATCATCTATTAAACTCATCTTGTAAAAATGGATCATTTGAAAATTTTTCGAAGAAACCTTCTTCATTTTGTTGTTTATTAAAAAATTGTTGATTATTTTTTTCAATTTGCTTGAGTTCCTCTAAATATTTTTCAATTTCTTCTGTTTGTTGATTTGAGAGTGAATTAAATTGTTCGCTTGTTTCTCAATTCTCTCATGGAGTTGTTTGATTATTTTCTCATGCGTTTTGTTGATTTTCTTCATCTTGTTGTTGTGAATTTTCTTGAGCGTCTCAATTTTGATCTTGAGTATCATTATTTTCTCAAGAGTTTTCTTGATTATTTTCTTCTGGTTTTTGTTTTTTTCTATAATTTTTTAATAATTCTTCTGCAATTAATAAATTATTTTCTATAAAATTTTTATTATTTATTTCCTGTGCTTGTTTATATGTTGCTATGGATTTTTCTAATTGTAATATTTTTTCTTCTCAATTTGTCATTTCTAAAGCTTGTTGTAAAAAAGTATTTGCTAGATTAAATGCAATTATCTCGTCTGGATTTTTACTTAACGCTCAAGAAAATATTTTTTCAGCTGCTTGAAAATCTTGTGAATTATATTTTTCTAAAGCTGAATTATTTTTAAAATATTGCAATATAAAAGATCTATTTTCTCATATGAAAATAGCTATAAAAATGACAAATCAAAAAATTATAATAAAAATTTTAGACATAAATATATTTTAAAATTAAGTTTTTCTTTTTTCTAGAAATAAAAATGTTGTAAAAAATACTACAAACAAAGCAATAAATAAATGACTTATATCTCTGGCTTGAGTAATATTTATCTCCATTTGTGAGCGTAAAAGATTTTCATTTATACCTTGAGAAATTTTCTCATAATCAGTATGAGAATCACTAAATATATTTCAAAAATCATAGGTTTTAACTATTTTTTCTACTTTAGTTTTTTCAACTTTTGAAATAACTATATCTCAATTGTAGGTTTTAAATGTTGGTCTTCCATAAAAATCAACTCCATCTAAAATCATTCATCATTTTTGAGTTCATACGGTTACAAATAAAATTTTTAGAGATTTTTGAGTAAATAAATTTTGTAAATTTTTAGAGATTTTTAGGTTTTCAACTTCTCCAGCATCTGAAAGAATAACAAACGTAGTTGGTTCGTCAACTCTAGAAATATAGTTTTCTAATCATCAAAATAATTTTGTAAAATCTGATCATTTCACTGAAATATTTTTTTCATCGATTCCATTCAAAATCGTTTTAAATAATCACAAATCTGTAGTGAAAGGAAGTATTTCTAATGGCTCACCAGCAAAAGCGTAGAGTCAATATTTATTATTTTGATTCGTATCTACGTAGTAATTCATAATTTCTTTTATGAAATCAAGACGAGCAATTTTACCATATTTTCCATCTATATCCTCTACTTTCATAGAACTACTTAAATCACTTATAAATAAAACATTTCATCAAAGTGTTTGAATATCTTTATCATAATTCCCTACTTTCGGTGAAAATATAGAAATTATGAGACAAATAACTGCTAAAAATAAAATAATAATTTGTAATAATTTTTTATTAATTTTATAAAAAAAGTAACAAAAAATAAGCGTCATAAAAAATATTATTCCAGCGAGATACCATCAAAAAATTTCCGTATTTGCAAAGATCATAATTTTAAAAAAGTTAGATTTTTTTTCTTAAACGTACTACTAAAAATAAACCAAATAACACAACTAATAAATATACAAATTGTCTTGAAAGAGATTCAATAGTTTCATAATTTTTTGTTTCTAAAGGAGTTTTTTCAATCTGAGATATTTCTTGAAAAATATCTTCTAATCACTCGGTATTTTCGGCTCTATAATATTTTGCCTCTCATATTTCAGCAATTTGTCTTAAAGATTTTTCATCAACTCATTCAACTTTTAAATTTTGAATAAATCAAAGTGGATGTTGGTATTTTATAGTTGCATTTTTTTCTCATCAGATTCAAATTGTATAGATTTTTATAGGATTTTCTTTGGAATTTTCTTGTATATATTTTGCAGATATTATTGGATTAATTCATACATTTGCCGATCAATCAGTCAATAATATTAAAACTTTTTTTCTATCACTCTCTCCAAAACTATCTCAAGCAAATACCAACGCATCTCAAATTGCCGTACCATTAAGTCATTCTACACTCTGATTAAGGATTTTTGTAGTGATTTTTTCTACCATATTTTTAGAAACTTCGTAATCGAAATTCAGCGGAATAGAAGTAAATGGTTTTCAAGAAAAAACGACAAGTCAGACTCTGTCAGAAACTAACGTATCTAAAAATTTTACAATAATATTTTTAGCAGCTTCTATCCTATTTGGTTGTAAATCTTCGGCTTGCATAGAAAGAGAAACATCCAGAGCAATCATAATATCAATCCCATTTTTTTCTATTTTTTCTTGAGAATTTTTTATAATTGGTTGAGCTATAATAAAAATAGAAACTATTAAAATTAACAAAATATTTACGTAATATAATTTATATGAAAATGAATTTTTTTTATAAATTTTTTCTAAATCTTCAAATGCTCAAAAATGTTTTACATTTGATTTTTTAAGATACAAAAAAACAACCAAAATCATAATTGGAATGAGTAAATACAGGAAATTTGGTTGTAAAAATTCAAACATTTTATTTTAAATAAATCATAAAATTCATAATCATTTGTTTTCTTTGGACTTGAGAATCTTGTGTTGCTGAAAATTCTTCAAAATAACTTTTTTCAAACATTCAAAATAATTTTTGCTCGATAGCATCTTTTTTAAAGTCTCAGTATGATTTAATATAACAATTTTTAATTCATAAAAATTCAAAATATTCTCTAAAAATAAGATTGAGTTGCGCATAAAAATCATTTTTTGAAAGTCATTCTGACTTATTTTCTAACTGAGCTAATTTATTTACTAATTGTTTTTTAAAATCATCTTGTGAAAATTCTGGTTTTTCTACAATTATTTTTTTAATTTCTTTTTTCGGTTTATTTTCTAAATATTTTATTATAAATAGATAAAATAAAATAAAAAATAAAATTGCTCAAATACTATAATATGAAAATTTTTTATAATTAATTTCAAGTTTTTTTGATTCAATAAAATTTTCTAATAATTTTTTTTCATCAGAAATATTTTCTCATTTTTTTGTATCTTGAGAAGTTACTTCTTGTGAATTATTATTTTCTTCTGAGTTTTTTTCTGAAATATTATTTTTTTCTGAATTATTTTCTTGAGAATTATTTTCTGAAATATTATTTTCTTCTTCATTTTTTTCATCGATATTTTGCAATTTTTCAGTTTCTCAAACAGTTATTTCAACTTGGTTTGATTCAATAATTTCATCATTATTTTTTACTTCAACTGGTCAAATATTATATACTCATTCCTGTTTTGCACGTAAGATAAGTTCTACATAACTTTTTGTACTTACTTCCCCATTAATAATTGTTGTTTCTTGTTTTTGACTCGAACCATATTGAGTAAAATTATCTATTCAAGCAATATTTTCAATAGAAATATTTCAATTTTCTTCACTAGAAATTTCAATATTTATTAAAATATTTTCATTCAAATCATATTGTTTTTTTTGTGTATTTATTTCAATATCTAAAGCAAAAATTTGTGAAATACAAATTATTTGCAAGAATATAAATAGTATAATTTTTTTCATTTTTATCTATTTTTAAAAAAACTAAATAACTGAGAAAAAATATTTATTTTTTCATCAAAATATAAATAACTTGCACCTGATTGTCTAACTTTTTTTCTAAAATCTATCACTTTTTGTTTTCTTAATTTTCTATATTCTTGTTTCTTGTTTTCATCTGTAAGATCAATAAATAATTGATTTTTCATATTTCATAATCAGATTATTCCTGTATCATCAAGAGAATTTTCAAAACTGTGAAAGATGTTACAAATAACAAGATCATTTTTTAGAGCTGCTATTTTTAGCTCTTTTTCATCTATTTCAAGATCAGACGTAAATAAAAAAACAAGAGAATTTTTTATTTTTAGACTATTAAAATATTTTAATTTTTCTGAAATATTTCATGAAAAATTATTAAAATTATTTTTTTCTATTTGTGTAAAAAAATCAAAAAAATGTGATTTTGATTTTCAAAGTGGAAAAAATATTTTTTTATCATTATTATAAAAAATACTTCAAAATTTATTTTGTTGTTTGAGTGTAGAAATTCATAAAATATATAAAAATTCTTCAAAAATTTCTCTTTTATCTGGAGAAATAGTATCAGAATTATTTTTTTTATCTTGAAAAAAAGTTTCAGTAAAAATATTTTTTTTATAAAATCTATCCAATTTAAAATCAATAGATTCATCAAAAAATGGCAAAAAATAGACATCTAATTGTCTTTGTTCTTCGTTGAGTTTGATAAGCGTTTTTCATACTTTTGCAGAAGCGAGAAAATCTATTTTTTTTGCATCATCTCAGGTTTGATATTCTCTAAAATCAGCAAATTCTATTCCATTATTTTTAAAATGTGTTTTATAATCTCAAACCAAATGTGATTCTACAAAAGCATTTGTTTGGAGTTCTAAAACTCATTTGTGTTTTTTTGAAAGCATATTATTTAATTTCAATATGATTTAAAATTTGACTAATTACTTCATCTGTAATCATTCATTCAGCTATTTGTTCGTAGGATAATATAATTCTATGACGTAAAACTGGGAAAATCATTTCTTGAACATCTTCAGGAATTACAAAATCTCTGCCTTGTAAAAAAGCAAAAGCTTTTGCAGATTTAATAAGTGAAATTGAAGCTCTCGGAGAAGCTCAAATTGCTAAATATTTATTTGTAAAATCGCTTTGACGCGTTAAAAAGACAATATCTGCTACATATTCGTAAATACTTTCACTCACTTGAATATTTTCAATTTCACTTCTCACATTTTTAATTTCTTCAGCTGAAAATATTTTTTGGAGTTGTGTAGAAATATTTTGAGAATATTGTTTCATTATTTCTAATTCTTCTTCTTTGCTTGGGTAATCGACAATAGTTTTGAGTAAAAATCTATCAAGTTGCGCTTCTGGAAGTGAATATGTCCCTGATTGTTCGAGAGGATTTTGTGTAGCTAAAACCATAAATGGTTCTGGTAAAATAAATGTTTCATCTCAAATCGTCACTTGTTTTTCAGCCATAGCTTCCAGGAGAGCTGATTGAACTTTTGAAGGAGCTCTGTTTATTTCATCAGCTAAAACAAGGTTTGAAAAGATTGGTCATTTTTTTACAACAAATTTTTGATTTTCATAAATTCTCGCTCAAATTAAATCACTTGGAAGTAAATCAGGAGTAAATTGGATTCTTTTATAATCTAGGTCGATAATTTTTGAAAGTGTTTCTACACTCAAAGTTTTTGCTAAACCAGGAACTCATTCTAATAAAATATGACCTCCAGAAAATAAACCAATCAAAATATCTCTTACAAGATTTTTTTGACCAATTACTTTTTTAGACATTTCGGTTTCTAATAATTTTATTTTTTCTCTTATTTCCATATTTTTATAAATTTATTAAAATACTTTATCCTTATATTAAAAAAAAATAAAGTAAAAGCAAAGTAAGAAATTATTTTTTTGATATAAAAAAATATTCCCGGGAAAATCTCCCGGGAATATTTTTGAGTTTATTTTATAATCCAGCATTTTTAGCAACAAAATCCCAGTTGATTAATTCCCAATATGCTTTTAAATATTCAGGTCTTACATTTCTATAATCGATATAATATGCATGTTCCCAAACATCACACGTTAATAGCGCAGTATTATGCGTCGTAAGTGGAGTATTTGCATTTGAAGTATTTACAATATCAAGTTTTCCTTCTGGTGTTTTTACAAGCCAAGTCCATCCAGATCCAAAGTTATTTACACAAGAATCTGTAAATTTAGAAACAAAGTCTTCAAACGATCCAAAATCTTCTTCGATTTTTTCTAGTAATGCTCCAGTTGGTTTTCATCCAGCGTTCGGTGCAAATCCATTCCAGTAAAAAGTGTGGTTCCAGATTTGAGCTGCGTTATTAAATACACCTCCTGATGAAGTTTTTACTACTTCTTCTAAATCTTTTCCTTCAAACTCAGTCCCAGCAACTAAACCATTTAGTTTTGTAACATAGGTTTGGTGATGTTTTCCATAGTGGAATTCTAAAGTTTCTTTTGAAATATGAGGTTCTAAAGCATCCATTTCATATGGAAGTTTTGGTAATTGAAATGTCATAATTTTAAATTTTATGAAATAATTTTATTTTTTCTAAAATACTATATTTTTTATAGCATTATAGTAATTGTAATTTAATTTATAAATAATTCAAGAAAAGATTATTATTTTAGTAATGTTAAAAAAAGTTCCCGAGAAATTTTCCCGGGAACTTTTTATTTTTTTAAAATATTTTTATCTTGTTGCAATAAATTTTCAATCGGTAAAAATAAAGGTTTTGGTAAATTATCAAAATCAAACCAATCTAAAGTTTCACATTTATGAGGTTCTAAATTTTTTAATTCTCAAGAAGAATACTCTCAAGTCATAAAAATAGTATTGTAGTGTTTATTTTCTTTTTCAAAAATATCATTTGTTACTCAAGCAAATTTAATATTTTTAAGTTCTAAATTTGTTTCTTCTTTTGTTTCTCTTAGAGCACAATCTTGCCAAGATTCTCAAAATTCTAAATGTCATCCAGGAAAACACCAAGTCGAATCTCAATGAGAATTTATCCTTTTGAGTAATAAAACTTTTTCATTTTTCACAATAATCACACCAACTCAAACTCGTACTTCCATAAAAATATTTTAGAATGTATTATATTTATAATACAAAAAATATATTTTTTTGAAATAAATATTTTTAAATAAAAAAAAGTACCTGCGCAAAGCCCAGGTACAAAAGTGTTATTTTTTCTCCATTTTATTTAATACAAAGTATTTTTGCATTTTTGTTGGTTTTAAATCAAAATCATCTAGTTGTTTTTTATTCAATTGAGTATTTAACACGTTTTTATATGCTAACTCTTCGAGAATACAAATTAAAACACCAGCGATGATAAGTAAACAAAATAGTACAATACCTATAATTATTGCTTTAACAATAAATGGTAGTGTAATAAAAAGAAAAGTCGATATCATGATAGTTTCCTCCAATTTGAAAAACGTATCAGGAAAAATATATATAAAATTTTACCTATGTCAAAAAATAATTATAATAAAATATTTATTGTAATTAAAAGTAATAAAAAAAGTTCCTGGGAAAATTTCCCGGGAACTTTTTTTATTTCATTTTCTTCACTTTTGATAATTTTGATTTTACTTCTTTTTTTACTTCTTGTTTTGCTTCGCCTTTAACTTCTTGAACTGATTCTTTGATTTTTGATTGAAGTTCTTCGAATGTTGCGAGTAAATTATTTTTTAATTCTTTTACTTTTTCTGGAGAAATTTCTTTTAGTTCATTGAGTTCATCTTTTTTTTCTAAATAGAGTTTTTCTAATTTATCTGAAACTTCAACAAAATGAGACTTCCCTTTTTCTTGAACTTCGAGTAATAATTTTAATCCTTCGATTTTATATCCTTCAGCAATTTCTAAAAGTTGTCCTTTTTTTTCAGCAAAAAGTGCTTTATTTTTATCAGACATAATAGTGTTTTCTAGATCTGCTAAAACATTTTTATGTGTTTCTACAAAATTTGCTAAAAGTACTTTTACTTCACCTTGACCTGATTGTTTTGAATCTTCGAGTTCTTTTTGTAAAGCACTTGGAGTTTTTTTATTATAAAGTGATCCAATAACATTTCCTGCAATATATCAAGCAGCAACTAGAAAAAATTTTTTATTAAACATATTTTTAAACTTTAATTGTAAAATAAAGATTTTTTTCGTCAATAACTGATAAAAAAATTCTATATATAAAATATTATACATTTATCTGCAGATTTACAAATATTTTTTAACATCAAAAAAAAAAATTGCTTTACAAGATTACGAAAGTCTCTAAACTAGAGCCATATTATTATTCTTAAAAATAAAAGGAAATGTCGTACAACAATTTTTCTGACTGATATAAAAAAGCACTGATAAATTCTGAAACAAAAATAAAAGAAATCTGATTCAAAGAACTTTGAGTTGAAGATGTATTTATAGAAATAGTAAAAAACTCTACTGGAGGAATAAAAGAAATTTTTAGTCTCTATGGAATAAATGAAAAACTCACACTAGAAATAATTAATAAAGGATTATTTAATGAAAATCCAGAAAACAGAAAATGAGTGTATTCTGGGATGAATTCTCGTCTAAAAAATATTATTCTTTGAAGTGTAAAAGTTGCCGCAAGTTATTCAAAACAAAGAGCAAGTATTGAAGATTTTTTAATTTCAATGATTAAAAATGATTCTTGGTTAATTAGTTTTTTTGATTATATCGGGATTACAGCAACAGATATTGAAAAAAATCTGAACGATTTAAATACACTTTGAGCTGTTGATGGAGTTTCACAAAATCCTGGATTTAATCCAAACCAAACTCAATGAGAACAAGAAAATGATTCAAATATTTGAATCGAACCTACTGGAGATGAAGCAATTGATCAACTTTTATGAGCTTTAACTCAAAATTTAATGGGTTGAGATTCACAAAATGGAAATACTCAAATGGCAACTCCTTTTGATGCAAATAAAAAACAAGAAAAGAAAAAAGATGATTCTAATACTCCAGCTTTAGACTTTTTCTCTACAGATCTAACAGCTGAAGCTCGTGAGTGAAAAATAGATAAAGTTTTAGGAAGAGAAACTCAAATCGAAAGACTTATTGCTATTTTAAATAGAAAAACAAAAAATAATCCTGCGCTTGTTGGTGAACCTGGTGTTGGGAAAACTGCTATTGCAGAATGATTAGCTTTGAGAATCGTAGAAGGAAATGTTCCATTTTCGATGAAAGATAAAAGAATTTTATCTCTTGATATGTCAACACTTATCGCAGGGACAAAATATAGAGGTGAATTTGAATCAAGAATCAAACAAGTAATTGACGAAGCTTCAAAAGTTGAAAATGAAATTGTTTTATTTATCGATGAAATCCATACAATTATTTGAGCATGAGGTTGAGAAGGAACATTGGACGCTTCAAATATTTTAAAACCTGCAATGTGAAGAGGAAAAATCAGAGTAATCTGAGCTACATCTCATAACTAATATCAAAAATAAATAAAAAAAGATTCTGAATTAGAAAGAAGATTTCAAAAAATCACGGTTGATGAACCAAATAAAGAGATTTCTATGCAAATAATCTCTGGAATAAAAGATTCATTTGAAGAATATCACAATTTAAATATTTCTGAAGATGCTGTTCAAGCAGCCGTAGAATTATCAATTCGTTATATCACAGACAGATATTTACCAGATAAAGCCATCGACTTGATTGATGAAGCCTGTAGTATCAAATCTATGAAATATAATTTTGATGAAACTGCAACAAAAAAATTAAAAGAAAAAATAGCAGCCGTAAGTAAAAATATCGAACAAGCTGTTATCGCTCAATCGTATAAAAAAGCGACAAAATTAAAACAACAACAAGCAGAACTCGAACAACAAATTCAAGATCTTAAACAAAAATTCACAATTCCAAAAGAAGAAAGACTCGAAGTTACTCAACAAGATGTACAAAAAGTTCTTCATATTTCTACAGGAATACCTATTTCAAATCTCAATAAAGATGAAATAACAAGAATTAAAAATCTCTCTCGTGAAATGAAAAAGCATATTATCGGCCAAGATGAAGCAGTTGATAATATTACAAAATCAATCATGAGAAGTAAAACTGGGATTTCAAATCCAAACAGACCACTTGGAAGTTTCTTATTTCTTGGACCTACGGGTGTCGGGAAAACTGAACTGGTAAAAGTCTTAGCACAACAATTTTATGATGATAAAGATGCATTAATTAAATTTGATATGAGTGAATTTTCAGATAAAACTTCTGTAAATAAACTTATCGGTTCATCTGCATGATACGTTTGATACGAAGAAGGTTGAATGCTTACAGAAAAAGTAAGAAAAAAACCATACAGTGTTGTATTATTTGATGAAATTGAAAAATGAGATTTTGAAGTGTATAATCTTTTACTTCAAATTTTAGAAGACTGAGTTTTAACGGATAATAAATGAAGAAAAATTAACTTCAAAAATACCGTTATAATCATGACTTCAAATATCTGACAAGAAGAATTTATGGAAAAAGCCAATAGTATTGGTTTTGATGTAACTGATGATAAAGAAGATGATATTTTAGAAGATTATAAAAGAGCGAGTGAAAAAATAAAAGAAAATCTTACTGATTATTTTTCACCAGAATTTGTAAATAGAATTGATAAAACTATTGTATTTAATCCTCTTGATAAAGGTGCTATTAAAAAAATTGTAAAACTACAACTAGAAATTTTCAGCAAAAGATTAGAAGCAATGTCTTATACATTTTCGTATGACAACAAAACAATCAATTTTATTGCAAAAACTGTTTACAACCCTGACTTTTGAGCAAGAGAAATCAGAAGATATATTACTGATAATATCGAAGATCTCATCGCTGAAAAAGTTATTTGAAATGCAAATAAAAAAGATTTTTCTATCACTGTTGAAAAAAATACATTAATCATTTCATAATAAAAAAAAATTTTTATAAAAAAAACACTCAATTTAAAATAAAATTGAGTGTTTTTCTTTTGAAATGTGTAGAAAAAGTGGTATACTAAAAATAACTCTAAACAGCCTTATTATTGAGTCAAATTTATGAAAAATATCATCGTAAAATATTTATTTTTCATCCTCTGATTTTTATACTTGTGTAGCAATACTCAGGCTTTTTTTGGTGAAGATGTATGACTCGATTTATATAAAAATTTAGATACAAATTTTTCTTCAAATCTCTGAGATTGATTTCAAACAGAATTATCTTGAACACATGGAAGCATAAAAGATAAACTCAATAGTTTAATTGATTTAGAAGCACAACTTCAAGGATTCCCATATACAAACTGTATAAAATCTGATATAGCTCCAAGTCAGCTTGAAGCCATTCATAACGGAAATACATCAATCCTATATTCAAAAATAAATGATACCTGTAAAAATTCATCTTGAAATATTGATGTTTCAACGGTTACTTTTATCCAAAAAGTTTTACAAAAACATTATCAAAGTTCATTTCAAAGAGCACAAGAAAAAATTGAAATTATTTGAGATATTTCATCTTTAGGGATTTATTCTGATGGGAATTTAGATAATTCTTCATTTGATATCATAGATGATTTAGAAAAAATAAACGATATAATTTTTGCAAGTAAATTTACGTACAACTGAAGTGAATCACAAAATTATCAAGATATTTTTGATAAAATCAATGACGATAAAAAAAGAGAGGTTTTACAAAACACAACCGATAAGAGCGTAATTAACGAAATAAATGACTGAGAAAAAGCCTACAATAAAGATAGTTGATGATTTTTTTTAGAAAATTTACTCCAATCCCAACAACATAATTCCAATATTTGTGTAGATCCAAACTCATGAGATCACTGACTAGATATACGTTTTTTAAATGAGTTTGAATTAGGAGAAGATTCTTCTAATTTAGAATTAGTTGAAGATTTAGAAAATGCTCAAAATCCAGAAATATTTAGCTGAAGTCAAAATAATAACACTGCCGTTGACCTCTCTGGAAATTATCAAAAAGTAAATGATAATGCAATGTGGCCCTGCGATAGCTTTTATTGTATTACTGTAGATTTCAAAACATATAATCATCAACTTTTAGGTTGATGAGACAATATTACCATTGAATACATTATAGACAGATCAAACCAACATTTGTCAAAGTTCGCAAACGCAAGTCTCATTCCAGCAAAAATGACAACAAATAATTTTGAATTATGACTATCAAATTTAAATCTCTGAGATTTATTTCATATGAGTTTTCAAATTCAAACAAAACCTGTTCCAATTTTATCTCTCCAAAAAGGTGAAAAAAATCCTCAAGAAGATAAATATTCTTCAAATACATTATTAGAAAAATATTATAAAGCTTATTGATTAGATTATAAAAGAAGAAATGATTTAGATAATTTTACAAAAAATAAAGAAGAATTAGCTTCGATTATACAATCTACCGATTCTCAAATAACTCAAGCGCAACAAAGAGTGGAAAAACTCGAAACATATCTAGCACAAAAAGATGATGAAGTAGAGATTTTAAAAAAAGATATATCAGAAAAATTTTCACAAGAAAATTTATGAGAATTTCATAATCAATTAATAGAAATAAATAATTTTACTAAATCTATTACTGAGTATGCAAATACACTTTGAGAGTTAATACAAGCTATGGATAAAATTAAAACTAACGGTTAAACATGAAAAAAATATTATTATTTTTCATACTCTGAATATATTTACTCTTCCCTTTTAGTAGTTTTGCTGCTGACAAGGGTTCTTCAAGTTGTCCAATTACTGATTCAAATGCTCAAGTATTTACTGATTATATTAAAAATATCAGAACTTTAGTTACAAATGTAAATAATTATTTAAGTGAAAATTCTCCCAGTGATTCAAAATTTGAAAATACAACGAGCGATATTTCGAGGATTTTTTATCAAGCAGTTACTTGGGATGGATATTTCTTAGATTTTGATTATTATATTATCTCCCCTCTTTTTAATGAACTTCCGAGTAAAATGAAAAGAGATGTGGAATTATTAGAATCAGAAACAAATTGACTCAGAAAATATTTAAAAACTATTACAAAATCTGGATATTCTCAGATTGATATTCCAAAAGAATCAGTCTGTCAATGAGTAGAAAATTGTAATTATTCTTGATCAGCTGGAAGTATTATTTGAGATGTTATAGTAAATAATATACAACTGACAAATTATTTAAAAGAAATTTTAGTAAGTGAAAGTTCAGATTTTTCTACTCAGGTTACATTATTACCGATTGATTCTTCGAGTTTTACTCAAGCATTGATAAAAAATTATTGAGCAAATGCAAGAACTCAATGTAGTCAAGATGACTGAGAATTTTGAAAAAGAATAGATGACGCAATCGAGGCAATTACCTTGAATAACCAAGAAGGTAAAGATGGAATAAAAAAATGGAGAGAGGCTTGGAATCTACTTTTATGAGCAGTGAGTGGTGAAACTGATCAAAAATTAGAAAAAAATTTATTACAAAAAGAGCTCGCACGTCAGTGACTTTCAACAAACCAACAAGCTATTTTACTTCAAAATTTAGAAGATTTTAATGAAAATTGATTCTATAGTTTAGAAAATAATTTTATAACAAATACAGCAAGGTGAATTAAAGATGCTGCTATAAAAATTCAAGATGGTTTTTCTAAAGCAACCGATGGTTTATTTAGTGAAGAAAAAACTCAAGAAATAAATCAACAAAAATCAATTTGACTTACAGACTTTAATACGTTAAATGAGAATGAAGTTATCACAGAAACAATTAAACAGAGATTAGATAATACTTATTCTCTCAATAAATCATTCCTTTCGGTACAAGATTACCAAACAAATAGTGTTATTTGAGAGCTCATAGATATACATTCAAATATTAAGCTATCTACAAAAACACTTGAAGAAAAATGTGAACTTGCAGTAAAAGTCTGTAATTCACAATGATACTGAGATGGAAACTGTGGAACATGTAAATAATACACATTAAACAAAATATAATATGTGAAGAAAACTACCAAAACCTCTTTCTTATAAAGAGTTAGAACAAATGAGAAAAAATGCAAGAGTTCATAAAAAAGTATTAGATACTATTCGCGAAGTGGTAAAACCATGAATGACAGCATGAGAAATAGATGAATTAGCTGGTAAAATTACTCGTGATGCTGGAATGCTTTGTGCTTTTCGTGGACAATACTGATTCCCTGCTAATATTTGTATATCTGTAAATGATGTAATCGCACATGGAATACCATACAAAGATTTAGTATTTCAAGAATGAGACTTAGTTAATTTCGATTTTTGAGTAAGAGATAAACAACTATGAATCAATACGGATTCTTGAATCACTCTTGTAATTGGTTGAGATGATAAAAATCCTCTCTGAGCTGACATGATTGAAGTAACAAAAAAAGCTCTTTATGCTGGTATTGCTCAAGCCAAACATGGAAATACTGTTGGTGATATTTGAGCTGCTGTACAAGCAGTTATTGATGCTTCACCATACCATATTGTTCGTGATTTATCAGGACATGGAATTGGAAGAAGTGTTCACGAAGAACCATATATATATAACTATGGGAAAGCTGGTACAGGATTAAAATTAAAAGCTGGTATGACTATCGCTATTGAACCTTTAATCTGAGCAACTTCAGGTGAAATTTATCAAGATTCAGAAGATGTAATTTTTGTTGCAGATGGAAGTCTTGGATGTCAATATGAACATTCAATACTTATCACTGAAGGCGAAGCTGAAATAATTATATAAAAAAAAATCGAGAAAATATATTTTCTCGATTTTTTTTATTCTCTTAACCAAATAGAATAATCATAATTTCATCAGTCTCCTCTAGCTGACCAGTCATCTACCGAAGAACTAGCGAATGAAACTTGATTTGTATATTTTCACCAACCAAAATTTATTACTGGTCATTGTCAACAACTTCATGGAGCAGAACATACTAAAAATGATTTTCATCAGTGCTCAGAATAGTACTGTATATTATGTCCTTCTGGCACAGGTTGAAATTTATCATTATAATATATTTCATCATTATACATTTCATCAAACACATTATATTGCCTTATATCTGCAGAATTTCATGCAAAAGCTTGAATAAATGGAGAATTACTTCATTTAAATTTAAATCTAAATAATACTTTATCAGTATTATATCAATATGTTAATATTTCTGATTTATCTTGAATAATCTCTAAATATGGTTTTAAACCTCAATTACAAATTTCATTAAAATTACTACATGTTTGATTTTGTAAATCTACTCTATTTTCATCAGAAATTTGTCTTCAAAAAAGAGTCCATCCTCATCAATCCCTTGTCATATCACAATACACATCAAAAATATTTTCTCAATCTGGAGAAATTGTATAGGTATCATCTTGATTCAAAAAATCTGGATATTTTTCCAATAATTTTTTACACCAAGAAGTTAAACTATATTTTTGCAAATTAGTAATTTTATTAAAAATTTCTTCATTTCAGATTTCTATGTTTTTTCAAAATATAAATCAATATGGTTTGGTTGGATTTTCAATACGTATTTCACTTTCTCAGTCATCTAAAGTAATTATTTCATAGTTAGTAGGATTGAGAATAATCCCTAAAGTATCTCAGCTAGATTTTACATATTTATCAGTATTGTCTGCAAAGGTTGTATTTGGAGAAATATTTGAAATATTTTCTGCATTTTCTAAAAATCAGATTACTTGAAATTTATTTCTTGCAAAATTTACTGCGTAGCCATATGGTTTTTTGTTACTGGATCAAGTCCACCATCAAAAATATTTAGATCTGATTCTAAAATATTTTGTGATAATTCTCATTGGTATTGAAATACAGTTCCACTGGCTGAAATATCTACTTTTTTATCAGGAAGTGGAAAATCGATATTTTTAGTTCTACTTAATTCAAATGATTTTGAAATATTTTTTAAATCGGCTAATCTTACAGAATCTCTCGAACTACTTGTATATCCTTGAAAAGAGATAAACGCAACCGTTGCTAAAACGGCTAAAATCGTGATTACCACAATAAGTTCTACGAGTGTAAAAGCTCTATTGTTTTGTGTTTTCATGTTTTGTATTATTATTTATTTTATCCAAACTGTTATTGATCTCCCGTCTTCCCATGGTTCAATGTAATCTCTCGAAGGAAATGTTTCATTTCATAATCTCCATATTCAAATATATGGTCTAGAAGGAAACCAAAAAATATCTATAAGATCAGTTCAATAACTAAATGCTGTTCACATACTATGAGTAAAACTTCCATTTCCATCTACCCATGCGTTCATTCTGACTAAATTTGATGCAATTATTCTACTTCTGAAATCTTCTTGAGTGATATCTGTTGTATTGTTTTCTCAAACAGTAAATGCATTTGCAAAGTCATTCGTATTTTGATAATGTTCTATATTATTCCATACTTCAGCAGTAACTCTATCTGGAGTAGTTAAAATAGAATATCATTCTTCCAAATTATATGGTGTATACAAAAGGTGAAATGTATTTCAAGTCGGTGAAGTATAAATATAACGAATATCTTCAAAATCATTATTATCAATAATATTTTTATATACATTTAACAGTCATGAATTTTCTAAATGATACTTTGATTTTCCTGTATACAAAGTCCAACCTCAACCATCTGTTGTCATATCACAATATACAAGTTCTTTATTTTTTCATAATTGCAATAAATAGTAATCGTCTTTTGATTGTAGTTGAGAATTATTTTTTAATAATTCATTACAGTTTGATTCTCTATTTACTATAGAATTATTTTTTATTCATCAAATCATTCAAGAATTTTGAATAATTTGAGTATTTAATACTAATTTTTTTTCTCAAACTTCTGAAGCATTTTCTATATCAATTTCTAAAATTTCATTTTCATCAGAAATTATTTCATTTGTAGTTTCATCTAATAAAATCCCTAATGCATCTCAGATAGATTTTACATATTTATCTGTATTATCTGCAAATGTTTTAGTTAGAGAAACATTTGCAACAGATTCTTGATTTTCTAAAAATCAGATTACTTGAAATTTATTTCTTGCAAAATTTACTGCGTAACCATATGGTTTTTTTGTAACTGGATCGAGTCCACCATCAAAAATATTTAGATCTGACTCTAAAATATTTTGTGATAATTCTCATTGGTATTGAAATACAGTTCCACTGGCTGAAATATCTACTTTTTTATCAGGAAGTGGAAAATCGATATTTTTAGTTCTACTTAATTCAAATGATTTTGAAATATTTTTTAAATCGGCTAATCTTACAGAATCTCTCGAACTACTTGTATATCCTTGAAAAGAGATAAACGCAACCGTTGCTAAAACGGCTAAAATCGTGATTACCACAATAAGTTCTATGAGCGTAAAAGCTTTATTGTTTTGTGTTTTCATGTTTTGTATTTTTTGTAATAATTATTCACATCATAGGCGAATTCAAGTTATATAGTGATCTTTATCTGGTGTTCATGAATTATAACCTAAATACCAAAAAAAAGTGGTAAAATCTCTGTCTATAAGTCATTTTACTTGCTCTAATCTCCATATTCTTCCATCTACTGTTTTTGTTTCTAGTAATTCAGGATGAGGACGAACATTATTAAATAAAAACCAACGACTTCCATCAGGATATCTAAATTCTTGTCTGAAAATATTATCAATATTATTATATGAAACCCGTGCTCTCATAGTAATATCTTTTCATATTTGACAAGTTCCTGTATTATTTATATTCATTGCATACTGAGTTCATTCTCATCATTTTTGATGTATAACATATCCAGATTCTATAGGAGAATTCATAACAACGATAGTACTTGCTGGATTACTTGCTGTGTTTGCATTAACATCATTCCCCTCAGTTAAATCTCAAGTTTGAACTAACTCATCAGTAATAATATATTCTGGGTAGCTAAAGTCACAATATACTTCCCTTTTTGATGATGCTTCACTTAAAGAATATATTTGATATATTCCACTTTTTGTTGTTCCATTTTCATATAATCTAGTACAGTTTGCATCTGGTAGAATATTAACAAGTACTGATCAAGTTCATTCTATAATTCTTGAATTAGAGATATATGACTGTATCTTTTGTGTAGTTGTGAGTAAATCTATATCATCTAAAATTACAGTATTAGTATTTTCATCTAATAATATTCAAATTTTATCTCATTTCGTTTGGAAATATTTATCTAAATTATTTGCAAAAATTTCATTCGTATTAATTTTTTTTGATATTTTTTTTTGTTCAAAAAACATCCCTAATTGAAATTTATTTTTTTGTTGATTTCTTGCATATATTACTCAACTTCAAGTTAACGGATCAAATCATCAATTAAACACTCAAATATCTGCTAATTGATTTTTTGACAATGTTCATTGGTAAAAAACTGTTGTACCACTTGCTGAGACATGAGCCATATCTTTTCATTCTGGCAATTTTATAGTTTTAACAACTTGTAGATTTAAAGCCTGACTAATAGATTTTAAATCTGCTAATCTTACAGAATCTCTCGAACTACTCGTGTATCCTTGAAAAGATATAAACGCAACCGTTGCTAAAACTGCTAAAATCGTGATTACCACAATAAGTTCTACGAGCGTAAATGCTCTATTGTTTTGTGTTTTCATGTTTTAATATTCTAATAAATTATCTTACATAAACTTTCATTTCTTGCCACTGAGCTATTGATAATCAAGATGAGGTTTCAACATCATAGTTATCTGGATTTCAAGGATAACAGTTCTGAGTACCTCAAATTCATAATTCAATTCTTTCAGTAGGAGTAAGTTGTGTAAAAATATCTGATCAGTTAGGATTACAAATATACATTTGATTTGTATAAGCAATATTTCTTCCATTTGCAAATATTCTAAATCCATTTCAATATCAATAAAACATATTATTAACTATAACATTTTTTTCTCATGATAAACTTGTAAATTTTGCTTTAGGTTCACTAGAATTTGGCTCTTTTTTTACATTAAAATATATTTGTCTGATAGTTTCATCCAGTACTGCGGTATTTGATGTTCTTTCTATATGGTAATCTGGTAGATGATAAGGATTTGCATATATTTCCTGAAATACAATACTTCCACTTAGAGCTAATTTTTCATTTGTTTGTAGATTTGCTATTGCGTCAGATGGCAATCATTCCCATACTAAAGTCCAACCACCTCAATGATTTCCCATATCACAATATACTTCAAAATCTTCTCACTGCGTATTTGTTGGATTAATAAAATACATACCACTTCATTTTGAGTTTCAAGATTCTAATATAGTTTTACAGCTTGCAATAGGATTAAATCTCGATAAAAATTGTCATTGAAGAGTTTCTTTATCAGCAGATATAATATCATTTTGAATACTTAACATTTTATAAGTATTTGTATCAGATTCTATATCTATTTCTAAGGTTGCGTTATCGTCTAATATAATTTCATTATTTGTTTCATCTAATAAGATTCATAAAGTATCTCAACTAGATTTTACATATTTATCTGTATTATCTGCAAATGTTTTAGTTAAAGAAACATTTGTAACAGACTCTTGATTTTCTAAAAATCAGATTATTTGAAACTTATTTCTTGCAGCATTAATAGCATAACCATATGGTTGATCTGTAACTGGATCAAGTCCACCATCAAATATATTTAGATCTGATTCTAAAATATTTTGTGATAATTCTCATTGGTATTGAAAAATGGTTCCACTCGATGAAATATCTACTTTTTTATCCGGAAGTGGAAAATATACGTTTTTAGTTCTACTTAATTCAAATGATTTTGAAATATTTTTTAAATCTGCTAATCTTACAGAATCTCTCGAACTACTTGTATATCCTTGAAAAGAGATAAACGCAACCGTTGCTAAAACGGCTAAAATCGTGATTACCACGATAAGTTCTACGAGCGTAAAAGCTCTATTGTTTTGTGTTTTCATGTTTTGTAAGTTTTGTTATAATTACAATGATAATATACCTAAATACTTAAAAAATTAAAATTTAAATATATTGACAATATTTTATTCTTTTTTATGAAAAAATTAATAAATTTTATTTTTTAAAAAATTTAATTACACTAAAAATAATATGTTCACATAATAAATATTATTTAGTATAAATATGAATTTTAAAGAAGCACACGAAGCATTTCTCGATTATTTAGAAGTGATTAAAAATCAATCTCCTAGAACTGTAGAACAATACGATAGACATTTACGTAAATTTTGAGAATATTTAGAAGATAAAAATATTGATTCATATAATTATTGAGTAGAAAAAATTGATCTAAAAATAGCAGATGGATTTAGAACTTATATTCATAAAAATGCGAAAAAAATTCTTTCTGTAAAAACAGCTAATGCGTATATGATTACTCTGAGAAGTTTTTTGAAATACCTCGAAAAAAAATGATTTAAAAGTCTTTCTCCTACAGCTATTGATCTAATTAAAGCCGAAGATAGACAAGTTGAATATCTCACAAGTGAAGAATTAGAAAGATTATTTGCTAATGTTGACACAAACACAATTATTTGAACCAGGGATTTAGCAATAATGGAATGTATCTATTCTACAGGATTGAGAATATCAGAACTGACAAATCTCAATAGAAAAGATATAAACCTAAAAAGAAAAGAATTTGCGGTTCGTGGGAAATGAAAAAAAGTAAGAAGTGTATTTCTCACAAAACATGCTGCAAATCTCATCGAAAATTATTTAGAAAAAAGAACTGATAATTTGGAACCTCTGTTTATCAGACACAATATCAAAGTAGCTGATATAGATAATTTTGAAAATGAAAATGTCAGACTTTCTCGTTTTTTTATAACTTCGATGGTAAAAAAATATGCAACAAAAGCATTTATTTTAAAAAATATTTCAGCACATACTCTCAGACACAGCTTTGCCACTACCCTTTTAAATGCAGGGGCAGATTTAAGAGCCATTCAAGAAATGCTTGGTCACGCAAGTATCACAACCACTCAAGTCTATACACATGTAGCAAACCCAAAACTGAAAGAAATTCATAATAAATTTATGAAATAAATAATTAAAAAAAGAAGATATTGCTAAATAATAGCAATATCTTCTTTTTTCATTTCGAAAATTAAATCTTTTCTTTCGAAAATTAAATGATAATTCACATCTTCTACTTTTGTGTCATCATAAACTTGGATAACTTTTTTATCAGGATTTACAAAATAAAAATCTTTATTTTTATTTAAATGAAAACTGATTCAAAAGTCTGAACTTGTATCTCACATTCATCCTAAAACTCCTGTGAGGATTTCTTTTTGCTGTAAAAGTTGGATAAATTTTGATTTATGAGGAGCTCACCATAGTGGAGTTAATACAAAATTACGAATGTTTATTTTTGTACCAAATCAATAAATATTATTTGCTGCAGCTGGAGAAATATTTTTTTCGATATATTCTTTAAGAATTTCTAAGTAAATATCAAAAATAAAATTTGGTGCTCCAGAAATAAACATAAATTTTTTTCCTGAATCTAAAACTTCTTTGAGTTTTTGAAATGAAAATCTGTAGGGATTTACCTTTTCTTTTTGTCTGAAGCTATTTTTTAAATATATCTTATATTCTTGCCAAGAAACTAATTCCCTATGCTTAATAAGCAAATAAATACCTGCATGGAGATATTCTGAGAAAGGAACTTCTTTGTTGTATGCTTGTTTTTCTAAAATATCAAAATATTGTAAATCTTTGAGAAATTCTGAGTATTTATTTACGTCACATTGTAAAATATCTTGTTTTTTTACAAATTTTACAAATAAAGAAAAAGCTTCTTTTTGTAAGGTTCCTCTGAAAAATGTTCCATCTAAATCTGATAAAAAATATTCTCATTTTGGTAATTTATCTATTTTTTGAGTGTAATATTCCTCTTGTAAAAAATCTTCACAAAATGATATTCATAAAATTTCTAAAATATCTTTTTTATTATTTTTTGATTTCAACTCTTCAATTGCCGTTTGTAATTCCATAAAAAATATTTAAAAAATAACTCCTCCCAGTTTTTAAGTATAAAAGATTTTCTAAAAAAAGAAAATTTACTATAATAAAATAAATAATATTTAAGATTATATAGAGAATGAAAGTAATAATTGGTTTATGAAATCCTTGAGAAAAATACACACTTACCAGACATAATGTAGGATTTTTATTTCTAGACTATTATAAACAAAAAAATAATTTTTGAGAATTCCAATTTGAATCTAAATTTAAAGCTGAAATTTCAAGTTGAACTTATGAATGAGAAAAATGTATTCTCGTAAAACCTCAAACTTTTATGAACCTCAGTGGAGAAGCTGTACAAAAAATCACGCATTATTATAAAGTAGAAAAACAAGATTGGGTCGTAGTATATGATGATATAAGTTTAGATTTTTGAAAAATTCGTTTCAGAGATAAATGAAGTGCCGGAGGTCAAAATGGAATAAAGGATATTATTTCTAAGTTTGATCAAGAGTTTAATAGGATAAAAATTTGAGTCTGACAAGATAAAAGATACGATTTAAGTGACTGGGTTTTATCAAAATTTCCAGAAGAAGAACAAATCGATTTGGATAATGAAATATTTCCAGAATCAGAAGCATTATTACATGAAAAATTTTAATATGGAGAAGAAAAAAATATATATAATTTGAGCAGGATGAATATGAGTTTCTGCAATTGCTCGTTATTATAATGAAAATTGATATGAGGTTTTAGCAAGTGATTCAACACAATCTCAACTTACACAAACATTACAGTCAGAGTGAATCGATATTATTATTTGAGCTGATAAAAATAGAATCGATAATTCTTTTCAAAAAGTAATTTATACAGAAGCTGTAAAAACATCTCAAGAAGAAATAGCAAAAGCTATAGAACTTTGAATTCAAACGCAAACGTATCCAGAAGCACTCGCAGAAATTGCAAACAATAAAAGACTCATTGCCGTTTGTGGAACACATGGAAAATCTACTACAACAAGTTTAGTAAGTATCATGATGAAAAACTCACAAGTTTGAATAAATGCAGTTATTGGAACTCTATTAAAAGAATTTAATGGGAAAAATACACATTTTTCTCACAGTGATTTTTTTGCAATTGAAGCTTGTGAATACAAAAGGTCATTTTTAAAATATACACCTGAATTTCTCATAATTACCAATATAGAGGTCGATCATCTTGATTATTACAAGGATGAAAAAGATTATATTTCAGCCTATAATGAAATGATAGATAAGGTAAAACCTGGAGGTTATGTAATTTATAATGGACAAGATAAAAATTGTCTACAATTAAAAATAAGAGAAGATTTAGAATATATAAATCTATCAAAATGAGAATATATTCAACAAAATAATCACCATAAAATACCGCATATAAATATGCAAGTTCCCGGGAATCATATATTATTTGATGCACATTTAGCTTATTGTTTAGGGAAAATAGTAAACATACCTGACCAAGAAATAGTTTCAAGTCTAGAAAAATATTCTGGAGTTTGGAGAAGAATGGAAATATTATGAAAAACACAAAATAATAATCTCATATATAGTGATTATGGACATCATCCAACAGAAATCATTCTCACACTTCAAGCAATAAAAAATAAATATTCTCATAAAAGAATTATAACTATTTTTCAACCTCATCAATATAGTAGAACTATCGAATTATTAGAAGATTTTAAAACATCTTTTGAAGATACTCATACTCTTGTGGTTCCAAATATTTATGAATCAAGAGATTCTAAAAAAGATATAGAAGCTATGAATGCTCAAATATTTTTAGATTCAATCCAACATGAAGATAAAATACACTGAGTAAATTTAGAATATACTCAAAAAATTATTTCACATTTAGATGAGAAATATTCTCAGCAGGCAGTTATTATATTACTTTGAGCTTGAGATGTAGATAATTTAAGATATTCAATAGATTTCACAAAATAAAAAAAAGGTTCCCGGGAAATTTCCCGGGAACCTTTTTTTATTTTATTTTTTCATTCCGATAAATGAATTTTTATTTTTTGTTGTTTTTGCTAGTAATATTAATAATACTCTAGAAATCCACATGGCAGAAAATAGAGAAACTACTATACCAATTGCAAGCATAAAACCAAATCATTTAATCATATTTACACCAAATACAAAAAGTATAAGTGCTACAATTAAACCGGTAAAGTTTGAATCCCAAATAGCTGACCAAGATTGTTTAAATCAAATAGATGTTGAATCAACCAGATTTTTACCTTTTTTTAATTCTACTTTAATTCTTTCAAAAATAAGTATATTTGCATCAATTGCCATACCAATTGAGAGAATTAACCCTGCAATCGAAGCAAGTGTTAATACTACTCCAAATGCCTTAATAATACTTAAAACTAAGATTATATAGAGTAATAATGCTATACTTGCAATTAATCCTGAAAATCTATAAATACTAATCAAGAAAATAAAAATAATTATAAATCCTGATATTCAAGCAATTACTAATTTTTCTAATGATTCTGCTCAAATTTTCGAATCAATTGTTTTTTCACTCGTTAAATAAATTGGAGCTGGAACAACTCAAGTATTTATATCATTTGATAATTTTTTTGCTTCTTCTCATGTATAAGAACCAGTTATAACGGCTTTCCCTGTTAGAATTGGTTGATTAACATTTGGAGCAGTAAGAAGTTCTCAACCTACAAAAATAGCTATTTGCTGTCCTGATAATCTCGTAGAAAGTTCACCAAATATTTTTGCACCTTCTGTGTTAAATACTAATTCAACCATTGCATTAAAGTTTTGATCGTATTGAACTGATGAAGTTACAAAATATTTATCATTTAATATTCTTCCTTGACTATCAGCTGCGGGTTTCCACATTGAAGGTTCTTTTGAAACAAAAATATACTCATATACAGTACCTTTTAGTTCTGATAATACAAGATAACCATTTTCAGTTTCTATGATTTCTTTTGATTTTAATTCATCGATTTTATATAAATCTCAAATATTTCCTGATTCTCAAATTTCTACATTTTCATAATTATTTTGAAATTTTTCTGCAGTAAGAGAAAATTTATATTCAGAAGTTTCGAGTTCTTGAACTATATCTGTAGCAATTTGATATCTTTGTTCGATATCTTCTTGTGTAACTTCGTTTCTTATTTCTTTAAATTCGATTTTCACCACTTTTCAAATAGCTTCTTTTGCTCTTTGAATATTTTCATTATTTTCAAAACTAGAATTTCCTTTTAATGGAATTTGAACAATAATATGTTTTTCTCCAGCATATGTAGCAGTTGTAATTACTGAATCATTAATTTTAAGTGTTTCAACTCTTTTATCAATAATTGATTTTAAACCTTCTACAATCTCATTTTCACGAGCATTATTATATCCTTCTTCTAGAGAGGCTTCCGATAAATCAACTTTATAATCTAGTTCAATTCAACCTTGAAGATCTAAACCAAGTCTATAATCTTTTCCAGTAAATGGCATTTGAATACCATAGTTAGCCCATGGAAAAATATAAATAAATAATAATCCTCCCGCAATGAGAATAAATAATAATCTGAATAACAAGTTTTTCATAAAATTAACAACAAAAATTAAATACGATTTTTTCGCAATATTACACAAATTATAAGAAAATATTCTAAAAGTAAATTTTTTATTTATATTTCCACAAAAAAATACCGATATCCAATTGGTACCGGTACTTATTTTTTTGAATTTTATTTATCATCTTTTCTATACGACATAACTGTTTCTCAATCTTTTTTATTTGCTAATTGTCCACAAGCCGCATCAATATCGTCTCACATTGTGTGACGAATAGTTGAAACTACTCCATATTTTTCAAGTATTTTTTGAAATTTTTCGATTACAAATCTCGGAGTTGTTGTATATCCATCAGAACTTGTTCCTTCTCAGGCATTATATGGAATAAAATTAACGTGTGCTAATTTTCCTTTTAATAATTGACCTAATTCATCCGCAAGTTTGATATGGTCATTTACTCCATTAATCATGATATATTCGTAAAAAATTCTTTTATTTGTTTTTTCTACATAATTATCTAATGATTTCATGAGTTTTTCAAGTGGCCAAGTATGATCTACTGGCATTATTGAACTTCTCACTTCATCATTTGGAGCATGAAGTGAAATAGCGAGTGAAGTTTGAGGAAAGTCATTGGTAAATTTATCAATTCCTGGAACAATTCAACAAGTAGAAACCGTTACTCTTCTATTTGCAATAGCGATTTTCTTTTGATGCGTGATAAATTCGATTGAAGTTTTTAATCCATCATAATTTAAAAATGGTTCTCCCATTCCCATATAAACAACATTTCTTAAAAAATCTCCTTCATCATTTAATAAACTACAAGCATAATACACTTGTTCGATTATTTCTTCTGGATCCAGATTTCTTTTTAAACCAAGTTTACCCGTTGCACAAAATGTACAAGCCATTGGACACCCAACTTGACAAGAAATACAAAGTGTATTTCTCCCTGATCTATGTCTCATGATAACTGCTTCGATAAATTCTCCTCTAGATGTTTTAAACAAAATTTTTGTCGTTTGTCCATCAGCAGAAGTTTTTTGAGTATCAATATCTAGTGTTTTAAATACAAAATTTTCTTGGAGAATATCTCTCATTTTTTTAGGAATTGTCCCCATTTCTTGAAAATCTTGAACATAATTTTTATAGATTGCATTCTCAATTTGAGCATAACGAAAAGTAGGAAAACCGTTTTGTTTTAAGACTTCTTTTACTTTTGCTTCATTATGAATTGAATATTTCATTATATATTTTGTAATAATTTTTAAATTTTGGCATATTCTAAGAATAAACTCGTATTTGTAAAGGTAAAATAAATTGATTAAAAAGATTTTTTTTTTATTATATTAATATATAATTTTTAAATTTTTTTCGCATGAAAAAAAATATCCTCGCAAATTCTATTGCTGAAGCTATGGTTGTGATGTTAGTAATACTTATTGGTGTCACTGGTTCATATCAAATGTTTAGTCAATCTATCAAAACCGTTGATAGCAGTGAATACAAAATTAGAGCAATTTCAATGGCAAAAGAATGACTCGAAGCTGTGAATAATATCAGAGATACAAACTGGATTTTATTTAAATGAGATCTTCCAAATTGTTGGAATGTTTTAAACTATAATATAAGTTGTTTTAATGATACAGGAACAACTAGAGATATTAGAGAATGAAGTTATAGAACTTATATTTCTACGAATAATAGATGGATATTAGAACTTTATAGTTGAAATTTAGATTATTCAGAAGTTGCTTACAGAGATCATTTTACTGTATGACTCGATGATAAATGATTTTTTACACAATCTTGATCATTAATAGTAGATGAAATTAAGCCTCCTTTTACTAGAGAAATAATTATTGAATATTTAGATGATTGAGAAAACCCTATAAATAGTGGTGTAAATATTTCAAATGAACAAAAAATGAAAGTTACAGCAAAAATTCAATGGATTGATTCTTGATCAAATCAAGTGAGAAAACTTGAAATGAGTAATATCCTTACCAACTGGGCAAATAAAAAAACCAATTAAAAAACAATCCGAAACGGATTGTTTTTTAATTGGTTTGATTTTGATTATTTTGCTGTTGAGAATTATTTTCTTTCGAATCTTTATTAAGATTTTCAGAAACTTTTCATTGGATTTCATCCATCGTAGCAAATATATCATTTTCATCTACTATATCTTTTGATTTAATAAAACCATTATTATCAACATGTTCATCGAAAAATTCATTTGTTGATTTTTTACAAAATTTTTCATATGCACTTGTTTCTAAATATTGAGCTTTGAGTCTTTTAAACTCATCAGCTTCTGGTTTATTATATTTTGGGTCATTTGTAACTGCAGGAGAATTTTTATCAAAATTTGGATTATTCACAACATTAAAACCATAAAATTTTAAAGTATTTAAAAACCCACATTTACTTCTATTATCATATGCTTCATGAGCTGTTGCCCATAAAGGAGTAAATAATCTTAAATAATTTTCCTTTTTTTCTTCTCTACTTAGGTTAGGATTTTGTAAAACTCATTCTAAGGTTTTTAATGATTGAGAAAATAATCTTTGTGATAATGTATCAATTTTTCCATCAGTTGAAACTTTGAATTGTGTTTCACACATTCTTTCCATACCTACAAATGCTGTATTGAGTTTTTCAGAATCAAATCTCCCGTCATTAATCATATCTTTTTCGATAGAATATTCAGTATCATTAGTCATTCAAACAAGATATTTATAATATTCTTTATATGTTTCTTGTTCTTTAATTTTATTTTCATAATCTGGGTCATCTTCATTTATTTTATCTTTTACCTTTGATAAAACAAATCAATCCTGACATTGCATCATTGGAAGAAGTTTTCCACCATAATCATCCCAAAATTTTGCTGCGACTTCTACTCCAGTATTTCCACTATTCTTCTTTATTTTTTCAAAACTAGCTTCCATAGCTTTGTTATTGAAACTTTTTATAATTAACTCTGTAGTAGAATAAAATAAATCCCTACTTCCTGGAGTCATATTAAATAGAAATGTTGTATATGGAGTAGCAAACCCTCTATTTACAAAACTTTTTTTCAAAACTCATTGATTCATATCTTTTGCCATATTTGTAATGGTAAAGACAAATGGAACTTTTGCTGTTTTTATATGATCACCGTTATGATTAATAAGATTATCTAATGCTCATGATGAATTTACAACTTCTCATCCAGCCATATTTCAAATAATATAATCAATTTTTCATTCAAGAGTTGCCATATCTGAAGTTTTATTTGCTCCATCTTCTTGTTCATCTTTTATCCCTCAATTAAGAGCTCAACCATAATCTTTATGAAGTTTTGATCTTCTATTATAAGGTGCTTTTTTTTGTTCTTTTAAAAGTCTTTCCATTAACACTTCTTCTGTAAATGGAGTTGGTGGATTATTTTTATCTCCAGATCATTCACAATCAGCTTTAATTCTTTTAAATAATTCATCATCTACCTTTCAACCAAAGGCTCTATACCAAACCCACTCGTTTCTTCTATCACATAAGTCTGAATAATCTTTTGGATATAATGTCCCATATTTTCAAACAATAGTCATCAAAGCTGCTTCTTTTTCGTATTCTTCTGAATCTTTATTTTCAATAATTTTAATTATTTTTTTCAACATAACATCAGAATCGGTATTTTTTAATTGACCAATTATTTCTTCCATTTGTTTTTTATTTTCCGCTTCCACGATTTGTTGCATAGACGTATACAAATCTCACTCTTTTCATGTAACAGAAGCTATTTTCATAGCAAGTTTTGCAGATTTTAGTTTTGACCCTGTTTCAAGTTTTTGACTTACTGCGTCAAATCAAATTTTAAATGCTCACATAAGTTCAGCCATACTTGAACCACTAAATAATCTTTTTGTGAAACTTGATTTTTGGTTAAAATCTCAAACATTTTCTTGATCAGGAACTTCATAATCTTTTACAGAATGTGGAATTAATCCATTTTGAATTATTTGTTGATACATATCACTTAATCCAATATATTTTCCATTTTTATTTACCTCTAATGTTTCTTTTTCTCATTTTTTTCTTTCTTTCTCAGTTCTTTTTTTATATTCTCCTGTGATATATTCTCAACGAGAAACGTCATCACAATAAATACTTTGATTAGAAGAAGCTGATTCCGAAATAAAATAATTATATTCTATTTCATTTTTTTCACTTCAACCGATTATTTTACCATTTTTAATTTTTAATCATTCAAATTTTGAAGAAATTTCATGATTTCAATTTTGAAGTTTATTAAGCAGATCTTCTGGTGATTGAATTGTTTCAAATCTTTTACATTCGTATTGTTTAAAACGATCGATAAAATCTTCATAGCTGAATTTATCCCCTGTATCTAAAATAACAGGAAGCGTTTTTGTATCATCAAAAGTTACATCAAAAGAGGTTCACTTTGTTTCTGAATTTCAAATAATAAATGATGTTTTATCAATATCTACATCTTTATTTTCTCAGTCTAATTCATTTAAATAATCTTTACATTCTTGTTTTGATGAAATATTTTCTAATTCTTCAACAGATTCTATATCATCATTTTCTTCGAGATTTTTTTGTGAAATAATTTGAAAAAAATCATGATTTTCCAATGCTGAGTTATTATTTTGTGTAATTTTATTACTCAGAATTTCTAAATAATCAATAAATTGAATATATGAAACTCTTTTTGTTGCACCAGGTTTATTTGGACGGATTTTTCACAAATGTGAAGTTTCTTTTATTTCTACTCCGGCTGATTCTGCAATTGTCCCCGTATTTAGGTTCGTGATTTTTACAAAATTATGCATCTGAGTAGATTCATTCCAAGTTTTTATAAACATTCACTCTTGAGCCACTTTAAAAGATTTTTTAATATCTGGATGAATATTATTATTTTCTTGAATAAAACTTTTTAATACATCTGGATATTTATCCTTTGGAGTTTCATCAAGTTTATTTGTTATATCTGCTCTATGTGTATAAGATTCTTTATTTTTTTTGAATTTAGAATCAAAATATTTTAGAAAATCTTCTGAAGCAATAAGTTTTTCAAAATCATCTGTATTTATTTTATCTAAATCCAAAGGAAGATAAAAAGTAGTTTTATCTATTGAGTCAATAATATCATCAATTTCACTTTGAGAAATATTTATATTTTGAGGAATAGAATTTTGAATAATTTTTCTCACTTGACTCTCATCTAAGAGTCAAATGTCTTCTAAAATATTTACTGGAATATCTCTGAGAAATGTTTTTAAAAATTGTTTTTTTTGATTTTCATTACAAAAAGTGAAAAAATCTTTTATAATTTTATCAAAATCTGGATTATGAATATCTACAAAATAATTTTGTACAGCTGCTAAATCTATACCATTTGCTTGAGCTTTTTGAATATCTTTTTTTGTAATTTTAAAATCTGAAAAAAAATCTTCTTGATTTTTTTCTACTAAATCATCTGGAGATTTAATAATTTTATTTCTTTTTAAAAAATCGATTCTTGCTTTTTGTGTATCTAAAATTTTAGCAATTTCTTCTTGAGAAGATTTTGCTAATCATAAGACAATAGATTTACTCTGATCTACAGAGAAATCATAACTATCTACAAAAATTTCTTCTGCTGTTTTTAATGATTGTTTTATTGAAGCAGTTTTTTTAACAACCTGAGTAATAACTTGTCTTTCTATATTTTTCTTTTGCGCGTCTGTATAATTTACAAAATCATTTGAAATACTTGCATATTTCTTTGAATTTATATTTAAAAAAGAAATATAATCATCAAAATGTATCCCATTTTGATCAAAATAATTCATATTTTTTGCAATTTTACTTGTAATAAAATCTTTTTGTGAACTTGCAATTAATTGACTCAAATCCTCATGTTTGGTTGCTTTATTGTTGCTTTCGTGATTATTTGGTGCATTATTAGCCATACAGTGTACTTAAATATTATTTGTTTTATTATAACAGTTTTGCGAAAATATTGCAAAAAAATAATTTTTTAAATTTACAAAAAATAATATTCTTTTAAAATGTCTATAAATATATTTTAAAAATAAAAAATAATGCTGATTATTGGGATTTTTGTTTCGCTTATAGTTTTTTCTATAATTGTGATTTTACACGAACTATGACATTTTAGTGCAGCAAGATTTTTTTGAGTAAAAGTTGACGAATTCTGACTTGGAATTCCACCAAAAGCAAAAAAAATATTCACAGATAAAAAATGAACTGATTATACTTTAAATTGGCTCCCACTTTGAGGTTTTGTAAAACTTGTTTGAGAAGCTCCGAATACATTTTATGTGTATGATGAGAATAAAAAGCTTTATAATAATCTTGATCTTGAAAAAGATTTAACACAAGACAAATCAGTATTTTATAAAGATGGAACTGAAATTTGAGAACTACAAAAACAACAAATCTTAAAAGCGCTCATAGATAATCAAGCTCCGTACAATCTCGCAAATAAACCTTCTTGGCAACAAGCAATTATTATTTTAGCAGGAGTTTTTGTAAATTTTTTACTCGCGTGAATTATTTTTTCTGTATTATTTTTTATTGGGATTTCTCCAATTTGAATAAATACAAAACTCGAAACTGACTTACCAGTAAAATTAATCCCAAATTATTCACAAGCATTAGAATCTAGAATTTTAAAACAAAATCCAGGTGTAATTCTACAACCAGTAGAATGATCTATTGCCCAAAATTCATGAATTATCATGTGAGATAATATTATCTCTGTTGATAATCAAAATATTGAATCTGCAGAAAATTTTATTGAAATAATAAATAATTCTGCTGAAAAAAAATTAATACTAGAAATAGTAAATCCTTGCCCAATTTGTCCAGCATGAGCACAATGTAAACCGTGTGATTCTAGCAATAAAATAGTAGAAATTACACCTGATATTGACGGGAAAATTTGAGCATATATTTCCGAAAATATTACATACAATAGAGATTTTGAATATAAATATTGAGTGTTAGAATCTATAAAATATTGATTTAGTGAAACATATTATCAATCACTTTTAACATTTCAATGAATTGGGACTTTGGTCAAAAAAATAGTCACTCCGGAAACTCCAGTTGAAAGACAAGAAGCAATTGCACAAGTCAGCGGACCAATTTGAATCGTGGATTTTATTACAGATTCTCTGAGTTCATGAATCAAATTTATGTTTATCATAACAGCTATAATCAGTATAAATTTATGAGTATTTAATCTCCTCCCAATTCCAGCACTTGACGGATGAAGATTTATATTTATAACTATAAATGGATTCATAAAAAAATTATTTTGAAGAAAAGCAATTCATGCTGGACTAGAAAATATTATCCATGTAAGTTTTTTTATACTATTAATTGCATTAAGTATTTTAATAGCGTATAATGATATTATAAAAATTATAAATTCTTAAAAAGATTATGTTAGAAAACAATTTAGTCATTCAAAGAGCGATGAATTATGTAAATCAACTCTTAATACCTTTAGAAAATCACTATTATCACCACTATGAACATGCTTTAGACGTAATGCAAAGAGCTGTTTATTTGGCAAAAAAGGAAGGATTAAGTGATGATGATATTGAAATATTAGCACTTTCAGCATTATTTCATGATACATGATTTATTATTCAATATGATAAAAACGAACCAATTTGAGCAAAAATTGCACAAAATTATTTAAAAATGATGATGTATGATAGAGAAAAAATTAATCTCATTGAACAAATTATTTTAGCAACAGATCCAGATTATAAAACTCCTCAAAATATTTACGAAAAAATTATAAAAGATGCCGATTTAGATAATTTAGGGAGACATGATTTTTGGGACAAAACAAATGATTTAAATAAAGAAGTTGAAGCTATAAAACAAATTAAACTAAAAGATCCAAATTGGAGACATTGAGTTATTGAATTTTTAGCAGAACACAAATATTACACTCAAACACAACAATTCGAAAGAAATCATTCTAAAAAAGAAAATAAACATAGACTTCAAAAAATGGTTGAAGAACTTGAAAATGATGAAATTTAAATTATTGTAAATAAAAATTCTTCCCTAAATCCCTACTCTTTATAAGAGCAGGGATTTTTTTTATTTTTGCTACCGATATTATTCTTGTTTGATTTTTATAAAAAAAATCATAAAATCCTAGAAAATTTTAATTATAAAAAATAATAATAAATGTTTAATTTTGATTTACAAAATACTGATTGATTTGCCAGAGCTGGTGAATTTGAAACTCCTCATGGAAAAATAGAAACTCCTATTTTTATGCCAGTTGGGACAAAAGCAACAGTAAAATGAATTACTAATGAAGATCTCGATGAAATGTGAGCTCAAATAATTCTCAACAACACCTATCATTTATATTTAAGACCTGGAGATGAAATTGTCGCACATTTTTGAGGAACTCATAAAATGATGAATTATCACAAACCAATTTTAACTGATAGTGGTTGATTTCAAGTTTTTTCACTTGGACAAACTCGTGAGTGAAAATCTTTGGTAAAAATAACAGAAGATGGAGTAGAATTTAGAAGTTTTATTGATGGGTCAAAACATTTTTTTACTCCAGAAAAAGTAATGGATATTCAATCAAATATTGGTGCAGATATTATTATGGCATTTGATGAATGTGCTCCAGGAACTTCTGATTGGAATTATGCAAAAGCTGCAATGGATAGAACACACAGATGGGCAAAAAGAAGTCTCGAACAAGTAGAAAAAAATAACGAAATCAGAGCAAAAGATGGGAGACATCCACAAGCACTTTTCCCTATCGTTCAGTGAGTAACCTATGAAGATTTAAGAACTCAGTCAGCTGAATTTATTTCAAGTTTAGATACCAGTTGAGTTGCAATTTGAGGATTATCCGTATGAGAATCTAAAGATGATATGTATAGAATCTTAGATGTTTTAAAAACAAAACTTCCAGAAAATAAACCAAGATATCTCATGTGAGTTGGAACTCCTGAAGATTTAATTGAATGAATTTATAGATGAGTAGATATGTTTGATTGTGTTTTACCTACACGTTTAGGGAGACATTGAGTAGCATTTACACACGCGGGAAATATAAAAATCACAAATAAAAAATTTCAATTAGATACAGGTCCTCTTGATCCAGATTGTGATTGTAAAGTTTGTAAAAATTTCACAAAATGATATTTAAGACATCTTATGTCAGAAAATGAAATTTTATGAATGCAAAATCTTTCGTATCATAATTTATATTTTCTCATTAATCTGACAAAAAAAGCAAGAAAAGCTATAAAAGAAAATAAATATGAAGAATTTAGAGAAAAATTTTGGGAAAAATACAAAGATGGAAAAATGATTAATAAAAATACGTAAAAAATAATCCCGGGAAATATTTCCCAGGATTATTTTTTTGTGAAAATATTTTTTTTATTTTATTTTTTATAAAAATTTATATAATAATACTATATTTTATATAGTTAATAATTTTTTCAACTATGTTTTCTGGAATTATTCAAGCAAAAGCTAAAATATTAGAAAAAAAAGGTGGTGATTTTACAGTAGAAAATCACTTTAATGAACCATTAGAAATTGGTGAAAGTATTGCTCATGATGGAGCTTGTATGACGATTACTTCTTGGGATAAAGAAAAATACAGTTTCTTTGTCATGGAAGAATCTCTTGATAAAACAAATCTATGAGAAAAAGATACAAACCACTATTTTAATGTAGAAAAAAGTTTAAAACTTTCTGATGCAGTAAATGGACACTTAGTAACTGGTCATATTGATTCAACTGGAAAAGTTACAAAAATACTTACTCATGAAGATGAATCTGTAGAAATTTTTGTAGGTTTTGATTCAAAATTTAAAAATTATATTATTGATAAATGATCAGTAACTATTAATGGAGTTTCTCTGACTGTTTGCGCGAATGGAGATGATTTTGTGAGTGTTTCAATTATTCCTCATACACAAGAAGTTACTAATTTAGGACTTTTAGAAGTTGGAAATAGAGTAAATTTAGAATTTGATATGATTGGAAAATATATCAACAAAATTTATGGAAATAAATAATTTTTTCACTTAAGATAAAAAAAAGGTTTACAGATATTCTTATAATAATTACTTACATAAAATATTATTATGTCTCATTATACACTACAAAAAGCCGATTACTCAACGCTTGATAAAAATATTAAAGTCGCTATAATAACTGCGCAATTTAATCTCAATTACACACAACAACTAGAAGATGTGAATGTAGAATTTTTAAAAAATGAAGGTTTTGAAAATATTGATACATACCAAGTTCCAGGTGCATATGAAATCCCAGGACTGGCAAAACAAATTTTAGAAAAAAATAAAGCAGATTTAATTATTTGTTTATGAGTTGTAATTAAATGAGATACTCCTCATTTTGACTATGTTTGTGATCACTCAGCCAGTGGAATAATGAGTTTAGTGACATCATACAACACACCAATAATGAATGGGATTTTGACATGTTTAAATGAACAACAAGTGGAACAAAGAATTAAACCTGTATATAGTTTATCTGGTCTAAACACACTTGTGGCATATAACCAAGTATAAAAAATGGTAAAAATTATAAAATCTGAAGTGATTCATGGGAAAAAACTATGAAGACAACTTGGTTTTCCAACAGCAAATTTAGAAATACAAGATAATATTATAGATGATGGAGTTTACAAAGTAAACATTATTTATAAGAAAAAAACATATCATGGTGCAGCATCATATTCTTCAAAAAAAGGATTACTAGAAGTAAATATTTTTCATTTTGATAAAAATATTTATGGAGAAAAAATTAAAGTTATTATCTTTGATAAAATAAGAGATAATAAAAAATTTGAATCTCTGGATGAATTAAAGTATCAAATCAAAATTGATATTATGACGATTAAAAATATCAAAGATTATGTATTAACATTTGGTACTTTTGATCATGTTCATGCTGGTCATGAATATTATTTAAGCAAAGCAAAAAGATTTTGAGATAGACTCGTTACTATTGTTGCTACAGATAAAAATGTAGAAAAATTTAAAAGTAATGGTCCAAAATATCCACTTACCAAAAGGATACAAGATGTAAAAGATTTACAAATTGCTGATATTGTGAGTCCATGAAATGAAGATAATCCTCTTATTTGGCTCAAACTATATATGCCTAAAGTTATCTGTCTTTGATACGATCAAAATAGTTTCACACAAATGCTCGAAGAATATATTCAAAAAGAAAATCTCGATATTTTCATAAAAAGACTCAAACCATATAAAGCTGAAAAATTTAAATCTTCTTTATTAAAAGATACATAAAAAAAAATCCCGAACGGGATTTTTTTATTTATTTAATTTTGAAAAATGCTTTATAACCAAATGGAAGTTCTCTTTGTAAGTATGCTGTAAGTAATTGCATATCAGCTAGCACACTTGGATTTTGTAATAAATAATTTTTTATAGGAAGTAAATATGGATAATTTTTACTATCAACTTTTCCATCTTCAATAAGATTTAAAACTTTATTGTAACAGTATATTCTTTTTTGAGTACGAGAAATTTTTTCTCCATTTTCATATCAGTCATAATTTACTCATGCCATAGCGAGATATTCTACATAATCTTGAGGAGATTTAGAAGAATTGATATATATTTCACGTGCAGCCATGAGACATTTACTATCGCTTGAAATAAGTTCTAGATCAGTTGAAGTAAAGGTATGTAATAATGATTCAAAACGTTTCGTCAGATTTCTTCTTGGATCTTTATCAATCGTCGCAGCATTGAGATCTACAAGGAAATACTCTAATCATAAATCTTTCATATTTTTAACCGTTGCATTTGGATTTTCAGCTAACATATATGTTTCAAATTTCATTATCAAAGAATCTTCGAAAAGTCTTGAATTATTTTGAGAAATATAATATTTTAAAAATGTTCCAATTCTATAGATTTTTTTATCATTTCTATATTCTTCATCAGGATGCGAAATACCTGTATAAATTTTTTCTAAACTACGAGAAATTTCAGAATGAATATCTTCTAGATTTTTAGAAACACTCATTTGTCTGAGTACTGATTCTAATTGATCAATATTATAAATATTAATATGTGTATATTCTCATTTTTTCTTAACTTCTGCATTTTTTTCGTTTAAAAGTTTTATATAGTTTGCAACTTTTGTATCTAATGCATTATCAATAAAATTCTCTTGTTTATCTGGATGAATATTTGTTTCAAACAAAATTTTTAAATAATCTGGATTATATAAATATGGAGCTTCTACACTCGAAATATTTCATGTTTTAAATTCTTTATATCCAGCAGATTTTAAATTTGAAATACTATGAGGAAATACTGAAAAAATGAAATAACATAGTATTACTCACATTAAAGCCAATGTAATAATTGCTTTTGATTGTTTAATATCTTGATTGTCATCCACTTGAAAACTCATCGCATAATATAATCCAAAACCTATTAATATTAGTAAATTGAAATACATCACAATCCCATACCAAACAACTCCGTATGCTGAAATAGTCCACAGGAAGATATAAATCAGTGAAAAAACTAAATTAAATTTTAAAATTTTAGTTTTGTTATCATTTTTTACACTCAACATAAGAATAAAAAATGGAATCAAAAATCAAAGTAGAAGTACTAAATATCCAACAGGAAAAGTGAAAAGAGCAAAGAAACTTTGAAATAATTCACGAGTTACAGGAATGAAAAATAATAGTATTTCAAATATAAATATTGCTGCAATTGGTAATATAAGTCATTTTTTTCTTACAGGCAGAAATAGTAATACCAAAGGAAGCAGAGCAAAATATAAATATGAAATATCTGTAAATTCTCATCATTGATTTTCTTGCATAGAAAGATTATATGGCAACCAAATCCAATTATTCACTCATTCTTGATATCCTAAATATCTTCCCCAATCTTCATTTCAAGTCGATCAAGTAGACGTTAAACGAAATTTTTCTTGTTCTGATTCTTTTTGTTGAATTTCTTCAGGACTATAAATTTTAGTATAATCTACCGATGCACGATCAGGTTGACCTGAAATAATTGAACTGATTGAAAAAGTATCACTCGAAGATAAATTATGTAATCCCCAAGGTAAAATAGCAATTAGGATACCTACAAATAATGCAAATATTTTTGATAAAAAAATCTTTACTTCTGCTGATTTTTTTATAAACGATATAATTAATAATGCTGCTCAAACCAGTAAAGATCAAATAGCAGATATACTAATTGCTTTTTGATTTTCTACAGAATAAATAATATTCATATATGACCAAAATCATAGTTTTGTAAAAAGTCATACAAAAATACAGAGATATCCAAATAATCCTAAGTAAGAAAAATATGCATAAAATAAGACTCAAAATACTCATAAAATAAGTAATAGAGATGTGAATTTAACCGTAAAAGTAAAACCTAAAACAAATCAAATAACTAAAAATAAAATTAAGCTCGAAGAAATATTGAAATTATTTATTCCTATGAAATTCAAAGCTTTTGTTTTATATTCACTAAATCTGTCTGATTGTAATATATGAAATAAAATATATAAAACTCCGATTGATAAGAAAAATAGTCCTGCATCATGTTTGATATCTTTTGCCTGTTGGAAAATAACCATTGGCATTGATATAAATATAGTAGACAAAATTAGTGGTATATTAACAAATTGTCTCAGATTGTCTCAGCTGAAATATTTTTGAAAAATATTCCAAAGAAATATAAATGAAGCTATTCAACCAATGGCATTTAAAAAGAATGCTTGAGTTGCTCATTGAAATAAATATCAAATAGAGGTAAAAACTTGCCAAGAATGCATTCATCATAACATTGAGACTTCTCATGCGTGAGCAAATAATTGAGGATAATTCATATATACACCTAAATCATCCCAACCTATAGGAAACGGTCTTATAATAGTAACCAGACTTACTCAAACAACTAAAACTGCAATAAAATAAAAGAATTCACTTGATAGTATATAACTTGAATTCGTATTCGTTTGTTTTGTTTTAATTTCAGATGTAGACATTATAGACAATAAATCTAGACATTTTTTTCACCCGAAAACTCAAAATATTCAGACAATAATAACACATGTAGCGATATTTAAAAAGCCTAGTATTCAAAGAGCTACTAAAGTAAACACAAATAAACTGAATCCTAATGTAAAGGCAGCAATATTTTTAAATACATTATTTTGTTGATTGAATCAATCTATTTTTTCTAAAAGAAATTTTCAAAAACCCCATGATACAAAAGATATTCACAGTGGTAAAAGTGAATATAAAATTATTTTAATAAATAATAGTATTCCATTTCATAAAGCATTTTCTCAAACTCAAAAGAACATTATAGACAGCATACATAAATTTACGAGAAAAATACCTAATAATTCCATATAATTATATGAAATATTTTTTAAAGTATTTTGGTTATATTGCTTTGATTTAAATATTTTATATATTCAATATAAGATTAAAACAATAATAAGGTAGATACCTGTTGTGCTAGTAATTTTTTCTATATGGTTGAATTTGAAATAATATTGAAATATTACAAATACTCCGAATAGAAATATTATCAAAGACTTAATCAGTGAAAGATTCATAAAAATAAAAACAAAAAATAATTGCATTAAGTGTAAGATTATTCCCTATAACTGCAAATAATTTTTCAGAGTTTTTAACATAAAAAAACTATACTAAAATTTAGTATAGTTTTTTGAAACATTTATTTATAATCTAGTCTTATCTATTTGAAAGTTCAATTAAAACTTGTTGTTTTACATAAGTGTATTGAGTAATTCTATGGATTTGAACAAACTGAGCAATTCTACTATTTTTTACAGCAGATATTCTAGCATCTAAATCTGATATCATTAATTCAAGAGTTGTATCACTTAAGTTTTCAAATCTTTGAGAAATTGTTTCGTTATGTTTATTATAACTTAATAATAATTCTGCATCAACGAAACTATTACATTCACCAGAATATAAAATTTTATTTTCTCCTGCACTACAAGTATTTGAAAATGTTTGTTCAACTGGATTACAAGGTGTAGTAACACATTGAACTTCTACTTGAGCACAAACTGGAGCATATTCCATAGTACAAATTTTTGGTTCTTCTACTTTTTTTGGAAGTGTGTAATCAATAGTATGATCACATGTTCCATCTTTTTCACAATCATTTATTCCATCTTCATTTTTATCCCAACTTGGATGCATCTTTACATCAGCAGTTGTTGTAAATTCAATAGAAGTTGTTTTTACCATACCATCTGTATGTACATTATTTTCAGATCCATCAAGCTTATATTCAGCTCAAACACTCGATAAACTCATAATAGTAAGAATAACAGCAGCAAATAATTTTTTCATAATAATTGTTTTAAAATATAAATATTATAAATACTCTAACGTTTTATTGTAAGAAAAGTGACAAGAAAATAAAATTTTTATTTTTTATGTTAAAAAATCATTGTAGTTTTAACATTTTAACGTATATTTATAAAGAATTTTTACATCTATAATTCTTCCGGCTTTCAGCCATCTTCCTTTGAAAAAGGAAGGAATTTTAGAAGAACGAAAATTATTCCTCCTCGCCTTTCAGGCAATTTCCCATTTAGATGAGGAAAACTTAATTTTGAGAAGAAACATTTGAATACCCCCCGTCCTATGGACACTTCCCCTTTACAAGAGGAAGACTAATATTGAAAATTTAATATAAATAAAACTATGATCGATCAACATAATTCATTAGCTGAAAAATTTTTAAAAAAATGATTCTGGCTCTATCTTTTTTCATTTATAATCGCTCCGATTTGATATATTATAAAAATAATTATTTCTGGAGAATTAACTGTTTCAGAAGTCTGAATTTTATATGGGATTATAAGTCTTGTTACTATGATTTCTGCTTATAATGATTTGGGGATGAGTGAGAGTATTAATTACTTTGTACCAAGGTTTATCAATGAAAAACGTTATGACAAAGTAAAAACTATTATTGTCTATGCATTAATAGCTCAAATGGTTACTGGTATAACAATTGCAGCTTGATTCTTTTTTGGATCAAGTTGGCTTGCAGAAAATTATTTTCAGTCACCTCAAGCTGAGTGAGTATTAAAAATTTTTGCCTTCTATTTTCTAGGAATAAATATAATTCAAATTCTCACAATGTTTTTCAGTTCAATTCAAAATACATTTGCACAGAAATTAATTGAATTAATTCGTATGTGATTTAGTTTATTATTAGTTTTATCTGTATGGTATTTTAATTTATGAAATATAAATAATTTTAGTTATGCATGGATTATATGATTATATATTTGAATATTATTTTCAATATTTATTTTTTATAAACAATATTTTAATAAATTCTTTAAATATGAAAAAATAATATGGGATACTTATCTATTTAAGAGTATTTTTAAGTATGGAATATTAGTATTCTTATGAGTACAAGCATACTTAATTCTTAGTCAAATAGATATGCAAATGATAATCTATTTACTATGAACAGAAGAAGCATGATATTACACAAATTACTTATCTATAATTTGAATACCATTTTTAATTATAACACCTATATTTTCTTTTTTATTTCCTTTATTTTCTGAATTATATAGTAAATGAGAAACTCAAAAAATCTGTTTAGTAAAAGAAATAATGGTCAATAATTTTACAGTTATTTGATTAGCATTTAATATATTTTTATTTATATTTGCAATCCCTATTACCTATACATTATTTGGTGAAAAATTTCTAATATCATGACATATATTACAATATTCTATATTATTTTTAATATTTAACTTTTATATACAAATTAATTTTAATATACTTGCCTGAGTTTGAAGAGTAAAAGAAAGGGTAAAAATAATCATTTCAGCAATTGTTATCAATATAATTCTAAATATGTTTTTTATTAAATTATTATGAGTATATGGAGCTGCCCTAGCTACTGCGATATGATGGATTTATATATTTCTTATGTCAGAATATATTATGAAATGAGAGTTTAAGATTAAAATTGATTGGTTATTAATTTTAAAAAATTTATTAATATTTAGTATTATTTGAATTTGTATAAATTATTTCTATGGGAATTTTGAACAATATGTAAATATTTTTGATAGATTAACATCATTATTTATTTTATTATGAATAGGTATCATTTATTTTTGTATATTCGCTTGAATTAATTATAGTACTTTCAAGATAGTTATTTTAGAAATTAAAAAATTAAAAAAATAAAATAATATGGCAATTACAAATAAGTGTTTTGATTTTTTAGAATCAAATAATGAGTTAATAAAATGAAAGCAAGTTTTAATGATTTGAAGGCAATCAAATTACCTTTCAGAAAAATATAAAAAACTTTTCTTTAATAATATAACAACTGATAATTATTCTGAGTTTATTTGGAATAATTTTAAAGTTAAATCAATTGAGTCTATAGATTTTAGTAATTATGAATCTCCTACTTTTATTCATGATATGAATAAAAGTATTGATATAAAATTCCATAATAAATATGATATAATCTATGATTGAGGTAGTACAGAACATGTATATAATATTCCTACAGCATTTTCAAACTATATGAATTCCTTAAAAGTATGAGGTCACTATATATGAGTTTTACCTTGAAATAATTTATGTAATCATGGTTTTTATCAATTTTCTCCAGATTTTTTCTATAGTTTATTTTCAAAAGAAAATTGATTTAAAACAAAAGTTTACGTTACAATAAAAAATCAATGGTTTTTAATTAAGGATTTACGTGATTTTGATTATCCTATTCACTTTAATTTAAATCTTTGAAAAGAAGAAGCTTTATTATATATAATATCAGAAAAAGTTAAAAATACTGATATCATAAATTATATCCCTTATCAAACAATATATAATGCATTTTTATGGGATAATAATGATAAAAAAAATAATAAAAAAATTCAAGATAGTAAAATATTTTTAATACTTAATATTATTACACCAAAATATATTAAAAATAAAATATGGAATTATAAAAATAATAAATTAATTTTACAGAAAACACATAAACCAAAATTTAATAATGGATAAATATTTTAGAAACCATCCTGATTATATATTTCAGAATAATAATTATCATGACAGTTATGAAAAGTTAAAATCAGATTTAAAATGACAAAATATAATAATTTCTACCTCTGATGATGTTTTAGAAATATGATTTTGAAAATGAAATTTTGCAAACTATTGTAAAAATATTTGAGTCACAAATTATACAGGTATTGATATAGATGATTTTTTTATAAAAAAATTAACTAAAAATTTTAAAGATTATAAATTTAAAAATATAGATTTAGATAGTTTTTTTATAGCTGATAATAATAAATATAATCTAATTTTTACATCTCACGTATTTGAACATTTAGATTCTAAAACATCATCTAAATTAATAGATTGAATTTATAAATCACTTAAAAACTGATGAAAGTGGATTAATATTATGCCAAATGCAGATAGTGTATTTAATGCAACTTCTATGAGGTATTGCGATATAACTCATAGGATTCTTTATAACTCTATTTCGTTTGTACAAAAAATAAATTCTAGAGAAAATATTTTTTTCGATATTCAACATTATAATGATAGACCAACTACTTTTATAAAAAGAATAATTCATATACCTTTTAAATTTATATTTAAAATACTGTATTTATGAATGATGCAAAAAATGCCTAAATACTATACATCTAACCTTATTAGTGTACTAAAAAAAGAAGATTAAAAATCTTCTTTTTTTAGTACTATTTTTTTATAGGTTCCTAGTAATTTTCTAACTCTAAATAGCCTTATAATAGAAACACTTATTTTTAAAAAATAATATTTAGAATTATATATTATTTTATCTAAAGTAGTGATTTTATATCATGTTTTTCTTAAATAATTCCAGCCTCCATATTTCTCTTTTGAACTAAATACTACCTTAGGACATTTTACATTAAAATATGAAAATTCAGGATATCCATATTCTGGTCATAATATTTTTATTTCATTATGATGTAAATAAAAATATTTATTTAGATAAGACTCATCATGCCATATAGGATAATCTCATTTTATTTTATCACTTTCATACCAATTATTTAATTCTTCACATAATTCTAAAAAATCTGATGTTTTTCATCAAAAAAAAGCTGCACTATAATAAATTATTCATTCATTTTCTTTCATAAAAGCAGATGTTTTTATATTTCTATCGTATGGAAAATATTTAGGTTTTAAATGAGTATATGGAATATATCTCACTCAAAAAAAATTTTTATTTTGTAAATTTATATCATCAATAGATATATATTTTTTAAATACAGTATTTGCATTATTAAAGATAATTTGATTATATTTATTAATATTTTCTCAAAGTGAAATTATATTTATAAATCTCTTTAATGTTGGATGTGGCCATTCTTCTTTTTCTTGTAATATAACAGTAATATTCTCTCTAGAAATTATTTTTTTTGAATCAGTAAAAACAAAGTAATGTTTTTCACAATCAGGTAAAAAATTCTTTTCAGATGAGTTATAAAAATCCTCCCAAAAAACATCATAATTTCAGGTACAAATATATATCATTGCTATTTTTTGCATTTTTTATTTTTTTATCAAAGTAATTTATTCCAATCTTCAACTATATGGTTGATATCAAAATTTTCTGCCCTATTTTTTCAATCAGAGTATTTATCTTTATATTTTTGAGTATTTATATAGATATCTTCTAATAGTTTATATAATATTATTTCTTTATTATCTAAATCACTCTCTATATTTTGCTCATATTTTTTTAAATCTTCTTCGGTAAAACTTTCAATTAACAATCAATAATCTCAATAAAATGGATATTGATTTATTTCTTGACTATAGTCAGGATGCAATATTTCTTTTGGTCAAATATTACAATCCGAAGAAACAATAATTTTATTTGCAAGTAATGCTTCTATTAAGACAAGTCAAAATGCTTCTGTCAGACTCGGGAATAAAAAACAATCTGATTGTAGTAAATAAGGATATATATTTTTTTTAGATCCTAATAAATGAATATTATTTCCTAAATTGTTATTAATGATATATTTTTCAATAGATTCTCTATATTCTCACTCTCAAAGAATAGTTAAACTGATATTTTTATATTGAGAATTTAATTTATTAAAAATTCTTAAAGTAGGTATAAAACCTTTGAGTCTATCTAGTCTAGATATCATTAAAAAGTTAAATTTTTTTTCAAAGATATATTGTTCAGAATTTATAATTTTTTGTTCAAATTTTCATAACTCCTGTTTTATATTGAAAAAATTATAAATTGTAATTGTATTTTTTAATTTAAAATTATCTTTCATTATTTTTTCTTGAGCTTGTGATACACAAACAACTTTACTAAAACATGGGTAAAATATTTCTATAATTAATTTTTTAATTTTATTATTAGCATGCAATAATGGATTTGAATGTATCGTTCATATTTTTTTTATTTTTAAAAATATGGTTGCAAATAATAAAATTATATTTAATAAATCATTCGTTCATATAACCCTTTGAATACCATTTTGAGTTATAATTTTTCTTAAAGTAAATATATTTTTTAAGAAGCTAAAAATATTAATTTTATTTTTTTGATGTAATGAAATATATGTTCATGTAAAGTCAGAATATGGAGAAATATCATATAGACTCACAAAAAAAATATCATATTTTTCTTCTAATTTATATGATAGTTGTGAAAACAATTTTTCTGTTCATCTATTTTCTCATAGAGAAAATAGAAAAAATAATATTTTTTTCTTTTTCATTAATTTGATATTTTTTTAATTAAATGAAATAATTTTACATAAAATAATTTAAATATAACAAAATTTCTTGATAATATATATTCGATAAATATTCTTAAAACATAATACCAAAAATAAACATTTTTATAATAAAATTGATGCTGTAATAATACAGGTAGAAAGTTTTTACTATAAATATTTATTTTGTTAAATTTTAATTTAATATCATATTTTTGAATAGTATATAAAAATAAATCTTCTTCAATAATATCAAAGTGATATCATTTTTTGATTAAATCTAAAAATAAAATAAAATCTTCTGGTCTTTGAGTAAGAGGATAATTATAATTTTTTAATACTTCAGATTTACACATTAAGGTCGGGTGTAATATCATTGATTTTAAGAAAAAATATTTATTAATATTTTTAAACCATTTTTTTTGAGGTATTCTTAATAATTTATTTGATTTTTCATCTATTTCTGACCAACCTGTAAAAAGTAAATCTATTTTATTATTATTTTCTAAATAATTAAATTGTTTTTTAAATCTTTCAGTATCTGATACATCATCTGCATCCATTCTTGCTATATATTTTCATTTCGAAATTTTAATTGCTTTATTTAAAGAAAATGGTAATCATTTATTTTGAGTATTTTCTAAAAAGATAATTCTTTGATCTCTTATATTCAAAATATATTTTTTTGCATCTGAATTATTTGGATTATCTAAAACTATAATAAATTCAAAATTTCAAAAATCTTGATTTAAAATGCTATAAATAGATTTTTCTAATTGATTTATATTTTCATTATACACAGACATTATTACAGATATACCTATCTTCATAATACTTACTTTACTTTATCAAATAAAATTTCTATATTTTTTTCCCGATTAAATTTTTCATCTATTTCATCAAAACTTTTTCATTTTAAGTTATCATAATTATATGAAACATAATCCATTTTTTCAGATAATTCATTAATATTGCCTGATTCAAATAGTTGTAAATCAGCATTATTACAAATTTCCGAAGTTCATCATACATGAGTTGCAATTACAGGACAACTATTCATCAGAGCTTCTAAAACAGTAGTTGGCATTCATTCTTGATAACTTGGATTGATAACTATACAATTATTTTCTTGTAAATAATTGTAAATAAACTCTTTATTTTGAAATCATAAAAATGTAATATTATATCAATGAGACATATTTTTTAAATTTTCTTTTTCATCTCCATCTCAAATTATAATTAATTTTTGTGAATCATTTCATTGTTTATACGCTGATATTAAATCAGAAACTCATTTTAATTGAACTAATCTTCCTATAAATACAAATTGTATTTCTCATTTTTTTTCAAAAATATTCGGGATGTTTTCAAAGTTCATTCCCCTATAAAAAACATCCACCTCTCTATCAACAAATTCTTCTACTATAAATTTTTTACACGCTTCACTAATAGCTAAAACTTTATCAGCTTTTTTTAATATCCATTTTCATATAATTTTATCATAAATATATGAAATTTTTGATTTTATTTTTGATGATAACTTTACATAATCACTCCCATGTTCGATATGCACCCATTTAATTTTATTTTTTTTCGCAAATAATCATGCAATAAAGGAACTTAAGAAAAAACGTGTATGAGAAATAATTCTAATATTTTGATTATTAGAAGTATAAGCTTTTAACTCCTTAAATATTTTCCAAAATTCTTTTTTCCAAAATTTAGGAACAGGAAAATTAGGAATAATATCAAAACTTGGCAATAAGTATACTTTATATCATTTTTTATGATAACTTCTTATACCTCCTTCTCCCCCAAGGGAGAGGGATTGAGGGTGAGGGCTTTCTTGACCCACATCAAAAGTGATATTGATTACCTCTCAATATCACTTTTTTGTCCAATAATCTGCAATTTCTTCTGCCACAGTTTCAACTCATCATTTATGTGGAGGAAAATAAGGAGTAAATTGTAATATATTCATTTTTTCTTTCATTCTCAATTTTCTCAAAAAATTATTTCCTTCCTTTACAAAGGAAGGTGGCTGTAGGTCGGATGGATTATTTCTTATAAAATTTCCAACTATTTTCTAAACTTTCTTCGAGTGAAACTTTTGCAAGAAATCATAATTCTTCTCTCGCTTTACTCGGATTACAGAATACTTCGGCAACATCACCTTCTCTCCTAGAAGAAATTTTATGCAAAATTTCTTGTCCTGTTATTTTCCTCGAAGCTTCAAGCATCTCTAAAACCGATTTTCATTTCCCTACTCAGAGATTAAATACATCACAGAAATGACTTCCTTTTTCCTCTAATTTTTTATACGCCAATAAATGCCCTTCCACTAAATCATTTACATCAATGTAATCTCTGACTCAAGTCCCATCTATTGTGTCATAATCATCTCCAAACACGTTTAATTTTGATAATTCTCCATTTGCTACTTTCATAATAAATGGGAGTAAGTTGTTTGGAATCCCATCTGGATCTTCTCATAATTTTCCACTTGGATGTGCTCAAATTGGATTAAAGTAACGTAAATTAATTACATTAAATCCTGAGAATTGAGATAAGTCTTCTAATATTTTTTCCAATAATAACTTTGTAGTTCCGTAAGGATTTGTCGTCCCAAGCTTATCTGTTTCGCAAATTCCAGCCTTATGCTCCTTCTCCTCCAAAGGAGAGGGTTGGGGTGAGGTAAAACTTATGTCAGGGGTATTTTCATAAACTGTTGCACTACTAGAAAAAATAATATTTTTTACGCTATATTTTTCCATAGCTTCAAATAAAAATAAACTTCCTGATATATTATTTTGAAAGTAATATATAGGTTGTTCACAACTTTCTCAAACTGCTTTTGCTCAAGCAAAATGTAGAACTCAATCAAAATCATGAGTTTCGAAAATTTCAAAAACAGATTTTCTATCTCTTAAATCACATTCAAAATATTCAGGTTTATATCCTAAAATAGACTGAATATTTCTCAGAGTCGTCACACAACTATTTGATAGATTATCTAAAATCACCGTTTGATACCCAGCTTGTTCAAAAGCAACAACAGCATGTGAACCTATATACCCAAGTCCTCAGGTAATGAGTATTTTTTTCTTCATAATATTATTTTTAATTTTCAATACTTAAATTCTTTACTTGAAAAATTTAGTCCAAATCATTTTCAAAGCAATACTTATTGCGTTCATACTTGATTGTCATTTATTCATCGAATAGTCAGTATATATAATATGTACTGGCACTTCCCTATAAATAAGTTTTTTTTCTGCAATAATATCAATGATTTCCGAAGCGTGTCACATCCCATCCATAGTTATGTGAATATCTTTAAGAGTTTCTAAACGAATTAATCTGAAACCATTATGAGTATCTGATAAACGAATATTACTCATAATAAATGTAAAAATAATTCAGAGTTTTAAAATAATTCTACGCAATAATTTGATTCACTTTGCTTTTTTCTTCAAAAATCTACTTCCAAGTAAAATATCTACTTTAGGATGATGTTTTAAATATTTTTCAAATTCTTTTACATCATTTATATCATGTTGACCATCTGCATCAAAAGTGATCAGATATTTTATTTCTCAATATCTTCTTAGATATTCAAAACCTGTTTCTAGAGCTGCTCATTGTCCTCTATTTTTATAGTGATTTAAAACAGTAACATGTTTATTATCTCAAAATTCTTTCTCTAAAATATTTCTCGTATTATCTCTTGAGCCATCGTTTACAACTAAAATATTTTTATACCCATGTCATAAAACATTGTTAATCGTTGAAGCCAAAACTTCGCCTTCATTATAACTTGGAATAATAAAAACTTCTTTTCCAGATATTTTATTTTTTTGAGAATTTTCAATTGCTAACTCTCTGACCAGCTGTGTGAGATCTGAAATATTTTCTTCAGATTTTCTGAGTAATAGTAATGCAAAATATACTAAAAATATAATACTCCCGTACACCAAAACATCCGCTCATCTTTGCACACCAAAAATATCTCAAATAAGATTAAGAATTTCAGGTACAAGAGCCAATGTAGCTAATGAAGCTCATACAAATAAAAATACGATAAAATGAAGCGCATTAAATTTTTGTTTTTTTGCTATATCAAGGGCAAGAATAAAAATAATTATCCCAGATACTATAAAAAATATTTCGAGTAAAGTCATAAAATTATTTATCAAATATTTTGTTGCTTTTCAATTCCCGGGAAATTTTCCCGGGAATTGAAAAATATATTATTTTTATTATATAGTTCATAAAAAAAATACAAGTTTTTAGGCTTGCATTTCTTCTTTTTTATCTTCGAACATTTCTTGGATGTCTTCTCTAATTTGTGAAATAAGTTCTAAATCTCTCAAGTCAGCAACTTTTAGATCTGGTACTCATGATTGCCTCAATCCATATACTTCCCCTGGTCATCTGATTTCTAAATCTATTTCTGCTAATTCAAAACCGTTATTCGTTCTTTCCATCGCTTTGAGTCTGTCTGTAGAGTTTCATTTACTTGGAAATAAATAACAATATGATTGATGTTTTCATCTTCATACACGACCTCTAAATTGGTGTAATTGAGATAAACCAAATCTTTCTGCTCACTCTATACACATAATAGTTGAGTTTGGAACATTTACTCATACTTCTACTACGGAAGTTGAAGATAATATTTGTATTTTATTGTCAGCAAAATCTTTCATAACTTGATCTTTTTGCTTTGCTTTCATTTTTCCGTGTAATAATCATACCGTAAAAGGAGCAAATATTTCAGTTAAAGTTTCATAGGTTGATATTGCATTTGCTAAATCCATTTTTTCAGATTCTTCTACGAGTGGTGAGATCCAAAAAGCCTGTCTTCACTTTTCCAATTCACTACGCAAAAATAATTCTATTTCCTGTCTTTGATTATCGCTTCCAGCAACTTTTGTAAAAATATCTTTTCTTCCTTTTGGATACTCAGAAATAATTGATAAATCTTGATCTCAGTAGAGTGTCAGAGCAAGAGTTCTTGGGATTGGAGTTGCTGTCATATTTAAACTATGTGGAATTATCCCTGTTGAATTTCCCAGTCCAGATTCCAGAACTTCTCTTTGTTTTACTCAAAATCTATGTTGCTCATCGATGACAACAAATCATAAGTTTTTAAATAATACATCTTCTTGCACCAATGCGTGTGTCCCAATAATCACATCTACATTTCCGAGTTTCATATCAGCTTTAATAGCTTCTTTATTTTTTTTCGTAACTGATCAGACTAATAAATGTGATGAAATTCCAAAATCCCAAAATAATTCTTGCATTCACTCAAAATGCTGACGTGCCAAAATTTCAGTCGGAGCCATTATAACTACTTGTATACGAGGGGATTGAGTATTTCAATTACCCCTCCCTAGCCCTCCCCTTTCAGGAGAGGGAATATATTTTGCGATTTTTGCAAGAATTCACTCAATATTATCATAAATTTCATCATTAGTAATTCTCAGAATATCTACTCAATATTGAGAAATTACTTCGTCTCTTATTTCATCGTATTCTTTATGATACTCATGAACTTTTCAATCTAATTCAATAACTAATTTTAACTCTGATGAATAAAAGTCTGCAATATATCTTCAAAAAGGATGCTGTCTTCTAAATTTAACTCATTGATATTTTTTATTTCTCAAAACTTCCCACAATATTTTTTCAGCTTCTGTTTGGTTTTTCCTTAAATCAATAACTAAATCTTTTATATAACTTGGACATTCTGCATAATTTTGCTCTACACAACTTTTTCTACTTCCCTCTCCAGTAAGGGGAGGGACTGAGGGAGGGGTATTCTCACTCTCCAAAATAGCATGGATTGCAGCTACTTGAGCAACAGCTGTTTTTCAAGTTCAAACATCTCACTCTAAAAGCCTTTGCATCCCATGAGATTTTTCCATATCTCTGAGTGTTTGAAAAAGTACAATTTTTTGATGATCCGTGAGTGTAAATGGAAGTTTTTCTAGAATCTGTTTTACTAAACTTGGATTCATTGGTATTTTTATAGACTTCCCTGTTGTTGCTTCAAATTTTTCATATTTTTTTGAAATAGCAGTATAATTTATTTCATAGAGTTCTTCGTATGCCAGTCTATATTTGGCTTGCTCTATATCATTTTTATTTTTAGGAAAATGAATTTTATAAAATGCTTCTTTTCTCGAAATAAAATCATATTTTTCTAAAATATTTTCTGGTAAATTTTCTGTGATATCTGAAATATATTTTTTGAGTAAATCTATTTTTGGAGCCGTCCATTTACTCGGAATATAATTTAAGTCCGAATAAACTGGAACTATTTCTCATGAAAGTTTTGATAGATCTGTTTGTGTATCTGGTGAAGTAAAACTCACTTTTCAAAATGCATATTTCACTTTTCCTGTTACAATTATTTTTCTACTCACATATGGTTGCAATTGAGTGGTAAGAAATTTTCTATTAAACCAAACAGCTTCTGCTAAAAAGCCATTTTTATCTTCTAAAACTGCTTTTGTTAAAATTTTATTATTCGCAGTTTTTTGTGATGTTATTGATAATAATTTTACTAAAATAGTATTTGATTCTTTAATATTTATTAACGAAAAACTATCAAGCACACTCGTCCTATCATCATAATCTCTTGGAAATTCTCTCAGTAAATCCCAAACAGTCGAAATACCAGCTTTTTGCAAAGCTTTTATATAATTATCAGTTGTTCTTAAAATTGATTTCGTTAATGGAGTTGATAACATATTGTTTGTAGAGTTACTATAGCATTAATACAAGAATTTTTATTTATATACTTAGTATATACACAATAATTAAAAAGCAACTTTTTTGCTTGCAATTCTCAATTTTAGTGTACAATAACAAAAATTTAATTTTTCACTTTATATTCCCCTCTCCTTTGAAGGAGAGGGGCTAGGGGTGAGGTAAAATACAAAAAAATGCAAGAACTTTTTAAAAAACATAATCTAGAATTAGAAGATAGTGAATTAGCAAAATTTGAGAAATTTTTAGAAATTTTTAAAGAAAAAAATTCTCAAATTAATTTATCAGCAATCAGAGATGATGAAGGAATTATTGAAAAACATTTTGTTGATTCAATTCTATTAAATATTTTTCTTGATTTTGAACCAGCTTATGAAAATCAAACAGTAAAAGTCGCTGATCTAGGAACAGGATGAGGTTTCCCAATGCTTCCACTTGCAATTGTGAATCCTGAAGTTGAATTTACAGGAATCGACTCAGTTGGAAAAAAACTAAAAGCCATTGAAGACTTTGCTGAGCAATTAGAGTTAAAAAATGTTTCTACAATAAATGGAAGAGCCGAAGAACTTGGACAAAAAGTAGAACACAGAGAACAATACGATTATATTGTTTCAAGAGCTATGGCATTTTTACCAACACTTTTAGAATTTTGTATTCCATTCTTAAAAGTTGGAGGAATATTTGTTGCCTACAAACTCAATGATAAAGAAGAATTAAAATCTGCAAAAAAAGCACTTTCAAGACTTTGAGCAAAAATATTAAAAGTAAAAAATTATACTATTTGAGATCAAGAAAGAACATTTATTTTAATAGAAAAAATTTCTACTACTCATAAAAAATATCCAAGAACTACTGGAGTTCCTCTTCAAAAACCATTAGTATAAAAAAATAAAATTTAATAATAAAAAAAGAATATTTTCAAAAATATTCTTTTTTGTTACAATATATCAAAAATAATATCTAAAAAATAATTATGAACATTTATTTACTTCCAACTGATACCTGCTATGGTATTTGATGCCCTATTTGAGATTCGGATGCTTATCAAAAAATATACAAAATTAAAAACAGAGGATACGATAAACCTCTTGCAATTATGGTTGAAGACTTAGATTGGTTATATGAAAATACAACTTTAACTGAGCAACAATTAGATTTTATTTCAGAATATGAAAAACCATTTACTGTTTTAACTGATTGTCCAAGAATCAAAATGTTGTTAGAATTTGAAGACGAAGAAGTTTCTTATCCAAATTTTGATCAGTATGAAAAAATTGCATTTAGAGTCGCTCATACTCCAGCACAAAAAAAACTTATCCAAGAAGAATGACCAATATTTTTAACGAGTGCTAATTTCTCTGGAGAAAAAGAAAATTATAAAATTTCAGATTTAAAAGAAACTTTTAAAAAATATTTATCAGAAGTAAAAATAATTGATGAAGTTGATTTAGATGAAAATATTTCTCCGAGTGATATTTTTTCATTTGAAGCAGAAACTCTCGAAATAAAATATTTGAGAAAAAATTAAAAAAAAGATTTCCCGGGAATATTCCCGGGAAATCTTTTTTTTTGTGTTTTATTTATTTCTACTCAATAATTTTGCAATAAATACAATCATTGAAAAAATTTGTACTAAATACATACAGATTAAAATGAATCCTAAGAAATTTATTTTAATTTTATCTTTGTAGTCAGAATTTGAATAACGTTTCATTGATGCTCCAAAAATATGAGCATTTCAAGTTTCTCAACTAATAGCTAAATCTGAATTAACATTTGCTTGTCCAAAACTTATTCCTCTCACTCTACTTTCTCAAAGTATCATCGGATCAGTTTGTCCAAATCATCTATCAGCTCTTATTTCAATATTTCCCCTATCATTAGAAAAAGAATTCTCATTGTTATCAAAGCTTGTATTATACTTATCTTCTTGGTTAGAATATCTGTCTAAATCATTTTGCTGTTGTTGCGTTTCCAGTGCGATATAAGAATTAAATTGGTTTACAATTTTATATTCCTCTGCCACTTGTGTTTGCGATTGTTGTGGAAAATTTTCTCCAAGTAATAGTCTTTTAGAAATATATCCAGCTTGGATTCTTTTCCAATTATCTGAAATATTTTCTTGAGAATCTTCACAAGTTTTATAAATATTTGAAGTATTTATTTCAAATATATTTTTCACTGTATTTTCTATTTGATTTTGTGATTTAATTTCATAAATATTCCCTTGAGATACAGATAAATATGTTTGAATTTCTGATTTATATTTTTTAATATTATTTCAAATTTTTAGAATTGAAAATTTATTTGTTTTCCCATATTCACTTGAAAAATATTCATTTTGCTCAGTTGAATAATTAAAATTATCATCATTAGTTACAAATACAATATTTGTGTTTTGAAGTTTTGTGTCTTCGATAAATTCTAATAATTTATCGATATTAGAATATCACCAAAAAGAAATATCATCTACTTTCAGGTGTTTTTCAACTTCAAAATTAAAACTATATAACTGTGTATCTTGAAGAGAATTATTATAATTTTTTATCGAATCATATATTTTTGCATACATTTTATTCGCTCAAGTATTTTTTGTACTTTGTGAATTATCAAAGAAAATATGAATTTTCTTATCAATATTTTTTTCTGATGCTAAAGAAATATTTTCTTCATTTAAATATTTTTGTAAATCTTGATCAATACAAATAGAGTTATTTTTTATTTTTTCTCCTCAAATATCTGATATATTTAAAGTATTTTGTAGAGAAATAAATGATTCTATTTGAGATTTTTCTTCTAGAATTTTTTCTTGTTTGAGTTGATTATCAACATAAATTTTAGAACTAAAACGTGATTCATCTCATATTTTTAGATTTGTGAGTGAAAGTTTTGGAGAATAATTAAAATTTTGATTTTCAACAGGAGTAAGCATCACAATTTTAACTTTTTGTTTCCCTTGATTTACATTTTTAGCAAGGATTGGAAAAATTCTGAGATTATAGGTATTATATCAAATTTTTTCGATTAATGCTGGATCAATATTTTTTCTCAAAGAATCACTATACACTTTTTTTGCAGCTCCTCTTGGTGCGATTTGACCAATAAGTTCGTCTTGCAATCCTAAATATAATTCGCTTACCACTGTTGATTCTCCGGGAGACTGAAATTGTATAATCACTTCTTGATTTTCTAAACTTTGGTTTTCAAAATAAAATTCATAGCTTGTTTTTACAAAATTTTCGCTTGTATCAAAATTATTTTCCACTTCACCCAAGCTAAAAATTACTTCTGCTTGTTCTCAGGTTTTTGTTTCATTAGTAGCAAATGATGAACTATTAGAAACATATTTTGATATTTTTTCTCCAAAATATTTTTCCGGAGTTTGATCAAATATTTTTGTAAATAATTGTTTATTTGAATTATATAATCCTCCATTTTTTATTTCTGATAAAATTGCTTTTTCAAAAATAAAATAATTGATTTCATCGAGTGATTCTTCATTATATCCATTGACTTGTACATGCGTTCTCACGTCTGAGAGATATTGACTTGCCAGGTCATTTTTATAGCCAGGAATCCATACAATTATAGAAACTAAAATAGTTAATATAACAAAATTACTTATTCAAAATAAAAATCATTTTTTTGAATTTTCACTGTGAGAAAAATACGTATGAAGCATTTTCACAGGGAAAAATAATACGAGTGCTTGAGAGAAAAATGTTAAAAATATTTGCCAAAGATATTCTCAAAATCCGAGATTATATCCTCAGATATTTGCATCTAAAACTAAATAAATCCCTGCTGAAATTCATTTTAAAAATAAAAATTCAATTCATACAATTGAAAGTGTTGTAGTCACACCAACAAGGAAAAATAAAAATATATTGTAGTATAAAAAGAAATTTACAGCTTGAGAATAATATTTTTTTGCTCATAATTTTGGAAAAATATTTTTCACACACATCAGCAATGGAAAAATCCCCATAAAAGCTAGAGAAAAAATCATATCTCTGAATCTTATATCTTCTAGACTGATTAACACTCCACTGATGAGAATAGAAGCAAAAGAAATAATTGCTGGAAAATAAATCAAAAAGAAATATTTTTGATTAAAATTTTTATGTAATATTTTTACTGTTTGGAAGGAAAAAAGTAAAAATAGTATATATACTCCTAAATACGGCCATCCATAATTTCATTCTGATTGCAAAATAAACAGAAAAGCTCCGATTCACACAATTGGTAAAAATGTTAATATCGCATAAAAAATAGTGGTTAAAATTCCCATAGAATCTTGTTTCACATTATTTTCCAGACTCGAAATATTTTCTTCTTGAACATTTTTTAAATAATTCAAAAAATTTTCTAAAACTTTAATAATAAAATTCAACATAAATATTTGTAATATAAATATAATTATTTGCATAATACTCATATTATTTGGTACTTCAAATATTTATTAAATATTTATTTTACAAATTAGATATTTATTTTTAAATTTAAAAAAAAGATTTCCCGGGAATATTCCAGGGAAATCTTTTTTTTAATTATTTTAATTCTTTATTTATATGTTCTGCCGTTACAAATGCGCTGCTCCAAGCCCATTGTAAATTAAATCCTCCAGTTTTCCCAGTCACGTCAACCACTTCTCAGTTAAAATATAATCCAGCAAGTTTCTTTGCTTGCATATGATTATCTAATTCATTTGTATCAATTCATCCTGAAGTTGCTTTTGCTTCTTTGAGACTTCTAAATGTATGTAAATCCAGATTTCTGACATTATCTTCTTCAGATAATTCAAAGAATTTTTTGAGACTTTTTGTTGCATTTTCTAGTGGGATTTTTATTTCTAAAGAAAAATTATCACAAAAATATTGTTCAAATTCGCTCTCTGGAATTTTAAGAGAATTCAAATATTCTCCAGCAGCTACAGAAACATTATGAATAATTGGACCACTTACTCAAAAATGTGTAAATAATATTGGCCCAAATTCAGCATAAATAACATGAGGTTTTTGTCCTCCTCCTGCTAAGGGGGAGTTAGAGGGGGTAGATTTTTTATCTATAAATTTCATATCTACTTTCGCTGATACTCCAGATATTTCTTTTAAATCTTGTTTTGTAGAAACTCCACAAAGACATGGATGAGTTGGTGTCATATTTATTTCTAACTTTTCAGCCATTCTATATCCATCTCATGTCGTTCAAACATGTGCAAAACTTCTTCATCCAGCTGACACAACTACTTTTTTTGCAAAATAACTTTTTGCTGATTTCGTTGTTACTTTGTATTTAAATCCTAAATCTTGAGAACTTTGAGATGTCAGTTCTATTTTTTCTACACCATCATCAGTTTCGAGTTCACAATTTTGTTTTTTCAAATTATCCAATAAACATGACAATAGCTCTTTTGAATCTCCACTTTCTAAAATCAATCTTGATCTATCTTCTTCTACTATTGAAACATTATTTTCAGCAAAAAAACTCATAATATCCCAATTGGTATATTTTGAAAATATTGATAAAAGAAATTTTTTATTTTGTGTAAAATAATCTCTCATCGGTTCGATATCCATATTTGAAACATTCGCTCTTTCTCAACCTGAAAGTAACACTTTTATCCCTGGTTTTCTATTTTTTTCTAATACTATTTTTTTTAATTTTTTATCCAGACAAATCCCAGTATATAAACCAGCTGCTCATCCTCAGATAATAACGACATCATAATTACTCATAAATATTTTTTTCTTTAAAAATTTTTTGAAATTATAGCTAAAAATAATTATTTTGCGAATAAAAAATTCCCGGGAAATTTCCCGGGAATTTTTTATTATTTCTATAATGCTTTGCTTTTAATTTCTTCTACGATTCTTGCGATAAATTCTTCTTTCTTTTCGACTGTTTGTTGCTTTGTTTTATAATTTCTCACAGCAACTGATCCTGATTCTTGTTCAGCTTCTCAGATTACCACGATATAATTATTATGCATTTTTTCAGCATTTCTTACTTTTTTATTTAAGTTATCAGTTGAAAAATCTCCAGAAACTCTTACTCATGCTTTTTTTAATTCTCACATCACTTCATGTGCATAGTCATCAAACATAGGTAAAACTGGTACAACTTTTACTTGTCTTGGAGCTAACCACATTGGGAAAACACCAGCAAAGTGTTCGATTAATACTCACATTCCTCTTTCTAATGATCCAGAAATGGCTCTATGGATTACTACAGGTCTTTCTTTTTGATTTTCTTCATTTGTAAACCCAAGATCAAATCTCACTGGGAGATTAAAATCACATTGGATTGTAGCCAGTTGCCATTCTCTTCCAATAGCATCTTTAAACATGAAATCTAATTTTGGACCATAAAATGCAGCTTCTCATTCTACTCTTTGATATGGTAAATCACTTGCTTGAGCAGCTTCTTCGAGTGCTGATTCTGCTTGAACCCAAACATCTTCTTCCCCTAAATATTTTGATTTATCTTCTCCTCTTACTGAAAGAGAAACCCAGTAATCATCAGTCATTCCAAGAGTTGTATAAAATTCTTTAATAATTTCAGTAATTCCTTGAACTTCAGCTTTGATTTGATTTACTCTACAAAATAGGTGTCCATCATCTTGAGTAATGGCTCTTACTCTTGTAAGACCTGATAATTGTCCTGATTTTTCATCTCTATATACTGTTGCTGGTTCAAAATATCTTACCGGCATATCTCTATAAGAAAATTGATTATCAGCAAATAATTGCATATGATGAGGACAATTCATTGGTTTGAGGAAAAATTTTTCTTTTGAAGTTCCTCCCCAAACACTAAACATATCATCAAGATAATGTCCAGCATGACCTGAAGTTTCATATAATGATTCTTTTGCTAAATGTGGAGTCCAAACTCTATCATATCCTTTTTGTTCATGAAGTCCCCATAAATAATCTTCAAGAGATTTTCTCAACACCATCCCAGCTGGTTGCATAAGTGGCAAACCTGGACCGATTAAATCAGAAATAGTAAATAATTTTAATTTAGCTCCTAAGATTCTATGATCTCTTTTTTTTGCTTCTTCGAGCATTTTTAAATGAACATCAAGTTCAGCTTTATCATTAAATGCATATGCATAAATTCTTGTTAATTGTTGATTTTGAGCATCCCCTAACCAATATGCTCCTGCTACTCTTGCTAATTTAAAAGAATTTGCATCAAGTTGATTCGTATTTTCAACATGAGGACCAGTACACATATCAATAAATTTAAGATTTTTTACTTGATCTCCATCTAAATCTTCAAATGATTCAAATTCATTTTCTTTTAAGAAATCCTGCATTTTATTATAAAATTCTGAAGATTTCCCTTTTGAAACATTATAATAAAAAGAAATTTTATCTGATAATTTTTCAGAATTTTTAAAATCCCCTGATTCAAATCTATCGATGAGTTGAGTTTTAAATTCTTCATCCATAGCAGTGAGAACTTTTCTCCCAGTAGAATAATCGACTTCGAATTTTTTAAATTCTTGATTTTGAGTAATTATTTTTTTCATAGATTTCTCTACTTTTTTCAAATCTTTATCAGAAAATTCTACTTCTCCAAAATCAAAATCATAATAAAATCCATCTTCCGTATCTGGACCTGTTGCAATTTTTGCATCCGGGAAATTTTGTTTTACTGCTTGAGCCATTATATGGGCCAAACTATGTCTTTTAGTTGATAATTCTACACTCATAATTATTTTTTTATTTAATATTATTTTTTTCTATTCACTTTTTGAGTCCGGACTCAAAATATAATAATCCTCCCGAAGGGTGATGGATTATTATTTTATAAAAAAACTCTACTTTTATACAAAGTAGAGTTTTTGGTGTTTTTAAATTTTTTATAATTTCTTTTTTCACACAAAAATTCCCTACTTTGTTATAAGTAAAGTTGTAGTAACAGTGATAGTGGTTACAAGTTGTGCGAGGTTCATACGTCCTTGGTTAAGAAGTTAACATTTTTAATATATAAAATATAATCTATTTGTCAAAAGAGTTTTTTTGTATTTGAGATATTTTTTATATAATGAATTATAAAGTAGAGATTACTTTATTTATTTTTGTGATTTTTTTGTTTATGAAATCTGGAAATTTACGCGCATTTACATTTGTAGAATTACTTATTACTCTGTCAATATTATCTCTATTAGCTGTGATTTGATATACAGCCGTTGGAAATAAGCAGCAAAATACTCTCAACACAAAAGTAACTTCAGAAGTTGAAACACTTAAAAATGCTTTATTATTAGCAAAACAAGAAAATTCAGTTTTACCTCTTCCAGATGGAAATAATAATTTTTATGCCATTGATACAAGTTATTCTCATGATTATGAAAATGAAAATACCTATTGAGTGCATGGATTTATTACTCAAAACACACTTGCAAAAAAATATATTGATGTGATTCCTGTCGACCCAAGAACCAATTCATACTATGCATATGGGAAAACAAAATGAAGCGAAATGTATGAAATTGCTTCTGTTGTTTTTGAAAATCAAGAACCTAAATCAAAAGTAATTTGAGATTATACAGCCCAAGAAGGTCCTTTTAATCTTATTCGTGAATATAATGGTCCATATTTTGTAGATGATAATTCAACTCAAAATTTTGCCTACAATCCATATGAAAAAATTCTCTCAGCAAAAATTTGAGATAATTCAGGAAATATAACCGTAAATGGGAAAAATTTAACTGCCGATGAAATTTCAAGTATTCATCTTGTTTCTGGAGATACAATAGAAATCCCACAAAATAATAATGCAACGATTTATTTCTCAGATGGAACCGTTTCAGCTCTTTGAGATACGTCTCAAGTCACAAAACTTACACTTCAAAATTTAGAATTTCCAAAACAAAATAATCTCATCACAAAAGTTCAACTGGTTTTACAATCAGGAATGATTTGGAACAAAGCAGCATCTTTAGATGAAGAATCTCAGTTTGAAATTTATACTATTGATTCAACAGCAGCTGTTCGTGGGACTGTATTTTGAGTTCAAAAAAATTCATGAAATTCAAAAATTCTTGTTTCTGAGTGAAAAGTTGCTGTATATAAAAACTATGAAAATAATTTAGAAACACTTTTAGAAAAAATTTCAACAAACAAAACTATTTCTAGAGAGCAAGTATCTTCAATAAATAATAATGTAATAACTATTGATGAAGAAACTCAAGAAAGTATCATCGAAGTGGAATCGGATGAATCTATAAAATGAGTTCAAATTGATACTCAAAGCCAATGAGAAGTTGAGCCAACAAATGACTCAGTAGAATATATTCCAGAAGAAATAAAAAAAGATATTATTGATAATAGAATTTTATTTTCAAAAAATATATGATTTTGAGTTGATACTCTCGAAATCAATGATCAATGAGAAGTAGAAACTCTCATTCTCAAAATGCAAAAAAAAGTTTGGAACTGACTCGATAAAATATCTATATCTTCTAGTTTAGGTACTACTAAACAAGGTTTATCTGCCAATATTGAAAAAAATAATATTATAGATCTCATAGAAGAAAATAATCAATATTATATTGATTTATCTAGTGATATACAAGCTGGATATGTTTCTTATCATCTACCTACAGAAGATATTTCTCAAGAAAATACTATTTCAATATTTTCTACTGCAAATGCAGATTACACAAAACAAGTATGAGACCAAAAATGACGTAATATAGATTTATCTACGGATGCAGAAATAACAGGATGAACTGAATATCGTGATGTTACTCCACTCTGAGAATCAGACGATGACACTACCGCAGCTTGAACATCTTGAGAATCTAAAAATCTCGGAACTATTACTATAAAATTAGTCCAAACACGTAACCAAAAAAACTTCTTTTCAAAATCGGTGACCGTTCCACTAATAAAAGAAAGTAAAATTTCTCAAGAAAAACCAAAAGACGAACTCCCACTACTCGTTCGTGAAAAACCTATACTTCCACCATTAGATGAAGATGAAAGTGAAGAGTGTAAAAATAGTTTTATGTATAATAATATAAATTGAGAAGAAGAATGTATCGAAAAAAATGATAACTTAGATGAGGGTTGGAATCTAGTAGCCTATGCCCCATTTAATAACTTTGAATTTAAACCTACTTATGAAAAACCAACGAATAAAGAAAAGATTTATGGATTTCATAGAGATACTTGAAATATTCAAGTACATAGTACGACAAATCTAATACAAACTTGATGAGGTGCTTGTACTCCTGGTTTAGAATGAGATACTTTTAAAAATAATTACTGTGGTAATTCATGAGAAATTTCATGATTTAATACACATAGTCATCTAATTCAAAAAGATGGGGAAACATGAGTTTTTATTGATAATTTTAATGATGATACAATTTTAAAATATGAATTTTGAGAAAATTTTAAAGATCTAAACAATTTTGTTTTCGAAATAAATATAAGATGAGCTGCCTTAAAAAGAATAGATTATAAAAATTATTATTTAGTAGATAATGATAATTTTAAAGTGTACTTGTTTAAATGAAGTTTAGTTTTAAACATCAATGGTCAAATTTTATCTATTCCTAAATCTGAAATAGATTTAATAATAAATAATAATTACTATTACAATATTTTTATTAAAAGTAATGATTGAGAAGTCTCATTATGATTAGATACCTTTACAACTACTGAACTGATAAGCTCAGATATATCACTTGGTAGATATCAATATATTTGAGTAAATAAGGATTGAACTAAAAGTCAATGGAATGATGTTATAAACTACATAAAAATTTATGAAAAATAAAAACCAAAGCGTATCGCTTTGGTTTTTATTTTAATGAAAATATTGTTTAGTTATCATCTAAACCATCTAACTCTAATGTAAAAATTTCACTTTTTAATCATCATTTATCTTGGAATTTTAGTTTCATAAGATCTGGATATCAAGCAGTTCTATCTATTCTTTCCACTCTGAGTTTTGTTCATACATATGTGTACGCATATATGCTAGTATCTAACTCTACATCTACTATTTCCAATTCTGAAATAATAGTCGAGTCATCTTCTACAACATTAACAACATCTAGTTCCACAAAGTTTTGACCAATTCCGGCTTCTAAACTGACAAAAGTTTTTAATAATTCTGGTGCCCTATTTGTATTTTCTACTACTATACTTTGAATAACTTCATTTTTTCCATTAATACTGATAGTAACATTTTGATACGTACCCGCAGTATCATAATCTGGCGTACCAGTCATAGAATATTCTCCATTTCCTAGATCACTAAAACTCATCCAATCTGGTTTATTTACAATCGATACCGTATTTACTACATTATCAACATCTTTAAGAGTAAATGTGTGAGAATATGAATCTCATTCTTTTGCTGTAGTTGGGAAGTTTCCGTCTACTAACTCATAATTATCTATAATTGAATTCACATCTAGTGTCATTTTTTTAGTTACTGTAGCAACTCCATCGAATGCACTAAATTCAATAGAATCTGCTCAATGATAATTTTCATCTGGAGTATAGCTATATTCTCATGTTGATGAATTTAGATTTATATCACCATGTGCAGGTTGCATACTCACTGAATATGTAAGTGTGTCATTATCTTCATCAGTTGCTGTTACGACACCATTATATGGAGTATCTTCATCCGTTGAGAATGAAGCACTTGAAGTAATAACTGGAGCTCTATTTGTTTCTTCTACTGTTAAATGAAATCATGCAGTTGTAGTTGTATCTCCACTTGGTTCAGTTGCCTCAACAGCAAAATTCCTATATGTATCTGCATCTTCATATCATGGTGCAAATGTAACGGTTGCACTTCCATCTTTATGATCTACTAATGTAGCAAAATCTGGTGCATTACCAAGTCATAATTTCAATTCTAGAGTTATAGCATCTCCATTAGGATCATCATAGTTAAATGTAAAACTTTCCGTTTCTCACTCTGCTATCGATGTGATTGGATTAAAATTTGAGAACACTACATTTTCATTTACACTATTTTTAAATGTAATTAAAAAATCTTTTTCTGCTGATTCTCAAGCTAAATCAACGGCTTTAACAACTACATTTTTAAGAGTATCTTGAGTAACTCATGGGTTTATAACTGTTAGAATATTCCCATTAATACTATAATCTGAATTATCTAATCCTGACTCTACAGAAAATCATAGTACTTCATTATCTACATCAAAAATATGATTATCTAAATTTATTTCTAGAGATTCTCATTCATCTACTCAAAATGTTGATGATAAATCTTTTGCTTCTGGTGCATCGTTTATTGCATTTACAGTAACTGTTACAACTTGATTTGCTGATTTCATACCATCACTTACTTGATATTCAAAAGTGTCTGTACCATTGAAATTTTCATTTGGTATATATGTAAATGTACCATCTGAATTAATAGTTACTGTTGCATTTTCTGCTTGTTGAACACGAGAAAAAGTCAAATCTTCACTATCTACATCAGTTGCTGTTAATTGTCCATTAAAAGCAGAATCTTCATTTGTTGTAAAACTATCAAATGTTGCCACTGGTGCATCAAGATAGTTTAATATTTCAATAGCAATTTCACCAGTTGATTTTAAACCATTATTGTCAGTAATTTCATATTTTGCAACATCATCACCAAAATAATCCTTTTCTGGTTTATATCTGAGTGTATTTTCTCAAGTTACCCAAACTTCACCGTGTTGAGCTGAAAATGAAGTAAATGTATGAGACGTAGAATCAACATATGTAATATCAACTGGTAAATTGACAAATTCTGCATCCTCAACAGTAGTTACACTTGTATTTTTAACAATTGGAGCATCGTTGATTGCCTCAACTGTAACAGTTACAACTTGTGTATCTGTTAATTCTCCATCGCTTACTTCGTATTCAAATGTATCTGTTCCGTTGAAATTTGCATTTGGTACATACGTAAATGTTCCATCTGAATTTACATTTACTGTTCCATTTGTAGCTGTTGTTTTAACTCAATAATTTAAAATATCTCAATCTATATCTGTTGCTGTTAATTGACCAGAAAAAGTTGTATCTTCATTCGTCGTAAAACTATCAAATGTTGCTACTGGGGCATCATTTACGTTTCAGATATTTACTGTTACAACTCAACTATCTGTGAGTTCCCCATCATTTACTTCATACGTGATTGTGTCTGGACCAGTTACTCATGGCTTTGGTGTATAGCTAAGAGTATTATCTGGATTAATACTTACTGTACCATTTTGAGATACTACATTTTGAAGTGTTAAAGCATCTCCATCTACATCTGATATATTGAGAGTAATTGTATTATTTGATGAATTTTCTAATACATTCGCTGATGAATCAATGGCTACCGGTGCATCGTTGACTCCATCAACTGTAACAGTTACAACTTGTGTATCTGTTAATTCTCCATCGCTTACTTCGTATTCAAATGTATCTGTTCCGTTGAAATTTGCATTTGGTACATACGTAAATGTTCCATCTGAATTTACATTTACTGTTCCATTTGTAGCTGTTGTTTTAACTCAATAATTTAAAATATCTCAATCTATATCTGTTGCTGTTAATTGACCAGAAAAAGTTGTATCTTCATTCGTCGTAAAACTATCAAATGTTGCTACTGGGGCATCATTTACGTTTCAGATATTTACTGTTACAACTCAACTATCTGTGAGTTCCCCATCATTTACTTCATACGTGATTGTGTCTGGACCAGTTACTCATGGCTTTGGTGTATAGCTAAGAGTATTATCTGGATTAATACTTACTGTACCATTTTGAGATACTACATTTTGAAGTGTTAAAGCATCTCCATCTACATCTGATATATTGAGAGTAATTGTATTATTTGATGAATTTTCTAATACATTCGCTGATGAATTTTCAGCTACTGGAGCATCGTTGATATTTTTAATAACAATTGTAATTTCTTTTTGTATGTCAAAATCTTCATCACTTACTTGAAGTGTAATTTTATCATCTCATGTAAGATCTTTTAATCATGTTACTTGTAATCATTCAGACGTAAATCCAGTATCTACTTTTTCTCCATTTATAAGTACTTGGAAGTTTAATTCTTCTAAAGGTGTATCTATATCTACTGCAATATCTTTCTTAGCAATAATTATTGTTCCTTCTTCATCTAAATTAATATTTTCTAGAATGATTTCTGGTGCATCGTTTACGGCAATTACATTTCAACTTACCGTTGTAACATTTCATTCTACTCCATTAGAAATTGGAGTATATTCAAATGAAATCGGACCAAAATAATTTGCATCTGGAGTTACTTTTATTTTATTATCAACGATTTCTAGGCTTGCATTTTGAGCATTTGAAATCGAAGAAATTGTAATATTATCTCAATCTAGATCTATATCATTTTTTAATACATCTACTAATTGAGAAACTCCTTCTTGCATTTCAAATGTATCTGCCACTCAAACTGGTGCATCATTTACACTATTTTTAAATGTAATTGAAAAATCTTTTTCTACTGATTCTCATTCTAAATCAACGGCAGTTATTTTAAATTCATGTAATACATCTGAATTTACTCATGGATTTGAAATCGTTAGAATATTATTTTCTAAAGAAAAACTATTTGAATCTAATCATTCAGGTAATACAAATGATAAAATATCATCTATATCAATATCATAAAAATGTTTTGATAAATCGATTTTTACAACTTCTGTTTCATTGAGTGAAAATTCTGAATTTTCATCAGTTATTTTTGGAGCATCATTTTTTGCGATAATAGTTCCTGAAATATTTTTCGTATCAGTAAAATCTCATTGAGTCACTGTTAATTTAATAGAGAAATCTCCATTTTCATTATCAGCTGGAATAACTTCTAGATCTCCATTTGCAAGAAATTGAACTGTAGTTTTTGTATCTAAAGATTCTACTAAAAGATTTACATCTTCTAAATTTGTATCAATATCAGAAATAATTTGATCACGAGAAATAATTACTTTTCCATCTTCATTAAGATCAAAATCTTCTAGAATTATTTCTGGATTATCATCAACATTTTTTATATTCACTGTTGCTGTGGCTGCATTTGATAATTGCCCTTTTTCATCAGCTACTTGTACATCAAAAATTTGTTCACCTGAAACTTCATCCTTTGGAGTAAATACCATAGATGACTCTCAAAAACTTAAAGTTCATAAACCGAGCTGAACATCCGGAGTATTTGCTCCTTGAAAATCTACACCAGCAATTTTTGCAAGTGTAAGTTTGTCTTTTGGAGTTTCTTTATCATTTGCTCATGCTAAAATTTCTGAATATGAAATTTCTTTCGAAACATCTTCTAAAGTACCAAAAGTTATATTTGATAGAGTCGGTGCTTGATTTAAAGTTGCCTTTAAAACATCAAGATCAATTTGACCTCAATTATTTAACAGTTCTAAAATATTATTTTGATTATATGTATCGATATTATTTGCTAAAAATTCTAAGGCTTCTAGTGTCATTTGACCTCAAATATACCCAAGTGAAATAATTTCAGGCAAAATATTTCCTGTAAAAATATGACTTACTAAATTACTAGAAATAGTATTTTTATAATAATTATCTTTGATGAAATTTACATCACTCGTTGTATATAAACTACTCATTTGATCTACAAAAGTATCTCACGCGTCTGATGAAAGTCCTTTAATATCTGAAGATTTTTCTGCTGTTAAAGTAATGTTTGTTGAACCTTGAGTTGTTTTGATATCAAGAGGATAAATATTTCCATTTGTTAATGCTAGAGCAAGTCTAAATTCTTTCCCTGCTAGAGAATCAAAAGCACCTGAATTTATTCCTTTGAAAATAAGTTGAGAATCTTTTACTTCGATTAAATCAGATACAGATTCAATATTTGAAATAAAGCTCCCTGTTGTACTTAATGCACCTAAGTAAATAACATAATCATGCGCATTTTCAACTGTTTCACTTTTTCTTAATTCTGCGACACCTTCTTGCATAAAATAATCTCAAAGGTGAGTTGTGTATTTTGCAAATCTATTCAGTGGTCCATTAAATTGTTCAGCTGGTGCATAATCTTGCTCTATTACATCTCTGATATCTTTTGTCCTTGGAGTATTTCCAAAAGTTCCTGAAATACCAAATCCAATAGAATCATCTTTAATCCCATTTATATCTTGTTTTTCATATGAAATATATGGATATAATCCATTTCTTGCTAACCAAGTATCTTGGAAATCAAATGAAAGTTTTGTTTTAAAATTTTCATTAAATTCACTATGTGAATAATTTACATCTGTATTTATTCTCATGTCTTGATTTCAAACGGCAAAAACATTTGTTGTATATTCTCATCCTATTGAAAATCTTACATTTGATAGATTTTCTTCTTCGAGGTCATATAATGCTTTTAATTGAGTCATTTCATATCAGATAGAACCTTTGAATGTGAAATTATTATTTACTCTATATTCATATGCAGCTTCAATAGTTTGAGTATTATAACCAGTTGCAGCTACTTGAATTTTTTCTGTAATAATAATATCTTTGTTTTCAGGATTATATCTTGCATTGATTCTATCATCAAATAAAACATTATCAGCTGATGAATTATAATAATTCAGAGAAATTAAATTTGGTCCAGAAACATATGAAAGACCAAAACCAATTGTTTTTTGTGTCATTTCATAGATTTCTTTTAATTCTCCAAAACTTAAATCTGAAATATGATTTGCATCTAAAAATTCGTCATAATTATATTCTAAACCTGACATTTTTAGAGAAGAATAAATCGCAGTTAAATACATATTTGCTTGCAATTTGAGTGCTGATTTAATAAGAAAAAGTTGTTCTTCTCATCTTTTAGACGCTTCAAGAGAATATGCAAAATCATCTCAAAAGATTTGACCAAGAGTTGCATTATAACCAATCGTATCATCACTATAAGTTGCTCAAATATTTATAATTGCTTCTTCACCAAAAATTTCTGGAGTTTTTGCACGTAGATTTACTTGTGTTGATTCTCATCCAGAAAGTGAAGCTGAATATTTTCCATCATCACTGGTAAATCTTGTCCCAACTGAAGCACCGCTTTCATCAGCTCAAATAGTTCCAGAAATATTTTTATCAAATTTATGTTCTACTCAAACAATATTTTTATCTCACGCTTTTGCAATTAATTTAGAATTTTCTGAGAATTTATATTCTCATCCAACTGTATTGTTATTTTCGCCAGCTGAAGCTGATAATTTTGTATTTTCTGAAAAATCATAATCAGCTGAAACACTTGAATCAGTAGCTCTTACTTGAGTAGATTTATAACTAAAACTCGCACTTGAGCTATCTGATGAAACATTCGCTGAATTTAATTTAAAATCACTTTCTGCTGAAATATCATCTATAGATTTTTTTGCACGAATAAAACTTGCTGCATCAGATTGTGCAACATGTTTTTTAACGATTACTTTTTTATCTTTTCATACTTCGAAAATAGTTCTCAAACCATTTTTTTGCTCTACAGCAAAACGAAGTATATTTGTAAAATTTGGTGATGATTCGATAGAAATTTTACCATTTTTTATTTCTATTTTATCATTCATATGTCTGAAGTTTGATCCAACCACATTTTGTAAATCTGAAGTATCCATAGAAAATGAAATCCCAGTTTCAAATGAGTTTTGATAGTTTATTTCTTGAGTATTATTTTTTGCATATACTCAACTCGAAGTTGCCATCATACCAGCAAATATTGCTGATTTTACTCATGAAACTAATTTTGAACTTTTTGTTTTTGTATTTTTTCCTCCTTTTTTTTCTATTTCATTTGATTTACCAAATGCATTAAACCATTTTGACATACTTTATTAAAATAAAAAATAAACGTAAACATATCTATTATGACATTTATAAAATAAATGTCAATTCTTTTTCAATGTTTCATAAAAACATTGTTTGAATATACGAACTTTTGCTTACACATCAATACCTTTTTAACATATTTTTTGTATTAAATTTGTATACAAAAAGTAAGAAAGCATGTAATTTATAGTATTACATGCTCGCAAAACGGTAAAAAGTTTCCTCCTTTTATTTGTATTGCAAAATCAGTATACTCGCGTGATATTAAATGGACATTAAATTTTTGAACTTTTTTTTAAAAACTATTTTATTAAAAATAAATAATTTTAAATGCATTAAAAAAACGAATAAACTATCGTTTATTCGCTCCTGCAATATAAAAAAGCCTTCCTAAATAATTATATCGCAAAACTAGTATACTCGCGTGATATTAAATGGACATTAAATTTTTGAACTTTTTTAGACTTTTTTTATAACTTTTAGAAAAGTTTTTCTATAATTTTATAAAATGATATTTATTTCAAATATTTTCAATAAATTGTACTACTTCAGGGACTCAAATAACTGTTGTATTATCATTTCTCCCCGGATGAATTCAAATTTCTTGGTCTTTCAAAACTTCATCAAAAATCACTTGAACATCATTTTGCTCATTATGAATCAAGCTCAACGGACTTACATGTCACGGAGTAACTCAAATTTTTTGATTCATCAACTCCTCATCTACGAAACTCACTTTTGATTCTCAGAAATATTTACGAATAATATTACTATCGAGTCTTTTTTCATCTTGTAGCACGACCATATAAAAATTATTTTTTTTCTTATTTTTCAATAATAAATTTTTTACTCTCACTCCAGGTACATCAACTCATTTTGCTTGATCGCAGGTAAACGTTGGTTCGTGTTCAAAATTTTGATATTTTATTTCTAAATTATCTAATAATTGAAATATTTTTTCTTTCATATTTTTTATTTTATTATGTTTTTTATGAGATTCCCTCTACCCTACGGAAATCTCCCCTCTATCAAAGTTGAGACAGATTTTATATATATTTTTGATTATATAAAAAAACATAAAAAAAGAAAGTAAGTCTCCTACAACTCACTCCCTCCCGCTGTAAAGGTTTCCTCCTTTTGTCACCCTTAGCTTAGATATAATAATCAAGTTACCTTAAATAAACCTTAGCCTAACCTTTTTAGGGGAATTTCCAATTTTTTGGCAACATAAAAGGCCGTTGAATATGATCTTCAAGCGACCTCTTATGAAATACAAAACATTGCCTTTACACTTGGCACGATGAGTATAGCAAAATAGTCTTAAGAAAAACTTAAGAAAAAACCAAAGAAATAAATTTCTTTGGTTTTTTTATATTTTTTGTTTTAATGTAGGTGTTTTTTAGGGATTATTTTTCTTGAGAATTTGTAGATTTTAAGTTTTGATCGATTAAATTTATTGGATTTCATCCAACTAATCAAATACTATTTGCTACATATCATTTCAGTTCTTCTCTAGTCATCGTTTCTTGAGAATCTTGAGACGTTTTAAATTGCATATCTCATGATTCAGAATATGAACTTATAACAGCAGGAATATCTTCATTTCAACTAATCATTTTGTTCATTAATTGGATTAATACATTTCTTGTATTTGGATCATTTGGTCATCCATCTCCTAAAGTTGGATTAAAATCTCCTGTGAAATCCATCGTATTTAAATCCAAACCAGTAATAATATTATTTCCAACTACAACAGGGTTTGATTCTGAAATTTTACTAAAAACATTATTTACAATTCCTTGAGGAATCAAGTTAAATCAGATTTGATTAATAAGATTTAATACATCTACAACTTTTTCATCGTTTTCTTTTAATTTTAATTGATATAATCTTGATTGTTCTTCAAATTTATTTACAACACTTAAAATTTTATTTTGTATTTCTTCAAATTTTGATTGTATTTCATTCAACTTAGTTTCTTGAAGTAATATTTCTTGTTCTAATTCACTTTTATTAATATTTTCAAGACCTAAATCTGCAAAATCATTTGAACTATCTAAATGATTTAATTTAGTTTTCAAATCTTCTAATTCCGAAAAAACATTATTTCATATTTCTTGTAAATTACCAGATTCTTTTACTAATTTAGAAAGTGAAACTTGATAATCTGCAATATCAAGTCATTTTGGTAGATTTGATTTAAGTTCAAAATTATTTACAACCAAAGATTTATCAAAACTTCCATCAGAATTTCTCGTAACTTTTTGAATTCAAGCTGTGGTTACATTTCCGGATTTTTCTCCAGAATACCCATATAATAAAAGATTTTTATTCACATCTTTTGATAAAATTTCTTGAACTATTACATCTGTATCTTTATTTGGGTTTCTGTCATTTAAATTTAAAACAAAATTTACTAAATCAGGTGAATCTCTATTAATAGTTTTTACTTGATTTTCAATATCTTTTTTAAATTCAGTTACTTTTATTTCTTTTTCTTCTTCTGAAAGTGAATTATCTAAAGTATTTTTATAAGCTTCTACTAATTTATCTGTGTTAGATAAAATAATAAATTTCCTCAATAATTCTTCTCTTCATTCTGCTTCATTTGGATATTTTGCTAATTCAGCTTTTCACTCATCAGTTTGCAAAAATTTATCTAATTGAATTTGTGCTTGATTTTTTAATGTTTCAAAATGTTCATTTGTATCTAAAGAATATTTTTCAGCGACTTCATTAGTTGATAAAATCACTTCTGAATGCTTTTCTTTAACTTCTGATTTATCTATAATTTGCTCTGAAATTTCTTTATTTCAATATCAAAAATCAGTATTTTTCTCTAAAATTTCTTCTTTAACTTCTGATTTATCTGTATTTTGCTCTGAAATTTCTTCTTTAACTTCTGATTTATCTGTATTTTTTTCTGAAATTTCTTCTTTAATTTCTGATTTATCTGTATTTTTATTTTTAGAATAAAAAGTAATATATCTCTCCTCTACTTTATTTATAAATATTTGAATATTATTTACATAATCTCATACAGGTCAAAATTCATGAATAATTAATTCTAAAGAAGTATTTCATAGCTCTGTTGGATCATTATTAAGTTCCTCTAACATTTTAGAAATATCTATATCAGGATTATTATTTTGATATTCATGTAATGCAGATTTAAATTCTGTGTACTCTAAAAACTCCTCTTCTAAAAGAGGAGTCATAAGTTGTTGTAATTTTTTTTCTCATTGATTTATTTTATTTTCAACTCAATCTGAGACTTCAAAACTTTCTAGCATAATAAAAAGAAGCTTATAATTAAACTTCTTTTATTTTATCATATTATAGAGTGAATATGCAAATTTTAGAGTGATGCAATATAGTCTATTTTATCTTCTGGTAATTTTGATAGATATGGTTGAATATCTTCCACAGCTTTTGTATGCATTTGTTGATATTTTTCAACTTTTTGAACCATAGGTTTCATTTCAACTAACATATTTATACCTTTATACACATCTGTGAGCATCGCATCACTTCATGTTGTTTCATATGCTTGAATACCTGATATAATAGTAACCACTAAAAATTCTAATCTATCTGACATTTTTTTATCCAATTGCGCTATACTCGAATCTAATTCTTGTCATTCTGCTATTAATTTTTTTCTTTCAGCATCTAACTCTTGTCATTGTTCTCTTAATTTTGCTATACTCGAATCTAACTCTTGTCATTGTTCTCTTAATTGCGCTATACTCGAATCTAACTCTTGTCATTGTTCTCTTAATTGTGTTATACTCGAATCTAACTCTTGTCATTGTTCTCTTAATTGTGCTATACTAGAATCTAGCTCTTGTCATTTGACTACCTCAGCGTACTGTTCTTGTTCTTCTTGTGCTTCTTTATTCATTGCTACCAGAAAATTATTTGCAATTTTATCAAACTTTTCAGCATATTTTTTTGATATATTTGTATCTGTTCCAAACTCAGCTAAGTTATGTTTCAAATCTCCATATGAAATTTTATTCCAAGAATTTGTTTGTCCTGTTAAGATAAGATAATTTGAAAATGAATCTAATAAATTTATATTATTTTCCCATTTATTTCTGATTTGACCTCTTCATTCTATAAATGCAATACCAAATGATGCATTTAATAATCTTGCATAAGTTTCTTTTGAATCTACAACTAATTTTTCTTTTCATTCATTGAAAAGTGAGATTGCTGTATCGAGCTCTGCTCATAAAACTTTTTGTGCTTTTTCATTTTTATTAATTCTTGCACTACTATCTGTAACATCAAACATTTTTATATATCTATCTCCAGATTTTTCTCTTTCTTTTTTATAACCATCAAGTAATTTAGCAGATTTTTCATTATCACTCGCCTCTTGAGATAATAAAACTCATGTATTTGGATTTGTTCTCCAAGTATCAAAATCTGATGACTCAAATAATATAGAAATTACTTGTGCAAGGTTTTCTCTTGATAATTTTTGTAACTTTGTTAATGCTTCAAAATCCTTCTCTTCTAATAAAAACCCATCGTTAATTAATTGTGATAAATCTTTTTTATTTTCCAAAGGTTTCATTGTAACTATATCTGTTACAAATCATTGAGGTAATTCTCATCTCTTTATAAGTTCTAATGCTTGCGCACTGAGAGTTTGAATATCTGATAATACTTCATTGTAGTGAGGATTTTCAGAAACATATGCTGAAACTTCATTTTGAGTAGGCATTTGTAATCCTGCTTTTTCACATTCTAAAGCAAATCTTGTTTTATCACAAACCGTATTTTTTACTACTTCTATTTTTTGAGAAGAATTTTCTTTTGATTCTGGTGATGTATTATTACTATCTGCAAGAGCTGGAGCTGTTGATAAACCTACCGTTAAAGCTGCTGATGCTAATAAATTTTTCATAATATAATATTTAAAAAAATATTTTTAAACGTATTTGTAAAAAATACAAATATAACCAACTAAAATTATATTGATAATATTTCGCAAGTCAAATAGTTTTACATACCGAAGTTGGCACAAGAAAAAGACATTTGAATTAATTCAAATGTCTTTTTAGTTTTTCACAATAAAATAGCTGAAAATTGTATAGCTTTTTTATACAGAAATATTATTTTTAAAAAATATTTCTGTCTGATTTTAATGAAGTTTTTTATATTTAGAATATTCATTTTGATAGTATTGAAGTTTTTGATTATAGGCAACAGCATTATTGTCTTTTGCCCATTTTTGATATCAACCTCAATTATAATATGTAGCTATCATATGATGGTCTCATGATTGTAATCCAGAAACCACTTTTGGAGTATTTTTTAAAAACATTTCTAATGCTTGAATATTTAATTCTCTATCTCATGGGTTTTGTTTAATTTGATTGAGTAAATCAGATTCTCACCATGCGATAAAGTTTGAATCTAGTATTTGAAACATCCCATAACTGGTTACTCATGAGTCTTCTTTTCTTGAATTTAAATTTGCTCCTGCACTTGATTCAATAGCCCAAATAGAATATAAAAATGATGGATCAATACCATAATCGTCTGCTAAACTATCAAGTTGAGGGTATGGTGAAAATTTCACAGCTGGAAGATTTTCTGGAAGAGTAAAACTTTCTACTAAAGAATTTTGTTCTTCATCTGACATATTATTTCTATCGATATTTGCTCCATCTTTATTTTCGTTTCAAATCGCTTTATCAATTTGTGTAAAAATATTTTCTCCTTCTCCGGCTCAAATAGCTTTTTCTATTTTTCCAATTCCTAAGAAAATTGCAGCAAATATTTTCATGATAAAATCAGAACCAAATCCTCTTGAAAGTCATTCTTTTGCAAATTTTTCTTTTGCTTTTTTGAGTTCTGGTGAAAGATTTTCATCATCTTGTTCTTTCATAAATTCTGCTAATTTTTCTTGATTTTGTTTTTCTAAAACTACCATTTCTTGTTCATCACGAACTTGAGAAATAATAATATTTGTTTTATCAAAAATTTCTAATCTGGTATTGTCTTGAGAGAAAAATTCTCCATCAAGTGCTGCACGAGAATATTCTACTCCATTTGAAATAATACTCGAAACTTCATTTGGAAGGATTTGTCCAGCTGTAGTTTTGAATTGTAAGTTTTCATTGATTTTATTATTTTCTCAAAATGCAAAACGAAATGAAATATCTGTAATTTGTTTTGATTTAATTCATTCAATGGTAACTTTTTGACCATCTGGACTTTTTGCAAGACTTTGAAGTCTTGTTTCTTGAGAATATTTCAAAAAATCTTTATTGGTGATAGTTTGAAGTTTTTCATCATTAAGTTGAGAAAGTTTTTCTTGTGAATCTTTTTTCACTTCTCATTTTAATTTTTTTTCCACTTCTGGTAAAAGTTTTTCCTCTACTTGAAGATTTTTTTCAGGATTTTCTACTTGATGTGCTGTTTCTAAAGACATAATTATTTTTTATATAATATTTATAAAATTATAACATATTTATGTATTTTTATGCAAAAATATGCACAAAAAAACTCGAGATATATCTCGAGTTTTTTATTTTATTTCAAAATTAATTTTTCATTCTTCTTCATTCACACTTTCTACGACGATTTCAATTGGTGATCAAATCGTATATTTTTGATCGATGATTGGATTATATAATTGCATTAAATCCGTATCAAATTGATAATCACTTGCACCAAATTTTGAATTAAGTTCTACAAATCATTCAATAGTATTTTCTAATTCTACAAAAACACCATACTGAATCACACCTGCAACGACTCAACTAAAAGTTTCTCAGACTTTATTTTTCATATATTTACAAGCCATTAAATCTCTGATTTTATATTCGAGTTTTTCTGCTTTTACTTCTGATTCAGAATTATTTTTTGCTACTTTTTCTAATATATTTTCATAGTGTTGTCTTCTTTTTGGGTCGAGTCTAGCGTTTACCTTTTCTTTAATAATTCTATGAATTTGTAAATCTGGATAACGACGAATTGGGCTCGTGAAATGACTATAATAGTCTAAAGCTAGACCAAAGTGACCTTCAGCATCTGGAGAATATTTTGCTTTTGTGAGACTTCTTAAAACCATACGAGATAATAATTTTTCTCTTGGGTCATTTTTCACTTCGTCTAAAACTTTTTGAATATCTCTTGGTTCTAATTTTTTTCCATTTGGAATATTTATATTAAATTTTGCAAGAGTTTCGAATAATTTTTGAGAATCTTCTTCATTTGGAGCTGGATGAATTCTATATAAAAATGGAAGGTTTTGGAATTTTTTTGAAACTGCCTCGTTGGCTACAATCATAAATTCTTCGATTATTTTACTCGAATTATAACGAGTATATTTTTTGAATTCTATAGGATTTCCATCTTCATCTACTTCAATTTTACTTTCAGGAAAATCAAAACTGAGAACTCAAAGAGTTTTTTTGTATTTTTCTAATATTTGTCTTAAGTTTTCACTATCTTTGAGCATTTGAATAAGTTTTTCAGAAATTTTCCCACCAAACATAAGTTCATCTCAAAGTCCTAATTGGTTTGTTTCAATGATTTCATCAACTTCTTTATACGTCATTCTAAAATCTGAAATAATAACAGACTCAAATACTTTTGTATTCACAATATGACCAGCTTGATTTATTTCGATTTGTGCAGTAAGAGTCAATTTTTCTTCATTTGGATTGAGACTACAAAGCCCGTTTGATAATTCCTCTGGTAACATTGGAATTACTTTGTTGACCATATAGATAGAAGTCCCTCTTCTACGGGCTTCTTTATCAATCGCGTGATCTTCTTTTACATAATGAGCCACGTCAGCAATATGAACTGATAAAACCATATTTCCATTTTCTGCTTTTTCTACAGAAACAGCATCATCTAGATCTTTAGAATCTGCTCCATCAATAGTAATAGTAAATAGATCTCTTAAATCTCTTCTATATGATAATTGTTTTTTTGTAACGGTTTTTGATAATTTTCAAAGCTCATCTTTGATAGCTCTTCCAAATCACATTCTCGCACCATATTCTAATGCAATTCCCATAATATCAACTCATTTATCTCATGGTTTTCATAAAATTTTTGTAATTTTTCATTCTGGAGAACGTCCATCATATTTTAAAACTTCTAGAGCTACTACTTCTCATTCTTGTGCATTCATAGAATTTCTCCCTGCTACAAAAAAGTCTTTTTTAAATGCTTTATTTTTAGGAACCACAAAACCAAACTTACCAGAAGATTTATAAATCCCTATAATTGGTTCTTTTCTGTGGTCAATAATTTTGATAATTTCAGCTTCTTTTTTTCCTCTAAATTCTTTTATAAATGCTAAAACCGTGTCTCCAGGCATTGCTCCATTTGTATTTCCACCAAATACATAATATCCTTGTTTTTCACCTGTTTTTTTGTCTTCTATATCCACAAAACCAAAATCTCATTTCCCAGGAGCATATACTCCAATGACTTCATTTTCTTTTGGAATAATTTTTTGTGCTGAAAAATTATTTTTTTTATTTGTTTGATTATTTTTTGAAAAATATTTTTTTCTTGCTGGTTTTTCTCCAGTATTTTTATACTCTCTTTTTTTTGATGAATTATATTTTTTTTCTTTTGGCATAGTGCAAAATAATATTTAATTGTGTAAAATTTCGGCTTGATTTTACTGTCATGTTTGCTTTTTGCAAATTATAATTTTTAAACAAATATTGATTTTATAAAATTTTTCAATATATTTCTCTCACGCGTCGTGCCTGGATGGTGGAATTGGTAGACACGGGGGACTCAAAATCCCCTTCCTTCGGGAGTGAGGGTTCGATTCCCTTTCCAGGTACCATTATTGAAAACAAAAAAACTTTCTTAGATTTTAAGAAAGTTTTTTATTGTATAAAAAATAATAAATTATTATAATAAAAAAGATTATAATTTGTACTCTTATTATAATAATTATTCGATTTGTAATACAAAGCTAATATTTTTATTATTTAATATATCAAATATGTTAAAAACAATTTTCAGAAATGAATTAGAGTTAAATAAAAAATGGTGGCATAAATTATTCAAAATAATTATATTTATACTTTTTATACTATTTATTTGAGATAAATTAATATCTTTCTGAGATGAATCATTTTATCATTATAAAGAAGTTGATAAATTAGAAGTAAGACTGAATGATAAAGTATCTATGCCTAAAAAATTATTAAAATCTTGAGAAATATTTACAGATTCTAATTGGCAAACAGAAAAAAATTATTGGGAAGATTCTAATATTTATTGTTCAAATAATTTAGATAATATAGATAATATAAAATATATAATTAGTGAAACTTGAATTGATAACTTTAATAGATTAAAAAAGAATAAAAATAATATTGATATTGAAAGCTTTTCAATGTTATTAAGAAGTACTAAAATAAAATGTATAATAGCAGATAATGCTGAAATAGATTTCCTTAATCCTATGAGAGAATTTGATGATTATGGATTCTATAAAAAAAGTAAAATGCAGTATATAATTGACACATTATATATACAAAATTTATTAATCACTTTATTTATGTACTCATTAATTGTATATATATTATATTATCAAATATTATTAAGGATAATATATAAAAAATAATAATTAATTATAATAAAAAAGATATATTTTAATTTTTACTCAATATATTATGTTCAAAGAAATAAAAAGAAAAATAAAAATGGCTAAAATTTCTGCTGTTATTTTCGCAATAATTTTTGTGAGTCTGATTATCTCAAATATTTATTTATTATTTGCTGTACATAATTTACAAGAAATAGTGAGATAAATTATAAAAACAAAAAAAATCGCAGAAACTGCGACTTTTTTTATGCGAATTTTCACACTACGTCTGGAGTGTAAAAACTAAATTCAGAAATATTTTCATATACAAAATCTTGTAATTTTTGATGGTCTAATAAATTTTGATTATCTAAAAATTTATTCAAAAAATAAAATGTATTATTTCCATCTCTCAAAGAAAAAAGCTCGAGATCTTGTTCAGATATACTTCCATTTGATATTCTTATACCAAACTCGGTTAATATAAAACCTAAAAGTATTGTACAAAACTGACGTTTTATAGCCTTTTTAGTATAATGAGTTCCTTTAGGATTTTCATCCATAGTTTGCATAATTTTTCTCCTTTTTTATGCAATTTTTAAAAATTGTAAAAATATTATAGATAGTTTATCTTTTTAGTCAAAAAATATATTTTGATGTATTTTAGAAGAACAAAAAAATCGCAGAAACTGCGATTTTTTTATTATAATACTTTTTCGATTACTCCTTCTGGATTTTTTCCTCTTGTTTTAATAATTTTTACTAAAACTTCATCTCATTGTTCTGCACCATTTTTTCTCGATCCTGCGATAAAAATATCTCCAGAATTATCATCCGGTACAACAAAACCAAATCTTTCATTATCTCTATATGTTCCTTGAATGAGTTTAGATTCTTTCATTCCTTCTAATATTTTTACTACAATTGCTTCTTCTTTTTCTTTAAACATGATAACTTCGGCTTTTACGAAATCTCCATCACGAGCTCCATTTTTTTTATCTCCGTATACGAAAACTCCTTTAGGTTTCCCTTCTACATCAATAAAACCAAAGTTTCCGTCACCTCCAGAATATACTCCTTCGATAAATTTTTGACCATTATGAATAGTTCCATTTAAAACTCTTAGTACTTTTGCTTCAGGTTTTTTCCCTTTTTGTTTTGCTAAAACACGAATTTCAACTCTGTCTCCATCAACAGCTCCTTTATAATTTTCTTTTTGAATGTAGAAATCTCCACCAATTTGAGCTCTGTCATCTGGTATTACAAATGCAAAATGTGCATATGCTTTAAATTTCCCTCTGATTGTATCTTCCATATTTTTTTATCATTAAATTAATGCCTGGATTATAATGATTTTTGAAAATTTACAATAGGAATATTTTTAATTGACAAAATAAATTATTATTTTAAAAAATATTATTTTATAAAAATAAATTTTTCTCTTGCAAATATATACACAAAATATATACTTATAAAAATATTTATAAATAAAAAAATATGTTTTATTGTAAAGAATGTGGAAATGAAAGTATTAAATGGCAATGACAATGTGATTATTGTAAATCATGGAATTCTCTTGTAGAAATGAAAAAAGAGAAAAAATCTAAAACATGAAATGATAAAATTTGAGGAGTTGCAGCTGAAGTAAAAACTCTTTCAAATATAGAAGAAACGCAAAATAAACAAGCAAGAATTCAAACTCAATCAAATGAATTAAATAATTTACTGTGAGGTTGAGTCGTTGAAGGATCGGTTGTACTTCTTTCAGGGGAACCTGGTATCGGGAAATCTACCCTGACACTTCAGTTTTGAAACTGGATTCAAGAATCTATTATTTATGTTTCAGGTGAAGAAACTCAAGCGCAACTTTTAGATAGAGCAAAAAGACTCGAAATAAAAAATGATTTACTCAGTGTGGTAACACAAAATAATATCGAAGATATTTTAGAAACTCTCACAAATAATCCATCAAAAATAGTTATCATCGATTCTATTTCCGTTATGCATTCTCAAAATTCTACAGGAACTTCGGGAAGTGTTTCTCAAGTGAAATATATAACTGATTTACTCGTAAATTTTGCCAAAACTACCAACACAACAGTATTTATCATTGGTCATATAACAAAAGATGGTAATCTTGCTGGGCCAAAAACACTCGAGCATATGGTTGATACAGTTTTATTTTTCGAATGAGATAAATATGATAATTTAAGAATTTTAAGAGCACTAAAAAATAGATTTTGAGCTACCAGTGAAATTGCTATTTTTAAAATGTTAGAGCAAGGACTTGCTGATCTAAAAAATCCTTGATTAGAATTTATCAATGCACATGAAAATGATACTATTTGATCTTCCCTTTCTATTACTATGGAATGAACTCGCCCCATCGTCGTAGAAACAGAAAGTCTTACAAATTATACAAAATTCGGGTATCCAAAAAGATCAACTCGTTGAGTGACACCTTCTAAACTTGATTTAATTGTAGCCGTTTTATGAAAATATACTAAAATCAAACTCGAAAGTAGTGATGTATATTCAAATATCTCTCGTGGTTTAAAGATTGATGAACCTGGAATTGATTTAAGTTTATGTGCATCTATTATTAGCTCAAAACTCAATAAAGTTATTCCAAAAAATACTATATTTTTATGAGAAATTTCTTTAACTGGAAATATTAGAAGTATTATGCACTTAGAAAAAAGAATTAAAGAAGCTGAAAAAATGTGATTCGAACATATTTTTGTTCCAAAATCAGATTTAAAAGGAAAATTTAAAATAAAAGTGACGCAAATCGGCAATATAAAAGACCTCGTTACACATCTTGTGTAGAGGTCTTTTTTTATAATTCTCACATAATTTTTGAAATTTTTTGCTGAGGTCTGTCAATGAGTTTCACGTCTATTATTTCTGACTCTAAAAAAACATTTATATCATCTGTAAATCAATCTAAATGTCCAAGGGAAATAATTTCATATTCAGCTCACGCTTTATTATACATTTTTAGTCAGTATTTTTCAGAATCAAGCATAAATGTATGTAATTTTTGTCAAAATTTAGAATTATTATTAAAGGCAGTATTAAAGGAATCTAAAAATTCCATTATAACATCTTTTGATATATTTCTATGTAATCAAATTTGTGTATTTTTTTGATTAATGAGTTCTGATAAATCCTCTATATCTTGTTCAACAGTATTTTCTGGATCTAAAAAATCATAAATATAGACTTTTTTATCTACTTCAGAATAAATATATAACATACTTGATCATTTTACAAATTCTTGAATTTGTAGAATCTTATAAGCATTTTCATTGGTATTATCAATATAATCCAAAAAAACATCTAAAATAAATTTTCTTGATAATTTATCTTCGATTTTTTCAATAGTTTGCGTAATAATTTCTGGTTCTATGTGTTTATCATCTAACAAACATTTAATATAATTTGAGAACTCAGAAATTTTTTGAGTTACTTCAATAGAAGTATTTTCTTCTCTAGCTACTTCCATTACATCATTTTCTGGGAAAATTTCGACAAAAGCTTTTAATATGCTATTATAATTATCATTTAAATCATCCATATTTTGCACATTACTATAGAGATTTTCTTGAATTGATTCTTCTAATTTATTCATAAAATATTTTATATAAAAATAAAAATTTTATCCTCCTGAATATATTTATAATTATTTTTGATATTTCTGTCAATTTATTTTTTTATTTGCTTCTTAATTTTTTCTTACATAATTGTATTATATTAAACAAAATAATTTTTTAGATTTTTTACAATGAATACAAAAATATTCGCGATCTGAATTATATTTTTTTCATTTGTTTCAGGGATATTTGGAAGTTATATTTTTTCTCAATTACATTCTTCTCAACCAACCCAACTCCAACAAAATGGTGAAATTATAAAAAATGGGAAAAATATTTCTATCACAGATTTACAAAATGAAATCACTCAAATCGTAGAAACCGTTTCTCCAAGTGTAGTAAATATAGTTATAAATAAAGATTTAACGATTTATAGAAATGATCCGTTTAATTTTTTTAGACAACCAGTTTGAAGTGTAAATCAAAAAGTCTGAGGTGGAACATGATTTTTTATAACAAAAGATGGAATTATACTGACAAATAAACATGTTATTTCTGATACAGATGCTCAATATACTGTGATTTTAAAAGATGGAGAAGAGTATTGAGCAAAAGTATTAGCCGTTGATCCACTCAGTGACTTAGCTGTAATTAAAATAAATTCTCAAAAAGAGTTCCAACCAGTCGATTTTATTCAACAATATGAATGAGAAAATTCAGAAATAAAAATCTGACAATTTGCTATTGCTATTTGAAATGCCTTGGCCGAATTTCAAAACTCAGTTGCACTTTGAGTGATTTCTGGAAGCAATAGAAGCATAGAAGCTCAAGGAGATAAATTATCTGGTTTACTGCAAACTGATGCAGCTATCAATCCTGGAAATAGTGGTGGCCCACTCGTAAATCTCAATGGAGAAGTTATGTGAATCAATACTGCGATTTCTGGAAATGCTCAATGAATTTGATTTTCTATTCCCCTTTCAGCAAAAAAAATAGATTATATTTTAGAATCTGTAGAAAAATATTGAGAAATTAAAAAACCATTTATAGGAATAAACTATGTTTTACTCAATCAAGCATGAGCAAAACAATTATGAGTAGAATATGACTATTGAGCTTATATCCTCAATGAAGAAAATTCAGTAGTAGAATGATCGAGTGCTAAAAAAGCATGAATAATGCCTTGAGATATTATTTTACGAGTAAATAATATGAAAATAACTAAAAATAATGATTTAGCGAGTTTTATACAAAATAGAATTCCAGGTGAAACTTTAGAGTTAGAAATTTTTAGAAATGATGAAATCATAGAAATATTTCTAACACTTTGATTAGAAAATTAAAAAAAAGACAAGATAAATTTATCTTGTCTTTTTTTAAAACATATAATAATTTGAAAAAATTATTAATATAAATGTAGAAACGAATAATGAAATCAAAGTTGCTGGGATTCAGACTTTTAACCAATCTTTTGTTGATATTGGTGTTTTATTTGATTCTGCTTTTCACATTACAATCACTCCTGCTGTTGAACCAATTGGTGAAGCATTTCAACCAAATCAAACTCATAAAGCAAGTGCCCACCAGAGTATTTCCACTCATAGAATTCCTTTGGATTGCAACATTGCAATAACCGGGAGCATCGCTACTGTCATAGGAATATTATCAATAATTGCCGAAACTATAGCTGAAAACCATAAAATAAAAATAGCAGTAAGTAAAATATTTTGTTGTGCGTGTTGGACAATATTGTCTACAATGAAATCTAAAACTCATGCAGCCTCTATTCATCAAACCAGAACAAACAGAGATGCAAAAAATACTAATACAGATAGTTCAACTTTTTTAAATATAGATTTTGGGTCTTTATGCGGAGAAACCCATAACAATAAACTTGATGCTCACAGTAGAGCAACAGCAGAAGCACTTAAGTGTAATAATTCGTGTATAAAAAATAATATAGTAACTCATACTAAAACGATAAGCGTTTTTTTCAAAATGATATGATTTTTAATACATTTATTTGCATCCATCTTTTGAAGCGCTTTTAATCATTTTTGTGGATTATTTAATTCTTTTTGATACGAAAATTTAATGAAAAATAATATTAATAGCCAAGAAATTAAAACAATTGGAAAACTATGAAAAATAAAATCATTAAATCAAAAATTTGCAGCAGACCCAATCAAAATATTTGGTGGATCTCAAATAAGAGTTCCAACTCAAGCAATATTTGATAAAATTGCTTCAGACATAAGAATAGGGATAGGATTGATTTTTAAAATTCTCGTTATAATCAGCGTAACAGGAACAACTAAAATAATAGTCGTAACATTGTCTAAAAACATTGATAAAACTGATGTTAATCAAGCTAATGAAACTAATAAAATCCAGGTATTTCCATGAGTTTTTTTCGCAGTTTTAATAGCTAAATATTGTAAAAAACCAGTTTTTTCCAATTCTGCTACTATTATCATCATTCCGAGTAATAATAAAATAGTATTAAAATCAACCGAATGTAAAACTTCTTGAGGTGAATAAAATCAAAAAGCTATACCCACTATTCACATAATCACAGCACCAAAAAAAGCAATCACAGATCTATTGGCTTTTTCTGTAATGATTATCCAAAATGTTGTGAGAAATATCACAAGCGATACAATTATTTGTAAATAATCTGGCATGAATAATGTTATTTTAGTAATATATATTTATTCTAACATAAATTATACCATTAAACAAAAAAATACAGGATTAGAATCCTGTATTTTTCCACTAGAATCCACTTTGTAATTCTAACATTTTTGCATATTTTCAATCTTTTTATTCAGTATATTAATATATTTCTAAAAACAAAAAAAAGCTGATAAATCAGCTTTTTTTTGTTTATTATTTTACTCCAGTAGTTCCAAAACCACCTCTTGATGTATTATCTCACATAGTTTCTACCACTTCAAAATCAGCAATTGCTACTTTAACAAATACTCATTGTCCGATTCTTGTACCTTTTTCGATAGTTTGAGTTTTATCTGACATATTTATATAGGCAAATTTTATAGTATCATCATCTCCACAGTAATCTTGATCGATGATTCCAACTGAGTTTACTTGCATGAGACCATGTTTTTTAAATGTTGAACTTCTTGGTTGGATTTGAAGCATATATCCACTTGGAATTTCGACAACTGTGCCAGTTTCCACTAAACAAAATTCTCCTGGTTGGATTGTATAGTCTTGAGTACATTTGAAGTCAAATCATACAGCTCAAGTAGATTCATAAAATAATGGTGCACCATCTGGAGTTTTTATTCTTACTTTCATAATTTATTCATAAAGAAATATTTTAAGTATAATAAATAAGTAAAAAGAAAATACAAAAAAATATATTTTTTCATGTGAAAAAATATATTTTTTTTATTTATAGAACTATAATACTCTTAAAAGTTCTTCTATAGTTGTATATCATTTTATAGCTTTTAAAACTCAATCTTCTTTCATAGAAATAAAATCTCACTTGCGCGCTTCTTCTAAAATTTCTTGAGTAGTTGCTCAATCTCTAATAAAATCTCTTAAACTTTCTCATAGAGAAATTATTTCATAGATTCAGATTCTCCCTGCATATCATGTATTTCCACATTTTTCACACCCTTCTCATTCATATAATTTTATAAATTTTGATGGAAGGTGGTTGATTCAAATGTCTTTCATCATAGTGTCTATTAACTGAGTTTCTTGTGGAGTTTTTTCTTTTTGTTTTTTACAATGTGGACATATTCTTCTTACTAATCTTTGTGCAATAATAGTATCTAGCGCAGATGCTAAAATATATGGTTTTAGTCACATATTAATTATTCTGTCTAAAGTTTCAGCTGCTGACTTTGTATGGAGTGTCGATAATACTAAATGTCATGTTAGACTCGCTGTAGTTGCTGTGTCTAGTGTTTCATAGTCACGTATTTCTCAAACCATAATAATATCAGGGTCTTGTCTAAGAAGTGCTTTTAATCCAGTCTTGAAACTAAAACCATTTTTCTCGTCTACTTCAGCTTGAATAATTCAATCTAATTCATATTCAATAGGATCTTCGAGTGTAATAATTTTTTTCTCACGAGAATTTAACTGAGACAACATAGTATAAAGTGTTGTTGTCTTTCAAGATCATGTTGGTCAAGTCACTAAAACCATTCCGTTTCTTTTTTCCATTGCTTGATTTAATAATCTTTCAGATGTCCAGAAAAAACCTAGCTTATCAAAGTCGACAACTGACTTTGTATTGTCTAATATTCTGGCTACTATATTTTCTCAAAATGCAATTGGAAGTGTCGATATTCTTACATCAATTTTTCTTTCTTCTATCACCATAGAATATTTCCCATCTTGCGGAATATTTGAAATATTTAGTTTTAAGTTTGATGAATATTTCATTCTTTCAACAATCATTTTATATTGTTTATGAGACATTCTAAAAATATCTGCTAATACTCCATCAATACGAAAACGCAGTACTACATAATCTTCATAACAATCATAATGAATATCTGAACTTCAAAGAACTAATGCTCCAATAGTTATATCTCTGAGCGCTTCATCTGTATTTTGTTTTTCTAAAGATTTATGGACTTGCTCTTCTATTTTTTCAAATTTTTGCGAGCTAAAAGATTTTTTATCTTCTTTTTGAAGAATTTTCTTTTTGAGTCTTTCTTCAGGTTTTTGAGTACTCATTCTTGTAATTTCACAAATATAAACTATACTAGAATTAATTATATCACACAAATGATATCTATGCAAAAAACAAATACAAATGCATCTATCTTAATTTGGTCTATTTTCTTGAGTCTTATAATATCAATAGGCTTTATTAGTATCAGTACAAAAATACATAAAAGTATTCAGGAAAATATAAATTTTCAAGATACAATAAAAAATAATTTATCATGATCAAGTAGTTATTTATTTGAAAATGAAACGATAATACTTGAAAATCAAAACAGCTCTACTTTTAGTCTCAAAAAAAATCAAAACACTACCGTTTGATTTTCATGATCGAGCCAAGAGTTTATCAATCTCGATATTTTAAATGGTGGTCCAGTTGAAATGATATATAATAACACTTCGCAAATCATCTCTGAGAGTTATTCGTTTTCATGAAATTTAAGTGACATAGAAATTGACATTAATAATTTAAGTGGATATACTCTATTAAATATTTCATCAAATGCTGAAATCCTAAAAAATAATCCAAAATCTATTACTTGGAAAGAAATTTGAAATAAAAAAATTATAAAACAATATTCTCACTAAAATAATTATTAAATTCATTTTATGAACAAAAAATTACAATATTTTATTCTCACTTCAGTCATATTTTGAATATTTTTGAGTTGATATATACTCAATGCTGATGAAAAAAGTATTCCCTCTGGTTATGAATTATACACGAATCGTAATGAAGAAATATGTAAAAAATACGAACCTGAAAATCCAATATTTTCAGCAGAAAAATTTCCTGATTTAAATAAAGATATTCCAGAAAATCAAAAAATATATTCTATCGATGACAATGATTTAGAGGTCGCTCAAAAAATTTATGTAAATAATGTAAATAGTATTTATGCTTGTGCTATGATTTGAGCTCAAGAAAGAAGTATAAATTTCATTATGCAAGAATTGGGTGAAGATAAGGAAACTTGAGCTCTCAATAAAGCATATACAGCTCAATTAGATAATATAAAAAGATTAAAAGAAGAAAACGAATGTTTAAGTACCAACAAAAGCAATAATCCAACAGACAAAAAAAATATGCTTGACCAGGTAACAAACCAATTGTGTCAATATAATAATTATTTAGAATATTTAAAAGAATATAATTCTATTACTGCAAATATTATTCAACAGGATAAAAAATTAGAAGATGGTGAAAAAATGACGCAAAATTATAATATTTCAGATATCATTTCAAAAGAAAAAGAAAAAAAATCTCAAATAGAAGATGAAATTATAAAAGCATATGATCTCTACCCAATTGCATTAAAGGCATATAATGATTATGAAACAAATCTTCCAATTCATGATTTACTCACATTATTACAAAAAAATTATGTTGATTTGCGTTTAGAATTACATAAAAATCTTAATCCTATAAATCAAGTAGTGTACAAGATATCAAATGCCATGAAAGAATAATTTAATGAATAAAAAAAACTCGCTTTTAGCGAGTTTTTTTTATTCATTAATATCAAATAATTCCGGAGGATTATTTTGAATATTCGCATTATATTCAAATATAACAGGATAAGCAAAATATGAATCTCAAGAATTGAAATATGAATTTCAATTCGATGAATCTAGATTTCCATCATCATTTGAATCATATACATAGTATGATCTCAGAAAATTTAAATCGTATTTTTCAGCTATTTCACTTGTACAATTTGTTTCAAAATACGGACATACTTGAGAAACATATCATCAAAGTGTATTTTCACTAAAGAGTGTTCAATAGAAATAAAATTGATTTTTTAATTGTCTTCCGTCTGTAACTACATTACTTCCATCGTAATTTAACAACGATTTATCAGCAAAAATTACTGCTTCTAAAGCTGTTACACTTGGATCTATATAAACATTTCAACCATTTCCATTTTCATCTTCGAGCACTATAATTCATAAAATATCATTTACTTTATTTGAAGCTAAAAGATTTTCAGTTATATAAAGGTTTCATCATTGTATTACTAATGTTTTCTTCCCTGTATATTTTTGTGCTGAAGATAATTTTACTTCTCATTTTGTTAATAATATTTTTTGATTTGATAACTTTGGAGCATTTATAGAATCATCCCAAGAATTTCATCATATATTTGTGATTTGAGAAACATTTTTTGCAGTAACATTCATAGAAATATCAGCTACATTTTTCTTAATTTTTTCTTTTAAATCAGCTTTTGTATTATTTCATAATTGATAAATATCAGTTTCAGATTGATTATCAGAGATATCAGTTTGATTCTTTGATTGTACATTTCAAAGTACTTTTACTCAAAGATTTGTAGAACTATCTAAAAGTGTTCCCGCAGAATAATTCGTTTTTCAAATAATATCACTATTGTAAAAAATATTATTTCCATCTAAAGTATATCAAATATGACTTGATATATAATGTCTTTTTTCATCATCGGTTAAACTATCTTTTGTTTGTTTGATTTCAGAACTAAAGCTTTTTTGAGTAAAATTATTAAACCTCTTTAAATTTGTAATATTTGTTTGATGTCATTCTGAAATACTATTTCCATCAATAATCAAATTTAAATTATCTTGTGAACTATTTGTATCTTGAGTTGCTTTCCCAAATCATACATATAAATTTTGGTTTGAAAGTAATTTACTAGAATCTGTATTTATAAATGAAATTTTATTTTCTAAATCTTGATTCAAAGAATAATTTTTAGAAAAATCTCAATCAAATTTTGTATATATAATTGGTCTAAAATCAAAATCAATATTTGGTTCAATTTTATTTCATACAAATTGAGTTTCTGAAACATTATTTATACCTAAATTTTGTTGAGTTTTTACTTCGATTTCATCAATACTCGCTCAACCATTTACAAATTGTTGACCATTCGTTTCTGCTGCATCAAACGTAGGAGTATAAACTTTGTATTCAAAATTATATATTCAATTATTTGAAAGTAAGTTACTATATGTATTATTTCAAGTATTAAAAATATCATTTTTAAATAATGTCTCTGAGTTTGGAATATTCACAAATATTGAGGAATCAGAATTTACAGTATTATATTGATTTAATTTCAAGGTATTTTGTCCACTAAAAACCATATTTACTTTCCTTCAAATATTTTCAATTGGTATAATTATATTATTAAATTCATCTCTCACTTCAATATTCATATTATTAATTTCTCCATTGGCAATATTATGAGAGTTTAAATCATTTTTTACTAATGAAATTTTTAGATTAGAATCTATATTTGCATAAACATTATAATTATATGTTTTTATAGGATTAGTTATATTTCTAGAAATACTATTTCCTGCTTCGTCTTCTATCTTAGTAATATGAAAACTATAGGTTCTCATACCATCTGATATACTTCCATCATTATCAACTTTTGTCATATTTCACATGAAAGATAAAGTGCCAGAAGATGAAGTTTCAGAAAGTGTAAAAGAATCATTATTTTCATAATCTTCAAAGTATCATTCTAACTTTACTATTGGAGCTCAAGATTTATTATCTACAAAATATGATAATCCTCTTTGACTCGCATGTAATTTACTATTTGTTTCTGGGTATCAAGAACTTACTGAAATATCTTCATGATTTGGAGTAATTTTATCTATTTTTACAATATATTCATCAGAATAATCATATCCATTTCATGCTGTATCCTTTACTCTAGAACAAACATAGAAAGTTTTATTTGTATTACTTGGTGTTGATAAAGTAAAAGGCGTATTATATGATTGAAATCATGAACTATCACTAATACACGTTGATGGAATATCAACAATATTATATTCTAACGTACTAGTATCACATCCAGAATTTATACTTCCATTTATATCACTACAATTAACTATTGCTGTAATATCTTGATTAATCCAAGTATCAGAAGTATAACTTATTGGTCAAGGTTTTTTAAAATCTATTGTTGTATTCGGTGCATTATCTTCAATCTTTACACTTACTTGTTTTATCTCACTTTTATTTCCAGCATTATCAATAGATTGAAATCTGTAAATACTATTATCATCAGGAGATACATCGATAAAATTTGCAGAAATATTTGGAGTACATCCAGTATTTTTACAATATTTTGTTTCTTTAATATCAGAATGAATAGTAGGTTTTGGATCTTTAGCTGCAAAATTAATTCTACTTGAGAAATTTACCCATTGATTATTATCTGCATAATCATGAATTACTTCTGGTTTGGTTTCATCAAATTTATATATACCTGACCATATTTGCGTGTTTCCAGCATTGTCTTTTGCACATAAATAGAGTGTATTAGTTCATTCTGCTAAAATTGTAGTAGTAGCACCATTTGAAAATCATATTCAATTATTTGTACATGAATTATTATTCCAAATATATTTAGAATATTCAACACCACTTCAACCTTGATCTCAAGTACTTAAAGTAATTGAAACATTATCTTTTCTCCACAAAATATTATTTGCATGCGTTGCAGAAATTCCAGGTGCTGAAGTATCGAAATCTACAGTATTAGATGGTCCATAAATTATACTATATTGTCATGTATAATCCCATATTAACAACCTATATTTATATTTATTTCCATCTATTGCACTCCTTGTATATGTTTTATTAACAGTATTATTAGCATTCAAATTATCATAATTTGTACCTGAAATATATTGATAAGATCAACCATTTACACTTTCTTGTAAATACATTCTTTTTAATTTACTTCATCCTGTATCACTTGCAGAAAATGCAATAATTTGACTTCATTTATACCAACCAGTATTATGAGAGATTGATCATGTTGGTTTAATTTTATCTATATTTGTAACATTATATCAAATATTTTTTGTATTTCATGAGTTATCGCTAATAGTTATATTTCATGTTCCATTTGATGTCACAGTTTTTGTATATGTTGATTGTTTGCATCATGTTCAACTGTCGTTACAAGTAACTGTAACTTTTACATTTCAACTAGTCCAACCAGATGGTGTATATGATACTACTCATATTGGTACTGTGTTATCTATATTTGTAACATTATACGGTATATTTTTTGTATTTCAGGCTTTATCATTAATAGTTATATTTCATGTTCCATTTGATGTCACAGTTTTTGTATATTCACTTTGACCACATCATGATCAACTATCACTACAGGTAATTGTAATTTTTACATTTCATGTAGATCAATCTTGTAAATAAGATACTACTCAAGTAGGTAGAGTTCTATCTATATTGGTTACATTATATGAAATATTTTTTGTATTTCATACTTTATCTCTAATTGAAATATTTCAAGATTCATTTGAAGTTACAGTTTTTTCATATGTTGATTGTTCACATCCAGATCAACTATCGCTACATGATACACTGATGGTAACATTTTGATTTGTCCAATTTGAAGGTGAATAAGATACTGTAGCTGTTGGGGCTATATTATCTGTATTATATTGACAAATTTTATTTTCTCATGAATTTAATCATACACAACTCCACACTGCCATTCAATTAGTGTCAGTACGGTCAGAAAAAGTTCATGTATTACAAGTATTTACACTTGTTCAACACGATGCATTTACACTACAGGTTGTAGATTCAGTATTTTGAGTACCTCAACTACAATCTGATCAATCTCAAAATGGTGTAGGATTCGTACAAGTTCTTACTCAAGTTCTGCTTTTAGTTCAAGTATTAGTATCACAAACTGACCATCCTCCATATGAATATTCACTCCAACCTCAATCAACTCAATCTACTCAACAGTTAGATTCGAGTTCACATTTTCATTCATTTGGTCAACTTGTAATAAGACTACCTTGAGAACATGTAGGATTTTTTTGATCTTTTTTTTCACACTGACTTGTTGATGAGTTGAGAGTAAATCATGCATCACAAGAATAGTTTTTTATTTTTTTTCAAACACATTTATTATTTGAACCAGTTTTATTTCATTGAAATTGAGTATTTCTAATTAATGTCCAATTATCTGAATCATAAAATGAATCAATATAGATATTACACTTTGGAGATTCATTATTTGTAATAAATCATTCACATTTTTGAGAAATAGGATTCAATGATCAAACACCACATATTACACTAGGGTTAGTAAATACATCTCATGGTAAATGTATTGGATCTGATACTACTTTTTTTTCACAACTTAAATTATCTCAAGTTGCCTTAAATCAGCTTTCTTCACAAAAACCTTTTCAAGTCCAACTATCTTCACATTTTCAAGTACTTGAATTATAGCTAAAACCTGCTTCACAAGGACTTAAAATATTTATTAATTCACATTTATTTGTAGATGAATTATATGAATATCATTGAGAGCATGAGCTAGAATAGCTATATACACAAGATCATCCAGAAGTATCTTCAATACAACTATTTCAACTCAAAATATATCATGTATCACAACTAGCAACAATACATTCACTTGATTTTATTTCATCTGAAGCAATACATGCTTTAATATATGTTCACATAAATGAACTATATTTACAACGATCATCTGTATCAAAACAAACTGATCAAGATTGATCGGAACTTGTACAGTCTCTTAGACCTGTAGAACCTCAATAAAAATCTAACATTCAATCATTCCATTTATTAACATATTCAATATTTTCTACTCATGTACCATTAGGTATATTACAATCGGCATATAATGAAGTAAATGATATAAAAAACAATAATAAACCAAGTAATAACTTAGTATACATATAGATTTTTTTCATAGATATTTATATTAACAAAATATTGTATGCAGCTTTATTATAGTAATAAAGAATTATTGACATTTTTATTATATCATATATAATAAATAAAAGTCAAATCTTGAAATATAAGTTTTCATATATATTCCATATTGCCAATAATATTTAATTCTAAAATAATTGAACAATAAATCAATTAATATTCTATTGACAAATAAAATTTTAATATTAAAAAAAATATTTTTCGAATTATATTCGAAAAATATTTTTTAGTCTACATAGATGTATCATTGAATTGCTCTATCATTTTTTGGTATTTCTCTATAGGTAACTTCATATAGTCTTCTATAGTTCATATCAGAAACAACTAAACTATCAGCTTTTACCTCCATTACAATAGCAACATGCCCATACCATGGATTATATCATCTCCCATCGAGTACTACAATTGCTCATGTTTGAGGAGTTGAACCAGTTGGATGTCATTTTGCTCTTGCATTTCTCAGCCATTGATTTGCATTCCCTCTCCAGTCAACATTTTTGTATGATGCCACATACCAAGTACAGTTCCCTGCTACTCATGAATATGGTTTTCTCCATACAAGATTATATTTTCCAGTAGCACTTACATATTTACTATTACCTGTTGTAGTAAATCAATACCCTGTATTTCAAGATGTTGAAGCTGCAACTTGTGGTTTTTTAGTAATAATTATTTTCTTTTTAGCTCCTGGTAAAACCAGTTCTTGACCAACTTTTAATTCTTGGTTTGATGCTAATAAGTTTTGCTCTAAAATATCTGATTCTTCGATTGAATAACTTTTTGCTATTTTTGCTACATTATCACCCGATTTAACAGTATAAATAATACCTGTTACTGGTGGTATTTTTATCAGTTCGCCTGGTTGTAACACATGACTTGCTGTAAAATTATTTGCCCACATAATAGATGATGCTGTAACCTGGTGTTTTGAAGCAATAGTTGAAAATGATTCTCCTGATTGAACTTCATAATCAATTATTTCATTTGTACCTGTAAGATCTCTATCATCATTTAAGAGAGTATTTATAGATAAAAATGTGTCTGATTGTGAAATAATTGGTGCATTACTAAATTGTGCATCACTAAAATCTTCTCAGTCTGAAAAATAAGCACTTAAGATTGAATCTTCATTAATATCTCATCTATCAAATTCTGCTTCATTATTTCCATGAACAAAAGAAGCAAATGTAGGATAAAATGGGAATAGTACCACTACAATTAAGAATACAATATTAAAATTAAAAGAATTTACTCCTTTTTTAAAGGTTCCTGCATTATTCGAAATACTCACAGTAGAATCATTATAGATTCTCAAGTGTCTTTGAATCCTTGCTTTAGTGTTTATTTTATGAACCAAAATACATTTTTAAATAATAAATAGTATACAATACTTAAAAGTATTATTACTCTTACCCTTAATAGAATATTAAAGACGTTAAAAAAAATCTTATTTCTTCGTATTATATGAAAGAAATAAGATTTTTCAAATGAATTATGCAATTGATAAAACTTCTAGTTTTGTAAGGTGTGGTCTGAAACCATTGTTTTTCATTTGTCTTTTTTTAGACTTCATTTTAAAAACTCTTACTTTTTCACCTTTATATTGATCTACAACTTTAAGTTCAACTTTTGAACCTTCAACTAATGGAGATCCTACTTTAGTTTCTTTTCCTTCTTCATCAGAAGTAAGTAAAGCTTGTGCTGTAATGATTGAGTTAACTTCAGAATCGATTTTTTTAACATCGATTATATCACCTTCTCTAACGATAAATTGGTTTCCACCTAATTCTAATACTGCTAACATGTGCATATTTTTTAAATTTTAATTTTTTTCTTTTGGCATAAACTAAAAATAAAAAACTTCCCTAATTAAAGTTTTTTTGTTTTACTTTATTGTAAATGGTTGGGATGGTAGGATTCGAACCTACGCATGACGGAGTCAAAGTCCGTTGCCTTACCGCTTGGCGACATCCCAATACATTTTTTTAATCGGCTTCAGCATTGCTTCAGCTGGTGTATTATATAAAAAATTAATAAAAGTCAAAATTAATTTTGATTTTTTTTTACTTTTATTAAAATAAGGGCCGTATATTTACTTTATTAAGCGAAAAAGAAAAATGCTGAAATTTATACAATTTGTACAAAAAAGACCGAGTGATGTAACTATTAGAGTCACAGGTATCGTATTTGGGTTAATTATTTTATGAGCTGGGTACTATAATTTATTCTACCAAGGTGATGCTATTGAATCGACAATTTTTGGGAAAGAAGTATCTGAACAAATGGAACTATATATAAAATATGCCATTTTAGGTCTTGGAGTTTTCCCATTAGTAAAAAATATTATTAATAAATGTTTATTACAAAAAAAATATATTAAATATTTACAATTATTTTATGCAGTTGCGTTATTTTACGCATCTTCAGTAATTGTAGATTCTGCAAATCTTGATTTTGATACATTATTAGTATTTATGGGATTACTTCCTCTATTTGCTGGTATTACTGGAAAATTTATCACTACAAAATGTTTAAAACACGGTGAAAAAATTACTAAAATCAGAGTATAAATAAAAAAAGCACTTCTATAAAAGTGCTTTTTTATTTTGAAAATATTATTTATATTATATAATACAAATAATATTTTGTATTATAATTTTATTATGCAATTAATAATTCAATACCAATATTCTCTTGCTGAAAAATTGCTTGATTTTATCCAATCAATAAATTTTCCAGGAATTTGATTATTATTAGAAAACTATGCATTAAATCAAATCATTGGAGTGGTATATGTTACCGTATTTATAATAAGTATTCTCAGCTGGGTTTTATGAAGAATATTTTGTCGTTTATTTAAAACAAAATTATACAATATCGAAAAATATAATATTGTTTTACTCTTAAATTTTTTCTATATTGTACCTTTTGCATATTGATTTTTTTGAGGAAAATTTAATTTTATGAATGTATTTTTTATATTTATTTGATCATGATTTTATATTTGATTGAATACTTTTTTAACACAACCTAACACCGTAATAGATTTTTTTAATTAAAAATCTATTTTTTTATTCTTTAAAAAATATATAATATAAAAAAATATTTTCTAAAAAATATATTTTGTGGATTATCAGGTTTCATAAATTTGAAACAAAAGATTATAATTACATAAAACGTAAATTTCAAAAACTCTGATTTTCGAGTAGAAAAATCCCAGAGATTATTTTTGTGAAAGCTTGTATTGAACATATTATTTTAAAAAAATCTTGGAGACAAATATCGAGTAAATTTCCCTATTCTCATTTAGCATTTTATAATTTTTTTCAAAAATATAAACATAATAAAGATTTTCAAGAAATACTTTTCACTCTTGCAAAAAGACGTATTTTTCTGAATTTAAAAGGAGAAAAACATATATTCGAAGACGATTTACAAAACAGTAATGAGATAGAAATTTTGACTTTGGACACATTAAAAACTATACTAAAAAACATATAATTTTTGTTGATTATATGTTTTTAAATTGTTGAATAAAATACCTATGTGTGGAATATTTGCCTATAATGGAAAAAATAATACCGTTCCTTTTTTAATAGAAGGATTAAGAAATTTAGAATACAGAGGATATGATTCTGCTGGATTATTTTCAATAAATAATTCTTGAGAATTTACAATAGAAAAAGCTGTTGGAAAAGTTTCAAACTTAGCCACACAAGTAGAAAAAAATATAGATAAAAATATTTCATATTCAAATGGAATCGCTCATACTAGGTGGGCAACTCACGGGAAAGTTACTCAAGAAAATACGCATCCGCATTATTCACAAAACGAAAGATTTTTTGTAGTTCATAATGGAATTATAGAAAATTATATGACATTAAAATCTGAATTAGAAGAAAAGTACAACTTTTATTCTCAAACAGACACAGAAGTAATTGCAAAATTATTTGAAGAATTATTTGATGGAAATATTATTTCTACACTCGAAAAAGTTACGGAAAAATTAGTTTGAGCTTATGCTCTAGCTGTTATTGATAAACAAAATCCTGATACACTTGTCGGAGCAAAATTATGAAGTCCGATGATTGTTTGAATCGGTCAAGATTGAGTTTTCTTATCAAGTGATATAAATGCTGTAAGCCATGTTGCTACACAATTTACTACGCTCGAAGACAGAGAAACAGTTGTAATTAAAGATGGAAAATATGAAGTATTTTCACTTGGAAATAAAATAGAAAAAGATTTTGAAGAAGTGGACGATAGGTTTGAAGCAGCAGATAAATGATTATTTGAAACCTTCACAGAAAAAGAAATTCATGAAATCCCGACAGTATTAAGGAATTCTCTCAACGGAAGAATAAATTTCGAAACAAAAACTATTCAAAATGAAACACTCAGTCAACTCAATGAAATGGATTTTGATAGAATAGAAATTATCGCTTCTGGTTCAAGTTATTTTGCCTGAGTAGTTTGAGCTTCTTGGATGAAAGAATTAGCAGATATACAAAGTGAAGTAAGAATAAGTTCTGAATTTTTATACGAAAAATTTATCCCAAATAAAAAAACTTTATATATAGTTATTTCTCAATCTGGTGAAACGGCTGACGTGAGAGAATGTGTAAAAATGATTCAACAAAAAGATTGTAGTACATTTTGAATTGTAAATGTGGTTTGAAGTACTATTGCCAGAATGTGTGATATGTGACTCTATACCCACTCTGGAATCGAAGTTTGAGTGGCTTCTACAAAAAATGTAGTTGGACAATTAGCCGTATTACTCACAATGGCAATTTCAATTGGATTAAATAAAAACTTACAAGTAAAAGATGCAAAAGCATTAATTGAAAAATTATGAGAACTGCCTGCTCAACTCGAAACACAATTAGCAGAATCACAAAATTATAGTGATCTGGCTGAAAAATATAAAAAATATAATAATTTCTTTTATCTTGGAAGAAATATTTTACAAGGAACGGCTGCAGAATGTAGTTTAAAACTCAAAGAACTCACATATTTACATGCTGAAGCATATTCAACTTGAGAATTAAAACACGGTCCTCTTGCGCTTATTCACGAAGATTTTCCTGTTGTAGCAATAAATCCAATGTGAAGTTTAAGAGAAAAATCTATTTCAAATATAAAAGAAATTTGAGCAAGAAATGGAACAGTCTTATGAGTTATTTCAAAAAATGATAGCTATAGAGAAATTTATAATGATATCATCGAAATACCTGAAACACATGAATTACTCACACCATTTTTACCTCTGATACCACTTTGGTTGTTTAGTGTCCAAATGGCTAAAAAATTATGAAAAGACGTTGATAAACCTCAAAATTTAGCAAAATCTGTAACGGTTGAATAAAAATCTTTAGTAAACAAAAAAAAGAAACATTTTAAAAATGTTTCTTTTTTTTGTTATACGTAGAATAAAATTAAAGCTATTATTATCCCAAGAACACTTCCAGCAAATGCTTCTGATGGAAGATGACCGAGAGATTCTTTGAATCTTTTTTCTCATAAATGTTGATTGATAGCCACTGCGTGCAGTCCTGCTTCAAAACGAACATTTATAGCGTCATATATAATAATTACAGTAAAAGCCATTGCAAGAGCAAAAAAATCTGATTCTACACCATGTTTTATAGCCATTGCTGTTGTGAGTGAAACTACAACTGAAGAATGCACAGAAGGCATTCATCCGCTTCCAAATGCTCTGATAAGATCAATCTTACCAGTTTGCATTTTCACAGCGATTCATTTCATTACTACTGTTACCAAAAATGTAATTGCTGGTATAAGTAATAAATTTTGATAAAAAATATTATGATCCATAAATATAATGTTAATTAATCTATTTTTGTAACTTGATATTCAAATTTACCAGATGGAGCTGATACTTTTACTTTATCACCAGTTTTTTTCCCTAAAATAGATTTCCCTATTGGAGATTCATTTGATATCATTGGAGTTTCTGCTAAAATATTTGCTTCAGTTGAACCAACAATTTTATATGCAGCTTCTTCTTTAGACTCTAAATTTTTAATTGTTACGATAGACCCCATAGTCACTTTATCGTGATCCATGTCTTCTTCAATAATTTCAACATTTTTTAGTTGTTCTTCTAAGTCAAGAATTCTTTTTTCAACTTGAGCTTGTTCATTTCTTGCTTCTTCATATTCTGCATTTTCAGATAAATCCCCAAATGAGATTGCTTCTTTTAATTTTTCTGCAATTTCAACTCTTGTAACATCTTTTAAATGAACGAGTTCATTTTGTAATTTTTCAAGACCCTCGTGCGTTAGATAAATTGGTTTAGCCATTGGTGTAATAATAAAATATTAAATTATTTTTTAGAGTGATTCTAAAATATTTTTTACTTGTGTGTATTGTTCAGATTTAATTTTGAGACCTACTACAACTCATTTATAATTCATTACTATTCTAATATAATTATCTTGAATATCTTCATTCAAATTTATATAAAACGATGAATTTGCAAAATTATTTACTTCATTAATATCAAATGAAACATCATATGATAAAATATCAAAAATATCTTTTACTTCTTCGTACGTTTTTGTATCAAAGAAGTATAAAGTGAGATCTTTTGAATAAAATTCATAATACTCATCTGGATATTCATTAGTAATATCAAAAAGATTTGTTGTGAGTTCAATTTCTTCAAAATTATATTGAGAAAAACCTGATAATATAACTTGATAATTTTTCCCTAATATTTTTTTTGTTTCATCTGAAACAAAAGTTTCTTCAGCATTAGGTTGATTTGGTAAAATATCAGTCGAATCTTGTGTATCTTCTTGAATTTCTTTTATAATTTCATCAACATTATTTGAAATGTCGATATCATCTGGAAATGTAGAAGTAGTTTGTGTATTTTTTTCTCAAGTTTTTACCTGTTTAATAAATTTTTTATAATCATCTGAAAGAAAATAAAATAAAATATTTAACAAGAAGATGAAAACTACAAATAACAATACATGTATGATTCTCCTCATATAAAATTTTTTATAAATTATTTATTTACTTTAATTCATCCAAATTCTAGTTCAATTGGAGTATCTCTTCATAATAAATTGATATTTAATTTAACAATTCATTTTTTATCATTAACATCAGTAATTACTCATTCATTCCCTTCAAATGGACCTTTAGTAACTAAAGCTGTGTCTCCAACTTGATACATAGTTTCAAATGTTTCTGTATACTCTGCGACTTTATCTTTTAGTCTTTGTAAGTCTGCTTCTGAAACTGGTACTGGAATATTTCCAGCCCCTAGAAAACCAGTAACATTTGGAGTATTTCTCACAATATACCAACTTTCATTTGTTACTACCATTTTAACTAAAATATACCCTTGAAGTAAGTTTTTTTGTTTTTTAACTTTCGCTCCACCAGCTCTCACTGTTACAACATCATAAGTAGGTACAAAAACATCTAAAATATAATCCTCCATCCCTAAAGATTCTCTTCTTTGAAATAAAGAACTTCTAACATTTTCTTCAGTACCTGATACAACTTGTATAGTATACCATTCACCTTTATTTTCCATATATTATTTGTTTAATACGTAATAATTTTATTGAGCTTCAACTGTATTTTCTTCTGAAACTTCTGTACTTTCGTCTGAAACTTCAATATCTGAACTTGTTTCAACTTGAATATTTTCAGTAGTGATATCTTCTACACTAATGTTTTGAGCTTCATTTGGGTTTACAATATCTTTTACCCCATATAAAATTTCAGAAAAAACAGTACTTGCAGCAAATAAATATGCTCCAAATAAAACAAGTACCACTAAAACAATTGATAAATATTTTTTTGTTTCAGCATGTGTAGGCCAAACTACGTGTTTTAATTCTCTGATCGAATCTTTTACGAATTGTATCATTTCCAAAAAATAAATTAATAAAAAAAATGCTGCACATATAATTCTTAGCAACATTTGTCAACAACATTATATATTTTTTTTTCCTAGAGTCAATGTTTGCTTTCAAATAAGTTTTATGTTATAGTTAGAGTAAATTATTAATAAAAAAATATCATGATCACGTATATTATTTTGTGAATTTTTTCGATTATTGGAATATGTTATTTCCTTTTTTTATATGTATTTCATCTAAAATTAATCCAATTAGGGAAAAATATTGATGTCCAGTTTCATAAAAAAAGTCAAATTATTCCAGCATTATATGAAATATCTCAACATCATATAGTGAAACCTGATGAAATATTTTCAGAAATATTACGTCTTCGTTTAACACTATTTAGTCAAAAGAAATTTCTAGAAAATTTTTATGACACCATTGAACTACAGCAAAAAATTCATAAAGAATTAGATTTCATTTTCAGAGTATGTAGCAAACATCCGAAACTTATGAAAGATTATAAATTTTATTATATTAAAGAAGTTATTTTTTCTCTTTCTAAAGAATTATGAGAAAATGTAAAATTATATAAATATATGGCGAAAAAATATAATCAATTTAGATTTTTCAAAATCTTTACTATCATCTGAATTTTAATTCCAATACAAAAAAAAGAAGAAATGTAATAATTTCTTCTTTTTTTTAATGATTATTTTTTAAATCTAAATGCAACTGCCATACCACCGAAAGCTAATGCTAATAATAACATTAAAATATGAGTTGGTCCTGTTTGAGGTAACACTTCAGCACCGGTAGCAGCACCAGTAACATCTTGGACTGGTTCAGTAACTTCTTGACTATCTTTATCATCTGCTGCGTTCATAGCACCTGAATCTGGAGTGATTTCTTGATCAACAGGATCTGTTGGTTCAGTAACAACTGGATCTACTGGTTCAGTAACAACCGGTTCTGTAACAACTGGATCAGTTGGTTCAGTAATTTCAGACTCTTCTGGTTTCACTAAAGTTGTTGGATCCATATAAAAGTTTTCATAACTTTCTATTCCTGATTCAATATTTCTACCAGATTGGTCAAATACAGATATAACTACTAATTTATAATCCATATCTAATGTAAGATTATCTTGAAATGTAACAATTGCTTGATTTGGATTTTGAGGATCAACGATAGATCCAGAAACTGTATATTCTACTGTTTCATCTTGTAAATTAGTTACTGAGAAAATCATTTCAGTATCTGGTGTATTTTCAAGTGGTGCATTAAATAATACAGCTACTTCATTTTGATATAATACTTCTATTTGAGATAATTGAAAATCAGCTGCTGAAGACATATCTTGATTTTGAGTATCAACTTGATCTGTTTGTTGAGTTTCAATATCATCTTGAGCTCAATCATTTAAAGTTGAAAATGAATATTCTTGTGTAAGAACACTTTCTGCTCCTTGATCATCAATAGATGATAAAATAAAATAATAATCTTTTCCAGCTTCTAAATCAGTTATTTCAATAGAATTTTCTGGTTCATAACTAATTGTTTCAGCTGTTAGAATATCAATTCCTTTTGTATCACTATAGTAAACATTATAATATAAAGCTCACTCTACTGTATCCCAATTCAATGTTAGAGAATTTTGTGTTGCAGATGTAGATATTACATTTACAGGAGCATCAATGGCAAAAGTATTAGATACTGCTAAAACAGCAACAAATAAACCTGCTAACAATTTCGCTAAAGTTTTCATATAAAACAAATTTATAAAATAATTTTGACCTCACTATTTTTTCAGTAATATCAAGTTATACTCTCATAATAAGAAAAAATATCAATTTACAAGTTTTTTTATGAAATTAACACAAAATCTTTTTTGATTTACATTGGTAGAATTATTAGTGGTCATAACTGTTGTTATGCTTTTGTTTGCTGCTGGGACACAATTAGACTTTAATCGAATATGAAATTCTCAAAGAATAGAGATTTTTAATACAAAAATTCTCAATCATTATGAAACTGTAAGAAATAATGCATTATTGGGGAAATGAATAGATACCACAATAGACGTGCCTGATTCATGGAAAATACAATACTCTACTGCAGGAAGCTGAACAATTAATTCTCAATATACACTTGATAATGGAACTAACTGGGTAAATTTCAATGAATTTACTCCAAATATTCCAGAAAAACACAGTATAAAAAATATTGCTTGTTATGAGTTAGATGGAAGTAGTGCTCAAGATTCAAACAATACAGCAGAAATAATATTTAATTGAAATAATATTACTTTAGGTTGAAGATGTACAGATTCTGCAAGAATTTTACAATTTGAAACTCATTTCTTAGACCACGTACAAACATTTCGTATTAATGTTCTCAACGGAACAATGGATATTAAATAATTATATAATAAAAAAAACAAACTTTTATCTCTAAAAGTTTGTTTTTTTTATGCAGCTAAATTTCAATAATTATCATCATTTGATGCATTTTGGAATCTACCAGGCAAATATCATCTTTTAGCATTTGTCTCTTTTATATCAAATGCTTGATTTTCTACAGAAATTTCTTCATTTGCTGCTATAATATTTCATGAAACAGCCATAACTTCTTCTGCCGAAGCTTTAATTTCATCACACATAGTACATAATCTATGTGCAAAATCCGGATGAATTCACATATCTAGTAATTGTTCGAGTCTTTCTTGTGTATGTTCAACTGATCTGGTTTGATCAAATTTTTCTTCAAGTGTTTTAGATTCCATAAGTATTTTTTATTTTTATTTTTGTTTTTGTATTTTTTAGATCGATTCTTTGAGTTCTCAAATTTCTGATTGAACCATTATTTTTTCTCTGTTTTTGAGGATAAGTTGTTTAATATCATCCACTTTTTCTCAGAGTAATAATTCTCTTTGTGTTTGAATTTCGTCTTCAATTTGTTTAAATTTTGCAGCTAGAAGTGCAAAATTTTCGATTAATTCTCTTTGCTTATGATTTGGCAAAAGAGAATAAATTTGTCTTATCTCATACCTATCTTTTTGAGAAATATGGTGTTGAGAAAATAGTTTTTCTAGTTGTGTATTCATATTTATTAATACAAAATAATTTTACCATATCTTACTGCGTCAAACAAATATTTCCAAACTATTTTTTTTATTTACTCTAGACAAATTTATTTTTTTATGTACCAAGAACTGATAATAATTCTTCTAAAGACGTTTCTCACATAACTACTTTGAGCATTCCATCCTCTTTAATTGGAACCATTCCATCTCAAACTGCCTGAATTTCGAGTTGTAATCTCGAAGCATTTTTCAACATGAGTTCTTCGAGTTTATCAGTCATTTCTAAAACTTCGTATAAACCAATTCTTCATTTATAGCCTGTGTGATTACAGTGAGGACATCCTTGAGGTTTTGCTGAATATAAAGTTAGATCGTCTTTTTTCTTCATATATTTTCAAACCGTTCCTACGATTTGTTGTGTGATTTTTTCATTTGCCTTATATCCAACTTTACATTTTGGACATAATTTTCTTGCGAGTCTCTGAGAAATAATCATTCTCAAACTCGAAGAAATTAATAATGGATCCACTCATAAATTCACTAATCTTTGAATCGTATGACTCGCAGAATTGGTATGAAGTGTAGAAAAAACAATATGTCCGGTAATTGAAGCTTCGATTGCTAATCTCGCTGTTTCATCATCTCTGATTTCCCCTACCATGATAATATCTGGATCTTGTCTAAGTAAACTTCTCAATCCTGAAGCAAAGGTAAATTTAATCGCTGGATTAATTTGTGTATGATTTACTCCTGGGATTCTATATTCTACTGGATCTTCGAGAGTAGAAATATTTTGTTGTTCTGGATCAAATTGTGATAAAAGTGAAAATAATGAAGTAGATTTCCCTGAACCGGTTGGTCCAACAGCTAAAATCATTCCATATGAATCGTTGAGATGTTTTTTTATTTTTACCATATTATACGGTAAAATTCATAAATCTTTTAATTCAGGTGGTTTTGAATCTTTTTTTAATATTCTAATAACACATTTTTCTCAATAAATAGTTGGAATAATCGAAACCCTCATATCTACTGTTTTTCCTCAAAATAATTTAAAATTTATTTTTCCATCCTGAGGAAGTCTATGTTCGTCGATTCTTAAATATGATAAAATTTTAATTCTTGCAATAATTGCATCTTTATCATTTAGTTCAACTGCTTTATAATTTATGAAATTTCCGTCTATTCTCAGACGAATCATCATATTTTTATCTCTGGGTTCTATATGAATATCTGAAGCCTGCTTACGCATTGCTTCTAAGAAAATATCATTTACAAAAGAAATAATTCATGAGTCTTCAGCTTTCCCTCCCAAAGCTGCAACATTCATATCAGAGTCCATATGATGTTTAACATTTCAATCACTTCCTCCTGTTCCCATATCAAACAAATCCTCTACCTTCACATTTTTTTTATTTTGTGGTTTTGGTTTAGGGGTTTTATTTTCAGGTGATTTCTTTAAAAAATTTTGGAGAGTCACAATTTCTAAAAATAGTAGATAAATTACTAATATTAATAATACCATAGATAGAAAGTCTCAGCAAAATTCTCGCTTGACAAAAAATACATTTATCTCCTAAGGAAATATATTTCAAAAAATCTAAAATAATTATTTGAATTCCAAAAAAATCAGATAAAATACCAAAAATATTATAATTATACAAAATATGACCATTCCAAATGTAGAACTGTATTCTGACTGATGAGCAAATCCAAATCCTGGACCAGGTTGATATGGGATTATTTTGAGTTGTGGTTGAGTAAAAAAAGAGTTTTTACAAGGATTCACTTGCACAACAAATAATAGAATGGAGTTACTCTGAGTTATCACATGATTATCAAAATTAACAAAAAAAGCTAAAGTACAAGTGTTTACAGATTCTCAATATACAATCAACGGGATCCAAAAATGATGGGCAAAAAAATGGAAAGCAAACAATTGGATGAGAACCAAATCAGATAAAGCAGTGAATTATGATTTATGGGAAAAATTACTCGTAGAAGTTGAAAAACATGACGTTTGATTTACTTGGGTAAAATGACATAACGGTCATATCGAAAATGAAAGATGTGATGAACTGGCCACTCAAGCTATGAAAATGGATGATTTACTTGTGGACGAATTTTATATGGATAATTATTATTCTAAACAAGAAAGCCTCCTGGATTCAAACCTCACCCCTAGCCCCTCTCCTTCGCAGGAGAGGGGGATTGATCCCAAAATTATGAAAGTAATTTGAAAGTGAGACCCGAGTTTAAAAGTCGAAAAAGATTGAGATCCGTGTAAAAAATGTTTAACTCCTGTGGTGAAAAAAATACCAAAACATACAAAAAAAACTCTTTTGAAAAAATTTTATTACAAATATTATTTCAATTGTCCGAATTGTAAGACAAATTACATGACCAATGATGCAAAAGATGATGTGAAAAATTTAAAATTATAAAAAAAGATGAAAATTAATTTTCATCTTTTTTTTCTGATAATATTTGTTCGATTAAATATTTTCTTGAATGGAGCTTTTTATAAAACTGTTGTACAAAAATTTTATGCCCATTATTTTTGTATAAATTTTCTTTATTTCCAGAATCATAATCTTCTTTTGCTTTGATTAAATCACTGAAAATAAGTGTATAAGTATTATCTATACAATCTTTCAAAAATTTAGCTAATAATCTTAAATGAGTTTCATGATGGTTTTTATATGATTCAGAATCCATAATAGTCTTTAAAGCTTTAAAGCTTTCATTCCAGGCATCTTCAATAACTGAAAAATTTTGAACATTTTGTAATGAAGATATCGAAAGTTCAGGTGTATAATTTGTGATAATAAATTTTGATAAAAGACTTTGATACAGTGACCGTTTTTTATAATCTTCTATCAAGTTATTCATATAAATAGAATTAATATTTCCTAAATCTTCTAAATATTCGAGTTGATCAGAAATCATTTTATTCTTTTCTTCTCCATCTTTTAGTTTTCAATAGAAATCACTTGCATGAGCATTATCTAAAATAACTTGAAATAAAAATGTATAAAATTTTTCTGAAACTTCTGGAGTTTGATTAGAAATGAATTCTTTAAATAATTCTCAATCAAAAATATTTAATCAAATTTTATTTCAATATGCAGATGGTCTATTATTTTCATAAAACTCTTCTCACCTATAATCATATATTTCTAATCACATTTTTTCTAAACTTGTACCAAAACGTAATATTTCTTCAGTTTTCTTTAATCTGTCATCATCAAAGAATTCATCGCATAAGGCTAATTTGTTGATTTTTTGTTTTACAGAATTTGCATACGATTCAATAAACCCATACTCATTATTAAATTCGATAATTTCATCTAAAATATTATCAATTGAATGATCTTGTTGTTGTATATTTTCTACAAAATCAAATTTTCCGAAATTTCCCATGAATAAATATTATAAAATATTTTTCCTTTTTTTCACTATAAAATATTTTACAAAAAAGTCTAATAATTTATATTTTTTTTAGATCCATATTTGCTATAAGAAAATATTTTCTTTCTTTATATAAGTTATGAAAATCCGTTACAAATCTTTGATGGTCAGAGTTTTTAAAAACTCCTCAGCCTGAAGTTGAAACTCAGTTTCAAATTCTATTTTTCTCGTTAAATACCTCAGTTTGTATTAACTCATATGTGTAATCTAGTCCTTCTTCTAAGAACACTCATAATTGCAATACATATTTTCAATGTTTTCAATCTTGAGAGACAGAACTTAATAATTCAGCAAACGCTCAGAGTCAATCTGCCCACACATTTTCTAATTCATCGAAATTTTCGATTCAAGATATACTTTGAGGATAAAAAATATCATAAAATTTTAGAATATACGTCTTTGAAAGCAAGCTCTGAAATAAAGATAAATCATTATAATCTGTGACAAATTCTTTCAACTCAGTATGAGAAAGATTTTCAATATCAGCTAAAGCTCATATTATATCCAAACTATTTTCATTTATTTCTGGTCATGTATGTTGAAAATTTTTACGATTCAAACTGTCTAAAATACATAGATATAAGAAATCAAATAAAATATTTTGATTTTGTGGAGTTTGACTAGAAATAAATTCTTTAAATATTTCAATATCTGAAATTTTTATTCAAATTTTACAACCAAAAGCATTTATTTCTCAATCTTCATAAAACTCTTCTCACCTATACTCATACGTTGCTAATCACATTTCCATCAAAGCATCATCCATTTTGAGTATTCTCTCAGCTAAGTATCATCTCTCATCACTATAAATTTCTTTATTATATTCTTCTAAAGACATTATACTATTTACTGCTTCAGACATACTTTCTTGAAGTGTTTTAAGAAATCCAAAATTTTTATTAAAATTTTGGATTTCTTTTACTATGCTATAAATATCTAAATTTTCATCATAAATCATCTCTAACAATGAATTTTCAGTATAATTTTTCATACTAAATATTTAAAAAATATTTTTTCCTTCTCATATACTATAAAATATTTTGAAAAAATGTCTAATAAAATTAATTTATTACAAAAAAACAACGAAAATTTATTTTTCGTTGTTTTTTTGTTTTTGTTCTTGAATTAATTTTTTATAATATGGAGACTTTAAGATATCTTTTTCAAATAATCTAGGGATTTTAGATAGTTCCTCAAACATTTTAATCAAATCTTCATTTGCATAAAAGCTCTCAAATTTAACATTATTCTCTTGCAACATTGTAAAAATATCTTTTACATAAAACCTTATAAATCTCATATTTTGTAAAATTTCAGTATTTTCAAATATCATTGGATGAAAATTTTCATTTATAAAGTAATCAATTAACTTTTTTTCTGTTATATTTTCTTCTAAAAAATCTTTTAGTGTAAAAATTATACTTGATGAACTAGAACCTATACTAATTATATACTTTATAAAGATATTAAAAATATCATTTTGAAGATCAACTGCAAATTCATCTTTATTAACATCTACTTTATGAAAATCCGCTTTATAAATTTCTAAAAGTTGTTTAAAATTTTCAAATTCAAAACTTATTAATACATTACTATTTTTATCTAAATCTTTATACAGATTTAGTGCATTAATTATCAATCATCTATTATTTTCAGTAAAATTCACTTTAATTTTTTCAAAAAATAATTTTAAAAACTTATGAGTAAAAAAATAATCTTCTAAATTTTTATTTTGTAAAATATCTTTGAAAATATAAAAATTCTCTTGATTCAATTCTAAGTTTTTTATAGAATATAATCTCACTTCAATAATATTCTTTGAATTCTTTTCTTCCCTTAAATTTTCATTTAATTCATATAGGTTAAAAAGATTATTTATAAAAAACAAAAATGGGAAAATAGAAGTTATTAAAATAATTATATTTATCCAATAGTAATTGGAATATTCTGAAGTATTCCAAAATAATAAAATTAAAATAAGAAATATTATAGCTAAAAATATTTTTCTTAAATTGAAAACATTTTTATGAAAAATATATAAATCTAAATATTTAAACTTATCTTTTCAATTGATTTCTTGATAAAAATATAATAAGAAAGGAATATAAATCGTGAAAATTACAGCTAAAAGTGCTATAATTACATCTTTTGAATCTTTTAAATATTCTCAAATACAGTTAAACAGAACAGCTCATTCGTACAAAAATCACAAATCCATAAATTTTTCTATTAAAATTATTTATTGTAGTATACAAACAAAAAAAGAAAGCTCAAAATAATTTGAACTTTCTTGTGAAAAAGATTATAAATCTCATTTTTGCATCATACTTACTGCGAGTTTGATGTCAAAATATGGAATATCTTTGTGACCATTTTCTTCGAGTAAATCTTTTACTGGTCTGAGTGCTTCGACACTTCCAGTGTAGTTTTGCGAAATAATAGTTTTAATTATTTTCAAATTTGCAAATTCCGTAAATTTCAAAACCGTATTGAGACTTAAGTCTCCTGATTCATAGAGTGTGACTATATGTGATTCAATAGTCGTTTTTCCTAATCATCTTTGGTCTGAAATATGCTGAACAATATCTATATTTTCCGGAGCTTTTTCCATCAAAGAGAGAGTTTCTTTATAGGTTGCTCATTTTGGTTTTTTGACTCCTGTAGTTTTTCCAGTACTTGTTTTGGCTTTTTTAAATGCTCCATTTTTCACCTTCATATGGAGATATTCTTGCAGATTTGGTTCATCTTCCTTGAGAATATCTTCTCTTTTTAACGCTGCATAGCCAATTTTAGTCAATCATAAAAGTGGATATTGTCCTGTAGTTTTTTCTAAATAATCATGTTGGATAAGTCATTCGATTAATCATTCTACAAGATCTGGAGTATATTCACTCAACACACCATACATTTCATGTTTATCCATTCCCCATTCAGACATTCTCGCATCGGCACTTCCCCGTAAAAATTTTACCATGAGTTTCGCTCCATATTTTTTATCAAATTTTGAAACCACATCAAGTACAATTTCAAATACAGAAAGAGCTACAAGATTTTCCATTTCTCCTGACTGTAATTTAGATTTTTCTAAACAATAATCACATAATCCACAGTTATCTCAAAGGGTTTTTAGATCTTCCTCGTCTCCAAAGTATTCTAAGATAAAACGTTTTCTACAACTTGGATAAAAAAGTAATTTTTTAATTTTTTCGAGTTTAAAATAGGCTTCTTCTTTGAGTAAATTTTGATGTTTCCAATCTACCATAATATGTTCTGGTTTTCTTTTATCTTGAATCAAAGTCACTCATCTCCCACGAAATGATTCATCTAATTCACCAGAAATCCCTCTTTTTAAAATTCCATATTTTTCAAGAGTTTTAATAATAGTTCAGACTTTTAAATCATTATTGAGTCCTGAATTATTTGCCATTTGCATATAAGTTTCTTGAATTTGAGTATTATTTCATTCTCAAATTTTTGCATTTTTGTATAGATAATCGTAGAGTTGTAATATTTCTTCTTTTGGTGGATGAGAATTTTCTATAAAAAATTCTTGAATTTTCGTATCTCCATAACTTGCAATTACCACACCAAATGATTTTTTTCCATCACGACCAGCTCTCCCAACTTCTTGATAATAGTTTTCAATACTCCCCGGTAAGTTGTAATGCACGACAAAACGGATATCTTTTTTATCGATTCACATACCAAAGGCATTTGTCGCAACAATAACTTTTAGTTTTGAATCCATAAAATTTTGTTGCATTTGTTCTCTTTGATCTGCTGACATTTCACCTGTATAAATCCCTACGGAAATATCATTTTGAGAAAGAAATTCATAAATTTCTTTGGTTACTTTTCTGCTTGAACAATACACTATTCAACTCCCTGGAGTATTTTTTACTATTTCATATACTTTTTGAAGTTTTTCTTCTTTTTTAGAAAGTTCACGAACAATAGTAATAATATTTTTTCTATCGAATCATTTTGTGAATGTATTAAAATTTTCTAAACCAATTCTTCCGACTATATCTTCTCTTACTTTTTTTGTAGCTGTTGCTGTTAAAGCTATAACTGGAAAATGATTCGTACTTCTTAAATTTTCTATAAATCATTTAATTTTCATATAACTTGGACGAAAATCGTGTCCCCATTGAGAAATACAATGCGCTTCATCTATTGCGATTAAACTGATTGGTGTTTTTTGTAATACACGAGAAAAATCTGCTGAATTGAGACGTTCTGGTGCAACATATAAAAATTTAATTGGATTTTCTTCGTCTCAAGTTGTAGCGGATAACTCATTGAGAATCATTTGTTGTTCGTGATACGAAATCGTAGAATTTATTAATTCAGCTCTTAATCCTAGTTCATTGAGTTTATCTACTTGATCTTTCATCAATGAAATAAGCGGAGAAATAATCAGCGCTACTCATTTTTTTGCAACTCCTGGAAGCTGATACGTCAAAGATTTTCAACCTCAAGTTGGCATAAAAACAATAGTATCATTTCATCAAACAACACTTTCAATAACCTCTTTTTGTCATTCTCTAAAATCTTCTAAACCAAATTTTTCTTGTAATATTTTTTGTAAATCTTGCATATATTTTTTTTAACTCCCTTTGTCTTTCAGACATCTCCCTCTTTATAAGAGGAAGAAAGATAAATATTTTTATAATTGTATATATTTTGTATATTTTTTCAAAAAAGAATAATATTTTCAAAATAAAAAAAATAATTCAAATATTTGAATTATTTTTTATAGGCTATATAGAAATGTTCTTGTCAGATTTTTGCATCTTTATTTGTCAGTAAAATATTCCCGTCTTTTTTTGCTATAAATTCTTCCCCATCATCGTATTTCACAATAATTTCTCCAGCAGTAATTTCTTGCATTTCGATGTAATTTTTTGTGAATTCTCCAGATTTTGTTTTACGAATCATAGAATCAATTTTTGTAATATTTTGTATATTTTTTTCATATTTTCCAGAAATTATTTCAGAAAAGATAAGGAAATTTTGTATCGTTTTATTTGCAATATCAAAACAACCAGGATCTCTATGCGAACCACATTCTATAAGTGCTCCTATTTTTCCTTGAGAATACGCATATCAAATAGTATCTAATTCATCTCCAGCTTCATATAATTCTGGCCAACCTTGAACAATATTTTTTACTCAAAGTGCGCTTATAAATTCATTGGTTTTTTCATCAGTGAAATCTTGAAAAATATAGTGATTTCCCTCTCCGTGAAATGAATGTAAATCTAAAATATAATCTCAAGCATCGATATATTGTTTTAAAAATTCTGAAATTTTTTCTTCATAACTCAAATTATTTTTATCTTTTTTCTCATAAAAAACTCTATTTAAATTATCTTCAATTTGACGAACATCAGCTTGATGAGCTTTTGGATTACAAATTGGTACGATAATTAATTTTCCAGATTCTATAATAATTTTTCCTCACTGGATATCTTGAATTAATTTTTCTAAAACTTGTGGACCACAAATTTCATTTCCATGAATCGCTCAAAAAATCACAGCTGTTTTTCCAGGTTTTTTTCATTCAAATTCATATACTTTTGGATATTGCATATTTTTTTATATTACGAATATAATTGTAAAAATTTTGTATTTGCATAGATAACATCGTCATCTAGTAATGCTCATAATTCTTCTATTTTTTCTAGTACTTTTTTATCTATATTTTCTTTTCATATTTTGATTAAACCCAATTCATCAAACATATGCTCTACATGAGCTACATTTGTGATCCCGTATACTGGATCTGCTTGAGAATTGTCGATTAATTCTTGCATCATTTTTAGTCCAACATGTTTTCTACGAAATGCCTGCGCTACGATACTACTGCCAACTTCCTGAATATTATTATATCAAATATCAGTTAAACGCGTATATCCAATAAGTAAATCGTCTACTTGTGCTGCAATAAAATGTTGTGTTTGCATAAGTTCTTCCACACTTGGTTCGAGCATATGAGATTTAATTTTATTTTCTTCTATGATTAAATCTAAGACTTTTTGTGCTTCACTTTGAGATAATTCACCAGCATGAAAATCACATTGCGATAAATCAAAAATTTTTGCTTTTGTATTTTGCATTTGTGATGAAACAGGATTATTTTGAGAAATATTTTCTTGAGAATCATGAGATTCTAAAATTCATAATGACATAATAGTTATTGTAAATGTATAATATAAAAAAAACTTTTTACCTGAAGAGTAAAAAGTTTTTTATTTTGTAGATTTGTATTTTTGTACAAGCAATCAAAAAATTCTTTTTACTATTTTGTAAAAAGTCTTCTTCTGAAAATGTGAGAAATTTGTATTGCTTTCATAATTTTGAAATTATTTTTGTAACAGCCACATAGTATAAATAAAATAATTTTTGTCAAAATAAAAAAAAATAACTTCCCGAGAAAAATATTTTTAGGAAAATTATTTTTTTTATTGAATCACTCCACTTAAAATTAATTCATCTTCAAAATAAATAGCACAAATTTGTCCTGCTGCAATCGCTCTTTGGTCTTGTGAAAACTTCACTTCATATCAACCTTCAACTTCAAATATTTCACAATCTTGATCCGCTTGTCTGTATCTAATTTTTGCTTGAGCTTTGAGTGGAAAACTATAGTTTTTTCCAGATAAATTATTCCATTTATTTACAAATAAAATATCTTCGTACAGTGCTAAATCTCAAGAAGTTCAAACAATAATTTCATTTTTTTCGATATCTTTACGAACGACAAATATTGGTTCATCTTGCCCTCAAATATCAAGTCCTTTTCTTTGTCCGATTGTATAATAAAAAACTCATTTATGGTCTCATAAAATATTTCATGAAGTATCGAGAACTTTCCCTGGTTTAGGATTTATTTTTTTCTCTAGAAAATCTGACATATTTACTTTTCCAACGAAACAAATTCATTGTGAATCTTTTCTCTGTGCATTTGGAAGTCATGCTTCTGCAGCGATTTCTCTTACACGTGGTTTTTCTAAATTTCCAATTGGAAATAAAGATTTAGAAAGTTGAAATTGTGATAATCCTGCTAAAAAATATGATTGGTCCTTGTTTTGATCAATTCATTTCATCAAATGTGAAACTCCATTTTCATCAACTGAAATTTGAGCATAATGCCCAGTTGCAACCATATCAAAACCAGCTTCGAGTGCCTCATCTAAAAAAACTTTAAATTTCACTTCACTGTTACACATAATATCTGGATTTGGAGTGATTCATTTTCTATATCATTCGTACATATAGTTTAATACTTTTGCTTCGTATTCTTCCCTAAAATCAAATGTAAAAAATGGAATATCTAAATATGCTGCAACTTTTTTTGCTTCTTCTAAATCTCATAAAGTTGGGCAAAATTCTCCCTCTGGTGCTAAATAGTTTATCATAAAACCAGCTGTCACATCATAGCCTTCTTTTTTTAATAAATAGGCAGTAACAGCTGAATCTACTCAACCTGATAATCAAACTAATATTTTTTTTGTCATGTTTTTATTCTTAGAAATTTATGAAATTTTATAAATTTTTTCAAAAAAATCAAAAAAGAAAAAAGCTCTATGCTTTTTTCTTTTTTTCTTGTTGAATATCTTCTTCAGGAACAATATATTTTTTCTTTCTATCGGCCAATAAATTGTCTCTTTGTTTTTGAATAATCAGTAAAATTCTATACGGTTTTGGCATAAAATGGTACACTTTTGAATCATCTTTTTGTTGTTCAATAATCAAATTTCAAAATCAAAAAATATTTTGCATTAATCCACGAGAATATCCATCAACTTTCATAATTCTATATGCGTCAATTATTTCAATATCGTCACGAAATAAAAGTGAACATTTTATCGAAACAATTTGGTCTTTATACACAATCATTAAATCAAAATAATATTCAATAATTGATAATACTAAACTCAAAAAAGCATAATTAAGCGTTCAAAATACAAATAAGAAAAATATGAATTTCATGTAATATAAATCTGGATAATTATTAATTATTTCAGACGAAATCACATAAAGAAAAACTGCTAGAGTCAGTAAGAAAATAAATTTTAATATACGTAAAACCACCAAAATATAGTGTCTTCTCACGACCGTATATCATTTTACAAATAAATAATGAGCCATAATTAATTATATTACATTATAAAAGTGTGAAAATCACAAACAATGAACAAACAGTCGAAGCTAAAAATAATACTGAAACAATCTGCATTACACTACGATAATTTCTTTTTAAACAAACACTTTCAATATGTTTCATATGTCTTTTATTGAGCATATTTAAGCGTTTATAAACGAAAATATAAAAGCCAATAACTACCAATATGTATAAAACAGCAACAATAATTTTTGTGAACATATTCTATATTATTATCAACTAAAAAGTTATTTTTATTTTTTTAAATTGCGAAGTATCTCAAGAAAGTATACAAATACTATCTTTTTTTAATCTTAAAGATTTCTTAAGAAAAGCAAGCAAATGTTTATTTGCTTTTCATTTTTCAGGTACACTTGCAATTCTTATTTTTATGGTTCCATCTGGCAAAATTTCTTGAAATTTTGTAGTTTGAGCATTTGGAATTATTTTTACTTTTAAAATATTGTTCTGCAAGTTTGAGCGAATATATTCAACAAAATCCATAAAATAAATTTTTAAAAATCATATTTTCAAGTATACTAAAAAAAGAAAAAAATTACAATTTTATTTTTTAGCAAACTTCTATGAACATTGGGGTAGATTTGAGATTTTTAGAAGATGATATGTATTCACATTTTGCTGTTGAATTGGTTAAAAATTTAATAGAAAAAAATCCTCATAATCAATATAATATTTATATTAAAAAGACAGATGTATTTTCTGTAAATATACCAAATATTCACATTCACACTGTAAATATTTCAAACGGAAGTTTGCAAGAACAATTAAAATTATCAAAAATATTTTCTCGTGATAAAAATTCATACATGATATTTTTTAATCACTTTAAACCTATTTGATACAAATGAGATTATTATACAATTATCTCTGGTTTAAAAGATATTTTTTATCAAAATTTTTCTAATTATTTTGAAAAATACAGTTATTTATTTTTACTGGAAAAAAATTTAAAAAATTCAAAGAAAGTTTTATGTTTTGATGAAAACACTAAAGATGAACTTATAGAAAGATTTGATTTTACAGAAGAAAAAATTTCTGTTTTACCATGATTTTTTATTGCAAATAAAAAAGTCGTTGAAAACCAAGTACAAATAGATATTGTGTCAAAATATGGTTTAGCCCCTCAATATTTTATTTATTCTGGTTGAGATGGAATTGAAAAAAATCTTGATAGACTGGTTCAAGTTTTTCATAGATTACACAAACAAAATTCAAAAACAGATTTAGTATTTTTATGAGATAAAATTGGGAAAAATATTGATTTGCGTCATGCAATTGTAGAAAGCAATCTCAAAGAGCATGTTCACTTTATTGATCACATTAATCCTGGAGAAGAACATTTATTATATTCAAAATCTCAAGGAGTTATTTTCCCAAGTTTATACGAATCTTTTCCGTTTCGTTTATCAAATCCTCTTGCGCTAAATATTCCAATTTATGCGAGTAATTTACATAATATTTCTCATATTTGTGAAGATAAAATCGAATATTTTTCAGCTATTTCTACAAATTCTATTTTAGAAAAAATTCAAAATATTTCACAAAAAAACTCTCCAGACTACAGTGAAATTTTATCAAAATATAATATAAAAAATACTATTGAATCTCTCGAAAAAATAATTCATTAATTGCTTATAATATGTCTCAACTAACGCAAAGAAACATAGAAATTCTCAAAATTATTGTTGATGAATTTATCCAAAGTGGAGAAGTTATCGGGAGTAAAGGACTCTTACAAAAATATGATTTATGAGTTTCTCCTGCAACGGTTCGTAACGATATGGCAAAACTTGAAACCCTCGACTTACTCTATCAACCATATAATTCAGCATGAAGACTTCCCACAGCTAAAGGACTCAGAGCATTTGTAAATTATCTCATGCAAAGTAGTCCTGACTATTTTTTGCAACAAAAAAATACTCAAAAATATTTTGAAGAAGTAAAAAAAATATGAGATTTTGTACATAGAATCAGTTTTGAATTAGCAAAAAATACTTGAGAAATTGCATTTTTTTCACTTCCAGATAAACATATTTTAGAATATTCTTGAGTAGGAAAATTTCTCGAAGAAAATCATAAAAGAATGTGAAACTCAATATTTTCTATTATAAAAATGCTCGAAGATAGATTTCATTTTCAAAAATTTATCGATGAACTCCCAAAAAATAATGATATCAATATTTTCATCTGAGACGAAAATATTTTGCCTTTTTTAAAGGATTATACGATTATTCTCAAACCAGTGAGTATCGATGGAAATATTTGATACGTTTGAATTATTTGAAGTTTAAAGATGAACTATAGTTTTAATATTTCAGCTGTGAGAGGGATAATTTAAAAATAAAAAAAGAACGATTTTTAAAAATCGTTCTTTTTTTATTTGAAAATATTATAAATATTTAGCAGTAGCTGCTTCTAATTCTTCAGCTTTTTTCACACCTACCATTTGTTCTACCATTTCTCCATCTTTTAAAACGATAAGAGTAGGAATAGACATAACTCTAAATTGACCAGCAATTTCAGGATTTTCATCTACGTTGATTTTACCAACAGTCATTTTATCACCCATTTGTTCAGAGAATTGATCTAGGATTGGTAACATTGTTTGACAAGGTCCACACCATTCAGCCCAGAAATCGATTAAAACTACACCTTCTTTTGAAACTTCTTCGAAGTTTTCTTTGTTAATAACTACAGTCATTTTGTAATAATTATAAATTAATATATATGAGATTATAATTAGAAATTATCTTTTTCAAAATAATTTTCTTTTTTAATTATTCACTAATATTTTTAATAGAAATATTTTTTAATTCTCAAAAATATCTTTAAAAACTTTTATTGCCAAGTCCTGATTTATAAAAAATGGACTTGTTGCTACTGTGATAATTTTTGCTTTACTTGCAGCATCTAATACTACTTTTTTCTTTAAATCATAATCAATGAAATCTAGATCCGGTTGAAAGAAATCTAAATCTAAATTCAATATTATATTTTCACCTAAAGTAGACCTTAAATCTAAATATTCTTCTAAATTATATGTATTTCTCACTTGAATAATTTTTGAAATTAATCCTTCATTTTGCGCAGGAATTATATAATTTCAGACGTTATACACATAATTTGTATAGTGAAATACTTTTTGTAAATCTTGAGAATCTGGTTTGATCAAATATTCACCAGGATCTCTTGTATCGGCATGTTCGTCAATGTGAATTAACGTGTTATCATCTCAAATAATATTTTGATTTCTCGCTAAATACCAAAAATAATATGCATGATTATGATTATCAAACAGATAAATATCTTTTCCTTGCCACGATATTTTATAAAAATTTTTTAAACCTGTATTAGTAGAAAGTTGATCATCAAAACCAAAATCTTCAAAAACTACTTCATCTCATAATTCAATATCTCAAATCTCAGCTTCGATTAATTTTGGTACCCAAAGTTTTTTATTTTTTCTTTGTTCAAATGAAAACGCATTATTCCCTTTTGCTTCATCGAGATAAAATCATGTATAATTATTCATATTTTTACTTTTTTTATAATAATTTTTCAGTATTATAAAAGAAATAAAAAATTTCTCAAGTTCTGAAATTTTAATCCATCCCCCTTGGGGTACTTCCTTTACAAAAGGAAGAAATACTACTAATAATTACTATTTGATGTTCAAAAAAGATATTCCAGAATTCGCTGCTAAGCTCAATGAAATGTTTCCTGATGCTAAAACTGAATTAATTTTCCACAATGAATTTCAGCTTTTAATTGCGATTCTTATGTCTGCTCAAGCCACTGACAAACAAGTGAATATCGTAAACAGAAATTTTTTTAATTTTTTAGTAACTCCTCAAGACTGAGTAAATATGGATTTGGATTATATAAAAGAATTTATTAATTCTATTTCATTTTTTAATAATAAAGCTGCAAATATTAAAAAAACTTCACAAATATTAGTAGAACAATACAATTCAAAAATACCTAAAACCATCGAACAACTTACCACTCTCCCAGGAGTAGGAATAAAAACAGCAAAAGTTTTTCTTGCTGTTATCGAAGATGCTCCATATATCTGAGTGGATACTCACGTGCACAGAGTTTTGAACAGACTTGGTTTAGTTAATACAAAATCTCCAAATGAAACGGATAAAAAAATTTCTAAATGATTCACAAAACAAAACCACTGAATGCTTCATAATACTTTGGTTTTATTTGGAAGATATCATTGTATTGCTAGAAAACCTAAATGCGAAACTTGCCCTTTCCAAGAAAAATGTAAATATTATAAACAAGTTTTTCTTAAACAAAAAATTCTAGAAGAAAAATTAAAACAAAAAAAACTGTCGTAAGACAGTTTTTTTATCTAATTGCTGAAACACAATATACTTCATCTGAAAATGATTTATAATTAGATGAAGCAGAATATGCTGGTCATGTTTCTATAGCATACTCATAAGCAGCTAATCTATCATTTTGAATATAAAATATATCTTTTTTATCGTCTTTTGTAGTTATAATCATAGTTTCATCATCTGAAGCATCTTCATATAAAACGTCAGCTACGAAAGTTCTATTTTTCCATTTTACGGTTAAATTTTTAGATGAAAATTGAGTATTTTGTTTTATAGTTTTCGTGAGGTTTCATTTTTCAGTCCCTATAAAATCATATATTATTGTTGGTGTTTCATATTTTTCATGTTCTGGTTCTGAAGAAAAACACTGCAATAAAATATCTCTATTTCTATCGTCAGTCCAAACGTTTGATAATTTTCATTTTGTTGAAATATCTCTTTTTATTGAAGTTATAAATTCATTATTTCCTGGATTTGTTTCTGAAAATAAATTTTGAGTTGTAGTATCAGCTAACATGGTTGCAAATGTCCATCCTCATCCATCTGTAGTCATATCGCAATATACTTTATCACTTACACCATCTGCATTGGGATCAATCGAATAAATACCACTTTGTGAACTTCATTTTAGATCTTTAATTCTTTTACAATCATAATTTGGACTCATATGTGATAACTCTCAAAATACTCAACTATACATTTCATTATTATCAAAATATAATTGAATTTCTTGTGTTCAAACATCTTGAATATCTAATTCTCCTGCATCTTTAATAAAGATATTTTCTTGAATTGGAGTATTTAACTCATCAAGAAAAATTCATACTTTTTTCCCTTCTATAAATGGAGTTCTGAGTGCATAATTTATTGCAGAAGCTTGATTATTTATAGCTAATGGAGCTAATGAGTTATCTAAACTATTTTCTAATAATGCTAATAAACTAAAGTTTTTTCCATCTCTAGTCATAGAATATGTAAAATATTTTTGATCTTTTGGATCATATCATTCTGTAGAATATTCAATAGATTCTAATACATTTTGTCCTGCATATCATTGATATCATATAATAGTACTTCCAGATGTTATTTCAACATAATCTTCAGGCATTGCCAACACAGATTTTGCTTGAGTTATTTTTAGTCCATCATAAATTGATTTGAGTTGAGCCACTCTATTTGTATCTCTTACTCATGCTAAATATCAACTATATGCAACAAATCAAATAGTTGATAAAATAGCTAAAATTGAAACTACTACTATAAGCTCAACCAGAGTAAATCACTTATTTATATATTTCATTGTTTTGTTTTATATTTATATATTTCATATATAAAATTACTCATCTAATCAACAAAAACAAGTTAAATTATATTGACATTATTATATTTATAATTTTAAAATAAAAATATGGATAAATCAAATATTTGACATATAAAATTATATACTTTATAATATATATAATATTTCTTTTTGTTCATAGATTTATGAAAAAATTTCAAGAAAAATTTAGTTGAGGTTTCCATACTTTAAAAACTAAATTATCATCAAGTATCCAAAATATTTTGCATTCAAATAAACAAAATGTTCAAAATATTTTAGACCAACCAAATCAAACCAGTATTCAAAACCAGCCTTGTGTAGAAAAAACTCAAGAAAATAAATCTTGAGAACTTTGAGAATCAATTGAAAATGATAAAAAACTTCAACCTTATAGTATAGAATTTTTATGAGAAAAAATTATTGTATTATGATATGAAAATTCTCAAGAAATTTATAAAATTTTCCCGGCAACATGATGAAAATTTATTCATGGAAATCAAGCAGACCAAATTACTGCATTATATCAAACCCATAAAAGAGCATTTTTTAAAAAAATAAAAAATAATGCTAAAAATAAAAATCATATAAAAAAAATATTTTTAGAAATTTGAAAAAATAAAAATATATCTTCTAATGAAATAAATAAAACAACTCAAAATATTCAACCAAAAAAATCAGCGGCACAAAGAATTCAAGAAAATAAAAGAAAGAAAAATTTAGAAGCAATCGAAAAAAGAAAACAAAAGCAACAAGAAAAATTAGAAGCTCAAAAACAAGAAGAAATTTTGCAAAATAAAAAAATACAAGCAGAAAATATTCAATCTGACTATGAAACACTCTATCCTTTTAGTAGTAATTTATCGAAAATTTCTCCATGGCAAAATGATTTTTCAAAAAAATTATCCGATCAAGAAAAACAAGAAAAATTTCAACAAATCTCATCTGCCAGCAGTATTTATAAAATTTTAATGTCTCGATTACCAAAAAGTATATTTGAAAAAACTCATTGATTAGATGATACAAAAAGATATACTGTATTAAAGGAATATATTAAAAGTTATCTAAATCAAGATTTTGAATATTCTCTCGAAACAAAAAATCAACAAAGACATTTACTCCATTTAGTAAATAGTGCTTGAGAAATATTATTATTATCTCATCAATACAAAAAACAAAATTCTTCAAAAAATAATCCTCAATGGACAAATTATTATAATAATGCAGCATAAATTATTTTTAATAAAAATATTATGAACACTCCTTTTCAAAACGAAAATAATTGAAATCACTCTCCTAAAATCATAAAAAATAATCTCATAAGTAATTCTAAATATGACTTATATCAATGTAAAAACGAAAGAATTTACACATTGGTAAATAAAGTTTCTGGACAAATTGATTATGTATTATGACAAAAATCTAAAGAAGATACCGTACATATTTTTAATGGATTTGAAGCTGGGAGTATAAAAGCTATGTGGAATAGTAAAAATAGAGATGATATTTTTATTCGTGATTTATCTTTGCAAAAACCTCAAACTCAACAGTTACTTTCTCAAAGACTCAAAGAGCATATCAACAAAAAACGTCAAAATAATAGAAAATTATATAAGCCTCTCAATGAAAATATTTCTGATGGAATTTATATGTATACAAATAGTAAAAATCAAGAAATTGAAGTATGAATTTTATCATGAAGGATAACTCGTATAGATTCAGCAGATGCTCAAATTTCACCTGCTCAAAAGTCTGCAATTACAAAATCTATTAAAAATTATGGGACTCCAAATGAAAGTCCAAGATTAAAAAAACAAGAATATACTGAAAAATGAAATACTATTTCTCAATATAATATAGATGTAAACGATCCAAAAATTGATCATGAAATTGTTGAACTTTTTATCAAAATATGAGATACAACGCAGTGAATTTCTAAGCAACAAATAAAATATATAATTCAAGCATTTACATATTACTCTCAATTTTCAAATTTAGAACCTTGAGAACAATTAAAATATTTACAAAGTAATCATAATATATGATTTTTATTTAGTGGAATTATTGGGAAAATGAGAGATGAAAAAATTAAACATTTTCCTTTACACGTAACAAGATTACATGTTTTAAAAAATATTATAGAACAATGAAACCATCAAAAAACTCAGAATTAAGATTCTGAGTTTTTTTGTAAAATATTTTTATAATTAAGATAGAAGAATCCACAATAGAATCAAAATAAAATTCAACCATAAATAAGCATATCCCAAATTATACCAAGAGAACAATTATGAATTAATAGCGTTCAAATAATAAAAATGAATATTCCAAAAATAATATTTTTTATCATATCTTTCCAAGGAAACTCAAAGTGGACAATATGTCTACAATAAAAATATCATAAACTCATTAATAATATTTGGCTGAATAAAGTGATAATTCCTGCTCAAATAAATGAATAAATTGGTATCAAAATAATATTTCAAATAATATTAAACAGAGTGACAGCAATATTTATTTTTAATAATCTCGATTGATAATTGGTCGCAATAAGTGTATAAATAAATACCAAAGATATAAAATGAAACAATACAACTGCAAAAACAACTAAGAATGCATCAGCTGAATTAAAGAGCGTTCCTGTATCTAAATACTCTCTATTCGCTACTATTTCTATCATATTTTCACGAAATAATACTCATAAAACAAATATCAATAGTCATCCAGCAAATAAAAATTTAAATGACATTTGAATTAATTTTTGAAATGTATCTAAAGATTTATTTTTAAAACTTTGTGATAAAGATGGTAAAACTGAATTTAAATAAAACCCTCCCAACACCATAATAACTTCTACAATTCTCATTGGAACAGAATACAGAGCAATGGAAGTGTCTCAATTTTCATCTAAAAGTGATAATAAAATTATGTCTACTTTAAAGTAGACAACTGATAAAAATAAAGCAATTCAATACGGGAGAGAAATTTTAAAAATATGTTTTATATAATCCCAATCAAAAGCAAATCAAAATTTTTGGATCCTTCTGGCATAAAAATAATTTAAAACTGTATTTACAAAACTCGCTAAAACAGACGTTCAAATAATCCATAAAAATGGAGCAAAATAATCAAAATCTGTTCCTTGTTTTACAAAGACAACAAAAACAATAAATGCAATAGCTCACAGATTTACCAATTTAGCAAAAATAGCTGAAAACATCGAAAACTCTATTTTCATATTTGCTTGCATCAAAGTCATAATTGATGAATTTATGAGTTGGAAAAGTGTAAAAAAACAAATAATCGTGATTCACCAAAGAGCCAATGAAGTATCATATCCTGGGAGGAAAAATGCCAATCAAATGGCAATAGCAAAAATAATAAATGCTAAAATAACACGTATTGTTAAAACATTTCAAACTATTTTTTGAGTATCATTTTTATTCGCAGATATTTCACGAATAGCAATTGTATACAGTCATAAATCGGCTAAAAATACAAAAATTGAAATATAATTATATATTTTTAAATATAGACCATACAAGTCTACCGTAAGATAATTTGTGAGAATACTAATCAGAAAAATAGAAATAATAGCTGTTCCTACTTTTGATAATATTTGCGCGAAAGTGTTTGAAGCAATTTTTTTAAGCATGTTTTTTATTATTATTTTTTTCTAGTGTAAGTGCAAAGATGTTTTTGTAAAGAGATTTGTGTATTTTAGCTTTACAAAGTCCTATGAAAAATTATTATCTTATTAGTTTAATAATTATTTAATTTTATGGGGAAAAATCAAAAAAAAATTTGATGAATAATTGCTGGTATTGTTTTAATACTTATTGTAATTATATTTATTGCTTTAAATTTTAAAAATAATCAAAAATTAGAAGAACAAAAGGCATTAGAACAACAGCTAGATGATGTTGAGATAACAATGGATGAAATTGATTGAGATAGTGTACAAGCCAAAATTAATATACTTAAAAAACGTCTTGAACTCAAATGACTCATTCAAGGTGGAGATTTACATTTTCAAAATGAAGAATTTACAAGAGCCTTATCTAAATACTTACAAGCCATCAAGCAAAGTCCTGATGATGAATCAATAAAAAATAAAATTTGAAATATATATTTTAAACTGCACAAATACGAACAGGCTTATAAATATTATTCTCAAATAAAAACATATTCTCAACTTGATGTTCATAGAGCAATACGTTCTTTATTTTATTGAGTTGAACTAGATGGAAATAAAACCTTATTTATCCTAGAAGAACTCAATAGCTATAAACTCAGCGAAGATGAGAAATTTTATTATAAAACTGCAATAGAATGCACAAAAAGTTTTGTCAGCTGTAAAGATAAATATTCTCAATATTTTGATGAATTAAGTTGAATTGAACAACAAAAAGCTGAAAATTCAGAAAATCAAGATTCTCAAGAAACATCAACTGGTAGCACTCAAGAAGAAACTCAAATTGTATTTTTTCCAGAATTAGAAAATATTCGTATCGCTCTACAAAATTATGAAAATTTTCAATTTAGTGATCTTTCATATCAATCTGCACTTATTAGTGGTGCATTTTATCAAAATAGATTGTATCCAGTAGCTATTACTACAGCGACAAATACATTAAAAATTTCACCAGATTATAGACCATTAATTAAAATTATTGCTAGAAGTAATTATGAAATTTGAAATTATATTGAAGCAAAAAAATTCTTGATTCAATTTAATAATCTTTGAGATAATGAACCTGAGGTAAGTTATTTTTTATGAATAGTGCATCAAAAACTTCGTGAATATACTCGTAGTACGATTCAAATGAGAAAAGCAGAATCGCTTTGATATGATAATATCATCGATATAAAAAGAAGATTAATTTATAATTATTATCAATTATGAGATCACGAAAAAATGTTGAAAATATTTGATGAACTCATGGAGGAAAATATTGAGAATATTACATCTGACGATGTAAGTCTTGCTATTTTTTATAATATATTGTATGATAATTATGAAGTTGCCTGAAAGTACACTCTAATATCTCTCGAACTATTTCCTGAAAATGAAGTATTTTTATGATATAAAAGTTGGCTTGCTCTTCAAAAAGACGATATAAATGAAGAAATAATTTCGCAAATCGAAGAAGATTTACAAAAAGCTATTGAATTAAATGGAAATAATCCTATGATAAGTTTAACATATGGTCAATTAGAAGAAATAAAAGAAGATAAACAAAAAGCATTTATTTATTACAAAAAAACTATTTCTCTTGATCCAAGCTGAGAATATGCAAAACTTGCTGAGAAAAAAATAGAAGCTCTCAATTTAGAAAATAATCAATAATTATGTCTCTAGATAAAAAACCATCTTTAGAACAAAATAATAACCCAACTTCAAATATTGAAGTTGGGTTAGATTGATTAGAACAAAAATTTACTGAAAAATATGGATTATCAGTTGAGACATTTTGAAAACTCAAAGAATTTAAATTTGAAAAACAAGCAACGCAATTACAAAATGAGACTTTATGAGAGTTACAAAGTCTCAGATGAAATCTCAATAACTTAGAAATTTCACAGCAAGATAAAGAAACTCTTTGAAATTTTTCAAATGAAAAATTTCAAAGCCTCATTTGAGAGATTCAATCTCAACAAATAAATTCTCAAGAAAAACTTTCAAAATTACAACAAAATATTCTTTGAGAAAATATCCATGAAATTGCATCAAGTAAACATAAAAATGATACTTTTTTTAGTAATAAAAGATTAGCGCAAGTATGTAATCCAACAAAACCACACCATCATTTCGACGGAGTTATCGTTGGAGCGAGTAAAAGCTGTATTGCTCTGGCTAAAACAGTTGGTACAATTTTTATAGATACCATAAAAACTCCTGTGGATTTATATAAAATCGCTACGAACAAAGCCTATACAGATCAATTTAATAATATATAAAAAATCCCAGAAAATTTCTGGGATTTTTTTCTTAATATTTTTCATCTAAATATTCAATTTTTATATCAAATTTATCACGCAGATGATATGCTAAAAGTTTCACTCAAATTTTTTCAGTTTCATAATGCCCTCAAAGCATCATAGTTTGCTCGTGTTCTTTTACTGCAATCATTTGTGCATGATTTGCTTCCCCAGTTAAAAATACATCATATCAAGCATTTTTAGCTTGAATAAAATCTTTTGCTGCTCCTCAAGATATTATAGCAAGAGAATTAAAATATGTTAAATTTCAAAAATTAAATACTTTTTTCATTAATTGCATTTGTTCTGCATACGGCATCACCAAATTTGAAATATGTAATTTATTTTTAAATTTTATTCAAAATCCTATAGTTTTTCCTTTATATTCTCAAAAGTTTTCTATTTGGTAATCTTCTTCTCTGAGACCAAAAATTCTTATAAATGCTTTTATTAAACCGATATTATTCCCTACTTCTGGATGCGCATCAAGTGGGATATGTGAAGAATAGAGTGCAATATTATTTCATAATAATTTATTCGCTCTTTTATATGCTACTCCAGTAAGAGTTTCTTCGTGTCACCAAAAAATACCATGATGTGTTAATACCAAGTCTACATTTTCTTGAATTGCCTTATCAAAAATATAAGTACTTGCATCAACTGCATATCAAATTTTTAAAATTTCTTCATTTGAATTATCAACTTGTAAGCCATTTTTTGAACTATCTTTATATTCTTTGTTCTCTAAGTAACTATCTAAATAATTAATTAATTCTTGTTTTTTCATATATTTTTTTAGGTAAATAAATCTCAATTTTTCTTTAACCAAAAATCGTGTTGTTTGTAATCTTTATCCATTTTAGAAACTTCTAACCAGAATTGTCTAGAATGGTTCATATGTTTTAAATGAGCTAATTCATGGCAAATCACATAATCAATAATTTCAGGTGGAGTTAAGATAAGACGAAAAGTAAAATTTAAATTTCTCTGAGAAGTACAACTTCACCATCTAGTTTTTGCTGAAGTTATTTTAACGGCTTTATATTCAAAACCAAATTTTTTCGCAATTTCAGCTACTCTTTTGGGTATAAATAGTTTCGCTTGTTGTTTATACTCATCAATTTTTTCTGGATTAATGAGAGATTTTTTTTGATTTTTTAATTTATTTTCGATCCATGCTTTATTTTTTTCTACGAATTGAATAATATATTTTTTTCATAAAAAAATTGGAGCCTTCACTATAACTTGTTGCCTTTTAACCTGCAAGGAAATTGTCTTCCTGTTTGAACGTTGAATATTTATATCCATAAATTATTTTTTTAATATTTTTAATAGTATACAAATTTTTTGAAATAAAAAAAGTCATAATATTATGACTTTTTTGCTAATTTTTCGACTATATTTAATAATCTATCAATTGATTCTTGAGATTTTTTATGTTTATGCATATGATCAAATAAATGAAATTTTGTTAATTTTATTCCACAGAATCCTAAAATATTCGTTCCAAAATATCATTTGAGAGAAATCATAAATGGTAAATATTTATAAATAAACCCTGGAGCGTCGCAAGTCATAAATAAAGTAGCTTTTTTTCATGTTAATAATTTTTCTACTTTTCCATTTTTACCGTAATTAAATGCAAATCCAGCTTGGAAATTTACATCAATGAAATTTTTCATCACAGCAGGAACACTTCCCCACCAAACTGGAGCTACAAATACAAGTTCATCTGCATTTATAATTTTTTCTTGCATAGATTTTATTTTTTCATCTTTTGGCCAATCTGTTCTAATATTTTCATATTGTAAATATTCTTGTGTATTTTCAGATTTATATAAATCTAATATTTCCACTTGAGCATTTAGGCTTTTTGATACTTGAGAATATTTTTCAGCTATTTGATGTGTAAATCCTTGAGAACTAGGATTTGCAGTAATAATTAAGATTTTTTTCATATATTTTTAATAAACTATAAAAAGTATAGTAACTAAATATTATAAAAATAATTATATTTTGCAAATAATTATTTTATTTCGTCTAATATAATTTTTGTTGCTTCAATAACATTTTTAAATCTATCTGCCTGTAAATGAACTCAACCAAAATAACGCGTTACGACCACTATTGTATTTGTAAACTCTGACCTTTGTAATTCTCTTAAAATACAGTTTCAAGCTCATGTTTCACCATCGTCATTTTTTGATTCTAGCACACTTCCATTATCAAGTGTTATTCTAAAAGCGTAGGTATTATGTGTAGATTTTTGAAAATATTTATCTCTGAGTAATTCTGACATAAACTTTTTTACATCATCTTTTGATTCCACAAAACCTGCAACTGCGGTATATTTTGATTTTCTATCGACTATAATATTTTGCATTAATTTTCTACGAAACTTTGGTTGATTTGAACCAAAATCTAGTGAAAGTTTGTTTTCCATCTGATAATTATTTTTTATTAATTATTTTAAAAATAGCCCAAAATTGGGCTATTTTTTTAATCTTCATCTTCGTCGTCTCAAGCTCCCAGTTCTAATTTTTCAGAACCAGGGAGAGCTTGTCCCATGAGAGATTCTAGTTCTCCATACATTCCAGTTACGGCAAAAGTAGCTCTTTCGAGATCTTTTTCTCTTTTTTTCCAATTTTTTTCCATTGCTCTTCTTTCTGAATCTATTCCAGATTTTAGGTTTGCAAAAACATCCACCATCATATTTATTTTACTTGAGAATTCTTGACTCGTTAAATATCCATAGAGCATTTCCATTTTTACATCTTTTCATTGATTCGCTTTTTCAACTTTTGAAATCGCAATTAATTGATCTCTTAACAGACTACAAACCGCAATAACATATTCTGGAGAACATATCATCACATCATCGACCATTCCAAAATTTTTCAATCATTTTGGTAAAACTGTTGAAACTAAAACGGCAATATTTCCGTTGACTTTTAGCTTATCATCTTTGAGTTTCATAATCCAAGCTTCCGTCCAAGATTTTGTATTTTTTGACTCCCAAACTATTGCTCCTGCTGGTTGCCCGATATTATTTTTTACAGTTTGAATTAAATCCGCTCATTTAATACCGGTTGGTACATCTTCTACGTCATCGATTGGAAAAGATTGTGAAATAGCATTTTTTAAATCATCTTCTTGAATATCTCATTGGATTTGTTGAGAACCTTGTTCTGATTTTCTTTTTAAATCATCAATTGTTTTTTTCATTTGCTCTTGTTGTTTGAGCATTTCTAATTCTTTTTTTCTATTTTCTTCTTGAACTTTTTCCATTCTTAAATCCATTTCTTTTTGAGAAGATTCTCTCATTTTTTCTTCGAGCATTTTTTCGATATTTTTTCTTTCTTCGAACATTTTTTTCTCCATTTCAAGTTCGAAATTTTTTTCTTTATCTTCTAATTCTCTTTGTTTTTTTATAAAATCAAGTTCTTTTTTTCTTGATTCTTCTCTATCTTTTTGTGCTTTTTGCAATTGTTCTTGCATATCTTTCATTTCTAGTTCAAGTTCTTTTTTTGCTTCTCATGCTTTTTTCTCAGCATATTCTTGGGCTTTTTTTCTCATTTCAATGGTTTTTTCTTCCATTTCTTTTTCAAAATTTTCTTTTTGTTTTTCTTGTTGTTCTCTCAACTTTCTTTCTTGATCTTTCATAAGTTGAGAATATTTTTCGTCTGCCAATTTATCAAGATCGATTGACGTACTACAATTTGGACAAATAATTGATTGAGACATAAATTTATTTTAGTAAATATTTTTATTAATGATATTTTTTTTCGATTAAATTGCAATTATAATAACAATTTATTTTATATTGATTACATTATTTTTATCTTCTGCCCATTTTCATGGATTATCAATAATATATTGCCTCGTTTTATTTAACTGGTCATGGTTTTTTATAATTACATCAAAAAATGCTTTTTGCCATCCAAAATTAAAATCTCCCATTTCATCACGGATTTGTTTGGTTATGGTTCATTTTAATCAACGAATTACACGTGACAACGTAGGGAACGATTGCATCGTTCCGTTATTTTCTCATGGCCTTATATTTTTTCATGGTATGATGCTTTCTGGTGTTATATCTTTCGGTGCGATGCTTTCTGGTTCGATGCATTTCGGTTCGATATCTTTCGGTGCGATGCAATCGCACCCTACGTGTTTGTTTTTTATAATTATGATTAAATGTAAATGATTTGGCATTATTACAAAATCATCTATTTTTATTTCTTGACGCAATTGAGGTGTTTTGAAAATTTCATTTTTCACAATTTTTCCATAACCATTCAAGATCATTTTTGTATCAACAATTTCACCAAAAAATTCTTCCCTATTTTTCGTACAAATAGTTACGAAATAATATCAGTCTCTTGAATAATCATAGCCATTTAATCGTAATTTTTTGCGTTGTGGTCAATCGTACATTTCCTCCTTTTTTAAAAAATATTTTTTTGATTAAATTTTGTAGGGAACGATTGCATCGTTCCATTATTTTCTCACGGCCTTATATGTTTTCATGGTATGATATATTTTGGTGTTATTCATTTCGGTGCAATCCAATCGCACCCTACGTTGATTTAAATTCAAACTCTTTTTTTCAAAAATTTTCTCCATTTATAAATATTTCTACAAAATGTTTTCAAGAATATAATTTTTTTGTTGTCATATTTTTTAGAGAATGTTTTTTTGAAATAATAATTTTTTCTCATTTTGAAATATTTTTTTTCGAAATATGAAATATTTTTTCACGTAATTTTCCATTCGACATTACAAAATATATTTTATAATTTATGAGTAACTTTTGGGAAATATTTGAAGTGAGTTCAAATCAAAACTCTAGATATTCTCATATATTTACTTGCAGTTCTGAAATACGAAAATCATTTATTTTTATAGCAGGTTGATAATATCATAATAATTCTAAAGCTTTGGGATTTCATGATTTTATTTCACTTCTGAGAGAATGTGTAATCAAAAATAACATATTTTTTTGACTTTGTTTTTCAGATTTTTTCCACTCTAAAAGTTTAGAAATCACTGCATTTGCATCTAATTTTGTAATATCATTGAGATTATTAGCCACACTACGAAGTACATATTGTGTTTGATCTGCAAATAAATTATCTAAAATTTTAAAAGTATTTTTGACTCAAATATCCACTTTTCATCCCCATGGAAGATTCGGACGAATTGCTTCACTTGAGAATCTTCTCACATGATAATTATCATTCTTTGACCATTTCTGAGCAAATTTCAATGTTTCTTGAGGAAACTTTTTTAGAAAATCACGAAGCGCAAATTCCATTGAAAATCTTTTTGTAATTATTTCCAAATTTTGTAGTGAAAAATTTAAATATTTTTCTTCACATCAATATTGAGAAATAAATTCGCCATAAGGAGCAAAAATAAAATCTCAAAAATCTCCATCACTTTTTGTTGAATCGAGTTCTGCTGGTAAACTTTTTAATAAAATATTTACAGCAGAAACATAGTCCTGGGGTAAATATTTATACAACATATCTCTAATATGCAATATTCTTTGTTTGAGTTCTAGTTGAGGAAATTTAACAAAAGTCTCATGAATAAAATTTTCACTTTGAAATTCTCAGTATACATTTTTTATAATACGAGCTAAATATATTATTTTCTCGTGATTAAATAAAACATCTTTTAAAATTAATTTTTCTTTTGGCATATTAAAAATGTTTAAAATAAATATATACGAAATATATACTTTTAATTATATAAATTTAAATTTTTTTACAAGAGAATTTTGAAAAATATCAAAAAATCCGATATAATAGAGATAATACACTTAAATGGTTTTTTATGGCTACATTTTTAATTACAGATTCAGATAATGATATTGATAATAAAAATTTTAAATATTTATTATGATTTCAACCTAGTTTATGAGGAATTTTACTCAGAAAAAATAGAGTTGAAATATTTTTAGATTCTCGTTATTTTGCCAAAACAAATACATTAAATGAAAAATATATTTGCGAAAAGACATGAAAAGAAGAAATAAAATTTCATCAAATATCATGACCCTTAGTCGATGCTATGTTGCTAGCGAGTGCAGATACTTCAAATATCAAAGTGGAAGAAAATTTAACACTCAAATATTATAATGACATAAATTCTAAATCAGATTTATGAACAGGAGAAAAAAAGAAAAAAATTGAAATTATAGAAAATTATTTTGAAGAAGATAGGATTGTAAAAAATAGTAATGAAATAAAAAAAATAAAAAATGCTGTAGAAATAATTGATAAAGTCTGTTTATTTTTACAATATTTAGTAGATACAAACGAAATTAAGTGAAAAACTGAAGATAATGTGAGAAAAATTATTCTCAATAAAATATTAGAATTTTGATGAGAATGTGAAAGTTTTTCCCCAATCGTAGCCTTTGGTGAAAACTCAGCTATTGCCCATCATTCTCCTTGAGAAACCATTGTAGACAATTGACCACTATTAGTAGACATGTGAGCTCAAATAAATTGATATTGTAGCGATTTTACGAGAACATTTTGGGTCTGAGAAAAAACACAGGATTATGAAGAATTTAAAAAAGTCTATAAATCAGTAAAAAAAGCCCATATTAAAGCAATTTTATGAGCCAGAGTTTGAATGCAAGCAAGTCAAATAGATTTATTCGCGCGCAGATCAATCGAAAAAGATGGATATGGAGAATATTTTTCTCACTCTACCGGTCATGGAATCTGACTTCATGTTCACGAAAGACCATGGATAAATAGAATGTCCGATGAAATAATTCAACCAAATATGATTTTCACTATTGAGCCTTGAATTTATATTCCATGAAAATTTTGAGTCAGAATAGAAAATATAGTAGTTTCAAAAGAAGAACGTGTTAAAATTTTAAGTAAAATAAATTATTAAAAAAAGAAGCATTTTGCTTCTTTTTTAATCCAAAAAATATTTTTTTTCAACAATATTATTCTCTATTTTTATCCCATCTGAGTGTAATTTCTCTATTTTTTCTTCCACTCAACGATCAGTATTATAGCCAGAAATTTTTCCTGAAGATGCTAATACTTTATAACAAGGATATTTTATCGGATCTTTGTTATATTTCATAACTGCTGCTATTTTTCGTGGATGAACTCCAAACTTTTCTCATAAAAATTTATAACTTACCACTTTTGTTTTTGGTATAGTTTGTAGATATTCTAAAATTTTTTTATCAATTTCTCTCATAATTTATATTTATATATTCATCTATCAACTCAGAAAATAATATTATTTTCTTCAACTTTCACAAATAAAAAATTCTGAATTTTCAGAATTTTTTATTTTTTTACTTTATATTTATAATTTTTAATAATATAATGAAGGCCTAAAAAATGAAATACAATCACAGTTCACATCGCAACAAACGCGTTGAGATATCATGCAGCCACAAGTATGATGAGCGCAGCTGGAAAGCCGAGCCAGACAAAACATCATAATAATCTCTGAGTAAACGTTTTTGATTTCCATTTCACCTTTAATTTTGCGTGACATTTTTTGCAAGTGTATTTTCTTTTTTTCAAATTAATGTTTTTGTATACTTTCCAATACGAAATTTTCTTTTTGCAATTCGGGCATTTTAGTAAACTCATAATTTTAATTTTAAATAATACTTTCCAAAAATATCTTTTTTCATACAATATTTTTATAATTATATCATATCTGATAAAAATAAGAAAAAAATGGACTTTTCAAACTTTCCCTATCAAAAAATACTTGATTGGTATGAAATAAACTGACGTCATGATTTGCCTTGGAGAAAAGATCAAGATCCGTATTTTGTATGGATTTCTGAAATATTTCTTCAACAAACTCAGGTATCACGCGTGATTCCTTATTTTGAAAAAGTGATACGTGATTTTCCTTGTGTTGAGGATTTTGCAAAACTCAGTTATGAAGAATTTTTTCCATATTATGAATGACTCTGATATTATTCTCGTGCGAGAAATATGCTCAAAACAGCTCAAATAATTTCAGAAGAATATAATGGAATATTTCCAAATAATTATAAAGAACTACTAAATTTACCTGGAATTTGACCATATACAGCTCAAGCAATATTGTCTTTCTGACATAACCAAAATATTCTTGCGTTTGATACAAATATAGAAAAAATATTTGCTCGTTATTATTTTGGAACACGTTTTTACAAACTTTCTCCTGTTGAAAAAAAAGAAATTCAATCGTCTTTTGAAAACAAATACCCCCATCCCCCTACGGGTACTTCCCCCTCACAAGAGGAAGACTCTATGTGAAGGACTATAAATGCTGCGATGATGGATTTTGCTTCAAATATAGATATTAACGATAAAATAAATATTTCTTGGGAAAATTATCCTTTGAAAACATCTAAATTTTATAAAGAAAAATGAGTTTGAGAATTAAAAGTAGACAAAGTTAGACACAAAGTAGACAAGAAAAATGCTGAAACAATTGTATTTTTACACGAGGATCATAAAGAATATTATTCTTCAAATCCGGATATTTTAGAACCATTTATTTTATGAAAATCTCAAGAAGACCACAGGCACTTTATAAAAGATTATTTTAAAAATAATTTTGATTTATCCCTCTCTGTTCGTCCTGCCTATAAAAAAGTTTCTCTCCCAAAATGAGATTATTATTTGTATCATGCGCAAATCCAAACCGGAGAAAATAATTTTTGAATATTTTCAAAAAAAGAAAAAAAATCTTGGGAAGATAATTTTTTAGAAAATTAAAAAATCGCTTACGCGATTTTTTTCTTTTTCTCTCAAATATTTCAGTAATACAAACTCGCTATAAATAATGCAATAATCATAGCATAAAATACTACTTCAAATATTCCTGAATCTAAATCTCAGAAGAAATATAACATTGCTAAAGCTCCTATTCTCCCTGCCATTAAAAATATTTCTACAATCAGCTGATTTTCGCTCACATGGTCTTTATAATCTGGAAGTTCGTGTGCAAGATTAAGCATAATTGTACGCATAGGAACACTATAAATCATGAATAAAAATGAAAGTATAGCAAAAAATATATAAATATATTCTGGCCAAATGAGCATAGAAATCATACAAATAATATATCCTAATCAGCTCAAAATAATACAATATTTATAGTTTTTATAAGATACATATTTTCAAATAATATATGTTGCCAAAACACTCAAAATAGACAAAACTGAAACCAATCAACCAACTAAATACTCTACTTGCACTTGGGTATAAACGATCATTGGCAGAAGTGTTTCAAGCAATATATTTGAAAAAGCAAAACCTGTTAAACCGTAACAAATATACGCAAATAATATTTTTTTATTTTTTATAACATTTCCAAAAGTTTCAAAAAATTTATAAGAAACATACTCTCTTTTTTCGACTTCTATATTTCCAAAAAAAGCTGAGAGAAAAAACATCATTGAACCGAGTAAAAATGCTGTTTGATATCAGAACCCATGATAATTTATTGATATAATTCATCAAATAATTACAGGAGTGATTATTCATCAAATTGTTCCAAAAGAAGCTCGTAGTCATGAATAATATCACCTATTTTCATAAGTGGTCATCTCAAAATAATTGGTATTAAATGTTACCCAATACATAGCATTAGTAAATCATAAAACACTTCACACTACATAAATATATTTTAAAATATCTTGAGGAAAAATACTCATCAACAGAAATACACTTGCAAAAATAAAGAGTCATACATACAATATTTCTCTTCTAAAATAATTTTTTGCAATTTTTGAAAGTCCGATAAATCATAATAAATGAAATACCATGTAACAGAGATTAAATATAATAAGTGCTTGAAAGTCTTGTAAATTTTTCCAAACAAAAATATTTAAGAAAATAAAAAAAGCCGTAGTTCATGACTTTTTTAGAGCATTTGATATAACCAGTTTAAGAACCTGAGGATTTTTATTCATATTTATACATTTAGGATTTCGAATTATTATATATAATTACACATAAATTCAAAAAATAAAAAAGCCAAGCGAAATGCTTGGTTTTTTGTTTTTAGCTCAAGTAGTATAGCCGAGATATTTCGCTACATCAGGAAAACACATTCCTGACAAATCAGAAATTTCTTGTTTATTTTGTGTATACCAAGTTGTAGGATTTGACCCTTGCTTGATTTTCACCTTACCTAAGCCAAAATTATATTCGATATACGATGAACCTGAATATAAAAAATTCCCGCTTCCTATTCTTGCTTGTGCCATAATTTCCCCTCCTATTTTATAAAAAACTTATGACATAATAATAATATCATAAAATATTTTTTTTGAGAAATATTTTGACATTAGCTGAGAAAAAATTATTATTTTCTTACGTCAAAATTTTGCTGGAGCAAAACAATGAAAATGTTAAATGCAATTTGTGAATATCTCTGGTTTTTATTTTGCTACTTTGGGAAAAGTAGACTGCATCGTATTATCGATAATCCTCGGCTAACACCTGAAGAAATCATTCGCGATGTTAATAAAACCTCGACTTTACATGGACATTATGCCACTCCTTGTAAAACCATAAAACCGCGCAATTCCATTTATTCTGAGTTAGTATATGACTCAATATATTGCATTTGGAAATGGCCTAATTTTGAACAACGTACACAAGAAGAAAAAAGGAAATTCAAAAAGAAGTTTAGCTAATAGCTAAACTTCTTTTTTTTATTGAACTCATTGAAGAAAAACATCTAAACGATTTTTTGCTTTTTCTAAATTTTCATCAAAATTATCTTCTGGTAAAAATGAAATAATAATTCATAAGAAAAAACTTACAAAACTCTGTGAAAATAATTCTGGTAAAAATCTATTTTGAAATTCTAAACGTAAAATTCCTTGAGAATAAATTTCTGCTGCATATTTTTCAAAACCTGAAATATCATTTTTAGAATATTTTTCTAATAATACTTTTTCTTCTCCAGTAAATTTTTCAAAATAATGAAGTCTTTCTACCTGACGAAAACTTTCATCATTTTTTAATAGCTGAAAATAAATTTCTATCATTGAGTAAAATTTTTGACGAACAGAAGTAATTTTTTCAAAATCTAATTCGAGCATCATAGAATATTTTTTATAGTTTTGATCAAGAAGTTTTTCTAACATTTCATTTTTTCCAGAGAAATTCCAATAAATCGCGCCTCTGGTTACTCAAGCTCAAGAAGCTATTGATTCTAAAGAAGTGTGATAATAACCCTCTTTCTCAAACAAATATCCTGCGACTTTTAGTAATAATTTTTTCGTTATTTCATGTTCTTCTTTTGTTTTTCTCATTTTTTGTAATAATTATACATACACTGATGTATGTATAATTATTTTTACTTTAATATCAAGTAAAAATAGTTAAAAAGTATTTTTTGACAAAATATATTTTATTATGATAAAATACTTTAAATACAAAATAACTCTTCTCTTAAAATGGAAAATTGCAATAATAATCCCTATAATCTAGAAGCATACGATGAGAATTCAGAAAAAAATGAATTGACTCCTGCTCAGCAAGAATTATACAATGAAAAAATGGATCAATTAAAACAGGATTCTCAAGCAGCGCAAGAAAAATATTCATTACAGGATTTTGATGAAAACTCACTAGAACAACAAATTGATAATGTACAATCAGAAGTATGCGACCCAGAAAATCCATATTGATTAGAAAATTTGGACGAAATAAAAAAAGATGAAAATAAATCTTCGAAAAATTTCTTTTCTCAAGTAAAAAATTTTTTTAATTTTTAAATAAAAAACTACGAAAAATATATTTTTCGTAGTTTTTTTAAGAAATCACTATATCTACTACCTTGAGCATTAAATTCTTTTTTCACATCCAGACATCTTCTGACATATCAAAAATGAGATCTATTTTTTCAGCCTTTTTTATATCTTCAAGATATTGACCAAATCAGAAACCATAAATTTTATATCCATGTGGAGTTTTAAAATGAATATGATCACGGGAATTTTTCCCTAAAATTTCAACTGAAGTAAATTGCAAATCTTCAACCATAAAAACTGGTTTTGTATTCCCTATTCCATAGGGTTTAAATTTATTAATTTTATACAAAAATCCAAAACCTAATTCATTTAAACCAACCAATTTATCAACTTTTATTTCTTTTTTATGCGCTCTAAAATCAATTGCATTTAGTTCTGCTAATAATTTAGTCTTAAACTCTCAAAATTTTTCACGTTTTATAGAGAAACCTGCAGCTTGTTTATGTCATCAAAAAGCTATAAAATAGTCTTTATATTTTTCTAATATTTCAATCATAGAAAAATATTCTGGAGCTCTACAACTTGCAACTAATTTGTCTCACTCATCTTTTAAAACGATTGAAGGTCTATAAAATTGTTCTGTTAATCTTCCTGCTACAATCCCAATTATCCCGTGTTCAATAGCTGGAGAATAATAAAATAATAAATTATCTTTCGGATTTACTTTTTGCAGCGCTTCTTCTACAAACATTTTTGTTTGAAATTTTCTTTGTTCATTGAGATTTTCTATTTCATGAAGCGTTTGTTCTAATGTTTCACCATTATTTAAAATCAAATTCACAGCCTTATACGGACTATCCATTCTCCCTGCTGCATTCAATCTTGGTCAAATCACAAAACCAAATACATCTGCATCTAAATCTGTATTTATTTTATCTTCTATCAGCCTTCTAATTCCTCTACTACGCGAGTTTCTGATTTGTTTTAATCATTCTATTACAATCAGTCTATTTTCACCAGTCAGCGTCATACAATCTGCCACAGTTCCGATAGCACAAATATCTATAGATTCACGAATATATTCTTCATATTCTTCAAAATCCAACACTTCACTTGCAACCGCGCACATTACTTTAAATGCAACTCCAGCTCCAGCTAAACCTTTAAATGGATAATCACAATCTGGCCTTTTGGGATTAACAATAGCAACAGCTTCTTCAGGAATTTCATCCGGAACCGCGTGGTGATCCGTAACAATAATATCTACTCATAATTTTTTTGCATGTTTTATCACATCAATATCACGAGTCCCACAATCAACGGTAATAATTAAACTTACTCAGAGTTCTTTACACTCATCTACAAAATAATCCTTTAATCCATATCAATCATTTACCCTGTGAGGCAATCTATAACTCGCTTTTATACCAATTTTTTTGAAAAAATGCATTAAAATAGAAGTACTTGTAACTCCATCAACATCATAATCTCAAAAAATCATTACTTTTTCATCATTTTGCTTCGCTTGTAAAATTCTTTCTACAGCCCTATCCATATCCTTTAAGCCAAATGGATCATGTAAATCGTCAATTGTTCTTTCTAATTCTAACGGATCATCAAATCTTTTCATTAATATTTCTTCAATATTTTGATTATCAGATGTTTCATCATATGAAATAATATTTTTCTTTATACTTACTTTTTGTTTCATTTTTTTAATACCCCCATCCCCCTTCGGGTACTTCCCCCTTTGACAGGAGGAAGAGAGTTAACAAATATTATTTTTATTATATTGATGAGAATAAAATCGCAAATACAAAAATAATTTTATAAAAACTTTACAATGATTGTTTTTTATATATTATACATTTACATCTAAATAAGAGAGGTCCTCGATGTATGATATAAAAAATAAAAAACAAAAATTTCTTGATTTAATTGCAACAATTATGATAGAACGTGACGTAAGCTACGAAACAGCTAAGTGTATATTAATTTCTGGTCTTGAAAAAGATCCAAATAATAACACAACCGAGTTTATAAAATATTGTATAGAAAAAAATAAAAATGATTTATACTGATATTTTATAACTCTAGTAAGTCCCGAAAGAAATTTTGGGCTTACTAATAGGTAATATTTTTGAATAAATATTTTTATAATGTCTATTCAAAAACATTTCCCTGGAGACTTTCAGGTTACGCAGTACTGATAGTAGCTTTATCCATCCCATTTGGGATGGATTTTTTTTGTTTAAATTTGATTATTTCAATTTTTCAATACAATACTTGAGCACACTAAGCGCCCGTAGCTCAGTGGAAGAGCACCAGGCCGCGGACCTGGGTTTGCGTGGGTTCGATCCCTGCCGGGCGTACCATAACGTGAATGTAAACATTTAAGACTTTTAAGTAGTGGACTTTCCTCTATTTGAAGGTCTTTTTTATGGTCTATAAAAAGTTCGAACAAATACTTTTTGATGTATTTAGCTTTTGTTTCATTATCAGCTGTTTTATAGCTTGTATAGTGGCTTTTTAAAAGTTCGAACAATTTTTGGGTCTTGAGCTCAAAGTCTTCACTTTTTGGTTGTAAAATTTGTTCTTTAATTCTATTTATTTCGTCCGTATATTGATTATTTTTTCTCAAATATATTTCTTCACTTACTTTTCAATCGAGTTTCATATCAACTAAATCTTCTTGTTTCTTTTCGAGTTTTTCTATCTCTTTTTTATAATCAACAGATTCCTCTTTATTTGTTTCCTCATCTTTTTTCAATAAATCAAGCACCATATCTTTTTGAATATTATAAAAATCTTCATTTTCATATTGGAGATTTTTTAGTATTTCTTCAAATTTATGAAATATTTTATTTTCATTCAGATTTACCCTATAACTACTACGTGGCTGTGACATATAATAAGTATGTCATTTCTGTACATATGCACACAGCAGGATACCATCAATATCTTTTGCAAATCCTTTTAAATGATATGGTCTTGCTTTTCTAGGTACTTTCGCAATAGTTATTTTATTTTGATATACTCATTTTCATACAGCTTTAGCTTTATCATATGTTTGTTTTGAAATAATAGGAGTATGACTTCCCTGTATTTCTTTTCAATTCCAAGTAAAAGTTCAATAGTAGAATTTTTTATTCACTATATCTTGAATCCTACTACTTCTAATACTCATTCAAATCGATTCTCCATGTCTTTCTCTGATAATATTAGCAATGGTAGTAAAAGCCTTATTTTCAATTCTTAAATCAAAAATTTCTTTTACAATTCTTGATTGTTTTTTATCAATATGAATTTCTTTATGACCTTTTTTAATAGTCACATTTTTGTATCCAAAAGGCGCTTTTCATAAAAATCTTTTTGTATTATTAATACAACTTTCCATTTTATCTTTCACATCTTTACTTCTGTCTTCATTATCCATTTTAGATAATGATAAATCTAATTGAAGTAAAAATTTATCTCTTGAATTATCAGCTCTATATTCTCTCGAACTTCATAAAATTCCTTTGATTAATTTTTTATCTAACAAATCAATAATCCTCGAAGTATCAATATTATTTCTCGAAAGTCTTTTTGGTTCATCAATCACAATAAAATCTACCTTTCAACTTTTACACAAATCTATCAACTCATTAAATCAAGGTCTCGTAAATTCAGTTTTCGCACTTTTACTTTCTCCTATTTGCTTAATAACTTCCAAATTATATTTTTCAGCCACCTTTAAACAGTTCGCTAGTTGGTGTTCTAGCGAATTTGCTTGTTTGTCATCTCTATCGGTTGATTTACGGTAGTATATTATTGTTTTCATATTTACTTATTATTATATAGAGACATTATTGCATACATATCACTTAATAATCTATATAAAGTATTATTAATTAAATAATCATTAGCCATTATTAAATCACAATGTTCATTTGTAACTTTATTATCAACTCATTTAGAATAAAAAATTACTGGAATTTTTTTAGATTTAGCTCTTCATATAATATTTTGCTCAATATCATTAGCAATTTTTTCAGGAGAATAATAAACAACTACTAAAGAGCTGTCATCTAAATTAGATAATTTATTATATCATTTTAATATCTCTATATTTTTCTTTGGGAAAATACTATTTTTTAATATTTTTTCCTCTTCATTCATATAATCTTCCCTAGAATCAGGTAATAATATATATATTTTCTTTGATAAATTTTTATATAAACTAGCATACATTTTTATCTTTGGTGATAAAAAATATATAAATACTCAAGTAAATCATCAGATTATAATAATTACCTCTAACCAATTTCTAATATTGGTTGATAATGCAGTACTATCAACTAATGTTAATAATTCTCAAGTCATTTTCTAAATTTTAGTAAATAAATTAGTATTTCGTTTTAAATATTCTATAAATTTATAAAATCATTTTATAGATTTATTTGAATTTAGCTTTAATAATTTAATTAATCTTTCTCTTTCATTTTCAGAATATAAGAGTAGTTTTTTATTTCTTCATATTAAAGGTATTATTTTTTTTAAAATTTCCATATTGTCATTTTTAGAAACTTTATTATCAAAAATAAATTCAAAATCTCATTCAAACTCATGTCAATATTCCCATAAAAAATGTCAATTTTTTATATTAAAAGTTTGATTATATAAAAAAGGAATTATTAATTGTTCTAATATAAATTGAAAGTTTTTATTTTTATATTTTTTTTCATATAAAGTATGAGTTAAACAAAATCTTCAATCTGAATATATATGAAAATCAATTCATCTTTTTAAATCTCAACTTAATTCAAAAACTTCTGGAAATTTATGTTTATGTAATTTAATTTTAATTTTATAATTATATTCTAAATAATTCCTTCATATTTCATTTGAAATAAGAATATTATTTTTTTCATTATAAAATCCTTTAAAACTTAAAAATCACTCTATTAATTCTTCAGATTGAATTATTAATCAAGGATAATACTTTATAATAAACCTTCTATCTTCATTAGTTAGTAACATAATATGATTTTTGCTTATTATCTATTTTAGTTTCTATTTTTTTTATTTTTTGATTAAAAATTTCAATTATTTTTTCTTCAAAATTATTTTCATTAATTTCTTCTAAAAAATATAATATTCTTTCTAATTGTTGTTCATTTTGTTTTTGGTTAAAATCATCTTCATCAATATATGAATCTATCATAATACTTGCGCTAGCTCTATCAGGAATGTTAGATTTAGTTAAATCAAAAGTTTTTATAGCTTCTTTTAATAAATCTAATAACTCTAATTTCATATTTCATTTAATAGTTTTTTTAACTATTTCTTCAATATGGAAAGATTTTAAACATTTTTCATTTTCTCAATATTCTTTTTTAATAACTCATTTCCACTTTTTTAAAAATCTAGTAGCATAAATTATATTTTTATTTTCATCTTTTATTTCTTTTAATTCTTTTTTATATCATTTTGGGTCTGATTTTATTAAAGATAAATAGTCTTTATTTTCTCAATTCTCTTTTATATTTTTATAAATTTCTTTCCTTTGTTTTCTTGTCTTATATAACAGTTTTGGAACCGTATAAAGGTTATCTCAATAATTATTAACTTCTTCATCTTTTAAAGCAATTACAACATCTATTCCAAAGTCATCCTCATCTGGTCAAAACGATATTCAAATTGAACTACTTTGAAAATCAATATTTTCATCTCAATATTCTTTAGATAAAATTTCATATAATCATTTTCACTTTTCAGAATTCATAAAATCATCTATATCATTTTCATCACTCTCACAAATAATATCTAAATCATTTACTGGACTTATAGCTGTTCATCTTGCATAACTTCAACTCCTAAAACAATAATATCAATTATCTTCTAATAAATTACTTATCTTATTATAATAATTTGCTATTAGTTCATTTTCTTCTTTTTTTGGTTTTATATTATTATCTATATATCACCTTAACATACTATTTACGTTCATATTTAATATATTATCAATTAAAATTCTCCCAAATTTTGCACAAATATTCACTGAATTAAATGTTTATCAGTCAATAATTTTTCCTCCTTATTTTCATCATTTAAATCATATAAATATTTTTTATTTGATTTAGATATGACTTTTTTCAGCGTTAGTACATCATTGATTGAAATAAATACAATATCTCAATTTTTTGCAGTATCTTGTTGTTTAATTAAAACAACATCACCTCTATTTATTCATTTTTGATAATTTTTATTCACTTTCAATAAAAGATAACTGTAGGATTCTTCCAACATTTTATTAGAAATAGAAATCATATCTTCTATATCTATTTCTTCATTTTCGTTATAATAAAATAATGGTATATCTCGAGTTTTTGGACTTTCATTTAACAATAACTTTCCATTCTCATCTCTTATAATTTTTCATTCTTGTTCTAATTTTCATACAGAGAGACTAATACTTCTCAAAGAGTTCTCCATTTTTAAAATTTTGGCAACTTTACTAATAGTGATAACCTCTTTATTTTCATGTAATAATTTTATTAAAAGAAAAACTCTTTCATCTTTTTTATTAGGCACAATTTAAAATTACAAATAAACAAACTAACTCTTATTACACTATCAAAAAACACAAAAATTACAAAAATATTAAAATTTTAATGTTAAAAACTAAATAATAATACTTATTTATAAAGGTTATGTATACCTAATAGAATGATAAATATTCGTATATATAAATTATATATTTTTTACAAAAACCTCCAAATACCCTACATAATATTTAAAAAAATCTTTTAATTCTTCCTCTGAATAAGTCGGAAAGACTTTTTCGAGCCTTTCCTTATATTTTTCAAAATCTAGTTTACAATTTTCCATACTTGTATTGATTATCAAGTATTTCAGCAATATTGTCTTTTAAGAATTTTTCGTATTTTGCATTTTGAATTGCTTCTCTTTCTTTATCATAAATATCTTCAATATTTTTTGCTCATAAAATGATTTTTGTTTTATCTTGAATATATCACTCTCAAATCAATACTCTCACTGGACAAAATCACATATTATAAATAGTTCTCGCGTGTCAGATAAACATATTTTTTCTAAAGTTTTTATAATACAAACTTTGATATTTTTCTGCATCAAGTTGTATCTTTTTAGCTTTATAAAGTGTTTGTTTTTCTGCTTGAATTGAATCAAATATTTTAGAGTATTTATAAATATAATTTTTGAATATTCATATGAGTAACATATTATCAAATATATCCTTATAACTCCTTGTTTTAGCAAGTTCTTGCCTCACTTCTAACTCAACTCTTGTGATATGATTTTCAACTAAATATTCTTGATAGAGAGAAACTTTTTTCTTTTGTAATATATCTAGATTTTTATTATAAACTCGTATTACTTGCCTTTTATTTTGTGATTTTTTGAGTTCTCAAAAATATCTCGTTTCTGTTTTTTTACCCTTTCTATAATCTCTCCCTGTTGAATAATTATTAAAATGATTTTCTAATAACTCATCAATTTCAACTTTTAAATCCATACAAATATCAAATCTCCTACAATGAGTCAATTTCATATGCCATTCAAGAAAACCTAATATTTCCTCGTATTCTAGCAATTTAAAAGCTGTCGAGTATATTGTGACATAATCTTTCGTTGCAACTGGCTGAGAGTCTCATTTTGGTACTCATTTATAGTATGCAAAAAGACTATAATCTCATTTAGTAAAAAGTATTTTGTATTGATACTTTGGAACTTCATTTTTTGTAATATTGTATCAATCAAATTCTCAATAATTAGAATTATCAAAATCTAATTTATCAAATAAACTTTCATCTTTAAAAGAACCGAAAATTTCTAGGTGGTCTAATCCAAAGTGATGAATTATACTCTCAATATTTAAATTTTTCATTATTGTAAAAATAACGACTCCGGAGTACTGATGTAAAAATAGTACTGTTTATAGTTAACTGCTCCCAGGTTATTGCCTGGGACGAAATCCAATCGATTGAATTTTTGCAAGAAAAAAACTCGCTCAGACAGATAAACTGTCAGAACCGAGATTACGTATTTTTTTGAGAAATATAACGGAAACAACGGAATTTTATTTGTTTTCCGGTTGTAAGTATTGGCATCTAATTCAAGAAACATCAATTCCGAGAAAAGTTTTATCTAAATGATGTTTTCCTTGAATTTCCCTTGATTTTGTTTCAATAGATTTTCTTAAATACTCATAATTAAATTTTACTTTTGATATTTGAGGGTATAAATTTATTTGATTTTTATAATATTGCTCTAATTCATAAAATTGAACTTCATAAGTATTATGTTTTTGAAAATATGAAAATATTAATTTTGTACATTCAAATATAACAGTATTTTTTCTTTGGAAAAACACTTTTTTAGAATCAATAAATAAATCATTTTCTTGAAAAACAATATCTACTTTATTTGAAATATTTTCAGATAATGTAAATGTAATATTTCATTGATATATTTGTATATCTAATATTTTATACTGACTTTCTAGTGATGATAATGTTTTATAATACTGAACATACGAAGACAAGAACTTAGAAAGATTGAAAGTTAAAGGGAGTTTGAACATTTCAAACTTCCCTTTCAACTTATCAATCTCTTTTCTAAGTTCTCTAGCCTGTTCGTCTCTTTTTAGTATTGTTAAGTTTTCTTTTTCATTATCAATAAATTCTAGTAATGAATGTAAGAATTTTTTAGAATCTAATATATCAAATTTTGTATTTAAAATAACCCCTTGTTCTCAAGAACGCCAAAAAATTTTTGAGAACCAACTATCAGAATATAAATTTGGTCTTAATATTCAATAAAAAAAATATGTTAGTCCTCTTACATTAGATAAAAAATTAAAAAAATGTAGTCATTCTAATTTATCTAGTCATTTATACTTTTCTTTCAAAGTTGACCAATATTTATTCGTCATTTTATCTTCTACAATTAAATTATGACGTTTATAATAAGATATTTCTTTTTCTTTATTTGAATTAAATATATACTCAATTGCTTTTAATTTTTGTGATTGTTGCATTTAATAATTAATATTTTAATAATAAAAATTTAATTGTATTATATATCTAAAATAAAAATAGTAAATGTAATTAAAGATAAAATATATAATTAGTACAGGGTAATAATTGTGAAAAAGCTATATTTAAAGTATAATATATATAAATATTGTATAAAAATTTTAATCAATGGATGTAAAAAAAATCTCTTTATTTCTCTCCGGTAAGCTACCTCCTTACTATGGAGATAGTAATCTTGTAAGATTTCAAAGAGTCGTATCTAGAGACTTTAATGAATTATATAACCTAAACGATTTAGATTTATTTCTCAAACAATCAAACTGAATAGAAGAAAAGTTTTTTCAAAATATATTAGATGACTTATATATAGAATTTAGTAATGATGAATCTAGGTTTAATGATTTTTTAAAAAAAGTAATAAATAATCAAGATTTTATAAATGAACTTTTTTCAAATTCAGAAAAACAAAATTTATCTGAAATATGAAATAAATTAAAAGAGGAATTAAAAACTATTACAGGATGAAAAAAAGATGCTAAAAAATTTGAAGATTATTGTGAAAAATTAATTAAATTTTTACTTGAAGATAGCTTTAATGAATTTAAATACTCAACACAACAAAAAAATGACTCCGGACTAGATATACCTGATTGATTATTACTAAACATCTATAAAGATGAGTGATTAATAAAAAACTTATGGTGAGATGTAATAAAAAATTTATATACTACAAACACCGTTGTTATTGAAATTAAAAATTATACCGAAAAAGCTAATCAAGACATAATAACAAGTACAACTAAATATCTCAACAAGCCTCATACTTGAAGATTTGCATTAATATTTACGAGAAAATGATTATCCAAAACTAGTGGAGAAAAAAAACAAATTTTAGATTTTATTTCTAATTCATTATGTTTTATAGTTTTTGATGATGATGATTATAACAAAATGATAAATATCAAAATTAATTGATGAAGTATAGAATCATATATTTTAGATAAATATTTTGAACTATCTAGTAAAGCATAAAAAAAGCATATGACGGAAACGCATATGCTTTTTTTATATTTTTATTTATGAAAGAATACAATTTATTTTTCCATTATTGAATAAATTACTTTTCTCATATCTGTTGGTTTTTTAATTTTTTCAAGTACACCTGAATGTCATCAAGTTCAACTAACTATTAATCTTCCAGCTCATATAATTCTTTGAAAAATACTTTGGTCTAATCTAATACTTTCAATTTGAGATAACTGTAATTCAAATACATTTCTAGAAATAACTCAAGTCTTATATAATACTCTTTTATTAGTAACAGCAATTTCAACTGTTAAAATGAAAAATATATTATAAATAAATGGTAACATAATTGCTATACCAATGATTCAACCTCAACTAATTAACACAATTAATCATACTAAAACTCATATACTCATCAAAAAGGTATAAAAATTATGAATTTTTCATTCATATTGAATTTCTTCACTAGGCAATAAATTATCTATAATGTATGACATATTTTTTAATTAAAATTATAAATATATTTGAATATAGTCGATAAATTATATTTTGCAAAATTTTAATAACATATATTTGAGAGTGTTAATTTATATTTTTAATATCAAGAACATTAATTTCCCTCAAATACTCCTTATAAGTTCTAACATCAAACTTTTCGTGAGTACCATAACGTGAATGTAAACATTTAAGACTTTTAAGTAGTGGACTTTCCTCTATTTGAAGGTCTTTTTTATGGTCTATAAAAAGTTCGAACAAATACTTTTTGATATATCATAAAAAATCATCATTTTCATATTGGAGATTTTTTAATAAATCTTCAAATTTATCGAATATTTTATTTTCATTAAGACTTCCCCCTTAGTTTCTCGCAGAAACTGACGCAACTGGTAGCACACTGGGGTTGTAAGTTTCAAGTCCTGAGTTCCGGGCAGATAAAGACAAATGAAAAACCGAAAATAAATTAAATTTATTTTCGGTTTTTTTGATGTGTGAATTTTAAAAAAAAGAGCAATTTAAAATTGCTCTTTTTTTTAATTAATACTTCTTTCTCTCTTAGTATATTTTTTTCTTTCTTCTATAGATATTACATTCTTTATCATGTTTTTATCACACGCTCAAAAATCTTTAAAATTTTCCCTAGCTTCTCTTAAAGATATATGGTTTGGTCATGATATTTCATCTATATTATCTACATCGATTCCATATTCATCTTCCCAAAAACAAATTGGGCATATTAAATATGTTCATCTTTCAGGAAGACTTATGTAATCACAACAAGGACATTGTTCTTTTGGAGTATTACTTTTTGGCTCATACCATCATTTTATTTCCATAATATATAATTATTTATTCTCTGAATCTATAAATTCCCACCCAGCTTCTTGCCTTCTTTGTTTTTCTTGTTCGCTAATTCAATCAGGAACAGAATTAAATAATTCATTTCTAGCAATACCGTAATATTTATCTATAACTTTCTGATATTCCGAAGTATCTTCTAAATAATTACTCCAAAAATACTCCATTTTATATACCTCTTCAGGTCAAATGACATGATCTCAAAATTGATTTATTCAAAATTTCCAATGTGTAGAGATGTTAGAATCTACTATTTCAAAATCTGATGTATTTCATCAATAAATATATTTAGATATTCAATTATCTATATAATAAAAATTTTTATTAGCTGATAACTCAATAGCAAAAACATTATATACTTGTCAATTTTCAAAAAATCATGAAGAATCATTGTTTATATATTTTACTTTCATATAAATATTATTTATTATTATTTTTTTGTTTAGTAGTATCTTTAATTTTGAAGTCTTTTACGTGTCATGTGTTAGGGTTTTTAACATAATGAACATCATGTTGTAACTTTCAATCTAGGTCTTTATGAGTATACGTATCTTTTTGATATTTTCATTTTAGACTAGGATCTTTCATTTGTTCTTTTGGTATTCTCATTACTCATTTTCATTTAGCCTCCTCAAACATTAATTTTTCTTTTAATTTTTCCTTAGCTTTTGGACTAGTATTATCAACTTTATTAGTTCATTTTTTAACTGCATTAACTACCTTTTTAACATTTTTAATCTTTTTTACAGGATTTAATGCATTCTTTGGATTAATTGTACTATAGAGTTGTTTTTGCCCCTCCAATTGAAGTTGAGCATTTCAAGTTCATACTCAATACCAAAATTTTCACATTGCAACCCATGATTCAATAACAACATCAGCATATTCTCAACTTAAGTCATTATATGTCGTAGGATTATTTATAGAGTATGTATAAGCATTTATTTTTTGAGGAAATTGTAATACTTCTATTCATCTATTGGTATTTCAAACCTCCCAAAAAACTCTATCAATACTATTAAACCTTCCGATACCATTATCATAATAACGAGCTTCAAAATATTGCAAGTTGGTTTCTGAGTCTTGTTCTTTTCAACCGAAGAGATATTTGTTTTCATAGTCTGAATAATTCTTCTTTGTTCTGATTGATCCGAATGGATAATAATCAACAACTTGTAAGAGATTTCAAGAACTATCGAGGTCAATATTTCCTCCTCAGAGGTAATCTTCGTGATGATAGAAAAAAGAGCAATTTAAAATTGCTCTTTTTCTCTAAATTTATTTTAATAATTAATATTACATTTTTAGATAATTGTTAGTTGGTTCTTCTTGAGTAACATACTCGAAATAATTTTTAGATATAGAGTTATTTTTATCTTCTTTACTCAAGGGTCTCCAGTTTTTATCTACATCAAATTCATACGTATTTATATTTCATAATTTCTTTTTATGTAAAAATTTATTTTGATTTTCATATAATGAACTCTTATTTGCTCATCATTTTACAAATGGGTTGTTATTTCCATAAATATCATCTTCCCAGTCACAAACTTCACATATATCATATGATCATCTAGGTCATTCTATACTTTTATATCCACAGGATAAACATGTAATTATTTCAGTCATATTATTATTGATTATCAAAATATTTTTTTCAATTTTATTCTGGTTTAAAGAATGTATGGATTACTCAATTTTCTTTATTAATACTTCAAAAAGTATTTGTTTTAGGATTATATCTAATAATACTATCTCAATGTTTGTTTACCTTTTCATAACTAAATATATCCATGAGATATTAAATCCGCATTAAATTTTGAAAATTTTTTAAAAAAAGTATCTTATTGTAACCTTTTTCATAAGTTTCATAAACCTAAATATTTAAGACTTTTAAGTAGTGGACTTTCCTCTATTTGAAGGTCTTTTTTATGGTGAAAATTTCAATAAATAAAAAAGTTGATAAAAATAAAAAATCGGATATATTTTTTACCTAAAAAATCGCAGCAATAATATATTTAAAAGAATTTTTTTATATTATTATACGATTATTTTTTATACATTATTCTCAAACAAAACATGTTCAATAAATTATTTTGAAAAAACAAAGAAAATTCTAAAAATACTAAAAAATCAAAATCTATATTAGGTGGGATTTCTCAAAAAGTGAAACAATCAAGACTCGCATTTGGATTATTAGTTGGTGGTATTTTATCGGGATGTGCATCACAACAAGATGTGCAAAATTTTGATACACAAAAAATTGATCAAGATAATTGATATGCCCAAGCAGCTGATAAAAATGCAGGAATTTGAGAAATAACTTCTGCATTATCACAAACAGAAAAAAATATAGAAATCCTAGAAAATCAAGATAATAAAAATCTGGAAATCGTTGTAAAAACTCAAAACGAAAATATTGAAAAAATTGAAGAATCTTCACAAGAAAAAGTAGAAACACAAAAATATAATAGTTATCATGTAGTAAAACAATGAGAACGTCTTTATTCTATTGCGCGTAAATGGGGACTCAATCCGTATAAAGTGATGAAACTCAATGAATCACGTTTTGATGATTTAGATGAATTAAATCCTTGAGATAAACTTTTACTTGGAGATATTCTTCAAGATGAAAATATTTCAAATGAATTAATAGCCGAACAAAATAAAGAAGATATTCAACCAGAAAAAGTTCAAAAAAATGTAGATACATTTGAATGAAAAAATAAAACTGTTGAAAAAATTGCAAAAATAGATATTGAAGATATTAATATTTTTGAAAAAACTGAAATTTCAACAGCAACAAAAGTCACAAAAGCTGACAAATTTGATATTAGTTCTCTGAGCGAAAATACAGAAATTATTTGAGATAAAAATCCAAAAACATATGAGGTTCGTGAATGAGATAGTTTAGATATTATCGCAAGAAGAGAAAATATAAATCTTGGAAAACTTATCCAATTTAATAGTTTTTTAGCGATTCGTAATAAAAAACCTATCATTTATCCTGGCCATAAAATATTTATAGAACAAGCTGACATTCATTCTCAAGAAGTTCAAGATATTATTGAAAAATATAATAATTATCATGATGCTATTGATTATGATAGAAAAATGAGAGCAGAATATAAAAGAGAAATTATAGCGAGAAGAAATCCTGGATTTGAACAAAATAAAGAAGAAAGAGACATTCAAGAAGATAAACAAGAAACTCAAAAAACACTCGACTCAAAAAGTCACAAAATAGTTTATGGAGAAACTCTCAGTCATATTGCTGTAAAATATAGTACAACGGTTCACGATTTACAAAAAGAAAATGGTATAAAAGATGTAGCAAAAATAAGCATCGGACAAATTCTAAAAATACCAAGTATGAATAAAAATTTATTATCATACAAAAAAAATCTTGTTTTAACTGAGGCAGAACAAAAACAAAAATTTTATTCTGAAGTGAAAAATGCATTAGAATATAATCCAATTGCACGCGATAATCTGATTGCATTTTTACAAAAAAACATCACTGACGTAAATACTCGTGAAGTTATTTCTCATACAAGTCCAAAAATGTATTTAATGGGTTTACTCTATTCTCTCAACGATACTCAATTAAGAGATAGTTTCGTCAATAGCATAAAACATCCTGACACAAATTCTCAAGAAATTATTCCAAAACTTGCTGCAAGAAAAAAATATAAACAATGTGGAAAAGCAGTTCGTGCCTGATTAGAAGCCATTTATAAAGGTGCTGATTTACCAGATTATGGAATGCATGCAAATCTAATCCCAGGGATTTTAGAAAATCATCAAGATTTTATCAAAGTAGAAATAAATGATATCTCAGAACTCAAACCAGGAGCAATCCTCACATATCAACCAGGTTTTTGAACTTCATCAGATAGAATCAAATATGGTCACGCTGAAATATTCGTCTGAACAAATATTTCAGAAAATGATGATAATACATGAGTAAAATATTATGCCTCTCATGTTTATAGTAATAAATACGGGCATTTTTATCCATACTTATGAGGAAGTGTAAATCAAGAAGAAGAAGAATCAGGGGTAAATACATATGCATACTATCATATAGAAGCATTTAATCCTTCGTACGAAAGTACAAATATGACTAAGGCTGAATATGCAAAAATTCAAAAAGAAAAAGCACATCAAGAAACTCTTCTCGCAAATACTATTGAAAATACTCCTGTAAATGAAATTTGCGAAGTAAAACAAAAAGTACATACTATTACAACTGCTGGAATAAATAATAGAACAAATAAATATATCTCTGCATATTTAGAAACAAATATGGATCAGAATAATACAGATTATGTTTTACGTAAACTTTCTACACAATGACTTTCAGCGAAACAATGTCTCGAAAATATCGCTCAACATTACCAAAAAATTGCTAAAATGGAAGTAGCAAGTTATGGGAATTCTGCTCAATCAAAAGCAAGGTTACAAAAATATCTTCCAAAATTTCAAGCTGTTAAAAAATTATTACAAGAATCTCAAAACATAGATACTGCTTCTAATATTACAGCAAGTCCAAAGTAAACAAAACCCCTAAAAATATATTTTTAGGGGTTTTGTTGAAAGTTTGATTATTGAAATAATGATTAAAAATATTATACTCTAGATAATATACATAAAAATACGATTATGTTTCATATTTATATCTACACTCCTTCTGAAAAAAATTCTAATTATATACCCCATTTAATTGAACATTGTGTATTTTGAAGCATAAATGAAAATAATTTTTTTGATTCTCAAAATATTTTTGAATGAAATTCTACATATTATTCCTACTATATTTTAGATAGTACAAATAAAGATGCTTTAGAAAATTTTATACAAAAAATAACTCAAGAAATTCCAAATTCACTTATTGATTATGAACATAAAGTTCTCACAAAAGAATGCGAAAATAATAATTATAATCAAAAATTAATTGAAAAAATATGACAAAAACTTTATTCAAAAAATTATAAATATGCAAAAAGTGGCAGAAAAATATATTCTGACATAAAAAATTATCATCAAATATATTACAAACCAGACAAAATTATAGTTTTAGAAAATCATACAAAATATTTTTCAAATAAAATAACATCAGACATAAATATTATAGAAAAATTTAACACTAAAATATGAGATTCCTCAGATAATATTTACATATTTTCACACGAAATAATTGATTTATATATTATATCAATATTATCAGATTTATTAGATAAATATATCCATTTTTCTCTCAGACATATAGATGGAGAATATAATATCAGTTCATATGAAACTATATATTGAGATTTTGAACAACATATTTTTATCGCAATTCGACCTGAAATTTTGGATAAAATAAAAAACATTAATACAGTTTTTATAAATAATTATATCCAATATTCTCTACAAAATAAAATTTATCTACAAGACAAAGATTTTGATGGTTCTTGTATGATAAAATATTCTCAGACGCTCAGTCAGAAAGATAAAAAATTCATTCTCAGTAATATTTGAACATATTATGAAAAATTTATTTCTCAAATATAATTTTTCTCTTCTCACTTTTTTGCTATAAAATAATATTTCGCTATTATATTCATATAAATATTTTTTTAGCAAAAAATCATGAAATTTTTTAGTATTTTTTTCTATCTCTGAATTCCTTGTTTATTGGCTTGTATATTTGGATATTTTTATTTTGGTGGATTAGATAATTTCTTTGAATATTTTAAAAATATTTTAATTCAGTATAAAATCTACGAAGCAAATGTGGATGATTTTACTGCGAATTTTCATTTTTATTTATTTTTATTTTTCTCAGTATTTTTTACATTTTGGTGAGGGTTAATGGCTGGAAAAATTAAATTTGCTTATATGCCACTGATAATGGCTAGCATATTTGCTGGAGTTTGATATCACGTAGAAACAATCAGAGTTTCATATTATATCACTGCAGGAATCATATTTTGAATATTTGTCTTTATGAGTTTCACTATTCCAAGCTTTTGAAATCAGATTGGAATTATCAAAAAAATATCTGATAAAAGAAAAAATAATTTTAAAAATACTGCCATACAAACCTCAGGACAATTTGTACAAATCGTCACAGATTATTCATTAAAAATAAATAATAGGCCTGCTCAAAGAGCTGTATATAAAACAACTCATCCTCATACTGGTGAAGAATTTTTGGCTGAAAGTAGCAGATCATTTGATCCACTTTTTCCAACAAATAGTCCAAAACAAGTAGAAATATATTTTGATAGGCATAATCCAAAAAAATATTTAATAGATCTATGAGAATAATTTTTCATCAATCAAAAAGACCCGAAATCGGGTCTTTTTTTGTATAAATTTAATTCAAATGTTCAGTAATAACATCTTTGAGATGATATACTAAAAATACAATATTTGAATGAAAAATACTTGGTATATCTGCTGGAAAGCCTTTTTTAACTTCAAAAGCATTATCTCCATTTTTATCTTCGTGCAACAAAATCACTTTTTTTTCAAAACTTGATTCATTTTTTACATGATGTTTATGTACACAAATTTCTAGCTGCGCACCAGAACAAAAATTCTCTTGAAAAAGAATTTTTTTTTGGGTTTTGTCAAATACAAAAGCAGTGAGACAAGCTCCCGTTGCATTTACAATTTTCATGTCTTTTTCCTATTTTTTTCAAAAAAGATAAATATATTATCTTGATAAATTTAAAATTGTCAAAAAAATATTTTATATAAAAAAAGAGATTCTTATGAATCTCTTTTTGGTCTTTTATTTTTGTTCCTTCTGATATCTCTACTTTTATTTCCATTATTTGGTCTTTTGTTCATAAAAGTTTTTTTTCTATTTCCTCCACCTTGTTTTGGTTTTGTAACATTATTTGTATCAATAGTGATTTCAAATGGATGATCTTTTACAATTGGTAATTTTTTTGAGATAAGTTTTTGAATATCTAGTAAGTATGCATATTCTTCTTGATTACAAAATGACATTGCTAAACCACTTTTACCAGCTCTTCAGGTTCTCCCAATACGGTGTACATAGGTTTCTGATTCATTTGGCAAGTCGTAGTTGATCATAAATGATAAGGCATCAATATCAATACCTCTGGCTGCAATATCAGTTGCAACGAGTACTTTTATTTCTCCAGATTTAAAATTATTAAGCGCTCTTACACGGGCATTTTGAGATTTATTTCCATGAATTGCTGCAGCAGTAATTCCCTCTTTTTCAAGATGACGGACAATTCTATCAGCTCCGTGTTTTGTACGAGAAAAAACAAGTAAAGATTTTATTTCTTTTTCTTGGATTATATAGGTTAATAAACCTGGTTTTCCACCAGTTCCTACATGATATACTTCTTGTTTAATTTTGTCTGCTGTAGATGAAACTGGAGCAACTTCTACATGTTTTGGATTTTTTAAAATTGAATTTGCCAGTGATAAAATTTCTTTTGGCATAGTTGCTGAGAAAAATAGAGTTTGTCTATTTTCTGGAATTGTTTTTAGAATTTTTTTAATATCATTAATAAATCCCATATTTAACATATTATCAGCTTCATCTAAAATAAGCATTTCTATATGTTTCAATGAAATATATCATTGTTGTATTAGGTCTAAAAGTCTTCCCGGAGTAGCAATAAGCACATCAACTCATCTTTGTAGTTTTCTCACTTGAGAATGTTGTTTAATACCTCCAAAAATAGCAAAATGTGAAAGTCCCGTATCTTTCCCATAATCAGAAAAACTTTCTTCTATTTGAATTGCCAATTCACGAGTTGGAGTTAAAATCAAAGCTTTGATTTCATTTGATCTATTTGAAAGTTCTTTTTTGATTGAAAGAATTTGAATAGTAGGAATAGCAAAAGCTCCTGTTTTCCCTGTACCAGTTTGAGCACAACCTAAAATATCACTTCCATCTAATATAATTGGAATTGATTTTTCTTGAATAGGAGTAGCTTGTTTGTATCATTGTGCTTCTAAATTTTTTAAAATAGGAGCGATTAGGTCTAAATCTTTAAATAACATTTATAAATATTTGGATAATTTTAAAATAATTTTCGGCTGGATTGTACTGATTTAATTTCATTTGTCATTTTATTATTTTTTTATCTAAAAATCTCTCTATTTTGGGAAAAAATAAAGTTTATTTTTTTAATAATTTATATTAAATTGACAATTAAAATTTTATATTATAATATTTTTGTCATAATCAAAAAAAGGAACAATTGTTATGAATTCAATTATTGGTATTTGTCTTCTCGGAGCTATTTTATTTTTATACATTTTTACAATAAAAAAGTGTACGGAAAATAAAGCTCAGAAAACAAAAGAATCTCAATTTTTAGATCTTGCTCGAAATGAATATTTACCAATACTAAGTATTTGCTTATTTAGTGGTAGTACAACCTGCGTAGATGAACACATCACAACAACGGTTATTGATGAAGTCTATGTAGTTCAAATTCATATTGATGGTCCAAATGAGAGATTAACTCTCAACTGTTACATTGATGGTTATTTTGAGCTCGTACATAAAAAAAGATCTATTGAAGTTGAAGATTTAACTTCTGAACGTATACAGTTTGCAATAAAAAATCTAGAAGTTGATACTCAGCTTTTGACTCACGCATAACAAAACACTTAAAAAATCCCATTTTGGGATTTTTTTGTTTGCGTAAAAATATTTTTTATTTATAAATATTTATATTAATTATTGATAAAAAAATAATATGAGATTTTTACATACGATGCTCAGAGTAAGAAATTTAGAAAATTCGATTGAATTTTATCAAAAAATGTTTGGCATGAAACTCAATAGAAAGTCTGAAAATCAAGATTTTAGATACACACTTGCCTTTATCGGTTTTGAAGATAGCTGAGTAGAAATAGAGCTTACCTACAACTGGGATCAAACTGAAGATTATGATCTTGGAAATGGCTATGGACATATTGCTCTTGGATTTGATGATATTTATGAAACCTGTGAAAAAATTAGATCTGCTGGATGAACGATTTCTCGTGAACCAGGACCAGTAAAATGAGGAACAACTGAAATTGCATTTGTAAAAGATCCTGATGGATATGCAATAGAATTAATTCAAAACTCTCAAGCAAAAGACGGATTATGAAAATAATTTTTTATAAAAAAGCAATCATATTTTTGATTGCTTTTTTATATTATTACGGTAGAGTAAACAAAATATATTATGAAAAAAAATTATGAAAGTATTAAATGATAAAAAAGAGCCAGTAAATAGAAATGATGATATTCTTCACGGAGTAAGTCTCGCTATGATTATGGAATATCTCGTTGAGGTATATGGTTTTGAAGGTTTAGCCGAGCGTTTTAAAATAAATTGTTTCCATTCAAACCCAAGTATTTCTTCTTCTCTCAAATTTTTAAGAAAAACGCAGTGGGCTCGTTTACAAATCCAAGGATTATATGTAAAAACAAAATTAAGTGAAAATAGAAGAAAAAAATAATTTTTGTCACCTTTATATATTTATCTCGTTATAAATAATATCTGCATTATTTTTATATCTCCTTTCATGTTTTGTATAAATCTATAAAAATAATCAGAGTAAAAAAACTGCTAGAAATAGCAGTTTTTTTATTTTAATAATTTTTCAATCATTTTTTCTAATTTTTCAGGTTTAGTAGTAGGGGCAAATCTTTTTATTGGATTTCCATTTTTATCTACTATAAATTTAGTAAAATTCCATTTCACTTTTTTACCAAAAAGAGAAAAAGTATTATTTTTTAAATATTTGAATATTTCGTGAGTATTTTCACCATTTACATCAGTTTTTTCAAACATTGGAAATGTAACTCCATAGTTGATTAAACACCCTTGTTCAATAGCTTTTGAATCTCCTGGTTCTTGATTTGCAAATTGATTACATGGGAAACCTAAAATCACTAATCCTTGATCTTTATATTTTTGGTATAATTTTTCTAGACCTGCATATTGATACGTTAACCCACATTTACTTGCAGTATTTACTACGATTACTACTTTCCCTTCATAATCCTTCATACTTACTTCTTCTCATCTAAGTGTTTGTGCACTTAAATTATAAAATTCATTATTCATATTTTTAAAATTAATATATTATATAGTAACTATATTATATATAATTTTATTTTTGTAAATATTTTTTTATATAATATCTTTTTTAGAAGAAAAATTTTGATTTTAGTCAAAAATTTGTATAAATAGAAGGTACAAAGAAACAAGAACTCTGAGCTAAAATATTGACTTTTATGTAAAATATTTTTTCATGAGAAATAATTCTTGTATTTTTTTATAAAATATTTTGTACAAAAATAATGTGAATAGAAATATTTTAAATTCACAAAATTAATGTAAAAGAAAAATAAATATATAAATAATCGCTATTTTATGCGAGTTATAGAAAATGTAAAAAAATTTATTCTTGAAAATAAAAAGAAACAAAAGTTTGTATTTTTATCTTCTGAAATACCAGCAAATATAAAAACTTTTTTATTAAATGAAAAAATGTTATATTCCCCTATTCGTGGAATATATATTCTCAAAAAAAGTGAAATGCTTATAAATGAAGCTATTTGAGAGCATTTATTTGCTATTGTTACATTGCTTGGATGAGTTATATGATCTCAAAGTGCGCTCAAAATTCATGCTGGTGAATATAAAAATATGAAACATTTTTATATTATTACAAAAAATAAAAATTTTGAAACATTCATCGGTGAAGGTAAAAATATTTCTGTGAAATTTGTTGCCAGTTGAGTCGCTCGTGAAGTAGAAAAAGTAAATATTTTATGAGAAAAACTGCAAGTAGAAAGCCTTTTGTCCGTAGTAATTAATAATTTTTCGCTGGTTGAAAAATATCCAAAAGTAAAAAGACTTTTATTACAACAAAAGATAACTTCGAGTAAAATCGAAAATTTTATACAAAAAAAATATAAAATATCTGGACTCTCTAAACTAGCGATTTTTTACCAACAAAACGGATATAATGATACATTTATTGTTATTCGAAATGCGATAAAAAATGCTTGAAAACGTCTAGATAGTAGAAATACTCAAAAAATAAAAAAAATTATTTCTTGAGATGAAAAGAAAAAAAAGAAAAAAGAAAAAATTGATTTAAATAGTTTATTATAGGATATGCAAGTAAATAAAATAATTTCTCAACATCTCCTGTTACCAAAAAGATTTATCCTAAGTTTTGGGATAAATCCAACGGTATTACTCATGGAACTCATCGATAAAGAGCTCTATCATATAAAACACGACAGTATTTGAACTGACGGGTATTTTTATCATTCTAAAGATTATGTATTTGAAAATACAGCTCTTCCAAGAGGTAAATTTGATACTGCTCGTAAAAAACTCGAAGAGCAAGATCTTATTTTTACAAAGCTTTGAAAATGAAAAAAACTTCATTTCAAAATTAATAATGAAAAAATAAATCAAATTTTTTATCCAAAAAATCAAGAAATGTGGGATATGAATTTATCTCTGGAACCATTCATGGATGAATCATACATTCGCTACCCTATTGCTCTAGCGCATACAATTGGTATAAATGAAACTATTTTAGTGAAAGATTTATTATCAAAAAGACAGTATTTTCTCAAAAAATGAGAATTAAAAAATGGATATTTCTATAATTCTGTTAAAAATATTCTCGAAGATACAACTCTCACAAAAAAACAACAACTTAAATCTATAAAAGTGCTCCAAGGTTTTAATCTTGTCGATGTTCAACTTGATTATGATAATACAAGATATTTCTGCTTAAATCTAGAATGAATCATAGAATATGAAAATTTAGACATAAAGAAAGTGCTTAACAATAATGAAAGTAAAAAAAGTACTCAGGTAGAAAGTAAAAAAAGTACTATCTGACAAAATCCTTTTGAAACGGCTATAAGTGAAAAAAGTTTCGAGCCTAAAAGTAAGAAAAGTCTTGAAGTAGAAAGTGAAAAAAATCTCGACGAGAAAGAAATTTTTGCTCTTGGCAGAACGCAAAAAAGCTACCATACAGAACGCAAAAAAGGCAATATAAATAAAGAACAAATAATTAAACCAAATAACAACATCAAACAAATGAAGTTGTTGTTGTGAGATTTGAACTTTGGAAATGCCTTTATTGAAAATGTTTTTGAAAACTTTGAAATTTTAAATATTTCTATTTGTTTGGAAAAATTTTGAAAATTTCTGCAAACAGCAGATTATCAAAATTTTAAACCTCTTGATATTTTTAATGACCTTTTGGCTGAACATGAAAATTTGATTCACAAGTTTTATAATCTTCATATTTATGAAGAAAATATTATCAGCGAAACACTTATAAATTTCTCAAGATCAGAAATTGAAATCATGTTTGAATCTATTGAAAAATGAGAAAAAAAATCTGTGTTATCACAAATTAAAAATTTCTTAAAAAATCCTCTTAAAAAAAATAATTCTTGAGAAATTTCTGTCGAAAATCAAATCGAAAATCTTATAGATGTGCAAGTTCAAAAATGGATTGCAAATAACGAAGAAGACTATGAGGTTATGCTTCAACAAGAGCAAATTGAAATTTTAGAAGCAAATCCTCTTGAGGAAAATCCTCTGGAAAAAGCTAAAAATATAATTAGAAATTTTATTATTTCTAAAAAATTAAAATTATAAAAAAGTCTTGAATTTATTTTCAAGATTTTTTATTTTTTTGACTAAATATGTAAATATATTATAGTAATAATACGTTCTAAAAAAGGAAGCAAAAATATGTTACATATAGTAGAAATACCATTGTGTAAAAACGAGAGAAATTTGTTATCGTGTATTTTGGTTTCCTTTGGGAAAATACAAAATATTCAGCCAGAAAATATTATGTATTTTCTGCATAAAGATACAACTTCTCTTAAAATGTATATTGAGTATGATGAAGAATTAATAGAGTTTGAATATATTTATGAGAATTATGAATATTTTATGAAAAGTAGTTTATTCTATCATATTAATTTTTAAATGTTTAATCTCTAAGATATTATATACAAGCTCTAGTATTATTTATCATGAAGACGAAGTAAGAAAATTGATATTGATAATACATGAATTATATCCGTCAGTCGATGAAACTAATATGTTTATCTGGATTCGTATAAATAAATTTACGAAAAATACATCATTTCATATAAAATTTGTTTCTAATGGAAAAATAATGGACTTTTATTTTATAAATAATTGTTATCTGATTAGTTGTGATAATAAAGCTATAGAAGTCAAAAAAGGAGAAATAAAAAAATTAAAGGAAAAATCTAAAGTACTAGAAAAAAAAATTTTTAGTGTTTTAGAAGCATAAAAAAAAGCGCGAAAGCGCTTTTTTGTTTTATTCCATTCCAACATCTTTTTTGAGGTCTTCTAATTCTCCTGCTTCGAGCATTTCTTGAATAATATCAAGTCCTCCTATAAGTTCTCCATTAATATAGAGTTGAGGGTATGTAGGCCAATCTTTATATTCTTTTAAGCCTTGTCTTACTTCTTCATCAGAGTAAATATCAAATGACTCAAAATAAATACCTTGATCGATTAAAATTTCAACTATTTGAGCTGAAAAACCACACATTGGCATATCAGGACTTCCCTTCATGAAAAGCATTACTTTGTATTGATGAATTAAATCATCGAGTCTTTTTTGTAATTCTGGTGTTAACATATTTTTTTCTTAATAATTATATATATTCCCTCACTTGAAAAAGGAGGGCCCGGGTGGATTAAAACTTCTTTTATATTAGTCTCCCCTTTTTTATAAGGGGGAGATGCCTGAAAGGCAGAGGGGGTAATTTTTAAATGAAGAAATTTATTATTCTCCCGGAACTCTTAACTTGAGTCTTAACGCGTGAATAGAGTCATCTGTTAATAAATCTTTTAAAATTGTATGAACTTTTCTTGATCTTTGTATTCTCGTTATACCTTCAAATTTATCTGATATAATATCAAGAAAGAAATGTTTTCCATCTCATTTTTCATCAATAAATTGCATTTGAATATTTTCTCAGAATTCATTTTTTATTCTTTTTTCTACTTCTTGTACTAAAGAATTCATTTATTTAAGCTTAAAAGTTAATATATGAAATTATATGCTTGACAAAAAAAAGTCAAACACTTTTTTCTTAAGATAATCTTAAGATTGAAAACTATAATAAAGGTATTATCAATAACTATGCGATTATGAACATCGAAATTCATGAAAATGAAGAAAGATGATACTTTAATCAAAAATGGATTAAAAGTTATTTTTCGTTTTCATACGCAGATTACCATAATCACAAAAGACCGTGATTTGGAAAACTGTTGGTTTTAAATGAAGACCACGTTCAACCAGGTGAATGATTTCCAGCGCGTCCACATAAAGACATGGAAATCATATCAATTCCATTAGAATGAGAATTATCTCACAAAGATAGTTTATGAAATGACACTATAGTCAAAAAAAGTTCAGTGCAAAGTATTTCCACTGGAAAATGAATTTCTCATAGCGAATTTAATGGAAATCAAGAAGAAGAATTAAAAGTCTTACATATTTGGATTGAGTCAGAAAATCATTCTGGAGAACCAGTGTATGAACAAAAAAAATATCTAAAAAAAGATAGACAAAATGTTTGGCAAATTTTAGCGAGTGGAAATCCAAAAGATGACGCAAATAGAATTTTTCAAGACGCATACATTTCTCGTATAAATATTTCTCAAAGAGAAGTAGTTCCATATAAAAAAAGAAATCCTCTTCATGGAGTATATTATTTTGTGATTGAAGGAAGTATAAAAATTGATTCACATAAACTCAAAACAAAAGATGCTGCTGGTGTAAATGATGAAAATCCTGAACATTTAATTATTTGAGATTCAGAAGAATCAGATGTCATTGCTATTGAAGTACCAATGATATTAAAAAATACTCAGTACCAAACTCTTTCATATTAAAAAAATCAGAAATTTATTTCTGATTTTTTTTATAATTTATTTTTCCAAAAATAATAAAAATTTTGGAAACTTCCAAAAAAAGTATCTGCAAAACCATCATAATAGGTTTTTATTACAATTGAATCATATGCATTTGCATGAAATTTTTGAGAAGTTTTATAATAATTTCAAAAACTCGTTAAAATAGTAGCATTTTTTAATTTTTGATTATTTAAAAATCCGAGTACTTCTTTGTAATAATCTCATGGATAACTCTCTAATTGTGCTATATTCCCTCACCAGACGTCATTTTCGAGCAAATGTTCTCCTATTATTTCTACTGCTGAAATTCAAGAATTATTTTCACTGGCTAATATTAAAATTTTTCTCATTTGGTCATTTTGAAATAATTGTATGTTTTTTTCAAAATGTTGTATATTTTTACTACTCACTCGAACAGAATTTATTTTTTCAATCGGATTTATAACTAGAACTTCTGTTTTTGAATTATGAGAAAATAATATAGAAATATTTATATAAGCAATATGTATAAAAATAATTAAAAATATTCCAACGAAAATATTTTTAATAGATAATCATGATGTATTAATTTGATTTTTTGTATAATTTGATTTTTTCGGCATAAAGTAATTAAATATTTAATATATACAAATTATATACAGTAATATTTATTTTGCAAGAAAATTGACTTTTTTATTTTTTTTATACAATATGTTTGACATTTATTCACAAAGGAGGTTATAAATGGCAAAGGAAATAGGGTATTTCACCCCAACAAAACTACCCACTGAAGGAAAATTAGGCTTTCTATTTAAAAGATATTCTGTTTTTCCAAAAATAAGAATACCGACTTTTATTTGGAAAAGAATGCCTTTAATTGCGATATTTTTATCTCTTGCACATTTAATTCTCGGATTAGTTCAAGATATTGATATTCGCTTTCATTTTTGGGTTATAGATTCAATGATGAATATTTCCACGTATCATCAAATTCAAGCAGTTATTTGCTTTGGTTTAGCATTTATGATTATTTTTGCGAGAAATCGCTATTATCGTCACTGTAAAAAACAAAAAAAACTTTCTTGATCTTGATATGAAAAAAAATCCCATTTTTTGGGATTTTTTTATTTCTTTAGAATTATTTAACTTTAAAAAATATAGTAACTATATAAATATATTTTTTCCTTTACTTTTAGCTGATAAAATATATTATTTTTTATAAATTTATATTTAAATAAAAATTATGGATTATTTCGCAGAAAGTTTAAAACTTCATAAAAAAAGTGTTTGAAAAATAGAAACGGGATTAAAAATGCCTTTAAATACAAAAGATGATTTATCACTTGCCTATTCTCCAGGTGTAGCTCAACCATGTTTAGAAATCCAAAAAGATAAAAACACAGCGTATGATTACACTCTCAAAGCAAATACTGTTGCAGTGATTTCTGATGGATCGGCAGTTTTAGGTCTTGGAAATATTTGAGGTTTAGCAGGACTTCCAGTTATGGAATGAAAATGTGCTTTATTAAAAGAATTTGGTTGAGTAAATGGCTTCCCTATTATTTTAGATACTCAAGATACAGAAGAAATTATTTCAACAATTAAAAATATTGCTCCTACATTTTGAGGAATAAATTTAGAAGATATTTCTGCTCCAAGATGTTTTGAAATAGAAGAAAGATTAAAAGCAGAGTTAGATATCCCAGTATTTCATGATGATCAACATGGAACAGCTATAGTCACTCTTGCTTGAGTTATAAATGGATTAAAAATTACAGGTAAAAATAAAGAAAATATAAAAGTTGTAATTAATGGAGTTTGAGCTGCTTGAGTAGCTATCGCAAAATTGCTTCTAGAATTTGGTGTAAAAGATATTATCATGGTTGATTCGAAATGAATTATTTCTAAAAACAGAAATGATTTAAATGATACAAAAAAAATGTTAGCTGAGATTACTAATATTGATAATATCGAAGGTTCATTAGAAAATGCTGTGAAAAATAGAGATGTTTTTGTATGAGTTTCGGTTGCTTGAGCGTTAAAATCTCATATGGTAGAATCTATGAATACAGATCCTATGATATTTGCTATGGCAAATCCAATCCCAGAAATAATGCCTGAAGAAGCAAAAAAAGCATGAGCAAAAATAATTGCAACGGGACGTTCAGATTTTCCAAATCAATTAAATAATGTTTTAGTTTTCCCAGGATTATTTAAATGAGCTCTCGAAAATAGAGTTTCTCAAATTACCCAAGAAATGAAAATAAATGCAGCAGAAGCATTGGCAAATTATGTAAAAAATCCTACAGTAGATGAAATTATACCATCTCCACTGGATAAAAATGTTGCAAATGAAATTGCAAAAGTAATTAAATAATATTCTTTAATATAAAGAATGTTATTTTTTTTATAAAAATTATTTTACTTTCAATATTAAATTAATAATATTATATACAATTTTATATTGGTATATATTATAGATGAGAGAAAAATTAAGAGCATTTACATTGGTAGAACTTATAGTCGTTATTACTATTTTAGCTATTTTATCAACCATTTGATTTATCTCTTTCCAAGGATATACCAGTCAATCTAGGGATTCAGTGAGAGTCAGCGACATGAAAATAGTCGAAAAAGCACTAGTGTTAAACAATGTAACATCTGGAAATTATCCTGTACCAGGAAATATAGATGCCAGTGTAACTCATTGGAAACAATGAGAAGTTTCAAAAGAGGTGCTTGCAAGATTACAATGAATTTCCCAAGTTCCAGTGGATCCGTTGACAAAAACTCCAATGAAATACGCTACCACTCATGATAGCAAACAGTTTCAACTTAAATATGATTTAGAAGCGATTTCTCAATGAAAAATATCTCAAATATATGCTCGAAATATCGCACACAAAATTACTTGAAATTATAATGGTTTATTTTTAGTTTGAAATGATAATGTATATTATTCTTCAATTTGACTTCATTCTTCAGGTTCTACTTTTTATGTAAATTCTTGAACAGTAGATTTTAATATTCAAAAACTTCAAGACTCATCAAATACCGATATTACTCCAGGAAATGTTGAAAGTAATTATCCAGATTTCAGTTTAGCTCTTATTGAAAAATATGAAAATAATACTGATTTAGAAAGTAATTGGAAACAAGAACTCTTAAATCTTGATAAAAATAATGAATATGAATTAGCACAATTTGCGATTAAAATATTAAATCATAATCCAAAAAAATTAAAAGAATTATGATTTACAGCCCCTGTTGAATGATCTTTGCCTCATTCTTGAGAATGTGTAGATTCTGTAACTCCGACAGATGAATCATATTTTAATTTTAATGAATCTACAAATACAATTACTTGATTAAATTGAGATTATCCAAAAAATATTGTTATCCCATGTGAAATTAACGATATAAAAGCTATATATATCTGAAATCTTGCTTTTATGTTGAGAGAACTTGAAAGTGTTATTTTATCTGATAATATCAAATCTGTATGAGAACAGTCATTTATATGAAATAATATTACCTCTTTAGATTTATGAAAAAGTTTAGAAACTATTTGAGAATCTGCATTTAGTTCAATTAAAACA
>CAXHZN010000002.1:0-186156 GCA_964022365.1 uncultured Candidatus Altimarinota bacterium
TTTCTGACGATAAAACCGTTCGTGAAGCGATTGAATTTTACCTCGCTCATACACATAGTCGTATACCGGTTTACTGTGAAACAATTGATAAAATACATACTTTTTTCACCATTCGTGAACTTATACAGGAAGATAAAAATAAAAAACTTTCTGAAATTTCTCTCCCAGAAGTCATAAAAATTCCTCTTAATCAACATATTGATACGCTCTTAGAATTATTTCAAACGTCTCATAAACATATGGCAATTGCTATTGATGAATATGGTGGAGTAGCAGGTTTAATCACTTTAGAAGATGTCATCGAAGAAGTATTTTGAGAAATTAGAGATGAAACAGATAAAGAAACTGATGAAATAAAATCAATTGGACACGATACATTTGTCATAGAATCTACGGTTTTAGTAGAAGATATTTTAGATGAATTTACACTCGAATTATCTGATTTCACCACTGATTTATCAGAATTCTCAGGTGATACTATGTGATATATGATTACTCACGAACTCGAAAGATTTCCAATCCACGAAGAAGTTATTTCATTTGAATTTGATAAAGTTCATGAAAATATAAAATGATCTCTTCAATGTAAAATTTTGAGAATCAAAGATGCAAAAATTTGAAAAATCGAAGTAAAATGTGTTTTTGAAAATCCAGAAGAAACAAAATAAAAAATCCCAAATGGGATTTTTTATTTTGTTAGATTTTTTTACATAATTTTATTTCTCGTTTGTTTTCTGATATCTCAGTTATGAAATTTTAACATATCGTTTGAAATAATTATACCATAAGGTTTTCAGATTTTTTTATAATGTTTGAGAGTTTTTGGTAAAAATATTTTTTTTAATATTTTTTCGATGAAATTTCAAATTTTAGAATTATTTTTTTCTGGAAAATTTCTAGAAAATTTTATATATTTTTTATTTTCAGAAATATTTTTTTTGTATTCTAAAAAATCTGCCCAAGAATTATTTTGTGAAATAAAATCTTCATAGGTATTATTTATATTCACAATTGGCTTAAAATGAAGAATCCAATTGTATAAATAAATATCTTTGTCGAGTGCAAAACTTTTGAAGTCCAGAGCATTTATCGTAGAAAAAAAACTTAAACAAAACCTTCAAGCATGATGTTTATCATCTTTTCTGACTCTTAAAATTTGAAAAATAAATGTCACGAGTATTCTCACAATCCAAAGTCTATTTGGAGTTGAAACGATATATAGATCGATATCAGAAGTCTTTTTTGCGCAATTCATCGCAATAGTATTTCCAACTCAAATCATACGAAGGCCTGGAATCCATAAAATATATTTAAAATATTTTTCACATTTTTTATAAAAATGTTTCTCTATTTTTCAAGGATTTTTCCCAACTTGAAACATTTCTTCAAATAATTTTTGCTGTGATTGGCTCGGAGAAAATCATTTTAAATCGCATGAAAAATTCATTTTGTAAAAATTAGGTTTTTGGTTAAAATAGGGTTCAATTTTAAATATATACTTTTTCTATTTCTTTTCAATAAATTATGAGATATTTATGTACACAGTGTAATTATATTTACGACGAAACGCAAGGAGAAGAAGATTTTGATCAAGGTACAAGTTTTGATAAACTATGAGATTATTTTACTTGTCCTGTTTGTGGAGCTGAAAAAGAAGAGTTTCATGGAATCGAAGAAGAAATAAATTATATACCAGAAGATCCAAGAGATCCGCTTGAAGTAGATCATTTTATTGAAACGCAAGTCACAGGTGACAAATTAAAAGTTACTATTTGAAACGAAATTCATCCGATGGGAGATTCTCATAGAATCGCAGCGATGAGTTTATACGATGAATATGGAGATTTAATCGAAACAAAATTTATGCAGCAAGATGTTGATCCGGTTGTAGAATTTGATTTTGATGACTTATGAGAGTATGAAATCAGAGTACAATGTAGTTTACATGGAACTTGGGGAAAGAAATTTGTTCAATAATTGTCTTTTAAAAAATACTGTGATAAACTAGAAGTACTATTATTTTTAAGTGTCAGATATTAGTTGAAAAATTATTACTTGCATTGCTTAAGAAAATAACCAAAAATATATGAAAAAAACAGTGCTAGAAGTCCTCGTTGATAAAAAAAATCTGAAATGACCTGGTGTTTTTGAACATATACTCATCGTTTTACACAAAGTTTTTGACGATATTCCAAAACACAAATGGTACAAAAAAAATAAAACCATTCAACCGAATTTTTCTTTTGAAATAACAAAAGTGTGAAATAGAATTCGTTTTTTTATCGTGGTTCCAGAAAAATATAGAAATTTTCTCAGAAACCAAATTTATGCCCATTATAATGATGTAGAAATCATAGAAATTTCTGATTATCTTGAAAATATTCCAACGGACAAAATGTATGTTGGGAAAGTATGAATAGCAAAAAATTATCTCTATAGTGTGAAAAGTTTTACAGAAATGCAAGAAGAAGGAAGTAAAGATATGGTAGATCCATTTTCTTCGATTACCTCAGCACTCGGAAGAACTGGAACCTATACACTCAACACAATTCAAGTTAATTTTACACCAGAGGATGATCATAATTGGAAAGCGAATGCACAACAGGTTGCTGATATTATTCGCTCTAAACATCCAAAATTTATCAAAAATATGATGATGAGTAAATATTTTTTCTTATTAAAAATATTTTTATTCCCATTTGCTATTTTTGCAAAACTCGTTTGATTAATTTTTCAAAAATCAGATGAAGAATCAGAATCATCAGATGGTGGAGAAGATGAAGATAAAAAAGAAGAATTTTTTATGCAAAAAATTTCTAAAGGATGATATAAAACTTCGATTCATTTAATTCATGCATGAGAAGACCCTGTAGAAGCCAAATCTTCTATTAGAGAATTATTTTCAACTCTCCATGTATTTTCAAATTTTGGAGGAAATTCATTTAAATTTTTCTGAGTAAAAAGTGATGAAAATGCAATAGAATGTGCAAAAAGTAGATCTATTTGTTCATCGGCTGATATTTTATCAACGAGTGAATTATCAGGTTTAGTCCATCTTCCAACCAGTTACGTAAAAACTCCTCAAATAAACTGGGTTTCTGCTCGTGCGTTTGAACCACCTTCAAATTTACCGATTATCGATCCAGATTTAACAGACGACATAGAACCAGAAACAAATCTCACTCCACTTGGGAAAACAAATTTTCGTGGTACAAATATGAGTTTTGGGATGTGACCAAGTGATAGGAGAAGACATGTCTATATTATCGGGAAAACTGGGATGGGGAAATCTACACTGTTAGAAAATATGATTATTGATGATATTTTAAAAGATAGATGAGTAGCTGTTATTGATCCGCATGGGGATCTAGCCGAAGCTGTTATCGGACATATTCCAAAATCTAGAACCAATCAAACTATTATTTTTGATCCAAGTGATACAAACTGGCCAATTGCATTTAATATGCTTGAAGATGTTATTCCTGAACATAGACCTCTAGTTGCTTCTGGTTTAGTAGGAATATTTAAAAAAATATTCTGAGATTCTTGGGGGCCAAGACTCGAACATATTTTGAGAAACACTGTTTTAGCTTTGTTAGAATATCCAAATACAACTCTGATTTCTATCCCTTTAATGCTTACGAGTGAAGTCTATAGAAATAAAGTTGTAAGTAAAATTAAAGACCCTGTTGTAAAGAAATTCTGGACTGGTGAATTTGCAAAAATGGCTCCAAATCAAAAAGTAGAAGCTGCTGGTCCTATTTTAAACAAAGTAGGGCAATTTCTCTCAAGTTCAATTTTAAGAAATGTTTTATGACAACCAAAAAATAGTTTTTCTGTTCGTTGGGCAATGGATAATGGGAAAATTATTATTGTAAATCTTTCAAAAGGGAAAATCGGTGAAGATGCGTCGAGTTTACTTGGTGCGATGATGGTAACAAAATTTCAAATGGATGCCATGAGTAGGGCAGATATACCAGAAAATCAAAGGAAAGATTTTTATCTTTATGTAGATGAATTTCAAAACTTTGCAACCGATTCATTTGCAACGATTTTATCAGAAGCCAGAAAATATAAACTCAATTTAGTAATGGCAAATCAATATATCGATCAAATGCAAGAATCTGTTCGTTGAGCCGTATTTGGGAATGTATGATCTCTTGTTTCATTTCAAGTTTGATATCATGATGCTAGTATTTTAAAAGAAGTTTTTTCTGGAGAAGTACTCGAAGAAGATCTCATGAACTTAAGTAAATATGATATTTATTTAAAACAATTGATTGACGGGATGCCTTCAAATATATTTTCAGCAGGAACATTTGCTCCTCATCCAAAAGAAGATGAAGTGTTTCAGGCAAGATACGAAAAAATATTAAAAGTAAGTCGTGAAAAATATTCAAAACCAAGAAGCTCAGTAGAAGCAAGAATTAATAAAACGCTTTACGATATTGAAAAACAAGAAGAATCTTGGGAAAAGAAAAAAGAAGAATATAAACAAAAAGAAAAAGATGATAAAGCAAAAAAACGTATAGCTGAAAGAGAAAGGCAAGAAGCTGAAGCTGCAAAAAAATAAAACTCATAACCATTTATGGTTATGAGTTTTATTTTATAATTTATTGAGAATTTCATTCTTTTGTTTTTCTGACAGATTTACAAAAGAAGAAGACTCCTTTAAATATTCGATAAAATCATTCTTAGAAATATTATTAAATTGATTAAAATCAAAACCTTGAAGCTCTAAAAGAGCCTCATAATTCAAATTTGCTGAAAGCATATCAGTATAATAATCTTCTAAATATGTATTTCCACTCGGAGAGGAATAGTCTAAAATTTCTAAGAATGCTGCTCTCTGTACTTCGGGGTCAATATCATATACAAGTTGATAAATTTTATTTGTATCATAGCTTGCTATAACTTTTAATCTTGTTTCTGGGATATTTGAACGAAAAAAATCTTCTATTTCTTCTTTACTATAATCAACTTTATGAGCATTTGGACTATCTAAGCCTTCCAACTGAATTCTCAAATTTTCCATTGCAAGCTCTTCAGAAAAAAGTTTATTAGGAACACCATCAATATTATATAGAAATTTTCTTCCATTTTCATCTGTGAAACGAAAAAATGGTAAATGAGAATATCCTAGAGTTCTTTCTGATACACAAGGATTTGTAAAATCTAAAAATTTTAAATCAGGATTTAAAATAGATACATTCTCCCTTGCTTCTTCTAATGTTATATATGGTTTTTCAATATATGTTGCAGTATAGTTACGATCCGAATAGTTTCCTGGACCCAATTGACCAATTCTCATTTTTCCATACTCAACATTTACTTTTGCAACACCTGCATATATATCATTTTTTTTGAATAAAACAATCTTATCAGGACCTCCACATGCTTCATCTACATTCACATGTATTATTCTATCCACTTCTACTCCATTATGGTCAAAATTTTCTTGACTTTCAAAATATGCTAGAGCATGATTTAAACCAAAACTAGCTATTTTTTCATCAGTAATAATACTAGATTCTTTATTCTGAGATTGAAATATTTGAGTATTTGTAGTAGATTCCTTAGCTTGTTAATGTTTCTCAATATCTATTTTCTTTATTGATTATTTAGAAATTAGTTCTTGAGAGTTTTTTTCATTACTTTAAAAATAAAAAAATACTACTATACACATACAAATTAGTATAATAAAAACTGTTATTTTTTTCATAAAACACCCTTTAACATAAATATATTCCCTCTTTAAAAAAGAGGGAATAAGTAAAAAATTACTAATCGCGAACTAAATAATATTTGTTGCTTGATTTTGAAGCAATCTCACTCATAAACTCTTGCATAGGAAATGCAACTCTGCCATCAACTGCTTCATATGCTGAATACTTTGATTTTCTATTTACATGATCCCAAAGAGGATCATTTATGTGAAACCCAGTAGTACTACTTACATCATCGCTATACTTTGAAGTATTCTGTGTAAAACCATCAACCAACATATAATGCTTATTAGGCTTTGGTTCTTCCACAGGATCAGAGTATCTTGTACTTGTAAGTACTACTACTGGTTGATCCGATTTATTCTCAGAAATAATTTTTTTTACAAAATTATCTTTTGTACTAGTAGAATAAGAAGAAAACCAATTAGGTGTATAATTTTCTAAAGCATCTGCTAACTCATAAATATTTAAACCCTTTTGAGCAGAAATACCTTCAGATATAGCAATTGCATCTTGAGTGGCATTAGTGTCTTTATTCAACCAGTGAGCATACATTTGCACAATAGTTGCAGCACAATAGTAATTTTTTTCTTGACTGTAATTATGAACATTATTTTGTTTCTGATACCCCGCATTTGCAGATAACGAAAAACTAGTAATAACAACAGCAAGAATGGTTCTTTTTAACATGACTTTTATCTCCTATGATATGAAATGTCATTGTAAAAGTATACTATATAACAATATATTTTATATTATTAAAAGCTTATATAGCTTATTAATTAATGTTGGTGTGTCAAATTTATATTAATATAATATTTATATATAATGTATTTATGTATAACATAATTCGATTTATATAAATATATATAGATTAATTATCTATAACTAGTGATTAAGTTTCCTCTTTTTTGTAATTAAGACCTAAAAAAACAAAAAATTTGCAATTACATCTTTTTTTTTTAGTATCTTTAAACAAATTTTTAAATTTTTTATAAGAATTATGGAAGACGTTAGTTTTATGACGCAGACTTTATCGGTTTTATTTCTGTTATTTGTCTCAAGTTTTGCCTATATATTCAGTAAAAAAATAAATTTTCCATATACAGTATTACTTGTACTTATTGGGTTGTTGTTGGTGCCACTTTCAAAAGTAGGCCTTTTTTCGTTTATTGATGATTTTCAACTCACTCCTGGGATTTTATTTTTTGTATTTTTACCGGTTTTACTCTTTGAATCAGCCTATAATATAAATTATAGACATTTGATGAAAAGCTGGAAATCAATAACTGCATTAGCGATTTTTGGTTTACTTATTTCTGCGATAATAATCGCTGGATGATTATTTTTTGTATTTCCACTTATTGGTTTAGAAATACCATTTATCATCTGTTTACTATTTTGAGTTTTAATCTCGGCAACTGATCCAGTAGCTGTACTATCAATATTTAAAAGTATTTGAGCTCCAAGAAAACTGGCACTTATTTTCGAATGAGAAAGTTTATTTAACGATGGAACTGCTGTAGCTGTTTTTTTAGTGATACTATGAGTTATTTTAGAATGATGAATCGTAACCGGTGAAACATATATATTAGGGCTTTGGAAATTTATTAGTATGTTGTTTGGATGAATATTATTTTGAGTATTCACCGGAATATTTTTCTCAAAAATTATTGGAAAAATTAAAAATAACGAAGAAGTAGAAATTGTTTTAACTATGCTGTTGGCTCACTTTACTTTTATCCTCGCTGAACTGATAACTCATCATTTTGAGTATCTTCCAATTTCTGGTGTAATTGCTACGGTGGTTGCCAGTATCATAATTTGAAATTATGGAAGATATAAAATCACCCCGAGAGTAGAAGCTCATATGCAAAAATTTTGGGAATTTTTTGCTTTTGTATCAAATTCGATTGTGTTTATTTTACTAGGTTTGATCCTTTCTTCTATTGATCAAACACTTATAAATATGATTCCGATGATGCTTATTGCTATTCCAGTTGTGATGATTGCCAGAGCCGTGAGTGTATATTTACCAATTGGGATTATCAATGGATTTAAGATGGAAGAAGAAAATATTCCAAGAAGTTGGCAACATTTACTTTCGTGGGGAAGTTTGAGATGAGCGCTAGCGTTGATGATGGTGCTAATGATTCCTGGTCAGGGTGATGCAGATTTTGAAAAAATGCTCGCTTTTGAACAATCAGTAGGTTGGGAATATCCGTTTCATATAAAAGAATTTCTCTTGATTCTCACTATTACAAATATAATGTTTACGTTATTTGTAAAAGCTCCAACGATTTCTGTGATGATGAAAAAAATGTGAGTGGATAAACTCCATAAACTTGAAAGTTTTGAACACGAAGAAGGGAAAATATTAGCAAATTTTAAAATTCTACAAAAACTCAACACTTCATATAAAAAAGCATATTTAACTCAAAATGAATATGATGAGTTAAAAAGTACTTACACACATCGTTTAAACAATGCTGTAGCAACGATGAAAGAGATTCTCAAAGATAGTAAAGCAGAAGCTGATACGCTTATTAGAAGGGCAATTTCACTGCACGCACTTGGAATCGAAAAACAATATTTAAAATCATTATTTTTCTATAATGAAATTGATGAAAGAAATTTCAAATATATTCTCAGAAAAATAGAAAAACAAATGGAAAGAATTGAAAATGAAAATCATCAATTGAGAAAATTTTCAAAATGAGAAATGGATTATGACTTTTTCTCTCGTTGTGCGATTCGTTCATTTAAAGATTCGACAAGTGTGGTAGATATGTATATCAGAAATAGAGCCAGAGTAATTATTACCAGAAAAGTAATCAAAGAACTCAAAGCACTCAGCGAAATCGAATTTGGTTTTGATAATAGTATTTTCGAAGAAGTTATCACACTGTATGCTTCATTTAACAAAGTAGCTGACGAAAAAAGAATTCATATTTTTATCGAACATAAAGCTACTATAAATGCAGTAGAATCAAGATTAGTAAATAAATCTTTATTAAAATTAGAAGAACAAGTTATCAAAGATTTGTATAATAAAGAAATAATCACTCCAAAATTATATATAAAATTTAAAGAAGAAGTTGAATCAGAAATGTTTCAAGATGTAAAAACTATGATATAGTTTTATAAAAAGTCGAGATATTTATCTCGACTTTTTTCTTTACAAACAGGCTTTTGTTTATAATATAAATAAAATAATTTTTCAAAAAAAAACATGAAAGTAGATAATATTTCTCTGGCTTTTAAAAATAAAACAATCCTAAAAGATATAAATATAGATATAAATCCTGGTGAATTTGTATTTTTAATTGGGTATTCGTGAAGTGGAAAAACTTCACTCATTCGCTCACTTATTTGAGATTTTAAACCTTCAAACGGGGAAATAATTTTAGATAATAATTTAGCACTCTATAGAAATTTAACCGAAGAAACACTTCTAGAATACAGAAGAAGTATCGGAGTAATTTTCCAAGATTACAAACTTTTAGAATCAAAAAAAGTCTATGAAAATGTTGCTTTTGCAATGGAAGTTTGTGGATATTGAGACGATATTATTCGTAAAAAAGTTCCTGAGGCTCTCGAACAAGTTGGTCTTTTAATTAAAAAAGATAAATTTGTATACGAATTATCTGGTGGAGAAAAACAAAGAATTGCGATTGCCAGAGCCTTAGTTCACAACCCAAAAATCATAATTTGAGATGAACCTACAGGGAATTTAGATCCTGATACAGCTATGGAAATAATGAATATTTTTGAAGATTTAAACTCAGAATGAAAAACAATTATCTTAGCCACTCATGATTCTCACATCGTAAATAAAATGCAAAAAAGAGTTATCGCATTTAAAGATAAATCTATCTGCTACGATGAAGTAAACTGAGCGTATAAAATATAAAAAAGCTACAAATTTTTGTAGCTTTTTTATTGAAAATTATTTTTTAAAATAAATTGTTTTTGTATATAAATTAAATATTATATATAATAATTTATTATTATTAAAATAAACATGAGATTTTATACTATTTGTCTTCTTTTTTTCATACTATTTATCTGATGAGGAATTATTTATTTTAATAAAGTACAAGAAAATAATTTACCAAACCCAGAAGATCAAAGTATTTCATCTATAAATATGAGAGAAAAATTTACAGCTCTTCCAGAAAAAATAAAGTGAGATTTATTATCAATAGATACTAATATTGAAAAAATAGATATTTTAATTGATGATTTAAAACGTGACAGAAGTGTATTTTTAAGTCTTTTTAATCTTCCTGATATGACAGAAGATTTGGTAAATAATATCGAATCTTGAAATAAATTAATAGAGTTTGTAAAAATAGATATTTCTATTGCAGAAGAGATTTGAAATAAAATATATGGAGAAATTCAAAAAACAGAAATTGATACGACAAAATGAATACTTGTACATTATTTAGCACAAATAGAAAATATAACTGAATTATCTTGGAATTTACCAGAAAAATATACAACTCGTATACAAAATCCTGACAATATGTCATATTTCGATTATTATTTAGTAAAACATTATATAAAATAAAAAAGCTACAAAAATTTGTAGCTTTTTTTTATAATTATTTTGTATTTAATACTTTTACTATTTTTCTATATGCGAGTCTTGATTGAGTGTAATTTTCCAAAATTTGAGAATCCACATCAGCATAATTTGGGTCAAGTTCTTTATAAAGAGAATGTCTAAAAATTTGATTTGTATAATATACAAAATTTTTATGAGCTCTTACAATGGCTTGTGCTTGATAACCAGAAATTTTTCATGGTCTGTAGTAGTCCATTATTTCAGCTTTTATTTTTTGGTTTCATTTTTGAAATTCACTATGCATATTTTGTAAATCTTGAGAATAAAAATACATAGGTTCAAGATTAGAAAGCTCTAATTCATAGTGTTCTACACCATAATTAAGATCTAAAAGTTCTTCAAAAAATGGTTCGTCTGCAAAAGTTGTAGGTAAGAAAGTTGAAAAAACTCAAATAATTGCTATAATACCGGCAATAATTTTTTTCATAATATTTTTTTAGAAAGAATATAATTACATTAATTTATAATTAAAATTTAAATAATGTCAAAAAGTTTCTATGATATTCTTGGGGTAGATAAATCTGCCGGACAAGATGAAATAAAAAAAGCATACAGAAAACAAGCCATGAAATTTCATCCAGATAGAAATAAAAATGATTCTACTGCTGAAACGAAATTCAAAGAAGTAAACGAAGCCTATGGGACTTTGTGAGACGAGCAAAAAAGAAAACAATACGATACTTTTGGTTCAGCTGGAGGAAATCCATTTGGTGGATGATTTGGTTGAGGACAATCAACTGGTCAAGGTTTTGGGTGATTTGAAGATATATTTTCACAATTTTGAGGAGCAGGATGAAGTAGAGCACAATCGTCAAGTTTTGATTTTGGAGATTTATTCTGAAATAGTGGTTTTTGAGGACAACAACAATCACAAAGAAAAACTCAAACACAACAAGAACCAGTGAGTTTAGATTTTGAAAAAACATATGAAATCCCTGTTTTTGATTTAATCTTATGATGTAAAATCGAAGTAACGGGAGTTTATGGACAAAAAGCAAAACTAAAAATTGCTCCAAATACTAAACCAGGTTCAAAATTTAGAGTCAAAGAATTTGGAAAGTCTGAAGGTTCTAAAAAAGGGAATTTAATAGTAAAAATTGATGCAAGAATGCCAAAAAATATTTCTGATGTTGATCTGCAAATGTTAGAAAGGATTAGAGAAAATATCGGATATTAAAAAATAAATATAAAAGAGATTTAGAGGAGTAACTCTAAATCTCTTTTATATTTTTCGATTCATGAAAGTCGTAAAACTTCTGATATTTTTTTTGTGTGAATAAAATTTAGAATTTTTTGAAGAATAGGATCTCAATTATTTTCTGGTAAATTTCCATAAATATGTGCAATTTTTAATTGTGTGAGTAACAATTTTTCTTCTGAAATATTTTCAAAATCGTGTATTTTTTGAATAATTTCTACAATTCAAAATATTTGTAATCCATCTGGAGAATTTTTTCAAACGTAGGCAAGAATTTCTAAATATTTTTGTAAAACTCAAAATTTTTTTGTACTCGGAGAAAAGTCTGAAAGTATTTTGATATTTCTCATTTTATGAACTTTTCTTTCTTCTTTTGTTTCTATTTCAAATTGTATTTCGTAACCTAAGTCTAGCGTTTTTTCCTTTGCTGAAATTTTCTTTTGGCACATTATTTTTCCATATTCATCAGTAAAAATAGTATAGAGAAAATCTTTTTCTCCTACTTTATGTATTTTTAGAATAATGCCATGGGTTTTAAAAATCAGCACGAAAGAAAAATTTATGAAATAAACTATTGTAAAAATAAAATTCTAATTATAATGTAATCAAATATATTTATTATTCAATACTATCATGGAAGAAAATACTTCACTTTCAAACGAACAAATCGATGATATAATACTCAGTCTTTTAAGACTTCATGGAGAAGAAATTACTCTTGATGCGCAAGAATTTTTAGATTTATTAAAACATTCTTTATCTTTAGATACGGCTGAAAAAAAGAGAGTAGTTGATGCTGCTGCGACTTTATCTCAATTTCAATTTGATGAATTAACAAAAGTATTTGTCGAAGAAAGAGAAAAATTTAGAGAATTAGCAAAACAACATCCTGATGATATTAAAAAACTGCTAGCAAAACAACAAAAAGAATGGTCTGAGTTAGGTGAAATATATCAAAGAGAACTAGAAGCAAAAAATGCTCAAAACCAAGATGAAGATAAAATCGAAGATATTAAAGCCAACTTAGGATTATAAAAATAAATAAAAAATAAAAAATGATTTATAAATTTAGTGCATTTTTAGAAAAACCTAAAAGAGTAGATATGTATTTATCTGCTCTTTTTGAGGAATTTTCTCGTAGTTATATACAAAAAATAATTGATAGAGGACAAGTAACGCTCAATGGAAAAACATTTTACAAAAATGTAAAAGTAAAATCTGGAGATGAAATCCAAATAGAAATAATTATTGAAACACTAGAAGTTTCACCAGAAAAAATGGATTTAGATGTTGTTTTTGAAGATAATGAATTAATTATTCTCAACAAACAACCTGCTACAAATGTACATCCAGTTCCTGGAGAATGAGGAAATTCTGGTACTTTAGTCAATGGGATTTTAGAACATTGCAAAGATAATCTTCCAAATATTTGAGGAGTTCAAAGACCTGGAATCGTACACAGATTAGATAAAGATACATCTGGTTTAATCATGATTGCAAAAAGTGATAAAATGATGAATTATTTATCTGAAACAATCAAAGAAAGAAAAATCAAAAAAGAATATATTGCTATCGTACACGGAAAAGTAAAAAATACTGATTTCAAAATTGAAAGTTATATGGGAAGAGACAAACACGACAGAACCAGAATGACTGCCGTTGATCCAGTCAATCCAAAACTTGCTCTGACATTTTGAAAAGTTTTAGGATATATTGATAATGAATATACAGTGGTTCGCGTGAGAATCGAAACGGGGAGAACTCACCAAATCAGAGTTCATCTTGCTTCGATTGGGTATCCAATTTTATGAGATAAAGTCTATGGAAATCCAAAAGCAAATACGAGAATCAATACTATGTATCAACTTTCTCGTCAGGCACTTCATGCCTATGAATTAGAACTAGAGCTCTACTGAAAAGTAAGAAAATTCCAAGCTCCTCTCAAAGACGATATGAAAAAAATAATCTGAGATGTTGATATTTCCGTAAGTCCTGAAGCATAATTCAGGACTTTTTTAAAAAAAGTTTCAAAATTTAATGTCCATTTAATATCAAATGATTATACTTATTATATAAGGAGGTTTTATATATTAATTTAGAAGCAATGAAAAGAATATTATCTATATTTTTACTGAGTATTATTTTTTTTACCAATGCATTTGCATATACACCAAATCAAGAGGATAAAAAAATAATACAATCTTTAGAGAAAAAGATTGATACTATAATAGAAAAGAAATGAGACAAATATGCAGAATCATTAATATCTCAATTTATTTCTTTAAAATCAAAAAAAGCTGATAATAAAAGACTTTCATATATATTAGATGAAATAATACTACATATATCAGAAAGTAATAATTGAGTATGAGATATTGAAGATATTATCAATAACACTCAATTGTCTAATTGAGTTTATATTGATAACAGTAACTCTATATTTATAATATTTAAAGAATATTTAAATTTATATAATAAAAAAATAGACTCTGCTGTTTATGGGCAAAATGGTAATATATATTGATGATGTGGAACTTTTTGAGACAAATGGGATCAATGATATAAAAGTCAAATTGAAAATTATTACGAAATCGCTAAAGAACAAAATGCTTATTTTGTAATGGATTTAATAAAATATGATATAACAAAATTTCAAGATTATTTTAAGAAAGAATGTAAATCTGATTGGAGATTAGATAACATAGAATTTCATAGTTGAAATTATATGAATAAAATTTCTAAAATTGAGACTATATATTTTACAGAATTATATGTATATTATAATAATTGGTATATAGGAACATATGAAAATTTATTCAATAATTCAAGTACATGAACTACTTGTAATAATATTACTCAAGATTGGAATGATTTTACATGAGATAGATTTGATTTTCTACAAAAATATATGGATACAAATTGAATAAAAAATTATTCAAAATATTTTTCTGAAATTGAAAATAATTTCAATATATTATTACAAAAAAATTGTAATGGGACAAAAATAAAATAATACTAAAGAATGATAGTTACTATCATTCTTTTTCTTTTAAGTTTAACTTAAGAAGAAAGTGGATAATAAAATTATTATTTCTAACTAAAAATATATGAAAAATATTTTTATTATTTTATGCATTTGAATAATTTTATTTTGAGGGATATATTTTTCTATGCAAAATAAATCTCAAACAATTTGAGAAGATACAGTTATTTCTCAAGAAGTTTCAGAGGAACAGTATGTTGATTATTCTCAAAGTGAGTTAAATAATTCAAAAGAAGAATTTTTAATTTTATTTTTCCATGCTGCTTGGTGCCCAAGTTGTAAAGCATTTGAAGAAAAAATCCTCACTGAAGAAATTCCAGAAAATATTAAATTTCTCAAAGTAGATTATGATTCACAAGCAGAATTAAGAAAAAAATATAACGTTGTTTCTCAAACAACTTTTGTACTCGTGAATTCTGATGGAGAATTAAGAAAAAGATGGATAGGAAGTAGAGATTTACAAGATGTTTTAACGCAACTCGCAGATATTCCAGAATCTATAAAAACCTATAGTGACGAAGAACTTAGAGCAAAATTAACTCCACTTCAATATAAAGTTACACAACAATGAGGAACAGAACCAGCTTTTGATAATAAATATTGGGATTTTAAATGAGAATGAATTTACGTAGATATTATTGATGCAACAGCTTTATTTTCGTCAACGGATAAATACCAATCAGGAACCGGTTGGCCAGCATTTACGAAACCTATAGATGATAATTTCGTTTCATCACACGATGACAATTCACTTTGAATGCAAAGAACAGAAATCAAATCAGAAAAATCTCACCTGTGACACGTCTTTGAAGATGGACCAGAAGCAGAATGAGGATTGAGATATTGTATAAATTCAGCTGCGCTTGATTTTATCCCAAAAGAGGAACTCGAAAAAAGATGATATAGCAAATATTTATTTTTATTTGAGGAATAATAGATTTATTATTTAAAATATGAATCCATCAGTCCTCCGGACAGCTTCCTTTAGCAAAGGAAGCAAAGAAAATATAGTATTTTTTATATTCTCAGATTTAAGAAATTAGAAATTAGAGAATAGGTGAAAAACTAAGTAGAAAAAAAAGAATGAAAAATTAATTTTCATTCTTTTTTTCTTACATAACATTTACCATATTGAAAAATGGAAGCATGATTGCCATTATAATGGTCCCGACAATTGCACCGACTCAAATAATTACAATTGGTTCAATAGCTGTTCCAATATTTTTTACTACATCATCTATTTCTTTATTATACTTTTTTGAAAGTTTTAACAGTAATTCTGACATTCTCCCAGTTTGTTCTCAAATTTTTACAATCGAAGCAAGTTCAATCGGATAAAGTGGATGCTGTTCTCATTTGTGAATTTCCATGATTCACATTAAACGGCTTAATTCAACTCATTTTGAAACTTCTTGATTCACTTTGATGAGATCTTTTTCGTAATTATCATTTTCTAAAGCGTGAGATGTGATTTCTAGAGATTGATTAATAATTACTCAATTATGTAAAAGTGTTCAGAGATTTTGAGTAAACATAGCCAGAACTTTTTTTTGTATGAGTGGACCAAATAGAGGTATTTTTAATAAATATTTATCATAATAAATTTTTGTTTTTTTATGTGTTCTAAATACTTGAAAACAGAGTATAAACACTAAAATAGTGAGAATAATTTCTAAAATATTATTTTGAATAAACTCAGAAATTTTGATTACATTTTGTGTTAAATCTGGTAGATTTACTTTTGCATCTTTATACATTTTTTGAATTTTTGGAATCACATAAACCATAAAAACTCAAATCATTCCTATTGACAAGGCAATAATAACCATTGGATATACTAAAGCTCAAAATATTTTTCCTTTGAGTTCTTTTGTTTTTTCTTCTTTGATTTTAATAGTATCAATTGCGTCAGCTACTTTTCAGGTTACTTCTCACATTTTGATAATTGAAACATCAAAAAAATTAAACACTTTTGGAAATGTTTTAAATATATTTTCAAGATTTTCTCATTTATTGAGCATATCGAGCATTTTCTGTAACATCGCTTTTATTTTTTTATCGCGAGTTTGATAGAGCATAATTTTTACACTATTTGTAATTGGTATTCCAGAATGTAAAAGATTACTCAGCTGATCGAGAAAATTAATTTTATCACTTATAGGGAGTTTCCTATTTGATAGAGCGGATAATTTTAGCTTTAATGTATCTAAAAAATTCATAGTTTTGTTTTTTATGGAGTTATAATTATTCTATCATTTTTCTTGTAATTTTCCAAAAAAGTTCTATACTTTTTTATAAGAAAAATATATTTTAAAGATTATTTATGAAATTTTTTGGAGCTGGTGAACAAGAACATTTAGAAGAACTGGATGAAGAAGTAGAAATGCCGGAAGAACTTCCAGAAGAATCAGGGCAATTAGCGCTTGATATTATTGAAAATGATGAAGCTATTATTGTGGTTTCTCCGATTGCTGGGATTGATTTACATGATATTGATGTTTCTTATGATAAATGAGTTTTGGTGATTCAAGGAACGAGAAAAAAACCAGAAATGTATTTTTGAGAAATTATGGTGAGAAATAGTGAATGTTATTGGGGAAAATTTTCGAGAAATATTATTTTGCCTGATAATCTCAACGCAGACACAATCGAAGCAACTATGGAACACAACCTTTTAATGATTCGTGTTGAAAAAAATCATTATGAAACAAAAAATAGTATCAAAATAAATAGAACTGAAGTTTAATATATAAATAATATCACGTGTTTGGGAGAAAAAAAGCCGATAAAAAAATTGATAAACTTGTAACAGGTCTGATAATTTGATGAGCTGTAGCATCAATGGTAGGTTTATCAAAAACAAAAAAATGAAAAAAACTGACTGAAAAAGTTTGAGAAGAAACAGGGAAGTATGCAAAAAAATCTGTAGGAGTTTTAGGAAAAACTATGGTTTGAATTTTATCAATTTTTAATAAGAAAAAATAATATGTGTAAAAAAATTATTTTTACATTTTTAGTTTTTACATTTGTATTTTGAGTACAAAATGTTTTTTGAGCGTGTGAATATTCTCAAGAAATAAAAGAGTGTTTTGAGGCAAATAAAAATGATTCTACTCGAGAAATTAATGATTTTGTCTGTTTAGCAAAAAAATGAAATCCAGAGTATTATTCTTATCAAATTATTTTAGATAAGCGTTTTCAAGAAATCGATGAAAAAATAGAAACTTATATTCAAAATTTAGAAGATAATAAATCTTATTATTTTGGTCCAGATAAACAAGAAAGTTTTATTGATGGGGTAAATAATATAAATAATGTCTTTACTGATGATGGAGAGTTTGCAAAGCAATATAAATTGGTATGTAAAAATTTACCACAGAAATTATTAGAATGTAAGCAAGATGAATCTCTCAAGGATGTATATTTCGGAAAAAATGATTCAGTTAAAGTAACGGATATTGTTTCTTATAATCCTGATGAATCAAGTGATTGTATCAAATTAGCTGAACAAAAACTCGATATTTATAAACAAGTTTCATACGATATGTTATATCTCAATAAATCTGCTGTTTCTACGGATTCTCTCAAACTCTATCAACAAGAACAAAGAAGTAAATATGATAAATTATTATCAAAATTTATGATTAATTTATGATATGTAGAAAGAATTTGGGCAAAATGGCCAGCAAAAATCAAACATACGAGTGGATAAAAAAGAAAGAATTTTACAATTCTTTCTTTTTTATCTTCTTTTTTTTCTTTTTATGTTTTTCTTCTGTTTCGTCTTTTTCTTTTTGTTTTTTTCCACAATAAGGACATGCTTTTAAATATCTTTTTATTCTTTTTTCACATTTTTTACATTTTTTCTTTCTGAAATATCAAATAATATAAAAAATTGATCCTATAAATAAAATAAATCCTCCAGTTGTTACCACATATTTATTGAGTCAAACATATGTATCTACGTATTCAATAGTAAATTCCTCAGCAGAATTAAACTCTACATCCTCTCCATTAATATCTTCATAAGAAACTTCTACTTGTGCAGTAACTATTTTTTCATTTTTTCTTTCTAAAACTCTTTCCCAGAAATTTAATACTGTATTTTCTCTGAAATTTTGTTCAGAATAATAATCACTTGGATTAGAATATCTAATTATTTCATTTCACTCATCATCGTAGGTTTTATATGGAAATCATTTCCATTCTCATTCAAAAGTTCTATTTGTTTGAGGTAAAACGTTTCATCAAATATCATTAATAGGGATATAATCCACTATTTTTTCTCCAATAATTGCTCCATTATCATTTAAAATAAGTTCTTTCCCAATTCATTTTATTTGTTTTCCATTTTCATCTTTCAAAATAATTTTTCCATTTGGTTTTATATGAGTATTTCATTTATTTTCAAAAGGAACTTCAAAAGTAATATCAAGGTCTCATTCTTCTTGTGATTTATCGCTCGGTTTAATTGTGTTCGTATTTTTATTTTCAGAGATTATGTCAGATATTTCTCATAAATGTATATCGATTTCAGCTTCATCTTTTTTATTTATTTTATCTATACAAAGTCCATCAAAATTACTACGAGAAAAATCTCAAAGGGGACAATTATCTTTTTGTTTTGATACAAAAGAGGTACTAAATTTCCTTGAACTATTTCATCCACTCGAAATATTTACTGGTTTTGCTTCACCATCTTTGATTATTTCTCCTGCGACATTTACGAGTAATAAAACTCCGTAGTCTACATTAACTCAAACTCCAGAAGCAGCAGTATTTACCTTTGCATCATTTTCAAAAAAAACAGCTCAATAGTGGCCACCTGGAGTAGCGTTATCTGGTATAAAAATATCAAAGTTTATTGTTTTTTGAGATTTTGGCTCCAAGGTGAAATTATCTGTATGAAGTGTAATCCAATGAGAAATTGAATTTTGATTTTGAGCTGGAACAATTCTAGGCTGACCAGAGTTTCCATCTGCAATAAACTCAGCTGTTGAAGTATTTATTTCTAATCTTTCATCACTATAATTATACAGTGTAGCAGATTTTACAACTATATCTCACGGTTCAGCTTCTATTTCATATTTTATCGGAGAAACCGTCATGTTAAAATATGCTTGGGTCTGGTTGAATATTAAAAAACCTCAAATGCACCAAAGGATAAAAAATATTTTTTTCATTTTGTTTTGTTTTATTTTTGTTAAATAGTCATTTAATAATAAAATAATTCCTTTAAAAAAGCAATAAAATTACCGTGACAAATTTATAATTTTAGTCATATATAAGTTGTATTCCAAATTGAATATTTCAAGAATAATCTCATGCGGATTGTAACTGGTCAATAATAGCACCAAGACGCACGTAATAGGTATATGTATTTTTTTCTCAATTTGTATTTACATTTTTTGATTGATTGGCAAATGTTTCCACATTTGAAATATTTGTCAGATTTCCATCTAATGGAGTTGAATCATATCAATATCAATTCGTGCCATTAAATTCATTTATTGTATTATTGTGAGAAGAAAAATCTCATGATTTTTTTATTTTCATGTCAAATTGTGCTCCGATAGTTTCAACTCTAATTTCTACTGGAGTAGAGAAATTTATATTTTGAGCATTAATATTTCAAATATTAATTTGTGAACTATCAACTGAAAAATTTGGTTCATCTATATAAAATTCTTGCATAATTTCTCCTCTAGTTCAATAAATATTTTCTATTGAAAATATAAATCTATATTTTCAAAATTCACTTACATTTATTTGATAGCTTGCTTGGGTTTGATTAATATTTGTTTGAGTTGCCAGAGATCATGAAATATCATTTCACCAAGTTGTAGAAAGGGCATTAAATTTTTGTATTTCTAAGTTTGCAGATGAAGTATTTATACTCCCATTATCGGTATAAGAAATAATGAGTGTATTATTTTTTGATGCCAAAAGTTGACCATCACTTATATTTATATTTCAAAATATTGGTGCTTGGGAATTAATAATAAAAGGTGAAATAAGTAAGTATTCACTTTGTTGTGCTCATCAATTATTTACACGTAAATAACAATTATCATAATTTCCATCTGGTAAATAATTGAGTGTAATAGAATTATTTCAAATATTTGCAAAATTTGTATTACTACTGCAGGTTCAAAAATATTCAATAGATCACTCAATAGGACTACTAAAGGTATATTCTGGGAAATGATTTGATGTAGGTGACTCTATAGGAGTTATTTCACTCAGCGTATAACTCGTAGCAATAACTTCAAATGGAGTAATATTTAAAACATGAGTAAAACCATTTTCATCCGTGAGGATAATACTACAATTATCATATACTCCGTTATTTAAAGGAGTTCCCAAATTATCAGCAGCAAGATTAATCACATTTTCTCAAATGCTAGCTTGTGTCACATTTGAACTACATCATCATGCGTAGCTGAGACTTCCAACTTTATTTGTGAGAAATGTATATGCCGGAGTGGCATCACTCGTAGGAGAGGGAATTGGAAATTTTTCTGAAAATAATACTATTCACCATTTTTGTGAAAAATATTCTTGTACTCCATTTACATCTGCTTGATCCAAAGCAAAGTTCCATGAAATTAATTCTCAAATATGTCAATCGAAAAAAAATCAAGATGACCCAACAACTGTATTTGTTGAAGCACTCACCGAATTTCCATTTACTCTTCAAATCGAAATCCCACCAGGGTGGTTTCTTTGAGCATCAACATGATCTTGAACACTTGCTAAATTCCCATTTAAATAAATTTTAAGAGTATTTTTTGTATCATCATTTGTTTGTGAATCTTGTACAATCATTGCAAAATATGTTGTATTTGGTTGGGCAAGTCACAAGTCTACAGATTTATATTGATGACCATTATCCCACTCAGGAGTATTCCAAACTCACGCGTATACATGCCCATTATCAATCACAAAACTGTAACCTCTTGCATTTCATCATTGCTCATAAATAGTTTGAAATATATTTACATCATTTCCAGTTTTAAATACAGCTGCAAATGATTTTTGCGTATATGCAGGATTATTTCTATTATTTATATCTGCTTGATTTCAAATATCAAAATATTGATTTGTACCATTAAATCTAATAGCCGGAAAATTATTAATAATATTTTCTTCTAACCTTGGTCTATTGTTTTGAGTATTTTGGTTTGCATTATATCCATTAAATTTATCTACGAGAGTTTGAATCCTAGAATTATTTGCCGGGTTGTTATTAAAATTATTATCTGCATTTACATCTTGAGCATCATAATGAAAAACTGGATTTTGAATTTCACCTGGAAGCAAAGCTCCTACAAAAAAATCTCTTTGGACTATATCAAATTCTCAATTTATTTTTTCAATACGAAAAATAATTCTATATTTTCATTTAGTTAATCAGATAGCATCATATTTTGCTTCAAAATTTCTTACTTCTTTACTCGAAAAATTTATAAAACTATTGGTAATATTATTTCACCAATCAACTCAATTCCATTTATATAATTCTAAGGTATCACTCGTTATATCTATTGTTTTCCCATTTTGAAAGTCGTTATAACTTAGATGAATTTGTGAATTTCAAACAGCAACACTTCCAGAAATTTCTGGTTTTATAATATTTATTTCAGGTTTTTTTATTCACCATTTTGTATCAAAATATTCAAAAAGTCATTGAATTTCGCTCGTTGTTAATGCTGTATTCCAGCTGGCTAATTCTCAAATATGTCCTTGATAAAAATGTCATTCATCTATAATTTCTTGATTAGAATTTGATAATCTTAAAGTATCATTTTTTGTTGCTCAAATACCTATTGATCAACCATTTGCAAACATATAACATTCAAATGAACCACTCATAACACAAGCACCATGACTTTTTTGTGATGAAACACTTAATATATTTTTTATTAATGCACCATTAAAATACACAGCAAAATTATTAGTCGTATTTGAGTTTTGATATGCAATAATATTGTACACCGTATTTTGCTCTATTTGTCATAGATCTGCAATTTTAAATTGTTGTCCACTTGGCCAATCAATCGTATTATACAATCAAATATACATGTTCCCATTTTCAATTTGAATTGCATATCATTTATCTTTTCCTCATTGTTCATAGATCGTTTGTAAACGAGAAATATCGCTCGAAGTTTTCACTACAACCGCAAATGATTTTTCTGTATATTCATCACTCGACGCAATATCTATATGATCAGAAATAGTATATAAATCATTTATACCATCAAAAAATAATCCTGATGCACGAGAAAAACCTGTCGAATCAAAACGAGCTTGTTTATTTATATCATCCTGACTTCACGTATGAGCATTTGCTTGATCGATTAGTTCGGAAATATTTATATTGTCTATGGGTTGGGTATTTGGATTATTATCATTATCGAGGTTATTCATATCAAAATGAAATACTTGATCAGAAATTTCGTCTGGTTGTAAGGCATTTGTAATATTAGAAACACTACTTGTGATAATAAAAAGTAATAGAAGTATTATTTTGTGTAAATTCATATATATTAATTTCTGGAATAATTTATGAAATTATATCATAATTTTTATAAAAAATCATAATTTTTATGTTTATTTCCCAAATAAAATATTATTTTTTAAAAATATAAATAATTTGGAAATAATATTTTTTTATTTATACTTTTTATATGTGTTATTTTGGTTTATTTTTCAAATAATTATTATTCTATGAAAAAAATATTATCTACCATTTGAGTGTTTATTTTTAGTTTCTCAGCCGTAGTTGCGTGGAATGGAATTATCGCAGAGAATGGGGATCTTCTGAATATTAACAAATGGAATGAAATGGTAAATATTATCAATCAAAAATTATCTATTTGAGATGTAGTTGCTGGAGAATGAGTAAATTTTACAAATTCAGGATCACAAATTATTATAAATGCATCTGCTGGATCATTATTTCCATATGTAAATGACCAAAATCAAATTATCATGGCTCCAAATACCAGCCGAGATATCAGTATTTCAGCTGCTAATATTACTCCTGCTTCTCAAATTGAAATTCCATGATTCGACGGGACAATAAACTCTAGTTTTTGACTCAACCCAAATGAAATAATAGCAAATATTTCAGCAGGATCTTCCGCAAATCAATATGATATTATCATTAATAATAATGGTTCTAAAAGTGATGCTTGGCCAAGTAATTGACAAAATCTGCTTCAAGTAGTTGCTCCTGTTTTTTGAAATGGTCCTTCAGGAATATATACAGAAACTTTTGAGTCAAACTCATTATGAAATTGGCAAAATGTTACTGGATTAGATGCAAATTTTACCGTACAACAGGGAGGAACTCCATCAAATGGAACCTGACCAAATCAAGCAGCAAATGGAACTTATTATATATTTGCAGAAACAAGTAGTCCAAATTTTCCAACAAAAACGTTTTGAATTTCAACAGATAACTTCAGACAAGCTCAAAGCATATCTTTTGATTACCATATGTTTGGCCCAACTATGTGAAACTTAGAACTACAGACACTCTACCAAGGAACCTGGAAAACAATTTTTACAATCCAATGACAACAACAAGCAAATCAAACAGATCCTTGGCTAAATTCAGGAAATATAGACTTATCTGGTGAGTTAGTCGAAGAAATAAGATTATTTTATACTTCTGGTACAAACTTTACAGGTGATGTGGCAATAGATAATATTTCAATTACAAGCCAATAAAAAAAACTGACAGAAATCTGTCAGTTTTTTTATTTTTTAGTCATTAGAAATTACCAGTAACGATAAAATCAATATTATCTTGATATACTCATGCTGGAGTTTGAGCATTTGCAGTTGCTTCAACTGTAAAAGTCATATCAGCTGTTGCATCTGTTAGTTCAGGTTTATTTGTTTGATAAATAATTATTTCGTTAGAATTTGCAATTTCTGCAGCAACTAAATTCCCAAGTGTATTATCAAAACCTGTAACTGTTGAATCACTTACACCTGCATTAGAAGCAAAAGTGTATGATTCTACTGACCCATCTGCAGTAAGTTCATTAATTTGTAATGCATTATCTGATGTGTTTGTCAGTCATCCACTTCCAGATTTTGCTCTCACAGTTACTCCATTTGCAGCATTTGTACCAATTTCTATATCAATTGAACCATTTGCAGCAACCCCAGGAGTTAAATCACCTAAGTTAATTTCTTTTGCCGAAAGAGTCATGTTTAAAGTAGGCAGCACTCTTGCGTTTACCTCGATACCACTTACCGTACCTGAAGCTGTACCTGGAAATGTTTCATCCCACATAATTGCTGTATCAAAAGAATTATCTCCATCAACTGTTCAAGTACCAATTTGTTGTGCTGCAAACACATTTCATAATTGTGCACACGAGATGGCTCATACAGCGAAAGCTGCTAAGACTTTTTTTGTTTTTGCTTTATTCATATGGATATATGTAATGTCATAAATTTTTGTGCTTTTCTCCTTTCATAATTTTTTTGAGAATATGTACACAATATTAAAATTAACACATAAATACTTAAAATGTCAAACATTTAACGTTTTTTATTTTTTTAGAGTTGAAAAAAAGTTTTTTTTGGTTAAAATAAGGAAGAATTAATTATTTAAATACTATACATTGAGTAGAGAAATATTAGAAAAATATTCCATTCGTGCAAAAAAAGCTCTTGGGCAAAATTTTTTAGTGGATGATTTTATCGTAGAAGAAATTGCCTACAGCGCTCCTGTAGAATGAAATAATATTGTAGAAGTTTGACCTGGATATGGAGCCTTAACTCAAAAACTTTTTGAACAATCTCCAAAATCACTTCATTTAGTTGAACTTGATACAGATATGATCGAAATAATTCAAGACAGACAAAAAAATAATGATTTTGAAATTTGAGACACAGATTTTAAAATTCATCATACAGATGTACTTAAATTTCAGCCAGATTTTTGAGAAGACTATAGTGTGATTGCAAATATTCCATATTATATTACCTCACCTATTTTACGTCATTTTTTATATGATGTTGAGCAAAAACCTGAGAATATGGTAATTTTAATGCAAGCAGATGTATGAGATAAAATCTTATGAAATGGGAAAAATAAATCGAGTGTTTTATCTTTATTTATTGAAAAAAAATGTAGTGTTTGAGAAGTTATTCGCGTCCCAAATACAAGTTTTATCCCAGCTCCAAAAGTAGAATCAAGTGTGTTACATTTTCAATCTCATGATAATTTTAGAGATGTAGATGATGAAAAATTTTTATCACTGATTAAAAAATGATTTAGTGAGCCAAGAAAAAAATTATCAAAAAATTTAATAAAAAATTGATTTTCTAAAAATAAAGTTGAAGAAGTTTTTCAAAAATTAGATATTTGAGAAAATACGAGAGCAGAGGCTTTAGATATTTATCAATGGATAGAACTCACAAAAATAATTTCATAAAAAATTAAGAGAAAAAAATATTTACTTTTATGTTTTTTTTCCTATAATGCAGTTTCAATTTTTCACTTGTGCAAGAGAAATGTATTATTTTCACAAATAGACATTTATTTATACTTAACAATACAATATGAGAAAAAAAGCTATCGTTCACGTCATGACGAAAATGAGGATGAAAAGCGATCTTTTTTCAACAGAAATCGATGCTATAGAGCAATTAAGCGAAAACTATGGTGTTAAAAATATTATTTGTTATAAATGAGAACAAATAGAATACATAGATTTAATCAACAGATTAGAAAAATTTGGTATTTTATTTTGCCACTATTCTAACAAAGAAGAACTCAAAGAAAAACTCACAGAATATGAAAATGAATACGAAATTGCTTTTGTTTCAACTCCTTTGGAAATTTTAGTAAATCTCACTGATGAATTAAAATCTCATTTAGGACAAAGTGTTTCAGATCATGCAAATATTTTTAGAGATAAACATTTACAAAGACATTTAATCCAAGAACACAATCCTGAACTTGGAATTAAATTTCTCAAATGAGAACATGATCAACTCGATGTAGATGAAATCGAACAAAAAATTTGATATCCATATATTATAAAACCAATCGATGGGGTTCAAAGTTCATGAGTAGGAAAAATCAACAATCGTGGAGATTTTGAAGAATATATGACTCATTATCAAGGATTTCATGATAAATTAAAAAGTAAATGAATCGACACACATGAATTAATTGTCGAAGAATTTATTGATGGGCAACTCTATTCAATTGATTATTTTGTTGATCAAAATGGAGATACATTTATTTCAAAACCAGTAAAAGTAAAACTAGGGATTGATATAGATGTCCAAGATTATTGTAATATTGCCAGAATTGTTTCTGAAAAAACAGAAGGTGAGTTCAAGTGAAAAAGACTAAAAACCTTTATAAATTCTACGATTAAAGCAACAGGAGTAAAAAATACTTTTGTGCATCATGAATTTAAAATCAACTCAAAATGAGAATTTAAAACAATCGAATTAAATGGGAGAATCGGATGAGGAAGACTTGAAGTTATGCTCAAATGATATGAATTAAATCTCTATGAATTTATTGTAAATCCTGAAACAAAACCAGGAAAACTCAAAAATAATGTGATGGGGATAAATCTCTATGCCACAAAACAATGAATTCTCAATGGATATAATCAAAAACTTCTTGATAAAATTTCTCAAAGAGAAAGTGTTTATACAATCGAAACTGACGAATCAGCTCTTGGAAAAGAAATTGGTTTAACAAAAGATGGTTTTGAAAAAGTATGAGTGATAAAAATCAAAAATAAAGATTATAAAGCTTTGAGAAAAGATTATATGTATATCAAGAAAAACTATAAAGATTTACTTGAAATTACCGTTCCTTTGATTGATAACGCAAGCAGAACTCCTTCATTTGAAGCAGTAAAAAAACTTGCCTTAGAAGACTAAAAAAAACATTTCCGAACGGAAATGTTTTTTTGTTTGTTATTTTTAAAATAATCATCTTCTGTGATGTGCTAAGTCATCATGAACTTCATTTATAAGTGATTGATATTGTGTTTGGAGAATATTTTCTAGAATATTTTTTTGTTTATCGTCTGCTGATTCAAATAAATTTTCTACTTTTTTATTACTAATAATTTGTAATAAAACATTCGCAATTCACATGATTCTACTGTTTTTTCTAAAATAAATTTTTGCATCTAAATATTTTATAAAATCAAAAAGAGGATATTTATACTCTAAATGTTCAATAAAATCTTTTTGGTTTAAGTGTTCTTCTAATCATTGAAGTTTTTTTTCAATCACATAATATACCGCGTCAGAGACAAAAATTGGACGTAAGTCATCAAATTGTGCTCATTTTTTTTCTAGATATTTTTGGAGTTTTTGAAATTTATGAGTTTCTTCAAAACTCACTTTCCCAACAAATAAATCTGTGGGTCTAAGTCATTTATTTCCATCAGAGAGAATATATTGATTTATTTCTTCGACTGCTTGGAGTAGACCACGAGTGTAAGTTGTATCTTTGTGTTGAACTGATGATCTATTATTTCTTTTGAGTCTTTTAAACCTTTCAGATGGTGGAATAATATCTGGATCAATGGTTTCAGATAATTCTAAAAAATCCATGAGTTCATCTGATTCTAAGATTTCACCCATAAGAGTTTTTACAAAATATCCATTTATTTGTAATTTAGAAACATCAAAAATAAGTTTTTCATCAGGTGTTTTTGTATATAAATTTCTCCCGTATAAAAATACTTGTTCCATTAAAATAGCAGCTCATTCGTCTTTTTTTGTACTATTTGAACCTCTGAGATTTCCAAGAATTTTTTGTGAATTATGATCCGTAACGCTGTGCGTTTCGATTTCATGCATTCAGAGTTTAAAAAATCTTTCGATGGTAATCGTATTAAATTTTTCATTCATCGGAAAATATACTCACTCTGGTCCATCTGAAATACTTCCAGCGTTTTTATCACTTTTTACGATATGATGCATTTTTCAAAAAGCATCAATGAGCATATTAAAACCGAGAATATAATCTGATCTTTGTAAATCATATTGTAAATATTTTCCTGTTATTTTTGGAGTTTTTGCTTTTTTTATAAATTGATATTTTGTTGGTAAAAATGGTTTTATTTTTTCTAAATATCATTCAAATCTATGTAAATCATCGTGTTGAAATTTATCTCTATTCCTCAAAAACATTCCATAAATATATTCGTAACTAATCACTATTTCTTGAGGATTATCACGAATAAATCATCAAAATAATTTTGAATCAATTTCTTGCAATTGTGCTTCTATATCTTTTATTTCTTGTTTTGAGAGATCTAAATATCCCGTTGCTTTTTCGATTTCAAATTCTAGAGCGATGAGCGCATATTCTAATAAATTCATTTTTTCGATCACAGCAGATTCAAAAATATCTTTTTCAAATTGTTTATGATTTGGAAGGTCATTATATTTTTTTGATTGTAAAATATGTAATACTTCTTGGATTAATTCTACTTTTTGAGATAAAATATTTTCTACTTTTTTCTTTGATTTTGCTAATAGTTTTTCTCTTTTTTCAATCGGAGATAATTTATATTCATCAATATCAAGTCATCAAATATTTACAAATAATGTTTCATTTATATTGGTATCTTTATCATATGAATAGGTTACTTCTGCGATTTTCCATACTCATTTTTTTTTCCAAGTTTTGTCATCAAAAATCAGAGAGTTATAATAATCTATAAGTTCTCTAAAACTTTTCGGTTTATGTGATGGTTGAGAAACTCACATATGACAATTTTGATATAATTAAAATTTAAATAATTGTAACATATTTTGCATTTTTTTCCAATGGGAATATAATTTATTCACATTTTCTTCACGTAGAGGGAATTTCCCATTTATATAATATAAAAAAATTGTGAAACAAAATCAAAGAAACATAGTCCATATGATGGCTAAAAGTAGACTTAAAAGTGATATTTTTTATTACGAAGTTGAAATTTTTAAGCAAATGTATGAGTCAGAAAATATATGGAATATTGTATTTTATAAATGAGTCGAAATAACAGACGAAGAGTTTATCCAAGATATGGAAGAATCTGGAGTTATTTTGATTTCTTATACAAATAAAAAAAATCTCATAGAACAACTCAAAAAAGTCCAAAAATATTCTCATACTATTTTCATAAATACCACTGGAGAATTGATGATTACCATGTGTAATAATATCAAAAAAGAACTTGGACAAGAAATTTCACAACATCCAAAAATGTTTCGTGATAAATTCTTGCAAAGAAAATTATTACAAAAAAATGGAGGCACAAACGGAATAAGATTTGTCAGTTGAAAACTCAAAGATTTAAAATATGAAGATATTGAAAAAAAAGTATGACTCCCGTTTATTTTAAAACCAGTAAATGGACTTCAAAGCTCATGAGTGGTAAAAATTGAGAATAAAAAAGATTTTTCTCACTATAAATATCATTATTATTCATTTCATGAAAATTGCCAAAGTAGGTGATTTGAAAGTAATCTGATGATTGCAGAAGAATTTATTGATGGAAAACTTTATTCAATCGATTACTTTGTTGATGAAACATGACATTGCACGATTTCTGAACCTGTTTGTGTAGAAACCGGAAAAGATTTACAAATTGATGATTATTTTAATGCTTGTATGCATGCTTCACAAAAAGTTGAAAGAGAAGTTGATAGATCAACTCTCGAAACATTTATCAGAGAATGTGTTGAAATAACAGGAATTAAAAATACTTTTGTGCACCATGAATTTAAAATTACTCAAAAGTGAGAATTTAAAACAATCGAATTTAACGGAAGAATTTGATGAGGAAGGGTAGAATTAATGAAAGAATCCTATGGAATTAATTTATATAATTATATTCTTTGAAAAAAACAAAAAAAATCTTCTCTTGAAAATAATTTCATAAAAGTAAATATTTATTCTCCTGTAAAATGAATTCTCACTGGTTACAATGAAGAATTATTACAAAGAGTAAAACACAAAAGAAGTGTCTATGAAATAGAATACCATAGAAGTTTACTTGGAAAAACTGTTTGACTCACAAAAGATGGATTCACAAAAGTCATAACAATTAAAATGAAACATCCAGATATAAAAATCATCGAAAAAGATTTAAAATATATCAAACGTCATTATGAAACATTTTTACGCGTAGAAGACGAATCTACTTTTACCGAAGTTATAACATATATCAGAACCCTTTGATATAACCTCAATCCTCGTTGGAAAAAGAAGAAATAAATATTTCTTCTTTTTTATAAAATATTTTTCTTATAAGTAAATGAAAAATATTTTCAATTCGCAAAAAAATTATTATTATAAATGTATTGTTTTTATGATAATACAAAATATGAAAAATAATATTAAATACGCTTTTAGTCTTGTGGAATTGATCGTCGTTATTACTATTTTATCTATTTTAGCAACTGTAGGATTCATTTCCTTTCAGTGATACTCTAGTGAATCTAGAGACACAAAGAGAATTACAGATATATCAATCATCTCTAAGTGATTACAAATTTTTATAGCATCAAATTCAAAATTACCAGATCCATCTGAAACTCAAACTATAATAAGTAGTTGATCTACTCAATTAATTGTACAATGAACGGCAGGCCGTAGTGTTTTGTCTACTCTTAAAGTAGCAGATGCAAAAGATCCACTTGATGAAAAATATTATACATATTCAACGAATTCAAATCGTACCAAATATCAAATGATGGCAATGTTAGAAAACAATCCTCTTTCAACATTCACACCTCTTACAAAATCATATGCAGACTATTCTGATAGATATGCATATTTAAAATGAGATAAAGTTTGAGTTTTATATGAACCTATTACAAACATACCATTACAATATATTGATTGAATTACTGATATTGATTTATCAACTAATCAAGATGATTATATAATATCATTTTCAACGAATAATTCTTCTACCAGCAGTTGATGAGTTTTATATTCAGAAATTATGGATAATATATGAGATAATTCAAATAATATAGATGAAGATAATATTCCTATAGCTTGAAGTTGGAGAGAGTTAGATACTAATTGTCAGATTGATGATATCTCAGTTTGAAATCAAATATGGGCAGGATGTAATTCAACTCTATGAAATGGTTTAGAATGGTCTGGAAATACCTGCAGTAATTATCAATGAGGAAATACAACTTGTGAATACTCAGCAAGTAACAATACAGAATTACAATTTAATTCTACATATTGACTAGATAACATTTGGTGAAAAATATATACGTGGGATAATGCTAATAATACAGCATGTCCAGAAGGATGGCAACTACCAAGTGACCAACAATGGGAAGAATTAGAAACAACATTAAATTGAGGAACAAATTGTAGAAATTCTGCAGATGGTTGGGTATGTGACGGATTAGGTTGGAAAGATTATTCTGATTGAAATACTTCAAATAACATTATACAAGCCTTAGAAATGCCATTAGCAGGATTTCGTGATCCAAATAGCTGAAACTTTATGAGTCGTTGAAGTGATGTATATTTATGGTCGTCAAGTGAAGTAGATGATACTCCTACTAATGTAAGAATTAGAGTATTAAGTTGGTTTTACGCTTGAGTTAATCGTATGTCTATTACTAAAAATTATGGATTTTCGGTGAGATGTATCAAAGAAAATTAATTTTTTTTAAAATAAACATGAAAATATTTTCATGTTTATTTTTTTGCAAAAAATATTTGTGAGGCTTCTTTGACTTTTTTGAATTTATAACTAAAATGCAGGCAAATTTAATCAAATAAAATTATATATGAATTTAGAAAATATTAGAAATTTTTGTATTATTGCACATATTGATCATGGAAAATCAACTTTAGCTGATAGACTTTTAGAAATCACAGGAACACTTGATAAAAGAGATATGAAAAATTCTCAAATGCTAGATACCATGGAACTCGAACAAGAAAGAGGAATTACAATCAAACTTCAACCAGTGAGAATGAGTTGGAAAGGGTATGAAATGAATATTATCGATACTCCTGGACACGTGGATTTTCAATACGAAGTTTCTCGTTCTCTCGCTTCTGTAGAAGGAGCTCTTTTAATCGTCGACGCGACTCAAGGTATCGAAGCGCAAACACTTTCAAATGTGTATATGGCGATTGAAAATGATTTAGATATAATTCCAGTTATTAATAAAATTGATCTTCCAGCTGCAGATTTTGATAAAGTTGCAGAAGAAATTATCAATTTACTTGGATGTGATAAATCTGAAATTATTTGAGTTTCAGCGAAAACCGGTGAAAATGTAGAAGCCGTTTTAGAAGCAGTATTACAAAGGGTTTCTTCTCCTGTAGTTTATGGTGAAAAATCTCCTGAAAATGACGAATTAAAAGCACTTGTATTTGATTCTCAATACGATCCATACAGATGAGTTGTTTCGTATGTAAAAGTTTTTCAAGGTGAAATAAAAAAATGAGATTCTTGTCATTTTCTTAATACTAATAAAAAAATCGAAGCTCTTGATGTTGGACATTTTTCTCCAAGTTATATCAGTGACGAAAAAATTGGTCTAGGTTCAGTTGGATATGTAGTTACAGGATTAAAAACAATTCGTGATGCAAAAGTTGGTGATACGATGTGGAAGCCTGAAGTTGTAAATGGACCAAAAGCAAAACCAGAAGATGCAAAAGCTATTTCAGGTTTTGGTGAAGTGACTCCATTTATTTACGCTGGAATATTTGCGATGGACTCTAGTGAATACCCACTTTTGAAAGATGCCATGGAAAAACTTGTTTTAAATGATTCAGCTTTGGCTGTTGAAACAGATGTTTCTCCAGCTTTATGACATGGGTATAGATGTGGATTTTTAGGTCTTTTACATTTGGATATTGTAAAAGAAAGACTCATGAGAGAATTTAATATGGATGTTATTTTAACTTCCCCTCAAGTAACATATAGAGTTGTGATGCTTTGAGATAAAAGATCAGAGTATTCAAGATATTCTGCAGAATTAATCGAAAATGTAAAAGGTCAAAAATGTACAAGAATTCTTGTTTCAAATCCTGAAGATTTACCAGCAAGAGAAAAATACCTATTTATTGAAGAACCAATTGCAAAAGTAGAAATCCTTACTCCAAATGAATATGTAGGGAATTTAATGCAATTATCTCAAGAAAGAAGAGGGAATTTTAAAAATCAACAATATATAGATTCAGATAGAGTTATGCTTACTTATGAACTCCCAATGAATGAATTAATTTGAGATTTTTATGATGAAATCAAGTCTTTAAGTTCAGGATATGCATCTCTTAATTATGAATTTATCCATTTTAATGAAGATGATTTAGTAAAATTAGAAGTACTCATTGCTGATGAAAAAGTAGATGCTTTAGCCTTTATTTGTCATAGATGACAAGCCCGTTATTTGGGAGGTAAAATTTGTGCAAATCTAAAAACTTCTATTCCTAAAGCACTTTTTACCATTAAAATTCAAGCTGTTGTTTGAGGTGACGTGGTAGGGAGAGAAAATCTTTCTGCGATGAGAAAAGATGTAACAGCAAAACTCTATGGTTGAGATATTTCAAGAAAGAAAAAATTATTAGAAAAACAAAAGAAAGGGAAAAAGAAAATGAAACAATTTTGAAAAGTTTCTCTTCCAAGTGAAGCTTTTGTTAATTTACTAAAAAAATAAAATAAAAAATATATTTTGGAAATTCTAAAATATATTTTTTTATATATTATAAAGTTATAAAAATGATTTATGGAATAATAAATGCATTTATTTGAGCATTTGCAAGTATCATGTATAAAAAATCTCTCTGAGAAACCAGAAATTTTCTCAGCGATAGTATGTATCAATTTTTATGAGCTATATTTATGCTGATATTTGCTATTTGTTGATATTTATTTTTAGAATTTCAAATACCACATTTTTGTTTTTTTATTTTATTACTATTCACAGGAGTATTACAAATATTTTCTGACTTATTTGAACAATTTGCTTATAAAAATGAAAAACTTTCAACTTTGGCTCCTTTTTGAGAATTTCGTAGTATTATAACCATACTTTTAGGATTTATTATTTTTCAAGATACCAGTTTGATTTCATTTTTATTTGCTTTGAGTGCATGATGAATATTATTTGCTGGAAACATAAATCCCAAAACATTTCAGATAAATAAATATTGTATTTCAATGTGAATTTCTGGATTTTTATTAGCACTAAAAATGATTATTTATGGTTTTATTTTAATAGAAATCACTCCATATAATGTGTTTTTTTATAATATTTTATTTGTGTGTTTACTTTTGTGAATATTTGTAATGTACACAAAACAACTTTCTCAAATCAAAAAATTTACTCCAAAAGCAATAAAATATTTTTCACTTGAAAATATAGGTCGGTTGATATATACTGTGATTGTTTTATTTCTCATAAAAAATTTATGAGTTGTACAAGCCATCTTGCTAGGAATGTTATTTTTGTTTGCCAGTGTTGGTTTTGCGAGAATATTTTTAAAAGAAAAAATATCAAAAAAACAAAAAATAGTGCTTATGCTCGTTTCGATTTGTATTTCTGCTTGAGTTTATTTTTGATAAAATATTATGAAAAAAATTATTATAACTATCATATTATTCAGTGTTTTTTCAACTGCCAATGCAGCAAACTGATGTACTCGTGAAAATAGCCAAGAAGTAAAAAATGTTTCAAATTTTATATATGAATTGATTTCTCAAAAGAGATCTCAAGTTTCTACTCCTCTGGATAAATACCTTTTTACCAAAGCTATTTTTTCTCATATATTTGAAGTAAAATCCCACAGTAAAAATGATATTGTCACGTGTAGTATTTCTGGTGTATGATATAGGTTAAATTGAGATATTATTTGACTAACAAAACAAATAGATATTTCCTCTCAAAAATTCAAGTTATTACCACAAGATATACAACAAAATATTTTAGATGCAAAGAATGCAATATATTAAAAATATATTTAATTTTCTTTTGACAACTCCAGGAGTTTCAATATAATCGCCCTGCTTTTGAAAAAAAGTTCAAATATGGTGCCCGTAGTTCAGTTGGTTAGAACGCCAGGTTGTGACTCTGGAGGTCGAGGGTTCGAGACCCTTCGGGCACCCCATTTTTGAAAAATTAAAAACCGAATGAAATATTTATATTTCATTCGGTTTTTTAGTATTTTATATTTAACAATTGACAAAAAATAAATTTACCTATTCTAGTAAATACAAAAATCATGAGGAACGAAAGTATGAAAAAAGAAAATAATATAGATGATTTATTAAAAATAATCTTTCAATCATCTGTAAAAATTCCTTTATTTCAGGTAAGTAAATTTTTTCAACTAAAAGTATTATGTTGTAGAAGTTTAGAAATTATTTCTAATGAAGTAGAAAATAAAAGAATTGTTTATATTCTTAATGATAGGCAAGTGTACGTGACATATTCTTTTGAAAAAAAAGAATTTAAAAAATCGTATATTGAACTTTTGAATATAGTCTCAATTCTATTAAAAAAATTTATGAGAAAAAAAATATACAATTATTGTATGATTATTTTTTAAGTGAAAATGCTCGTTATCAAAAATTTTTCATTTTTGATAATCATGAGACTTTACTAAAACAAGTAAAGAAATATTTAGATTACAAATGAATTTCAAAGTTTTGAAATAGGAGAGAACATAATGTCTAAAACCCAAGAAGATTTTGAAAATTTTTTTCAATTAGATATTTCTATTAAAAAATTTGAAGAAAAAAAATTTTTTAATATGAAATTTTTATTGCAAGAGGATTTTCATGTAGAAACGCAAGAAATTAGTGCTCATCAAATAATATTTTTGAGAATTACTAACGAAACTCTCGCGACATATAGATTTGATATTTCTGATTTTAATAAAAGTGATATTCAATTAGTTCAACGTTTAAGTCTAATTTGTAGACAAATTTATCGTCAAAAAAATATTAATCTTTTATTTACTGAAGTTTTACATCCTTCAGGGAAATTAAAAGATTTGATATTATTTGAAAATCCAGTTTTAGCAGGAAATATTATTCATTCGCTAAAAGAAAAAAAAGCAGCCTAGGGCTGCTTTTTTAGTTTTTCTCAAATATTTATTATACCAGTTGTCCTCCATGAAGTATTTGTTCTTATTTTCCACGCAGATCTTAATCAGCGAAATTGACGTTCCCACTTGCTTTGTAAAGTCATAATAATCATATTCAGAAAGTAATAATATTATTATATCATAGAAGCTTAAGAAAATCTAAAAATAAGCTAAAGATTTATTATAAAAAACACGAAAAAAGTTTTGACATTTTTGGCTTTCTGAATATATTTAGCCCGCGAATTTCACACAACGCACAGGAGGATTAAAAATCTAAAAGTAGAAAGTTTGCATTGTTAAGCTTTTTACTAAGGAGATTTTTAATCTTACTTTTCTTAAAAACTATTCGTAGAAATTTATTTTACGGATTAATTTATTTTTTAACTATATGCTATTATGGCAAAATTAGATTTAGCTCTGTTTGAAGAGTTATTCGAACAATCACCTGAAATTAAATATCCAAAAGAAGGTGAAGTAATTTCTGGTACTATTGTAAAAGTAGAAAAGAAAAATATCTTAGTAAATGTTAATAACCAATTTACTGGGTTAGTAGTTTCAAAAGAAGTAGGGAACACTGTAGATCTAAATACTTTAGAAGCAGGTCAACCTATTGATGTAATGGTTCTTGGTGATTCTGTTGAAAGAGGTTTATTAATCCTTTCATTAAAAAGAGCAAACCAAATCAAAAATCTTACAAATCTTGCAAAATACAACGAATCTGAAGAAGTGATTACTGTTACTCCTACAGAAGCCAACAAAGGTGGGCTACTTGTTGATATTGATGGATTAAAAGGGTTTATACCTGTTTCTCAATTAACTCCTTTACATTACCCTAGAGTTGAAGGTGCTAACGCAGACAAAATTCTAGAACATCTTGAAGGATTAGTTGGAAAAGATTTCCAAGTAAGAGTTATCAATGTAGATGAAGCTGGTAAAAAAATCATCTTCTCTGAAAAAGCTGCTATTGCTGAAAATAGAGAAAAAGCTCTTGCTACTCTAAAAGAAGGTGATGTTGTTGAAGGGGTTGTATCTGGTATTTTATCATACGGTCTATTCGTTACTTTTGATGGATTAGAAGGTTTAGTTCATGTATCTGAAATCGATTGGGGACATGTTAACGATCCTAGTAAATTTGCAAAAGTTGGTATGAAAGTTAAAGTTAAAGTTATTGGATTAGATTCTGATAAAATTTCACTTTCAATTAAAAGACTTAAAGAAAATCCTTGGGATGTTCTTGCTAAAAAATATAAACTTGGTGATTCAATCACTGCTCCAATTTCTAGAATTTCTAAATTTGGTGCATTCATGGATCTCGAAGGAGGTATTCAAGGTCTTATCCACTTATCTGAAATTTCACACGGTGTAGTTAAAGATATTAGAGATCACGTTAAAGTTGGAGAAGAAGTTACTGCTAAAATCATTAACTTTGAACCTACGAAAAAAAGAATTGGTCTTTCATTAAAAGCTCTACAAGAAGCTCCAGCTAAAGAAGAAAAAGCTGAAGAAAAAAAAGAAGAAGCTAAAACTGAAGAAAAATAATTATTAATTTCTTTCGAGAAATAATCCCCTCTGCCTTTCAGGCATCTCCCCCTAGTTTAGGGGGAGAAATAAAAGAGGTTTAAAAATATTTTTGGGAAGCAATTATGCACAGAAATATTTATTTAAAGATTGAAATATATCTTGCTTAACAATTAAAAATCAAAAAATGTCTAAAAAAGTATTAAACACAATGTTTGACAACCTATTACATATTGGGAACAAAACTAACTACTGGAATCCAAGAATGAAATCATATATTTATGGTTCAGTTAACGGTATTCACGTAATTAACTTAGTAAAAACAGTTGAAAAAATTGAAGAAGTAAAAGCTCAATTAAAAGAATATCACGCTGAAGGAAAAAAAGTATTATTCGTTGCTACTAAATTACAAGCAAGAGATGCTTTCTCAAAATTAGCTGAAGAAACTGGTCACTACTATGTAACTGAAAAATGGGTTCCTGGACTTTTAACAAACTTCAAAACTATCAAAAAAAGAATTGCAACATACTTACAATTACTTAAAGATTCTGAAGCTGGAGCATTTGATGTTTTAACTAAAAAAGAAAAAGCTGCAAAAATGCTTGAACTTGAAAAATTAGATAAAGCATATAAAGGGTTAAAAGAAATGAAAAAAGTTCCTGATGTTATTTTCGCTGTAGATGGAATCTACGAAGAACAAGCTATCAGAGAAGCTAATTCATTAAGACTTCCTGCATTTGCTGTATTAAATACAAATGGGGACGATACTGTTGTTGAAAACTGTATTCCTTCAAACACAAATTCAGTAAAATCAATTGAATATATTGCTTCTGAATTATCAGCAGAATTATCAGCTGTAAAAGTTAAAGCTGCTGTTGCTAAAACTGCTCAAAGAAAAGTAAGTGGTGATAAAAAACCAGTTGCTAAAAAACCAAAAGTAGAAAAAACAGAAGTTGAAGCTAAAACTGAAGAAAAATAATTTTTATAATAGAGTCTAGATATTTTTTATAACTAGACTTCTATTAAATATTTAAATATTCAATTATTTATACTATGGAACAAAATAAATCAAACAGCGATAATCTTAAAAATGCTCTTTGTTATGTGCCGATAGCTGCAATTGTTTTATTCTTCACTGAAGAAAAAAAATCTGATTCGCTAAAAAAACACATAAAATATTGAAATTTTTTATTTTTTGCTTACATTATTGCCAGATTTATTATAACTTCTGTGTTACCATTGTGGTCACTCAGTGGAATACTCTTTCTCGCATATGCATGAATTACCTGATATTTAGGATATAAAGCATATAATTGAGAAGATATGAATGTTGAGTATATAGATAAATTTGAAGACAAAATCAAAGAAAAATTATAAAAAACAAAATTAATTTTATACTATAATATAAAAATATTATGGCAATTACTGCTGCTCAAGTTAAAGAATTAAGAGAACTTACAGGTATCGGAATGATGGAATGTAAAAAAGCTCTTAGTGAAGCTAACGGAGATATTGACTTAGCTGTTGAAGAACTTAGAAAAAAAGGTCTTGCTAAAGCTGCTAAAAAAGCTGATAGAGAAACTACAGAAGGTGGGATTAAAATTGTTACAGAAGGTGGAAACGCTTATGTAGTATCAATTGGTTGTGAAACTGATTTCCTTGCTAACACTGATAAGTTTACTTCTATGTTAGAAGCTGTTGCTACTTTCTTAAAAGAAAATGGTGTAGATTCTAAAGAAGCTGCTCAAACTATGATCAATTCTGACTATGCTCTAGAAATGGGTGAAAACTTAAAACTTCTAGATTATACTATCGTTGAAGGTGGATTAGCTGTTTCATATTTACATTCAAATGCTAAAATTGCTGCATTAATCGTAGCAAAAGAAGGATCTGATGAAGAAAAATTAAAACAAGTAGCTATGCACGTAACTGCTGCTAACCCTGAATACTTAAGAGCTTCTGATATTTCTGAAGAAGTTGTTGAAAAAGAAAAATCAATCCAATTAGAAATCATGAAAAATGATGAAAATATGGGTAAAAAATCTGATGATGTTTTATTAAAAATTATCGGAGGTAAAATGGGGAAATTCAAATCTGAAATTTCTTTATTAGAACAAGCATTTGTTATCGATCCTAACGTTAAAGTTAAAGACTTTATCGGAGAAGATACAATTACTTCTTTCCATAGATTTGCTATATAATTAGCTAACCCACTCTGCCTTTTAGGCATTCTTGGGAATATACCCCCTCCTAACCTCCCCCTTATAAAAGGGGAGGGATAAAGAGGATTTAGGCCTATAGTTTAACGGTTAAAATTCGGGACTCCAAATCCCGCGCTCTAGGTTCGATTCCTAGTGGGCCTGCCATTTAATAAAAAATAAAAAGCACTTATAGAAATATAAGTGCTTTTTTAATGTTTATTAGACTTTTATGTTAAAATAAATATATTATTATACAATACATAATACTTTATATACAATACAATAATATTAAATGAATAGAACTAATCTATATAATTGAATAACTTTTTCATTAACAGAAAATCAGGATTCTTTTGTTTGTTTTGTTGAATTTTTTTCAGATGAACTTAAGGTAGAGATAAGAAATATGTTATCTTCAATTTTTCATTGAATAGTAACATATGATGATGATAGAAATTTTTATAGTTATTCTAATACAGTAAAAGATTTTTTATGGAGATATAATTCAAAATCTGATAATATTAAAAAATGAATGATATGAGAATTATTAGCTCATTTATTTATTCCAAAAATTATTTCTAAATTTGAAACGTTGTCTGTATATAAAAACAAAGAAGAATCTAGTATTAAAAAATGATTTGATATCATGTTTTATGATAATGTAGATGATAATTTATGGTATTGAGAAGTAAAATCTTGATGAGATAAGTCAGATGATTCTAGTAATAATTATAATAAAATACTTTTAGAAAGAGCAAAAAATCAAGTTAATGATTCTATTTGGTCTGATAGGATACCTTTATGGGATAGTGTACTTACTGATGTTAATAGTACAATATTAAATTCTAACAAGAAAATTAATATAAAACAACTTTTAAAATCAGATGCCCCGTGAACAAATGAAAGATTTAAGAAAAGAAATGTAATTTTAACTTCAGTTTTGTATAAAAAAATGGATGATAAAATTGATATAAATTTGCTCTCAGATTATACTACGAATACCTTAAATACAGAAGCGTTTGAATGATTAATAACATTTAGTATTCAAAAAGAAACTTATAGTAAAATAGAATTATTTTTAAATGAAGAAATAAATAATGACTAATAAAATAACTTTAAATCAACTTCAACTAGCTTGATCAATAGATGAAACTATTTTTTTATCTGCTTATGAAAAATTACTTTTATGAAAAATAGATGATTTAGATGAAAATTCTAAATTTCTTCTTTTAAAATTCGCATTAATTTTTATAAATAGATGAAATACAGAAGTAGAAAAATTTTGATATAGCATAATTCTTGCATATTCAAATCTATTTTCAGACTATAAACCCTTGTATGATATCTCAATAAATAAAAATTATATCCCTATTTCAAAATTTATTGAGAATAAGTTTTGAAATTTATTTAATAATAATAGCTTTTATTATAATTATATATTAGCATTTGAGGAAAATTTTAAAAAATGAGATATATATTTAAGTGAATGACAAAAAACATTAAATATTTTTTCAGAAAAACAAAAAGACTTTATAGTTGTAGCTCCAACTTCATATGGTAAATCTGAAATGATAATTACTAAAATAAAAGAAAATATAGATAGTAGTATTTGTATTATAGTTCCTTCTAAGGCTTTACTTAATCAATTTAAAAGTAAAATAAATAATGATCTTGATATATTAAAATCAAATAGAAAAATTATCACTCATCCAGATATGCTTAAAGATATAAATTGAAAAAATATTTATATTTTGACTCAAGAAAGACTTTTACGTTTATTACAAAATTATCCTGACTTAACTATTGATATATTAATGATAGATGAAGCGCATAATATACTAAAGGGTGATGAAAGAGCTTCTTTATTAGCACAAGTATTATTAATATTGAAAAAAAGAAATAAAAATGTTATTTTTAATTATTTTACACCATTCTTATCAAATCCATCAAATTTGAAATTATTATATAATGAAGTCATTGCTAATAGAAAAGTTAATGAATTTTTAAAAATAGAAAAATTTAAATATATTGATTTATATAATACATGATATTATGCTTATGATCAATTTCTTAATAAATTTTTTAAATTATCTGACAAAAAATATAATGATGATATTCAATTTATAAAAGATAATGAAGCTTCAAAGAATATTATATACCTTAATAAACCAAGAGATATAGAGAAAGTTGCATTAAAAATTAAATCTGAAAATATTAACTTAAATGAAAAAATTATTAAGGTAAATAAAGCACTCGGGGATTTTTTAGATGAGGATTATAATTTAATAAAAACTATAGAAAACGGAGTATTATATCATCACTGATGAATGCCTGAATTAGTACGTATGTATGTAGAGAATATGTTTTCAGAGGATAAAAATTTTAAGTATATAATTACATCTTCTACATTATTAGAGTGAATAAATATTCCTGCTGAAAAAATATTTATTTTAACTCCTAAAATATGACGCAGAAATTTTACTGCTTCTGAGTTTAAAAATCTTATTTGAAGAGTTTGTAGATTTAGTGAAGTTTTTAACAATGAAACAGGAAGTTTAAATATGTTAGAACCTGATATTTATATTGTTAAGTGAGAATATTCACAAAAAGATTTCAATGTAAATAATTTTTTAATAAAAAGAGTTAGGGAAAATAAAGAATTAAATGATATTATAGATAATCCATTAATAAAAAGAAATAATGATAATTTAGAATTATCAGAAAAAGAAGAGAAAAAATTAAAATTTAACTTAGAATTCTTAGAAAATATAGAAGAAGGGGTATCAGATTTAGAAGAATCAAAATATGTTAATTCTGAAATAGCAAAATTATGTTTTAAGAATAATGTATATGATTTTGATATATTTAAAAATGAAGCACAACTAATTAAAAATTTTGAAAATCATAAGTGAACTAACTTAATTACTTGATCTAATGAATTAATTGAATTAATATATGGTATATTTATTAATAATTTAGATTTAGAAAAATTTATATGAAATGATTGAAGTGCAAATTTTAAACGTATAGATAATGAATCTGCAAGAAAGTTTTATTCTATGTTTATATCATGGTATTCTTCATGAAAACCATATAAAGTAATGATTAGTAAAATGTTAAAGTACTGGAATAACCCAGAAACTGATGACTTTATATATGTATGAAAAAGGTGGTGAGAAATAAAAAGAGATCCTGAAAATGATATAATACCTTTATATATAAATTTAGCAGAAAAAAATAAATCAGAAAAAACAAATTTGGCTATACTACGTATAAAAGAAGAATTAGATTTTATTGAATATGATTTAATGAAATATGTAGAAATATTAAATGATTTATGATTTTTAGAACAAAATTTTTATAATAAAATTAAATATTGAACAGATGATTCAAAAATTATTGAACTTCTTAAAGATTGATTTTCATTTGAATTATCAAGGCTAATCACAGATATAACTTATAAGAAATATGTTAATATTTCTTATGATTCTATCAATATAGAAGAATGAATTATTCCAGAAATGAAAAAAAATTGTGAAAATGATATTTTAATATTTGAAATAGGTTTTCATATTAATAAATCTTAAATATTTAAAAATACACTTACTCACGTAAGTGTATTTTTTTGCTACAACATCCCTCTATATTTCTCAAATTCTTGCTGTATAAATTCTGCTGTAATATTTGGATTTAAATTTCCAAAATCTGCGTGTTTTTCGTCTTTGATTCCGATTCCGTGATTATCACTTCAAAAAGTTATGAATAATCAATATTTTTCTGCGACTTGTTGTATAACTTTAATCCATTCTTTACTCGCACGAGAATTGATTTCTACTGCGCTAATTCAAGCAGTTTGAATATAGTGCTCGATTGTAGTGACAAAGGTTTGGATATCTTTTTTAAATGTAAAATTTGGATGTGCCATTGATAAAATGGCATTATTTTTTTCTTTGATTTGTTTACAAACTTCTAAACTCGGTTCATACTCTGGAACTAATATTCAAAATGTTGAAAATTTTTCTCAAGTTCTTTTGAAATATTGTAAATAAAATTCTACAAGTCAGACATCTTTTCCGTTATTTAAAGAAATCCATATTTTTTTATTCTCAGGATTTTCGTATAAAATCCTCGCAATATCAAATTTATTCATCGCTTCGATTGGTCGTTTCATTTGCTGAGCAAAATCTTGTAAATCTTCAAGAGAAACTTGAAAACCACTTTTTTGGAGTGACTCAATTTGAACTTTTAAATTATTTTTTTTACTTTCTCTCACTCAATCTAAAATATCAAATACATCTTGAGAAAATTCTTTTGCATAACAGGTAAGGTGTAAACTTTTTTCATGCTGATAATTTCTCGCTGAAATTTCTACTGATTGAGTAGACTCTATTCATATATTTTGTGCCTTTTGTTGAAATTCTCCTGAAATATGATCGTGATCTGTTAAGGCTATAAATTCTAAACCTTTTTTCTTGGCTTGGTCTAAAATTTCTTCGTGTGTATTTTCTCCATCTGAACAAGTAGAGTGGAAATGCATATCTAATTTATTCATAAAATTATGATTAATAAATAACACAGCAAGTATAATAATTTTTTAAATAAATAATTAAAAATAAATTAAGTTTGTAAAATAATAATACAAAAAATTATATTTTTACTTTAAATTAAATAAAAATTCATTAAAATAAAAGTGTAATATATTTTTACACTTAATTATGAATATAAAAATATTAGAAAAACTTGGACTTTCTGCAGATGAATCTTTGGTATATATGTATTTGCTAGAACATCCACAAAAGACACTGAGTGAAATTTCAAAACATACAAATATACATCGTCCAAAACTGTATAAAATCATGCCAAATATGCAAGAATCTGGTTTGATTTGAACATCTATTCAAGGAAAAAGAACTTTATTTATTGCCGAAAATCCACAGATTTTAAATAATTATTTTGAGTCTATAAAAGATGATTATGCGAGTTTTATCCCGCAAGTGGAAAGAATCTATAAAAATTCTTTTGAAAAGCCGGTTTTTAAACATTTATCTGGAAAAACTTGAGTGAGAAATGTTTATATGGATATTGCTCATACTCTCAAAAAATGAGAATCTTTTTATAGATATTCTTCTCGCACGGATATAGAAAATACAAATATTTCTGAAAATTTTCATAGTAAATATAAAAAAATCAGAAACGAAAAACAATTACAAAGATATGTAATCACAAACGAATATTTAACGAGTTTGAAACCCAAAAAGCTGGATAAAGAAGTTGTGGTTATTCCTAAAAAAATAGATGATTTCGAAGATAATATTACCAAATTAATTTACGCAAATAAAGTCGCAATTATCGATTTTAATACGGATGAAAGTTTTATTATCGAAAGCGAAATTTTTGCATCTTTTGAAAGAAAATTATTTAAAATGTTATTTAAATTTTTACAATAAATTTTATTTTTATATTTATATTTTATGAAACTTATTTTAGTAACTGGGAGAGCAAATTCAGGAAAAACAACGTTAGCTGAGCATATAAGTAAACATTTCAATATAAAACGAATCAGTGCTTCTGACTATACAAAATCTCTTACAAAAGATCATTCTAGAAAATCTTTAGAATCTCTATTTAACACTATTCTTCAAGAAAAATGATTTGAATATTTAGCTGAGCAAACTCTCGAATTTGCATTTAAATGAGAAAAATTTGCTATTATTGATGGACTCAGACATTGAGAATTTTTACATGCGTTCAGCAAAGTTTTATGAAAAGAAAATTGTTTTTGCATATGAATTTCTTTAGATAAAATTAATAGATTTTTACTCGCACAAAAAGCAAATAGAGTAGAAGCTAAAAGTTATGAAACATTTTGTGAATATGAAAAAAACTCTAGTCATGAGATATTTGCGGATGAAATTTTTTGATTGTGTGATTATAAAATATATGACGAAATAATTCAAAATAAAAAACCTGTATATGATGAAATTATCAATAAGATAAATATCTTTTTAGAAAAATAAAAAGAGAAAAAAATATTTTTTCTCTTTTTTTATACTTAAAATTCTTCAATAATATCAATTGTTTGAGAAATTATTTTATCTAAAATAATTTTTTTATCTGATATTTTAAATTTTCCAGCATCATAAATTTTTGTTTTACTTCATTTTTGGGTCACTATAAATTGAGGATCAATATATCCATATTTTTCATCATTTTTTTTGTAGGTAAAATTACAAGCAATGAGTTTTTCGACCATGAGATTTTTATCTTTTATTTTGATTTTAAAACTGTGGTTTGAAAATTCTGTGTATTCTACTCAATAATTTTTAATAATTTTTTCACGAATTAATACCTCAGATTCATCAACTAATTTTTCTACTTCTTCTACAAAATTTCATTGAAACATTACTTTTGATTTTATGTTGAGTCTGTTGATTTCTGCTTCTCTGATTTGATCTTCGATTGATGCTTTATATATAGTCATTTTTTATAATAATTAATTATTTTATAGATTATAATTTATTATTTATATTTTACAATACTAAAGCATTTTTAGTATATTTTTTACGCATTTTATATAAAAACATTTTCTAAATATTTCATACAAATTTCTTACAGTTTTACTCTATACTTGCTAGTGTTTATTTAATAACTATATGATTATGAATTGGGATATAGTAAAAGGAAATTGGGAACAAGTAAAAGGAAAATTAAAAGAAAAATACGGTGATCTTACTGATGATGAGCTGATGCAAATGGAGGGAAGTGCTGACCAATTAAGTGGGAAACTTCAAGAAAAGTATGGTTTATCTAAACAAGAAGCTGAAGATACAATGAAAGACTTAGAAAGATCTCTCAACAAATAAAAAAAAATCACGCAAATGCGTGATTTTTTTAAGCGCTATATTTATACTTCACACAAAAACTGTAGGCAAAAATAGGCTTTTTGTTTTCCTCATCATATGACACTAAAGCGCTTGTTGTTTCAATATTATGAGAATCATAATATCTATCATTTCTCGTAGATTCAACAAAATTATATAATTCTTTTAAAACATCATCTTTATTATGAGATGTTGCTTCAAAAATTTTTAATCTCAACTCAGCTGACATATATTTCTCCTTTTTTGAGAAAAATATTATAAATATAATTATTTTTTTGTCAAAAAAATTAATTATTAAAAAAAGTTATATTTTAAAAATATAACTTTTTTTTAAGCTCTTTTAGCTAATTTTTGAAATCCTATTTTTCAAAAAAGTACAAACATACAAATCGTTGAAATGACTAAAAATTTGATTCCATTTGGGAGACTTGAGGTCGCAACTTGCAACACTGATAATCAAACAAGAGTAGCGTACAAAAAACTAAAAGCCAATGGAAAAGAGTTTGAATATGTAGACATTGTTATTTTTTTATCAATTAAACATACATATTATATCTTTAAAATGTATGAAAAACGTAAGAATTTATTTTTAAATAAAAATAAAAAACTGTTGTAATAAACAGTTTTTTATTGAATCATAAATGTATCTAACTCAAGTCAAATATTTCATATGAGCAAATTAAATTTATTTTTTAAGATTTCTTTTTGAGTATTTTTATAAGGCATTTTTCAATAAGATTCTAAAAATAATTTTGTATGCTTGATAATATTATTTTCAATTATAATTAACAATGTGTCATCTGAGATATTTTCGTATTTTAACTCATTTAACTCTTGAATTCTATTTTCAATGAGCTGAAGTTGTAATTCTGCTTCACTTTCGTGAGTCAACGCAAAGCTAGATGCTAACGATTCATTAAAATATATTTTCACTGGATAGAGTGACTCTCAGGGGATAGAATAATGCGCTCCCACTGATACTCCAGCAGTTAAAATCAGGGTTATACAAACCACTACTGTATTAAACATAACATCGACTAAGTAACAAAATTAAGCTTTTCTTCCAGCTAATAGATAAATGATTAGACCTAAAAGTGGAAGTAATCATACAACTAATATCCAAACGAGTTTTTGAATAAATGTCATTCCTGATCCAAGAATTTGTAATAATGCCCAGATAAAAATAACTAAATGAATGATTCAAAATATTCCTCCAAATGGAGATGCAAATAATTCCATAATTTAAAATTTATATAATAAACATGTTTTAATATAATATATACTTGTAAGAAGTTTGTATGAAAAAATAAAAAACCAATAATATTATTGGTTTTTTATTTTTTTATTATTTTGATGAAAATAAACAGTTACTTTTGTATAAACATCTTTTTCGCTTTCGATTTTTATATCCCATTTATAAATTTTTGTAATATGTTTTATAATAGAAAGTCAGATTCAGCTTCATTTTTCAGCATAAGATTCTCTAAAATATCTATCAAATATTTTATCTAAGTTTTCTTTTTCTATTCCTACTCAATAATCTTTTATTTGTAAATAATCTTTATCCAAATAAATATTTATTGTACTATTTGGATGAGAATATTTAATTGCATTTTTCATTAAATTTTGAAATACCAAAATAACTGGATCTATATCCATATATTTGATTATTGGTTTTTTCGGATTATATTTTTTTGTCACACTGATATTATGTTCATCCAAAAGTAAATCAAAATCTCTTAAACATTCATCGATCAATTTCACTAAATTTACTTTTTGTTTTCTATAATCACTATTAGCAAAATGAATCAACATTCCTAAAGTATCCAAAGTTGAGTTGAGTCTATAAGCTGATTGCACAGCAAAATCATTTGATTCTTCATAATTTTGTATTTCTTTGGCTAATTCTAACGAAGAAATAATTTCGGTTAATCCTGTTTTAAACTCATGATTTATATTCCCAGCAAATGATTCTAAATTTACAATCATTTCTCAAAGTGGTCTATAAATTTTTTTTATAACTTTTTTACAACTATAGTAAATTGCCATAAAAATAAATGGAGATACTAATAATAAAATAGCAAATACCATCCAAACTTTTTGTAAAATATCTTTATATTCAGCTGTAACAATTATATTATATACTGTTTGGTTACTTACCATGGAAGTTTTATAAAATTTTTTACCTTCAATAATACTTACTACCTCAGGAGGAAAAATATATTCGTCAAAGTTTTCAAATTTTATTGAATCAATAATCACAGCATTTGAAGTATAAATATATGTATCTGTAAATATTTCATCTAAAAAAGCATTAAGCATCACATCTCAAAAAGTATAATTCTTTCAGAGAGATTCTATGGTTCATTGAATTGTTTGAGCTTTTAATTCAAGCGCTTTATTTTGATTTTCATTGGTAATATAACTACTCGTAAATTGAAAAATAACCACTCAAACATACAAAAATATAAATATGAGCAGTGATAATAAAATACAAACTCTTTTTTTATGATTTTTTAATAATTCTAAATTTTTCATAATTTTATTTTATTTTATATCAGATTCCTCTAATAGTTTGAATAATATCTTTTCCAAGTTTTTTTCTTAAATATCCAACATGAATATCCAGAGTTCTACTTTCTTTAAATAGATCTGTTTCTCACCAAACTTTTTCGTTGAGTTGTTGTTTTGAAAGTACTTGATCTTTATGTTGTGCTAAATATAAAAGCAGATTAAATTCTAGTTTTGAAAGTTCTATTTTAGCTCATTTTTGCTCTACTTTGAGTTCATCAACATGAATTGTGATATCATGAATGTTTAAAATATTTCATTTTAAATTGTGGTCACGACGAATGATTGCTTCCATACGAACAATTAACTCTTTGTAATCAAATGGTTTTGTGAGGTAATCATCAGCTCAAGCTTCAAATCAAATTATTTTTTGTTCTGTAAGAGTTCTCGCTGTGAGCATTAAAATAGGAACTTTATTTCCTTTTTCTCTCACTTGTCTACAAACATCTAATCCATCTGCATTTTCATCTCACAGACCTAAATCCAAGATAATAATATCGTAGTTTCCAAGCATTATTTTTGAAACAGAACCTTCATACGTTTTATGTTCTTCCACTTGATGATCTTTTATCTCCAAATATTTTTTGATATTCCCACGAAGAATATCATTATCTTCAATTATTAAAATATTCATATCTATACAATTAATAAACTATTACTCCTATCATTATGATTTATCAAAAAAAAGCAATATAAAAAACCCTCGAGTGAGGGTTTTATGCTAAAAAAAATTATAAATGCACATTTCTATTAATTTGTGTACTACCATCTTCAAAGAAACATAATTCATGTTCTTTGTGACCAAGAGAATATACTCGAATTGAAAATCCTGGTATATCACCTTTGGTAAATTCGCGAAATGATTTTACTTTTACAAGAAAAGTTGCATTTAAATAATCATTTTTTCTCTTAAACATAGCTTTGAAGAATGTTGGTTTAGAAGTATTGTCTAACCAATTATCCTTACTTTTTTTCAAAGCTCTTGATTTAACTAAATAATACAAATGATTTACATCATTGCTATTATCTTCATGCTCTGGTAAAAAATTTAGAAGTTCTAAATCAGAGTAATAACTCGAGTCATATTCCATAGCTGTAAGCTGCGGAGCTGGATCACTTTGATTATCATAAACACTAAATTCATATTTTCCAGATAAAATATCATATAATATTGCTGATATTTTTCCATTTTTATCATAATTATATGAACCATGTTCTACTTCAAAAGTATCAATGGTATGGCATGTGTTTTTCATAATTTTCGTTCTGAAAAACTGAGGTCCTACAAACCATGAAGTTTGATTTTTTCGACGTTTTTTTCTACGAACACCACTAGATAACTTCTCTAAACGACGTTTTACACTTGTTATGTAATCTACTTTATAACTTCGATTATCAAAATCAGGTAAACTTGCTGCGACAAAAATTTTATCAGCCATAATATTTTCTCCTTTTTTTATGACGAATTTTACAAAAATTGTAAATGAATTATAAAAAATAATATCGTAAAGTCAATAATTAGAATTTTTATAAAAATATTATAATATATTTTATATTTTCTTCGCTTTATATATTGCACTTTTGGATATTTTTCATATAATCTCCAAACAAAAATAACAAATAATTATCACATATGAAATTCAGTGAATTACCAATAATTTCACCATTACAAAAAGCACTTGCAAGACAAGGATTTGATACTCCAACTTTGATTCAAGAAAAAATCATTCCAGTAGCAGTTCACAATCACGATATTTTAGGAACTGCTCAAACAGGGAGCGGAAAAACTCTTGCGTTTACACTTCCAACACTCCATAAACTTTATAGTAACAGAGCTGAAAAATGAGCTCCAGATGGTTCAAAAAAAAGAATTATTAAATGATTAATTTTAGCTCCAACTAGAGAACTTGCTGTTCAAATAGGAGAAACTTTTGCTCCATACTCAAGTGATACAAATATGAAATCAGCTGTGATTTTTGGTGGAGTAAATGATTTTCACCAAATTAAAGCTATAGAAAAATGAGTAGATATACTTATTGCTACTCCTGGAAGACTCGAAGATTTTATTTCTAGAGGATTAGTAAAACTTTCTTATGTAGAAATGTTTGTAATGGATGAAGCTGATAGAATGTTAGAAATGGGAGCAATTGATAATATTAAAAAAATATTAAAAAGATTACCTGATAGCAAACAAACTTTATTTTTCTCAGCAACTATGCCAAAGGAAATTAAAGAACTTTCAGATACTATTTTAAAAAATCCAAGAAGAGTTGCTGTAGCTCCAGTTGCCGCGACAACTGATACTATTACTCAACAAGTATATCACATCCATAAAAACTTCAAAAGACAATTATTACAACAAATAGTCAGAAAATCTCAATATAAAACGATTCTTGTTTTTGTAAATACAATTGACGAAAGTGAAAAAGTCTATGAATATGTAAAATCAGCGAATGTAAAATGTGCTGTTTTAAACAAGAAAAAATCTCAAACAGGGAGACAAAAAGCACTCAACGATTTAAAATCTGGAGAAATAAAAGTATTAGTTGCAACTGATTTAGCTTCAAGAGGTTTAGATATAAATGATTTATCTTGTGTGGTAAATTACGAAATTCCAAATGATGCTGAAAGTTATGTTCATCGTATTGGGAGAACAGCAAGAGCAGGGAAGGATGGTTTAGCTATAGCTATGTGTACACCAAATGAAAAACCAAAATTTCAAAATATTGAAAAACTCATCGATCAAAAAATAACAGTGATTGATGATGAATCTTATAAAAATATTGTTGTTGCATCTGGAAAAAGTGAAAAAATTAAAAAAATAGATGCAAAAAATAAACCAAGAATTCAAAATGGAAGAAAACAATATGGAAAAAGTGGAATGACAAATTCTTCTTCATCGAAATCTTCTAAATCAAAAAAATCTACACCTAAAAAAGCCCCAACTCAATTTGCAAAAAGATCACATAAAAAAAGAAAATAAAAAATATTATTTTATAAATAATTCATTTTTTACAGCTAAATTTTATAGAAATAATTTTATAAAATTTAGTTTTTTTATTTTTACATTTATATAAAAAAATCTCGTGAAAAAATAGATAGAATAAAATGTTTATTTTTTAGAAATTTTCAATATAATGCAGCAAATTTAACCTATAATTATGAATAAAAATGAGTTCTAATAATCAAACGGTTATCAGTTTTAAAAATGTTGATTTCCATTATGACTTAAAAAGACCTATTTTAGAAGAAGTAAATTTCAATGTAAGAAATGGCCAAAAAATCACAATTATGTGACAAAATGGTGCAGGGAAATCTACTATTTTTAAACTTATAAACGGGACTTTAAAACAAAATCTTGGTGTTATAAATGTTGATGCAAATTTAAAAATCGCTACTTCTTATCAAGTAGTAAAACCAGAAGATAAAGAATTAAGTGTACAAGATTTTTTCAGAAAATATTCTGGAGATACTGAGTCATTTAATATTGATAAACAAATTGCTGAAGTATTAAAAGCCGTTGACTTAAAAGCACCTTTAGAAAAACAAATAAAAGCTTTTTCTGGTGGGCAACAAGCGAGATTATTACTTGCTGGAGCATTAATCCAAAATCCTGATATTTTATTATTAGACGAACCAACAAATAATCTTGATTCAGCTGGTATTTGGCATTTAACAGATTTCCTACAAAACTATCCAAGTACGGTTTTAGTTATTTCCCATGATGCAGAATTTTTAAATAGTTTTACTCAAGGTGTATTATATCTTGATGTAAATACAAAAAAAGTTGAACAATTCGTAGGGGATTACCACGATGTAGTGGAAAAAATCAAAAGAAATATGGAAAAAGAAAATATGGCAAATGCTCGTTTAGCAAAAGAAGCTCAAGCGAAAAAAGACCAAGCAAATGTCTTTGCACATAAATGAGGGAAACTCAGACAAGTTGCAAAAAAAATGAGAGAAGCAGCTGAAGAATTAGAAGATGAAATGGTTGATACAAGAAAAGAAGATAAAACTATCAAACCTTTTACAATTCCAATGCAAGAAAATATTGGTGGTGTTTTACTCGATCTTCACTCAGTTCATATTATCAAAAATGACGAGGTAACAGAAAAAGATATAGATGTTCAACTGAGAAAAAATGATCATTTATTACTTGCTGGTCCAAACGGGATTGGTAAATCAACTCTTTTAGAAAAAATTGTAAATGGTGATGAAACTGGTTGTACACTAACGCAAGGTGTAAAAATCGGGTACTATAGACAAGATTTCTCAAACCTTGATTTTGACCAAACGGTATATGATTGTTTAAGATCTGCTGCAAATGAAGACCTGACAGAACAAGATATGAGATCAAAAGCTGCAGGATTTCTTATAAATGGAGAAATCATGAAAGCTAGAGTTGGAGACTTATCTGAAGGGCAAAAAGGACTCGTTGCATTTTGTAGACTTGTGTTTTTAAAACCTGGGATTTTAATCTTAGATGAACCAACAAATCATATTAACTTTAGACATATTCCTGTTATTGCAGAAGCACTCGATGCTTTTGAATGAGGAATGATTTTAGTTTCCCATGTAAATGAATTTGTATGGCAAATAAGAATCGATCAATATTTAGACCTCGACTAAAAAGAAAATAAAATTAAATACCCCATTTTTTTTACTTATGAAAAAAATGGGGTATTATTTTGTAAATTTTTATATTCTCTTTTTCGCGTATGAAAAAATATTCTACAATTTTATCTGATTTAGAATTTCAACTATTTATAGAAGAAATTAATAAAAATATATTTAATGGTGAACTAACAGAAATAATTGAAGTAACCTACGCATACAAAAAAATCTGAGAAAATCAATTTTTTAATACTACGTTATTTACAGCATTTTGATGAGAAAAATATCATAAAAATATAGATTTTGATTTACTCTATCATAAAATTTATACTAAACTATCTCATAAAATAGAACAAATTGATTTTTTTTCTCAAAAAATCAATAATGTCTATACTCAAGACAAACAAGATAAAATACGTGTGAAATTTTTAGAAAAACAATTTTCTTATGTAAAAAATACTCTTTTAATCGCTCAATATTGATTAGCTTTTGAAATACAAAAAGCAGGTGGAAAATATAAAATTTCTTCCTCTCAAGTGAAAAAAAATATACAAAATATTAAAAAACTAGAAAAGAAAAATTTCGGATGAGAAATCCATTCAAAACCTGATGAAGTGATCAAATGTTTTGAATTTTTACAAAAAAAGTCCTATAAAAAATCTTTAAAAAATTCTCCTGATTTTGAATATTTTTTAGAAAAAATAAAAAATATTTTACCAGAAAATTATTCTGCTGGAGAAAAAAAATTTACGAGAAAAAAAATATTTCCCTGAATTTTTCAAACTCAAATACAAAGAGAAGATTATTGTGAAATATTTGATCTAATTTTTGAAATTTATGGATTGCCACAAAGAACAAAGATTACTAATGTTTGAAGTATTTATGATGGAGAAAAATTTTTAGAAATTCCAAATAAAAAATCATATGAAACCAAAACTTTAAAATCTGTTCTCAAATTATCTCTGCACGAAATCATGGCTCACTGTGTAAATTTAGAAAATACAAAACGTAGACTGGGAGAATTTCGCTGAGCACATAATCTAGAAAAAGAAGAATGACTTGCCGTGTTGCTCGAAAAAGTTTTCGAAGGAATACATATTTCAAATATTTGAATTATAGCGAGCCTACCAACTCTTTTAATGTGAGAAATCTGTGAAACACAAGAATTTAAACAGTTTTTACAACTCAATTATAGCGAACCAAATAAAGCATTTCTGCGCTTTAAAAGAAACTATTCCTCTGATTTTTCAGGAGTTCAACACAAAGATACCTCATATTCGCGTGGGATTTTAAAAACAGTACAATATATTCAAGAAAAGAAAAATTTTCAAGATTTATTTTTATGAAAAGTATCATTTGATGAAATAAAATTTCTGAAAAAAATAGATATTTTAGATGAAAATAAACCAATGATTCAACCATTATTTATTGCTGAATTTATTTATTTTTATGTAAAAAATATTTCTGAAGAAACTTCACTCGAAAAATTTTTTGTATATATGGAAGAAAAATATTTTTTTATGGATACAAAATATTTAAAAAAATATTATCAAAAAAAATCTACCAAAAAAAATATTTATAAAATTTCTCATATTTTACAAAAATATATTCCTGATTTAGATATACAATATTAAAAAGAGCTATTGCAAAATCTAAAAAAGAAGTTATATTTTGAACCTTAAAAATTTTCAATAAAAATATGAGTGAACACGATGTTCAAAATTTAACAAAATGAAATATTATTTCTCAAATCTGGTCAATTGCTTGGCCGATGATGCTGACAATCTTTTTTTATACGATGTATAATATTGTCGATACTTTTTGGGTAAGTAAAATTTCGGATGAAGCAATTGCTGCTGTGAGTATTTCTCAAATCGCGCAGATGATTATGATGTCGCTGAGTATGTGAGTTTCAATTGGTTCGAGTGTGCTTATGTCGATGCATATTTGAGCGAAAATGAAATCTGAAGCTGCTAGAGTGATGGCTCAATCGTTTGTATTGGCATGATTATTTGGGATTTTCTTTACGATAATTTCTCTGGTGTTTAGAGAATGGATACTTGTTTCTTCAGGAGCTGTTTGAGCTATTTATAATCCAGCTTTAGAATATTTTACGATTGTTTCTGCTGGGGGATTATTATTATTTTTTCTCATAAACATCATGATGATGTTTAATTCTGAGGGAGATACATTTACAGCTACAAAACTTTTTGCGATTTCTATGGTGGTGAACGTTGTTATGGATCCGATTTTAATATTTGGGAAATTTGGTTTTCCAGAATTAGGAATTGCCTGAGCTGCATACGCAACTTTGATTTCTCAAGCAATTTTTATTTGTATTGCGATGAAAGTATTATCTTCGAAAAAAAGAAAAATATTTTTTGAATTCAAAAATTTATCGCTCAAAAAACAGTCCGTCAAAAAAGTATTTGATATCTGAATTCCCGCAGCATTTACTCAAGTTATTAATCCTGTGTGATTGGCAATTTTAATTTATATTGTTTCTGCAAAATTTTTAGAACCTGGAGCAACTGCGTTTTCTCTTGCATTTCGTTTAGAATTTTTTGCCTATTTACCAGCGATTGGTTTTTGAATGGCTGCGATGTCACTGATCTGACAAAATATGTGAGCTTGAAATTTTGCAAGAGCACAAGAAGTATTTAAAAAAGCGATTCTGCTTTCATTTTTTTCTGCTTTAGGGTTAGGAATTATTTTAATTATTTTTTGAAAATATTTTATTTATATTTTCACAAAAGACCCTACAGTAGTAAATTATACACTTTCATATGTTTGGATTGTAGCGCTTACTTATTGAGCGATGGCTATTTCAATGGTTGTGGCAAATAGTTTCCAAGCCACTGGAAAATCTTGGCCAGGATTTTGGATTATGATTATTAAATTTTTTATTGTCGCTATTCCTGGGAGTTATATTGCTGTACATTATTATAATTTTCCTATAGAATCAGTTTGGATAAGTTTGGCAATCAGTAATATTATTGTTGCAATTATTTGATATATTTGGAATCAGAAAAATTTTAAAAAATTAGAAAAAACCTCATAATTTATGAGGTTTTTTCTTTGCAAAAATCTTACAAAGTAAATGTATACTGTATATAATAATTATTTATCATCAAAAATATGTACCCTGGAATTATAGTTTGAGTGACTGTATTACTCACCGGTTGAATATTTCTGCTTTCAAGTGATACTATTGAAAATACACCGAGTGATTCACAATTTCATATTCAAACGCAATTAGAATCAAATAATAAAAATCTCCCTATAAATACCTATAATAATAGGAAATATGGAGATTCGCAAACAGATCAATTTATGAAGATAATTGATGGATACGATTTAGAAGCAAATGCTCATTTACAATCAAATCAAAAATATACAACTTCTTGAACTATTTTGGAAAATTCAAAATATGAAAATCAAACATACTCAGATAGCAAAAACAGTAGCTATTCTGAAGCTGGAATAGATTTTTGATTATATCGTGTTGACATTCAAGAGGAAAATATGATTGAATGATCTGAGTTGATTGACGATTTATAAATAAAAATTGTCACAAAAAACTTTTTTATACGTTTTATACATCGTATAAAGTTATTTTACATTTATGGTAAAAAAATTATTATATATATATTATTTTCTTATTTTTATATTATGAAAAAATTAGCTGGTCTTATTTTAATGAGTATTATTATGTGATTTTATAGTGTTTCTACAACTTTTGCCTGTAGTTGTATGATGCCTGAAAACCCAACAGCAGAATTAGAAAAAGCTGATAGCGTATTTCAATGAACCGTTACAAATATTTCTACTCAAAATCCAGATGCAGAGTTTGGAAAACAAAATCTAGTAGAATTTGATATCGCAGGGTATTGGAAATGAAATGTTAATAATTCTACTATTACAACGCAAGATTCATCTGCAGCATGTGGATATAATTTTGAAGAAGGAAAAGATTATATCGTATATTCTTGGTTTGATAGTGATAATGATCAACATTATGTAAACTTGTGTTCTAGAACAACTACTCTTGAAAATGCAAGTGATGATATAGCTGAATTATGAGACTATACTCCTGAAGTTCAAGATGATGTAATTGACGATATTATTCCTGAAAATAACGAAAAAAATAATATGATTTTTATCATTTTAGCACTTTTAGTAGTTTTTGGAATGGTGTTTGTATGATTTCAAAAAGCAAATCAAAAAAAATAATTATTCATTAAAAAATCCCCATGAACAATAATAAATATATTTTAATTCCACTTTGGATTATAGTAGTGTGTCTGATATTTTTTATATTATATATTTGAAAAAGTATTTTATCTCTTGTATTTTTGACACTGATTTTATTAATATTATTTTCTTGAATATTTCGTTTTTTCTTTAAATATTCTAAAAATACTATTATTTCATTTATTATTACCATCGGGATTTTTGTATGATTTTTTGCTGGAGTGAGTTATATTATTTCTGTAGAATTAGAGTCTTTTTCACAAAATACAGATAAAATCACTCAATGATTTGAAAAAGTAACCCAACTGGTTTGACCGTATGTATGAAATATTCAAGAAATAAGTTTTCAAGAAATTTCACAACAAATCGATATTAAAAAAACAGGAACATTTATTCTCAATATTGTCACATGATTTTTCGGAGGATTGATGACTGTTTGAATTTTAGCAATATTTTTATTTTTAGAGAGAAAATTATTTCTTAAAAAAATGAGAAAAATCTTAGATAATTCTGGGAGAAAAAAATTTCGTGTTATTTCACAAAAAATTTACGAAGATATAAATATGTTTATTTTATCTAAGTTCTTCATTGCATTTCTCAATGCTTCGATGAGTTATATCGTGATGTTATTATTCTGAGTAGAATATGCATTATTATTTGCATTATTGGTATTTTTCCTTGATTTTATCCCAACGGTTTGATGAATTGTTGCAATGGCTTTACCATTTTTATATTCATTTGTTCAATTTGATGGAGCCTATACTTCGGTATTTTTACTCGTTTGTTTATTGATTCCACAAATGATTTCATGAAACTTTTTAGAACCAAAAATAATGGGAAAAAGATTAAATTTATCTTCAACGATAATTATTTTATCACTCTTGTTTTGGTCGAGTTTATGGGGAATAATTGGAGCATTTTTGTCGGTTCCAATCATGGCTGTAATCACCATTATTTTATGAAAATTTGAACCAACCAAACCATTTGCCATTTTATTTTCCAAAGATGGAGAAATAGAACAAAAAAAATAATCCCTGAGGGATTATTTTTTTTGTATAAATTTCCAAATTCATGCCATGAGAATCAAAAATAGTATTATAAAAATAATTATATATTTTGACCAAATATTCCAATCAAAAATAATAAAATCGTTGATTCATAAGAAATATATTATACTCACTGTTGCTATTAAAATAGCTAAAATAAACATAAATATTCCTAAATAAAAATATTCAAAAAATTCTCTTTTATGATTTTGTTTTTGTGTAGAACCAAGTAAATAATACAGTTTTGATTTTTGCTTTGCAAAAAGAGTATAAAAATTTGTCACTACAATGATACTTAATATACAAAAAATAACTAAGTACAAAAATAATATTTGAATAATTCCAAGTACTTTGAGGGAAATTTCTTTTACTTCTGCTAATATTTTTTCAACTTCGATAAACTGAGTGCTCCCATTAGAGAGATTAAAAAAGTATTGTTTCACTTCTGGGATTTTATCACTTTCGACTTGAGTTGATAAAAAATATTGCTTCGGAAATTTTTCAAAATCTTGTGGAAAAACTTGAAAGTAAAAAAATGGAGTTATCGCATAATCTTGCGATTGACGAATATTTATTACTTCGAGTGTTTTTTCTAAACCAAATATTTGAAATGTGATTTCATCTCACAGTTTAATTCATAATTCTTCAGAAAAATTTTTATCCACTGAGACACTCCCAGATTGGATTTTTTGTCATTTTTCAATATCAATATCTTTGAGTCAATTATCCGTAATATTAAATTCTCTTGAAAATCTTCCGCTTGGATTATCTCATAAAAATTCCTTGAGCGATTGGCCATTTATTTCGCTAATTCTTCCTCTAAAAGTAGAATACGTTTCATCTTTAAAATTTTCATCTATTTGATCGTAGACTTTTTGATCAATATTGAGTACAAATAAATTATTATCTGATCATAAATTAACTTGTAATCTATTATAAAAATTTCAAAAAAGTAAAAATATAGCAAATCATACAAAAAATATTACAAAAAAACTTATATTGAGTAAAAATGTTAAATTTCCAGGTTTTAAAGTATTTCTCAACGCATCAAATATTTCGAAATTTTTCGATTTTTTTTGTGAATATATTTTAAAAATTAAAATATTAATTACTTTTGTAAGCAGAGTAAATATTCATAAAAATACTGAAATTCACAGAGTTATTATACATGCTTGAAATACAGAATAATCGAGTAATAATGCAAATAAAAATATAGCAAAATTACATATAATAAATAATATAAATTTTTGTAATTTTGAATTTCCTGAGAAAAAATTTTCTTTAAATCCACTTAAAGGATTTTGAGAAATAAATTGATATATTGGCCATCCAAGTCAGATAATTCATAAACTTACGGCAATAAATATAGCTTCATAAATACTACTTATTTGTAATCAAAATCATTGAGTTTCTTCAATGGTTTGTAAAAATAAAAATCCTATTTCTACAAAAACCCAACTCAAAATTCCAGCTATGAGGAAAATAATCCCAAATATAAGACTAAAAAATCAAATAAATTGTTTATTTTGAAATCATAAAACTCTTAAAATTGCGAGATCTTTTCTCTGTTTTATAAAAAATCCGCGCATCGATAAATAAATAATTACACTCGTGAGAAGCAGAGCAAAAAGCACGCTGGCATTTATATAACTCACGATATTTTTCACAATATCTTCAAATCTTTCTCCTCCTGAAACGTAATCTCTGACTCTAATTTGCAGATTTTTTTCTTGATTTTCTAATATATCATTGGTAGATTCAAAAATATTTTCTTGGGTTTGGACAAAATATTTTTTTTCTAAAAATAATGATTGTTGATTTGGAATAATTTCAGCAAAATATTCCATTGGAATAAAAATATTTTCACTCGATAAAAATGAATCTATTTGAGAAGGTAATATTTTATAAGTTCCATAAATTTCTTGATCTTTATCAAAAATTTGTAATTTTTTTTCTTCTGAAATTCTATTATATAAATCCTCAGAAATAATTATTTTTCATTCTTTATTTTTCGTTTCAATCTCTAGAGAATCATAAAAAGGGTAGAGTTGAGAGTAAAATAAAACATTTGCAGAAATAATTTCATCTTCTAGTTTTGCACTACTTCTGATATTAAAAATTTTTGCTATTTGCGCTTCTGGAGAAATATTTTCATTCAAAAATTCTTCGAATTCTTTTTGATTATCACTTTGCAAAGTAATCGTAATATCTCCACCAAGAGATTTTTTTGAATCTTTTTGGATTTCTTGTAAGAAATTTTTACTTAAAGAATCAGTAAAAATAAATCAAAAAAGAGAAATAAAAATAGCAAAAAATAAAAACAAAAATAGTGAGAAATTTTTAAATATAAAATTTTTTAACAGTTTTGAATACATATTATTTTTTGAGGATTAATTGTTTATTTTCGAGAGTATAAATTTTGTCTGCGTATTGTGCCACTTGCATATCATGAGTAATTAAGACAATTGTATTTTTGGTTTCTTTATGTAAGAGTGACAAAATATCCATAACATTTTTTGCGTTTTTTTCGTCTAAATTTCCCGTTGGTTCGTCAGCTAATAAAATGTTTGTTTGCGCTGCAAATGCTCTTGCTACAGCAACTCTTTGTTGTTCTCATCATGAAAGCTCATATGGATAACTTTCTGATTTTTCGCTTAATCAAACCTTTTTAAGTATTTGTTGAGTTGAAAAAGCTGGTTGAATTTTATTTATTTCAATCGGTAAAGTAATATTTTCACTCACCGTTAAATTTGGAATTAAATGAAATTGTTGGAAAATAAAACTCATATTTTTTCCTCTTGTTTTTGTCATTTCATCTTGAGAAAGTTTTGTAATTTCTTGATTATCAACATGTATTTCTCCGCTATTTGGTGACAATAAACCAGAAATTAAATTTAAAATGGTAGATTTACCTGAACCACTTCTTCATACTATTGCTATAAATTCTCAGCTTTTTACTTCAAAATCCATATTTTCATATAATATATTTTTTGAATCTGATTGTGAAAAACTTTTTGTAATATTTTTTAATTGTATCATTTTTATTATTTTAAAATTATTTTTTCCTCTTCGAGAAAATTATATAAATTTTTTGCGATTATTTCGTATCATTTTTTATTTGGATGAATCCCGTCAGAAAGATTTAGGTCTCATTTTTGAGCGACATCTTCGAGAAAAAATTCATAAAAATATATATTATTTTTTTCAGCTAATGTTTTATAAATTTCTTTGAAATTTTTTGAGTAGCTCAAACCATAATTAATCGGAATTTGCATCCCAGATAATACTATTTTTGCATCTGGATTTTGTGTTTTAATATTTTGAATAATTGCTTGAATATTTTGTTTCAAATCTTCTACACTCATTCTTCTTAACGCATCATTTCCTCAAATAGTCAGTAAATAAATATCTGCTTGAGTTTCAGAATATAAATCCATTCTATCGAGTAAATTTTGGCTTGTATCTCAACTTACTCACGCATTTATTATTTTGTAATTATAGTTATTTTCTTGTAATTTATTTTCTAATTGGGCTGGATAAGATTCAGAAATATCCAGATTGTATCCTGCTGTGAGACTATCTCAAAGTGCTAAAATATTTATTGGAGTTTCATTATTATCTTCTGGTTGTTGTGTTTGAGAAATTTCATTTCCACAACTCACTAAAAAAAGTGAAATAAAAAGTGTAAAAATTATTTTTTTCATATTTTTGTTATATTCTATAGAGTAATTTATTCTTAGAGTATACATATAACTTAAATTTATCTAAAGAAAAAAGAAGCTTTTAGCTTCTTTTTTCTTGATAGTTTTGGAATAACACAATTTCATTCGCATTATTTTTTATTTTTTTTCTTTGTTCGATAATTTCTCTATGGGGTGAATATACAAATGCTAAAAGTTTTTTTCTCATATATGATATTTCTTTTTGTGAAAATGATATTTCATTTTCAGTATTTTTCAAATCTGTATTTATGTATAAATGTGGAATAAGCGATTCCATAAAATCAGAAATATCTTTTGATACACTCTCATCATAATTATTTGAGTTTTGAGAATAATATATTTTATCTGCAATATCACTAAATTGTGGTGAATATTCACAAAAATCATGCACTTTTTGTAAAAATTCTATACTTCCATCCCAAACAAAATTTTCAAAATCACAAAAAATTTTTCTAAAAATTTCCTCTCTGTAACTTTGTGACTCAAAATAATCGTGATGATGTAATGATTTATTTGTTTCCATAGTTTTAAAAATTATATTTTAAAATATGCCTCCTTTGAAACAAAATAATTATATATATTTGTACTTAAGCTAAACTTAAATAATTATTTCAATTATTGGAAAATTTTTAACAATTTCACAAGAAGAAATTCAATGAAGAAATCAAGAGTTTGAAAGACTTTATAATGAAAAAATTATTCCTCTAGTTTATTGAATTTTTTATAAAAATTTATCAAAAACATTCCCAAGTAAAATAAAAGCTGTGTAATAAATACACAGTTTTTATTTTTAAATAATAATTATACATAATTTTTTCTCATTTTTTTCTTTAATTCAGGTTTTTTATGTTTATCTTTTTTATATTTTAATAACATTTTTATATCTGATTTTTTTCAAAATTTTTCTATTACATGTTCAACTGCCTGATTTATTTCATTATAAAAGTGGGTTTTTCAAAACAAATCTACAAATCAAATCTTTTCTAATTTTTGATATACCTTAACTCTCATATTTGTGATATAAAGTTTAATTCACATAGAATTAAGTCTTTGTGTGAGATTTTTAAGCATTTGTGAACCAGAAGAATCAATATTATTCATCCATTCAAAATCAAAAATAATTGCCTGTAAATCAGGTTTTTCAGAAACTAAATTTAGTATTTCGTCTTCAAAATATCCACTATTGGCAAAATATACATCTCAATCTACTCTCACAATACTTACACATTTACTTGTTTTTAATCCAAATAATTCACAATCTCTATATTCTCAATCTTTATACATAGAAACTTCGACTATTTTTGGGCGCATAGTTCTGTAAATATATAAAGCAAGTGAAGCAATAACTCATATTAAAATCGCTCTTTCTAAATTTGGTGATAAAATAAGTGTTAAAATAAATGTTCCTATCGCAATAATAGCATCATGTTTTTCCACTTTCCAAGCATCAATAATTGGTTGAAATTTAATCAATCAAATCACTGCAACAATAATAACAGCAGACAAGCTTGCAATCGGAAGATGATATAAAAGGGGAGTGAGAAATAAGAGAGTTATTACCACAACACTCCCAGTTATAACACTTGATAAACCAGTTTGAGCACCATTTCTAATATTTACAGCAGTTTTTGAGAATGATCCTGCTACACCATATCCTCAAAATAAACTCGATGAAATATTTGCAAAACCTTGACCGATAAGCTCTCTATTTGCAGATATTTTTTGTTTCGTTTTATATCATACAAATTTTGCAACTCAAATAGTTTGAGTAAACGCAATAAGTCAAATAATCATAGAATATAAAATAATTTTTCAAAATTCATCTACCGATATATTAAAAATACTTTCATGTAAAAATGGGAGAGAAAAATTCGGTAAATTATTTGGAATTTGATGGACAATCGATCAAGAAAAATTTTGTTCATACCCAAAATAATACGAAGCAAAAATAGAAATAACTAACAAAATTAATACTTTAGGTGCTTTTGGAAAATATTTTGCTAAAAATATTAATAAAAAAATACTTCATATTCCAACAATAAAAGTAGGAATATCAATACCTGATAAAATTCATCTAAAAATATTCAAAATATATTCAAAAAAATGATTTCATTTATCAATTGAAATTCAAAATATTTTTCCTAATTGTGATAAAATAGTCAAAACACAAACTCAATTCGTAAATCATAAAATAACAGGATGAGATAAAAAATCTACAATCATTCCTAATTTTAATGAACTTAAAATCAAGTAAAATATTCAGATAAAAAATGCTAAAAGTGAAGCTAGAGCAATATATTCTTGAGTGCCAGTTTGAGCAATAGGGATTAATACCGCAGCACTCATAAGTGAAATAATTGTAATCGGCCCTGTAGACATTTGTGAACAAGATCAAAACATCGCAGCAATCACAACCGGTATCAAAGCTGTATATAAACCAACTTCTATCGGTAATCATGCCAGAGATGCGTATGCCATAGATTGAGGAATTAATACTAAAGCTACACTTATACCAGCAAAAAAATCTGATTTAATAACTTGAGGGTTTTTTAATTTTTCTCACCACGATAAAAAAGGAAAATATTTTTCCAAAGAATTATTTTTATTTTTACTAATATATTTTTTCATAATTTTATTATTTATTTTTATAAATTATAGCATAAATACAGATAAAATAGCAAAAAAATAAATAATAAAATTATTATTGACAGATTAATTATTTAATGTAAAGTATATTTACTTATACTTTAACTATTATAAATGATTCAAACAAAAAATGCATTTACATTAGTAGAACTCATAGTTGTAATCACCATTTTGGCTGTTTTGGCTACGGTTGGATTTATAAGTTTTACTGGTTATACACAATCTGCTCGCGATTGAGCCAGAGTATATGATATCAGAACTGTAGAAAAAGCCTTGGTCTTTTATCAAACTCAAAATAATAGGTTTCCAGATCCAAGTGATTTTGAAAATACTTCTATAAATGATGGAGGTACGGTAAATTTATGGAAAAGTGGTGTCGTTTGAAAATCAGTTATTAACGAAATTCGTAGTATTTCACAAATACCTGAGGATCCAAATACTCAAGAATTAATTAAATATTCTACCACACTAAACAACCAAGAATATCAACTCATGTGATATTTAGAAGATATATATTCTCAAAATATTATTTCTAAAACAATGGCAAGAACTGATTTTCCAAAAGTAAGTGGGAATTATAATAAACATTTTGTTATAGGGAGTGATAGTAAATTTTATGCTACACCAAGTTTATTTTCTTCATGAAGTGATGTGAGTAACCCAACATTATTTGATGTTAATACTAAGTCGATAGATTTTGAAGTTAAAAAATTACAAAATCTTTCTTTAGAAGATATTACATTAGAAAATATTCAAGATAATTTTACTGATCTATGAAAAGCTTTACAAGATACATATTCAGGTTCTGTAATTGAAGATGAATATGAATATGTACTCAATATTGAAAATAACCAATGACTCAACGATTTTGCACAAATAATTACTGGTAATAAAGAATGAAGCATATCACAATCTTGAGGAAATACAGGTGGCGTTTGATGTGTATTTGACTCATCAAATTTTGGAAGTTGTGATTTCCAATAAAAATATCAAAATCAAACATATAATTTAATATAAAACTTTATGACATTCATAAAACAAACACTTAAAAATACAGCATCTTTAATGCTTGCTGTTTGAATAATCGGTTCAGCCTACGCTGCAATTTCTACGGTTTCTTCTGGAGATCCTTTAACGGCTGATAGCTGGAACCAAATCGTAAATAAATTAAATAATACAGATACAAACTCTACTGATTTAGTTACTAAATCGTATGTAGATTCAACTATTTCTGCAAACTCTGGTGGAGGGTGGAGTAATTGTGAAGCTCATAGTATTTCACCTACGCATAATGAATCCACTATAACTTGTTCATCTGGAAAATCTATAAGGAATCATTCTTATTCTTGTGTAAGATGATGAGATAGAACATATTCTCTAGATTGTTGAATTACAAATTTAACAACTACTAGTCTCACTGGAAAAGGTGAATATACGGATCATACATATACTGCTGTTTCCAATTTCTCAGCATCAATAATTTGTTGTGATGATTAAAAATAAAAATAAAAAATGAAAATACTAAAACAAATATTAATAAATAGTGCCACAGCAATTATAACAATTGCTGTAATCGGTTCTGCCTACGCTGCAATTTCTACGGTTTCTTCTGGAGATCCACTTACCGCTGACAGCTGGAACCAAATCGTAAATAAATTCGATGGAATTTGAGAAAATTCTGTAAAAGAATATGTCGATGCGACTGTGTCTGCAAATAGCTGAGGATATCCTTTAACTAAAGGTATTAGTCAAAAATCTTCAATAGTAAACTTTAAGAATAGTCTTACATATTGTGATAATTTAAATGAATGATGATTTAATGACTGGAGACTTCCTGACTCTAATGAGTTATTAATTTATTCAGGAGAAATATCATGAAGTGACTATTTAATAACTAAAACATATTCTCAATGATATATAGTAGTTTTTAGACCGTCTGATAAATCAATATCTCATACTAATATTGCTACCGATTATTATACTCGTTGTGTAAGATAAAATTAATCCGTAATAAAACTGCCTATGACATTCATAAAACAAACCTTAAAAAATACAGCATCTTTAATGCTTGCTGTTTGAATAATCGGTTCAGCCTACGCTGCAATTTCTACGGTTTCTTCTGGTGATCCTTTAACAGCTGATAGCTGGAATTCTATCGTAAATAAATTCGATGGAATTTGAGAAAATTCTGTGAAAGAATACGTGGATGCTTCTATTTCTGCAAATTCAGGTGGAGGATATCCGTTAACAAACGATATAAGTAATAGAAGTAGTAATAGTATGACTTTTCCAAGTACAATTGCTTATTGTAAAAATTTATCAGAATGATGATATACAGATTGGAGACTTCCTACAGCTGATGAATTAATACAATATGTTTGATCTTCAACTAGTACAACTGATATTTTATGGACAAGTTCAATAACACACAGAACAATAAATGAATTTATATGAATGAATATAAGTGACTGAAGTTATAATGACTACTTAGGGACAACAAGTATATATGTTCGTTGTGTAAGATAAAAAATTATGAAAAAAAATATTATTATTGGAATAATCTGAATATTTTTTTGTGTGGGAATATTTTTCCACATTTTTTTTGATACAAAGAATTTTTCAAAATGTTATACGCAAGTAGAAAAAAATATTTCAGGAAATTCAATGAATCCATTATTTAAAAATGGAGAAAAAGTATATTTTCAAATCTGATATTATAATTGTAATACATTACAAAGAGAGGATATAATTGCGTATGATTTTGCAAATACAGGAAATATTTATATGAAAATATTATATGGATTTCCTGGAGATAAAATATTTTTTAAAGAAAATAAAATATTTATAAATGATAAAGAGTTAAAAAATTCTGCCTGAAATAATTATATTTTTACAGATGCAGAAATTAAATTAATGAAATTATTTATAAAAAATAATTTTTTACAAAAATGATCGTATTTTATATTTTGAGATAATATTTGAAATAGCGATGATTCAAGAAAATTTTGAGCTATATGAGAAAAAGATATAGTCTGAAAATTTAAAAAAATAAGTGTCAAAAAATATTAATTGACCTATATTTTTTGATAAATACAATTATTATATCTTTTAAATATTATATTTAAATAATCATACATGAAACAAACAAAAAATGCATTTACACTGGTAGAACTCATAGTTGTAATCACTATTTTAGCTGTTTTAGCTACGGTAGGATTTATAAGTTTTACTTGATATACACAATCTGCTCGTGATTGAGCAAGAGTAACTGATATTAGAACGGTAGAAAAATCTCTGGTTTTTTATCAAACTCAAAATAATATATTTCCAGATCCAAGTGATTTTGAAAATATTTCTATAAATGATGGAAGTACAGTAAATTTATGGAAAAGTGGAGTAGTTTGAAAGTCAGTTATTAATGAAGTTCGTAGTATTTCTCAAATTCCTGAGGATCCAAATACTCAAGAATATATTAAATATTCTACAACGCTGAACAATCAAGAATATCAACTTATGTGATATTTAGAAGATTTGTATTCTCAAAATATTATTACTCAAACTCAAGCCAGGACTGATTTCCCAAAAGTAAGTGGAAATTATAATAAATATTTTGTTATTTGAGATGATAATACATATTACGCAACTCCAAGTTTATTTGCTTCTGGAAGTGATGTAACAAATACTTCTACATTTGATATAAATAAAAAAGTTATTGAATTTGAAGTCAAAAAATTACTAAATTTATCTTTAGAAGATATTACTGTAGATAATATTCAAAATAATTTTACTGATTTATGAAAATCTATACAAGAAACTTATTCTGGTTCTCAAGTAGAAGATAATTATGATAGAATTATAAATATTGATAATGATAGTGAGCTCAACGATTTTGTGCAAATTATAACTGGAAATAAAAAACCGACTTCTAATTCTAATGTTTGTAATTATGTAGAAGTTATAAAAACCTGTGCTTCTGGCTGGAATTTAAATGGAAATACTTGCGAACAAACTCTTACTACCACTATCTCAAGCGATTGTCCAAGTGGATATAGTGATACTTGAAATGAAACTTGTGAAAAAATAACTTCTACTCCGGCAAATGCGAGTTGTCCAAGTGGGTATTCTAATTATGGTAATCAATGTAGAACTCACTCTTATCAAACTCCTCAAGATGATTGCCCGAGTGGGTACAGTTATGTAAATAATACTTGTATGAGAAATAAAACTGCTGACGTTTGTCCTGCTTGATATACTAACTCTCCTGGATCTTGTGAAAATAATTTTATTAATTTAGATGCTAATTGAAATTGTACTAACCCTAACTACCCATATCAAAATGTTACTCAAAGTTCGTGAGATAAATGTTTTGCCTCAAGTTGACCAATGTTTGTTGATCAAACATGTCAACCAGGGTTACTAGAATGACCTTGAGATAGATGTTATGACTCTAGCGATACAACATGAGTGACTTATAAATGTAATTCATGATATGACTATTATTCTTCTAATCATAGATGTATTAGATATTACTATACTTCAAAAACTTATAGTTGTTCGTCTGGATTAACACTTAATGGAAGTGTCTGTGAACAAACCGAAACAATTGCAAAACCTGATGGAACTTGTGCTGAATGATACACTTTACAATCAGATAATCTCACATGTGAAAAAACTGAAACTCAAACACCTAGTTTTTCATGTGAATCATGATTTATTTTAAATGAAAATTCAAATAAATGTGAACGAGAAGAATTTATTTCGTGTTAAAAAATAAGAGAATATAAAATTTATTTATGTTCTCTTATTTTTATTTTTTTTATCTTTTTACCACACTATAGATGATAAAAATTACTTTTTGACAATTGTTATATTTATATCAAATAATAAACTTGCAATATAAAATAAAGTCCATATAATCTCGCCGTAACAAATAAATAAGAAGTTCCAAAAACTCAAACTTAGCGTGATATTTTTATGAAAATATATTGAGTTTTACGGAGCATAACTCGCGTAAAAAAATATATACATAAATATATTATCTAATTAACTTTTGGAAGTTCTCTTAAAAAAAGAAGAACTTTTGCGCGTTCTTCTTTTTTTGTTCTTTACTTCAAAATATCCAGTATCTAAAAATATAAAGATGTTGATGATATTTTAATCATAAAAACAATGGAAAATATTGAAAAAATTGAGAAAGTTGAAGAAAAAAAAGTAAAATTTTCTGACTTAGGACTTTCTGAAAAAATGCTTGCTGCAATTACTAAAAAAGGATACGAATATCCATCTCCAGTTCAAGCAGGAGTTATTCCTCTATTACTTAACGGTGATAAAGATATTATTGGTCAAGCTCAAACTGGTACAGGGAAAACTGCATCTTTTGGGATTCCTTTATTAGAAAGATTAGATAAAAACTCAAGAGATATTCAAGCAATGATTCTTGCTCCAACAAGAGAACTTGCGATTCAAGTAGCAGAAGAAATTAAATCATTTGCTGTAGACGGAGTAAATATTCAACTTCTTTACGGTGGTCAAAATGTAAGAGACGAATTATCTGGACTAAAAAGAGGTCCTCAAATCGTTGTTGGGACTCCTGGGAGAGTAAAAGATCACTTAATCAAAAGAAGAACTTTAAACTTAGATAATATTAATTACTTCATTTTAGATGAAGCTGATGAAATGTTAAATATTGGGTTTAAAGAAGAAATCGAAGAAATTTTAGAACATACTCCAAAACAAAAAAAGGTTTTACTTTTCTCTGCAACTATGCCAAGATCTATCCAAGATATTGTTCATAAATATATTGGTGATCATGATAAAGTAACGATTCAAAGAGAAGAAAAAACAAATAAAAATATTACTCAAGTTTGTTATAAAGTAAACGAAGGTGATAAATTTGAAGCTTTATGTAGAGTTATCGAAGTTGAATTTGATTTTTACGGGATTATTTTCTGTAGAACTAAATCTGATGTAGATGATGTTGCTGCAAGATTAATGAATAGAGGATATAAAGTAGAAGGAATTCACGGTGATATCGATCAATCAATGAGAGAAAAAACACTTGCAAGATTCAAAAATAAATCTATTTCAATTTTAGTTGCAACTGATGTAGCAGCAAGAGGGATTGATGTAAATAGTTTAACTCACGTAGTTAACTACTCACTTCCAGATTCAGCTGAAACATATACGCATAGAATTGGGAGAACTGGGAGAGCTGGAAATAAAGGGGAAGCTATTTCATTTGTATCAAGAAGAGATTCTAGAATGTTAATGTTTATCGAAAGATTAATTAAACAAAAAATTGAAGTTGCTAAATTACCAGAAGTTGCTCAAGTTATTGAATTTAAGAAAAAAAGATTAGTAACAAATACTCAAGAATTTATTGATGCAAAACAAGGTGAAAAATACTTTGAATTAGCAAAACAATTATTAGAACTTGGTGAAGCTCACGAAGTTTTAGCAGCTTTAATTAAAGAAGGATACGGAAATGAATTTTCTGAAACTCATTATAATATGATTAGAGAAGATTCTAGACCAGCTAATAATCCAAATGGAACAAAAAGATTATTTGTTGCAAAAGGAAAATTAGATAATTTAACTCCTGGAACATTAATTAAATTCCTAGAAAGAGAAGCTGAAGCTAAAATTGGAGATGTTGGACAAATTGAAATAATGAATGAATTTTCATTTATCAACGTAACTGAAAGCGATGCTGAACTTATTCTTGCTATTTTCAAACAAAAAAATTCAAGAAAACCTTTAGTAGTAGAAGCTAAATCTAGAGATGGAGGAGGTTCTAGAGGTGGTAGATCTGGAGGTGGATTCAACAGAGGTGGAAACAGATCTGGTTGAGGAGGTTTCAGAGGTGGCTCTTCTAGAGACGGAGGTTCTAGAGGTGGTTACAGAGGTGGTTCTTCTAGAGATGGAGGATCTTCTAGAGGAGGTGACAGAAGAAGTGGTGGTTCTAGATACTAGAAACTACACTGAAAAATCATACTTTTCAAAATAAAAAAGAAAGTTTTTAAAAAACTTTCTTTTTTATTGGCCAATTTTTTTGATTCAAAAATTAATATCTCAAATAATTTTTTCTTCATAAAATGCTGACCTATGTAAAAAATATTGTAATAAATTAGGTTTATTTAATAACTCAAAGTTATTTTTTGTATAATATTTTTTTAAATAATTTATATTATGTATATAAAATTCATGATTATTATAAAAAAATGTTTTTATATTTTCTTGCGTATCTAAATATTGTTTATTCTCTTCAATTAATTTCAAAATATATAGTTTCATTGCAATATTATTATCTCATTTTTGGTTTAATAATTCTTCTATTTGTTTTATTTGTAATTCTGAAAAGTATTGTTTATTTTCATTCAAAACTTCTTCAAAATATTCATATTTTAAACCGCTAAATATCCCATTTTGTTGTAAATAATTATATATTTTGATATTTGTTTTTAATATATCTGTACTTGTTTGAGTATTTCATTTTTTTGCTTCTGATGAAATTAGAACATAACTCAAATTAATTATATTTTTATGAGTTTGTGGAATATATTTATCTTCAATAAAAAATATATCTTCTTGAGGAAAACTTAACTCTTTCCAATTATCATATGTTGATAATAAATCATTATAAATTTTATTATTTATTGACTCACTTACTTTATATTTATATCATATATACCTTTGAGATTTTGGTAAAATTCAATTAATTTTTTCTATTTGATTAGCTGAACTATTCAAAAATTTATTATAATTTTGAGATCAATATTGGAATTCATTTCCTACTACTTGAGTATTTAATTTTTGATTAAAATTTACATAATTTATACCATATAATCAAATAAATAAAATAAAAATTACTGTAATTATTCAAAGTTTTTTATAATTATTCTTAAAAAATTTTGTCTTATAAAAAAATATTCAAAATAATAAATATCAAAATAAAAAACAGTAAATTAATAATGAGTTTATTTCTTGAGAAATTCAATCAAATAAATTATCACTTAATAGAAATATAAAAAATACTATCGTATAAATTAAAAAAAGTATGAAAACTTTCATATATAAATAATAAAAATATAAATTACATAAACATAATATTGACAACAAAAAAAAATCAATATATTTTTTAAGCTTTATTATAAGGCATACAAAATATTATATTCAAAAACACAAACAAAATCGGAGAAGGTTATGTATAAGAAGTCATTACTAATAGCAGCTTTATTATTTTCATCAATAAATGTAAATGCTGCTGAACTAGTAAGCGTTGGATGCACCACAGATAATGATAATGTATCTACTGTGGAAGTTTATTTAAATTATAATTCAAACGAACATGGTAAATGGTTTTTTGTTTGGGCAAAAGATATTTATGGAAATACCCATGGTTTTGAAGAAACTTTAAGTATCTTTGATAGCAGTAGTTTTGATTATAGATTTAAACAACTTGAAGGACCAATAGTTGCATACAATGTATGGAGTCTAACCAGTCAACTATATTTTGATGAAACTAGATATAGTTGCAATTAATATCTTCTAAAAAAGCCCAATCGGGCTTTTTTTCTTGCATAAATTTTCATACATATGAGTTTTTAACACAAGTTTTTTATGTATTTTTTTGTTAAAAAGTAAAAAGTAATAAATAATAGTTCAAGAAAATGAGTTTTTAACAATGTTTTTACGAGTTTCGGAGTGTAAAAAAGTAGTGAAAAGATTTGATTTTCTGTTCTTTTTGTATACAAATAGTATAAGAATATAGAACGGAATATTTACACAAGTAATCCCTTTATATTCAAAAAACCAACGATAACCGTTGTTTTTTTAATACATTTATACTTACATTTTTTATGTAAATATAAATTTAAATAAATACATATTTTATGTAAATATAATTTATTTAATTAATAATGGCTTAATAGTGAGAATAAGTGTATTAGAACAAGTAAAAACATTTTTAAAGTGCGCAAAACAAAATAATGAATATGTCTATGAGTCAAAGAAATTAAAACTCACAGTAAAAAATTATTTAGTGCAAAAAAATATGTTGTATTCTCCTATTCGAGGAATATTTATTTTGAAAAAATCTGAACAATTTGATTCAGAAATTTTAGAAAAATATAAATTTGATGTACTCGAAAAATTAGGATGAATTTTAAGCTGAGACTTTGCTGTCTCGTATTTTTTATGAGATATTTGATCAGTTAAAACATTTGAAATTATTACTAAAAATAAAAATTTTGAATCTAAATTATCTGAAAAATATTCTATAAAATTTAAAGCCAGTAGAGTTCCAAGGTATACAAGAAATACAAAAATTGAGGAAACGACACTAAAAATAGAACAACCGTTTTCACTCTATATAAACAATTATAAAAACATTGCTCAAAATTCGGATTTTATACGCTATTTAATGAGTCAGGATATTTTTCAAGAAGATATTCAGAAAATGATTCAAGATGGTTTTAAAGCCAGCTGAATAGCTAAATTAGCACTGTTATTTAAACAAAACGGATTTTCACAACGACACAAAATGATTATGACAACACTGCGTCAAGCAGGGAAACAAATCGATTATAGAAAAGCAACGACACAAAAAAATACGACGAAAAAAAATCTAAATTCTCAAACACATGAAGATTTAGACAGCTTGATATAATATGTTAAACCAGTCTCTTATGCTCGATAGAAACTCGATGAGATCAACAAGAAAACAACCTTTTTGTTGGCAAGAAAAAAAGATAAACAGACTGATAAGAAAAATTTATGCTGATGATTCTGCTAAAAAATCAAAAATGTTACTTCTGTATCAAACACTTACAGAAATAGACAGTGATTTTAACGGAAAAGAAATCTCATTCTTTACTAAAACTATTTCTACCTATTCATGACTCTCTGTGAGATTCATTCCAAGCGCTTTGGAAGAATTTCAAGACTTGAAAATACTAAAAATAATAGAAAAAAAAGACTGAGGTAAGTTTGCATGAAAAGATCTTATCTTTACACCGGATGAAGTAATTGATCCAAATGAAATTAAAAATACTGATAAAGTAGCGAAAAAAACCGTTAGTCAGGAATCGACATCTGGAGACTCTCTTACCGATAGTCGATTATCTACAAACGGAAAGACCACACACGAAAATACTGCAAACCAAACACATACAAACGCATCATCAACTGTGGATACTTCTGCCAATGGTATTTCCGCTGCTGGTCAAAATACACCATTAGAAGATAATAATTTACAAGAAGATATTATTAATAAAAATAACAACAAACAAGAAGAAGACAAAGTTGTGTTGTTGTTGGAAAATATAGGTTTTAATAATTCTCTTATTTATAAATTTATTCAAAACTATTCACTTTCTAGAATTCAGGAAGTAGTTTCACAATTATCAAAAAATTCAAGTTCTACAAATCCTGCAGGTTTTGTGAGAAAAGCACTTGAGGAAAATTATGTTTTTGATATCACTAAAAAAGCAGCTGCAGAAAAAAAAGAAATTTCTCAAAAAAATAATTTCTTAGCGGAGCAAAAACAAGAAGCAAAAAATAAACTAGAATCTTTTATTTCTAATCAAGTAAATTCTTGGATTGAATCAAATAAAAATCATTATCAAGAAATGCTCGAAGAAAAGAAAAATAAAATTCTCGAAAAATCTCCAACAATGAAAAATGTCGAAATACTCGCAAGAAGTATGACCAAAGCATTCATCAAAGAAAAAGTTTTAGGGTTATAATAAAATAAATTTTAAAAATATGGTAGTTGAAATTAAATTAACAAAACATAACAGAGATAAATATTTACAAGAATTTATTAATCTTGAAGAAGAATACTTAGCTAAGCTAAAAGATTTTATGAAAGATGAAAAATTACCAAATAATTTTGAAGATTATACAATAGAAAATTTTTATTTTATTTGGGATGTTTATAAGATAACTTTAAAAAAACCAGATGTTCAAGTTCGTAGAATAGAAGACTTAACAGATATTGAAACAACGAACTTACCAGTATGTTTTTCTTATCATGATTATGCTAAATTTAGAGCTTGGCTGCATGTGGATAACCTCTATATATGATTATGATTTAGTTTTTATATAAAAAATATACTTAAAAAATATGATAATAATTTTGAATGGAAAATAAATATTGATGATACAACATATAACTATATGTGTTGAAATCATCCAGTTTTGGTATCAAATGAGAAAGAAGTAGATTCTCTGTATACATTAATGATATGGTCATTTCAATATTCTAAAAATGATGCTTATTTTATAGAAAATGAAAAAAATATTTTAGAAAAATTTTGGAAAGTTTTTCTAAAATAAACACTAAAAAATCGAAGAATAACTCTTCGATTTTTCTTATTTCAAACTACAACTTCCACCAGGACAAGCTGGTCTTACGGCAGGTTCTTTGATTATTTTTTTATCTACGAGGAAATAATATATTTTACATCCTACGCAAATTCAGGCACTTGATTCAAGCAACATAAGTCAGAGACAAGTTCCACATAAAACTAAGGGCAGAGCTCATTTTATACCGAGAAATATAGAAATAATTAATACTGATCAACTCATAATTAAACCTAGAGTCCAAGCAAAACGTTTTTGAATGGCTCAAACGTATTCTGGTTTTTGTTTTGATACAATTTTTTTCCCTAAAAATGCAATAGGAGAATATTTTGGTCACCATAAAACTTTTACGAGAAAATCAAAGAAAAACGTTGTTACAACTATTTTTAAAATAGTGAAATCTTGTGTGAAAAAAGTATACATCATCGTAAAAAATCAAACAGCAAACATAATTCACGCAGTTGCTCTAATAGATCTTTCGTTTAAAACTCCATATGGAGCTGGTTTTCCATTTATTTGTAATCATGGAATTATTTGTCAGATATCTTTTGCTATCATATTTTTTTATTTATGAGATAATTGAAATAATTTTAATAATTCTGCTTTTTTTTCTTCAGCAGAGTTATGTGTTTCGCAGTTTTGTAAAAATGCTTCGATGAGTTTATTATTTGAAGATTTAATGAGTCAAATTGCAGCCATATTTTGTACAATAATATCTCCACAATATTCATCATTTTCAATTGATTGCTCTATTTTTTCTAAAGAAGTTTTTGCTTTTCTAATAGAAATAAGAGCCTTTTTTTTATTTTCGTTCATAATAATTTATTTTATTAAAAATACCCCCTATGTGGGTATAATATATTCGTAAAATAATTTTCGTCAAATAAAAAAATATACACAAAAAAAATCCCAGGAAAAGTTACTTATTTTAGTAACTTTTTCCCGGGATTTAAATATATATTTATTCTTCTACATGAAATTCAACATTACTTGGAATACTTGAAATTTTCTTCATAAAAAATGGACGAACTTCTATATCAACATTTGAGATTTTAGAAGTATTTAAAAGCATTTTTTCTGCTTCTTCTATATCGATTCAAGTAATAGTACTTTTGAGTTTTTCTACGTAATTGTTTTGCTTACTTAAGAAGTTATGGACAAAAGAAGCTTGTACTTCCATAGTAGCTTTTATTTGCAGTGGATTAGTTTTTCTATTATCAAATTCATATCAAACTCTTAGTGAATCTTCATCAATATAACGAATATTTTCAATTTCATCAACCAATGTTTCCCTTAGAACTCATTTAAGATGATTGAGAACTTCTTGAGTATTATAAATATAGGTTTGTAAACGAATATTTCCATTGAGTGTAAAATTTTGCATTTTATCTCAGATTTTTAAATTTTCAAATCCAGTAATTCAAAGGTTTGACCGGAATAAAATATCATCAACTCAAATTATTTGGTAAGTTACACTATTAGTTTGATTATCTTGAGAAATTTGTTTTTTTACTTCTTGGAGTGCTTTATTTTTTAATTTTCATTCTAAGAGAATTTTTGCATTATCTATGTCTTTTTGTGTGAGAATATTTTCATATTCATTACTTCAACCAGAAATATTTGTTTTTGTATAAGCATAAATTTTATCTTGATCTGATTTTAAACCAGGAAGCATGAGTAATTCTCATGATCAAGTATTTCATTTTTCACCGATAAAGTCTCATTTTTCGTTATATAAATTCGCTTGAATATAGGCTATTTTTTCACTTGGAATAATAGCTCATGTAGAACTAATGCTTGCTGGAGCCAGATCCACTGATTGGTTTATCGTATAAATAGAACCATTTTGATGTTGTAATCTTGTCTGAGCTCTTAAACGAACTTTTTCTTGAAAATTATTATACAAAGTAATAGTCCCACTTGCACGAGAAACTGAAGATTCATCTATTCCAGTAGCTCAAAAACTTTCACTTAAATATACCAGTTTTGATATTTCTTTAAGGTTTATAGTATTTACTTGATTGAGAACAGATCCTTGATTTTCAGCTTGAAATGTAAAGTTTTTCGCAGCTGTTTTTATAGTTACCTCCGGAGTTATATAAATGTCTGTTTTATTTACAGCGAAATAAAATACAAAAATAAATAATCCTATAGAAACTAATAATCAAAGTAAAAATAATCAAATTTTTGATTTATGTTCTTGTTTCTTTTTTAAATATGGGTTATAAAATTCTTCGAATCTATTATTTTTAAAAATATTTTTAAACTCTCAAATATAATTTTTTACAAGAACTTTACAATATTCTCAAAAAGAATAATTATGCTCTAAAATATCTCCGTTATTAATCATTGAATATTTAATTCATAATTTTTTTCAGATTTTTTTTGCCGTTGCATCTGAAGTAATAATTATCAAATCTTTTTTTCATGCATTATTTTTAAGAATCTTTAAAGATGTATAATTGTGTAAAACTGGATGTCAAAAAGGAAACTCAAGGACAATTTCTTTGTCATTTATGAGTTTCATCTTAATAATAATGTCAATAATCGAATCTTGCTTGTTAACTTTTATCATATATTTTCTCAGATAAATAATTTTTCTTTTTTAAAGAATATAAATATTTTTCAAATTATCAAAGTTTTTCTTTACAAACGCAAGAGAGTCCGTAATATTCAAGCTATAAAAATATATTTTTCAAAATATTATTCATGGAAAAAATTCAAAAAGTTATCGACCTGATAGATAGTGCCATTAAAGAAGATGCCGATGCACTTATTACCGGTTGAAATATTATTGCCGATTGATATAACAGTGAAGTTGACGAGTATAGGCAAAAAATCCAAACATCAAATCAGTGGTTGGCTGAATATCAAGCAAAACTTATAGAACAAACTGGAATTACTACTTTGAAAATAAAATTTACATGAGCTTCATGATATTTTTTAGAAGTTCCAAAATCACAAGTTTCTAAAGTACCAGAAGATTTTATTCAAAGGCAATCTCTCGTAAATGCGAGTCGTTTTATTACTCCTGAATTAAAAGAATTTGAATCAGGATTACTTGAAGCACAATGAAATCTTGCCAGTTTAGAATACGAATTATTTTCTCAAGTGAGAGAAGAAATATTAGATGAATTTGATACGATTAAAAAGGCAAGTGAAACGGCAGCGCAAATAGATTTTATTTCAAATCTAGCATTTGTAGCTTACGAAAATAATTATGTGAAACCAAAAATGATAGCTTCTTGAGATATAAAAATTTCATGATGAAGACATCCTGTAGTAGAAAAAACGGAAAAAAATTTCATATCAAATGATCTTTCTCTGACAAATAAAGAGTTTGTACATATTATCACAGGGCCAAATATGTGAGGGAAATCTACATTTCTTCGTCAAAATGCGCTTATTATTTTGATGGCACATATGTGAAGTTTTGTTCCAGCGAGTGAAGCTCAAATTCCTATAACTGATAGGATTTTTTCTCGTGTTTGAGCGAGTGATAACTTATTTTTAGGACAATCGACATTTATGGTAGAAATGCAAGAAGTTGCAAATATTCTCCATAATTCTACAAAAAAATCATTTGTTATAATCGACGAAGTTTGAAGATGAACTTCAACCTATGATGGGATGAGTTTAGCTTGGGCAATTTTAAAAGAAAATCATGAAAATATCAAAGCAAGAACGCTTTTTGCTACACATTATCATGAACTCATCGACGAATCAAAAAAATTATCATGAGTGAGAAATTTTTCAGTCGCAGTTTGAGAAAATGAAGAAAATCTCGTATTTTTAAGAAAAATTATCCCAGGTGGAATCAAAAAATCATTCTGACTCGAAGTGGCCAGAATTGCTTGAGTTTGAAATAATGTCATTTTAGAAGCAAGAAATATGTTGAGAAGTTTAGAAAAAACACATATGTGAAATGCACAAATGAGTTTATGAAATTTTACTGCTGAACCTGAAGTTCAAGTAGTAGAAAAAATAGTAGAAAAAGAATCTCAAGTTGAAAATATTTTGAAAAAAATTGATGTAAATAATATGACTCCAATGGAAGCATTAAATAAATTGAGTGAATTGAAGGGGAATATTAGGTAGGGAATTTGAGGTTTTATTTTTTATGAAAGAAATTAAACAATGGTAATAGATTATATAGATAAACTAGGAACAGAAGATATAGATAACTTACATGCTTTAAATTATATGAAAGTTGGTCTTTTAACACTAGCTTCCAATATGTCAACTTATGAAAAAGATTTTAAAGAAAGAAATAATTGATGTGTTTTTTCTATTTGATGAAATGACTATACAGAAGAAAATACTAAAATTTGTTTATACATGTGGTTTACAAATACTTTAGTAAATTATGTTCAATTAGTATGAACATTAGCAATAATGAGGGAAAAAGGATTGAAAATACAAGATATAAAAGAAAATATTGATGATATTAAAAAATATAGTAAAAGTTATACGAAAAAAATTATACCAGATATTTTAGAGTGGAGAAATAAAGTATTTGCACATTTTTCATTTACAGATCCTAAATCACGGGATAATTTATGATTATTACAACATTCAGTTGCAAATCCTCTTTCATGGAATTGAGATAATTTTGTTGTTTGACAATTTAAATGGTGAGAGTGAGAAGAGGTATGTAACTTACCTGAGTGGTCATTAATTAAGAAATATGAAGAATTAATACCAAGATATTGGCCAGAAATTACTATTAATAGATAAATAAAACCAATAATAATCCATCACCCTTCGGGAGCTTACCTTTGAGAAAGGAAGCCGTGCAAATAGAGTAAAAATAAAATTTATATTCCTTCTTTTTGCAAAGGAAGATGGTCGATAGACCGGATGAATTTAAAATAAAATATTAAAAAAAAGAAAAAAATGACTAAAAATAACAAAAAAACAATAATTCTTCACGATACATTTTTGTATAAAGGTGGGGGAGAAAGATTAATATTGATGATGGGAAAAACACTGTGAGCCGATATTGCAACAGGATTTTTTAGTAAATGAAGTTTTGATCTGAGAAAAGAATGATTTACAGGAAAGATGATAGAAGTTTCGAGTGAAATTTTTGCAAAATGATTTAGACATTTAAAATTAAAATGGGCTTTTTTGACGAAAACAAAATTTTTACAAAACTATGATACCGTTATTTTTTCAGGAGACAGTATCAGTGCGGTGAGAAATTGCGGAAATAAACAAAAAAAAATCTATTATTGTCATACTCCTCCGAGATATTTATATGATTTAAAACATATTTATCTGGCAAAAATACCTTTTTATATGCGTCCTGCATTTCAAGTTTTGAGTTATTTTTTCAAAAAAATGTATGAAAGAGATATTAAAAAAATGGATATTATTCTTACAAATTCTCAAAATACAAAAGATAGAATTAAAAAATTTTTAGACTTAGATTCACAAATTTTATATCCACCAGTAAATTTAGAAGAATTTACTTTTAAAGGACAGTGAAATTATTATTTATCTTTTGCTCGTTTATCTGATGCAAAAAGAGTAGATAAAATAATTGAAGCTTTCAAAAATCTGCCAGAAAAAAAACTTGTAGTTATTTATGGTGAAAATGATCCTCAAAGAGAAAAAATATTTGATTTAGCTCAATGACATAAAAATATTGAGTTTAAAACTCTTCCTGGAAATGTATGATTTACTGATTATGTAGGGAATTGTATTGCTACGATTTATATTCCAATTGATGAAGATTTTGGTATGAGTCCAGTGGAATCAATGGCAGCTGGAAAACCAGTTATTTGAGTAAATGAAGGAGGTTTAAAGGAAACTATTCTAGATAAAAAAACAGGAATTCTTATTTCTGATGAAGCAAAAGTTTCAGATTTACAACAAGCAATTGAAGATTTAAATGCTCAAAAATCTCTAGAAATGAGAGAAAATTGTGAATCAAGAGCTCAAGATTTTTCTTTAGATAATTTTTCTGAACAATTACAAAATTTAGTAAAATAAAAAACCAGTTTTAAACTGGTTTTTTTATTTTTTCTTTGATTTTCATATCACATACTCGCGATAAAAATCAAAGTTATTCTGAAAAGTTTCTTGTTGAGCATAAAAAATCTGACGTTTTTGTTCTCTTTCTGCAAAACCTTCAGCGATTTTTTGATCAATTTCAAAATCTTTTTGTAAACCAAGAAGTTTTTTAAATGTATCTTCAACAGCCATTTTTTATTCCTCCGTAAAATTATGACAATAAAAGTATACAAAAAATTGAAAAAATAAAAAACCTTATTTTAATAAAATAAGGTTTTCATCAAATGCACTACGGGTTTAAGGCAAGAGAATTCATTTATTATGCTAATTTTTCCATAGCTTCTTCATCTGTATCAACAGTATCAATAATCGTCGTGATTCCTACTAATTCTAAAATATCTTTTACTCCATCACTACAGTGAGAAATACACATTTTCCCATCAGCTTCTTCAATATTTGAAAATACATCAGCGATATAACCGATAGATTTAGAATTAAGATATTTTAATCCTTCTAAATTAAATAGAATTTTTTTATCATCAAATTCTCCAATTTGTTCGTAAATATTTTTAAATGTTTTATCTGCATTTGTTTCATCAAGTTCTCCTGAAAATTCAAAAACTAAAACGTCATTTTGTTCTTTTTTGTTTACTTCTATTAAAGTTTCCATAAAATTTAGATATTAGATTAATAATTTGTATACAAGTATTATACCTCAATACAAAATAATACGCAAATTTTAGAACATAATTTTGAATTGAAATGAAGAAAAAATATTTTTTAAATAACATTTGAGACTTAAATTTTCCTATTACAAAGCCATGTATAATTTTTTTAAAATGAGATTTATGAGCTGGAAAAACTACTCTGAGTAAACATATTTTATGAAATATTTTATGAATTACAGATGAAGTAACGTCTCCAACCTATACATACTATAATAAATATGGTGAAAATTATCACTTTGATTTGTATAGAATTTGAGATTATGATGAATTTTTTGCTATCGGGTGAGAAGATATTTTAGATAATCTTGAGTGAGTTGCTTTGATTGAATGGCCAGATAAAATCGAAAAATATTATCAAGCTGATATAGAAATACGTTTAGAAAAAACCGACGATCCAGATCAAAGAGAAATAGAAATTTTAAAAAAAGCTGATTAAAATCAGCTTTTTTTAAAATTTAAAGATTTGAATATATAAAAAAACAAATATAATAGAGATATTAAAATATAAAAAAATATTATGAAAACTACTGGTATTTGAATATTTGCAAAAATATGAATATTAAGTGCCGTTGTTTTAGCTTGATTTGGAGGTTATAGTTACTTTGTGGGGAATAAAATCAATCCTGAAACATCTCTCTTACAAAAAATAGAATTATGAGTGAAAAATTTAGATTCACCACTTGAAATTGAAAAAATTTGATTCGACACACAAGCAACTTTAGAAGTTACAAAATGAAATCAAAAAGTATTTTCTGGTTCTTTAGTTGGAGAAAATATTGCTGTTTTATCTCAAAATAAAGGTTTATATCAAAGAGTTACTGCAGATAATTTTTCGGTTTCATATAATAATAAAAATAATTATTTAGAAAATCTAGACATTATTTCGCATGATACAAAAAATTATTTTTATGCGGAAAAAATTGAAAATATTTTTTCAAATAAACTCGAAACATATAAAAATATATTAAATGCTTGAGATTATATTTTTGTAGATAATAAAAAAATAATAGAAAATACTTTTGAAAATCTTGATAAAAATAATATTTTTCTTCAAATGCTTATTGCTTCCTCAACAGCAAATCCTGAAGAATATTTAGAAAAAAATAATTTTAAATATCTATTATTACAAACAATTTATAGTGATGATTGGATAGAGTATTTATTTCAAAAATCAGAAAATTCTGAGGAAAATTTATACGAATTTTCTCCAAATATTTGTAATCATTTAGAAAATATTTCTCAAAATACTTCAAAAAATAATTTTTCTCTTACAAAAAATCAATGTGAAAAAAGTATTTCTCAATTAAATTTTATTATTTCTTGAGGATTAAATATTTCGAAAAAATGAGATATTTCAGCCGGGAATTATACTTTTGAGATTTCTTGAGACAAAATTGTGAATATTTCAGCTGAATATAAAAAAAATATTTTACAAAATTGGAGTATATATTATTCTCAAAATGATATTCTAGTAGATATTCAGGGAAATAAAAATAAAATAATTTCTTCAAATATTACTATAAATGTTCAAGAATCTCCCGATGATTTTATTAGCGGAAAAATTGTGAATGGTTCAGGAAAAATTACTATAAAAACAAATAATAATATTTCTAAAATAGACGGGGAAATAATTTTCGAAAATTATAAATTATTCCAATATGATTTTACCGGAAACAAAAAATCATCAGGGAGTGAGTTTGTATTTTCAGGAAAGTGAAATGACCATTCAGGAGAATTATCTTTTGAAGAAAAAACGTCTGAAAAATCTCTGTGAGAAATTTCATTAAAATACAATCGTTTGAATCATAATTTTTCTCTAACTTCAGAAAATATAAATATTTCAAGTGTATTAAAAAATAGAGATTTTTCTGTCAGTTTTGAAGAAAAAAATGTGTCAGGAGAGATAATTTCTCAAGCAAAATTAGTTCATAATAATCAGGTTTTAACAGGATTTATAAAAACACAAGATGTGGATATTTCTCTCGAGGGAACGACACAAATAAATAGAATCGAAATCTTAAAAATTACCTGAGATATTTATGGAAATGATATTTTATATATTTTAGAGAAAGATGATTTCAGACAAAAATCAGCAAAATTAGCTGCTGGAGCGATGGTAAATGATGCTAGATTTTTTGATCTAATTATCGAGAAAAATACCAAAAATAGTACTCAAGAGTTAAATGAAACTCAATTGAGTGGGAAACTTGATCTGCCAGTATTTGAATTTTCAGCTGATATGAATCTCAATATTTCACAAAAAAATCCAGATATTTATTATAAAATTCCTGAGAATTTCCAAGAAATACAACTCGAATTTTCTCAAATAATTCCAGTTATACATATTTTTGAACTCTGAAAATATAATTATAATTTTATCCCAGAATTAGCGATTACATCAGCAGGGATATTTGGAAATATTTGATATTTAGATAATTTAAAAAGAGAAAAAAATCAGAGAAATTTTATTCGTAGCGAAAATACAAAAAAAATATTTGCTATAATAGAAGAAAATATTCTCAACGAAAATATAACTCCAGAAGATATTATCGGAGAAAAAAAAGAAAACTGAGATAATGAAATTCGTTTCTCTGGAGAAAAAATATGATATTCACAAAATTATATTTCAGGAAAATTAAGTGAAAAAATAATTGAATTATCATGATTGTGAGAAAATTTTATAGCAGAGGATTATCAAGTTTCAATCGTAAAAAATGAGAAACAAACGGTGATTCAAGTAGCAAGTTTTCTAGAAGAAAAACCAGGATATAAAAAATTATTTATCACTGGAAATTATTCTCCAAGGAAAATAGTTCGTTATAATTTTTCAGAATATTGAGAAGAGAATTTATCAGAAGACCAAGAAAATAACGAAGAAGAAAATCAAGAAAATTCGCAAAATGAAAATACAAAATCTAAAATCTCAATCGTTTGATTTCCACATTTTAAAGTTTGAGATATGACAAATATCTGAAAAATTACTAAAGTAAAAGATGATTTTATTTGAATCGATAGCCAAATACCAAATGGTGCAACAAAAATATTTTTACTCTGAGATGATTCACCAACTTTATTTCACGATGAAAAAAATAATGTTTTAGAAAACAGTGAAGTTTTTAAAATTTCTCAATAAAAAAATAAATCAAACATTTTGTTTGATTTATTTTTTTATTCTTTGGATAATGACTCAAAAAGTTTTGAGAATTATTTTAAAATCTAGGAGAAAACTCCAATTTTCTATATAAAAAATATCGAGTTTAGATTCTGTTTTGAAATCATTTTCTTCACGACCATTTACTTGAGCCATTCCTGTGATTCATGGCTTAATAGTCAATAATCTTTTGTCTGCTAAATCATATTTTTCTACTTCTCTTGGTTGATGAGGTCTTGGTCAAACCAAGCTCATATCTCAGATGAAAACATTAAAAAATTGTGGAATTTCATCGAGAGAATATTTTTCTATAAATGTCCCAATTTTTGTTTTTCTTGGATCATTTTGTATTTTATACAGAGGTCACTTTCTACTGCTTTGTTTTTTGATGAGTTCTTGTTCAAACTTAAGTCATTCGTCTTTTTCCGCTCAAATTCCGTAGGCATCTTTAACACAATATTTCCATTTCATATAACGAAATTTATATAAATCAAATGGTTTATTATTCGTTCAAACTCGTCTGTTTTTGAAAAATATTGGTCATTTTGGGTCTTCTATTTTTATTAAAATTGCAATAATAATTATAGCAGGTAAGCTCAAAATTATTCCAAAAAATGAAGTAAGAATATCAAATATTCTTTTTCAAATTTTTCCCCAACTGCTCAAAGAGGTATTTTCGATTTCTATAACTGGAATATTGTGGATCAGTCACAGGGAAGTATTTGTTTTTGTAATATCAAAACTATTGGTTAAGTAACGGTATCTCACTCAGAATATTTTTGATAATTCCCAAAGTTCTATGAGTTGTTTTTTTGAAAAATCTGAATCGATATACAATATTTCATCACATTTTTTTTCTTCAAACATTTTTTGAATATTTTCTAAATCTCATTTATATGAGAGAGAAATTTCATCAATGTTTTTAGAATTTACGTATCAAATAATCTCGTAAATATTTGCATTTTGAATATCTTGTAAAATATTTTCTATTTTTTTCTCTTTTTTATTATTAATCAGCAATAATTTTGTTTTTGGAATACTTCATCTTTGTAATAAAAAATATTGAATATTATTGAGAATATATCTTTCTAAAATAATAAAAATCATTCAGAAAAAATACGCGTACGCAATAATCAATCTTGGAATATCAGTATCAAAAATAAATCATTTCCCGAGGTAAATAAAAACAGCAAAAAATAAAAAACTGTAAAAACTATAACGAATAATTTCTAAAAATTCTTTTATTTTCGAATGAAATATTTTGAGTGTATACAAATTATGAAACGTGAAAGTCATCAATAATAATCCTGCTCAAAACAGCGAAAATCCAAATAAATCAACCGTAGAAATAGTTTGAATTGGAAGCTGCACTCCAGGAATTCAATCGGTTATGAGTCTGATTTCACGAGCCAAGAAAAAGGCACCAAAAATCAAAAGGAAATCCAGTGGAACTTTCAAAGATCAGAAAATAAGTTCGTGTTTTTTCATGACAAATATTTGCAAAATATGTTTCTAAACTATTTATACCTTTTTTTTTGATTAAATCAATATTTGAGAAAATCCAAAAAACTCTCAAAATTTAATGTCCATTTAATGTGTCATCAATACAATAAAATTAAATTTAATTCAGTAAAAATTTTTAATAGATGAAAAATATAAATAAAAGTTTTTATATTATAATTTTTTTAATAGCATTTATTTTGCTCGGAATTTATTTATATCTGAATCAAACAGATTCAGGGGAAAATATAAATGTTTCACAAAATAATGCTGAAATCGAAAAAAATATTTCACAAAAAGAAGATTTCGAAGAATCACAACCGAAAGAAATTCGTATAGTCGCAGAAGAAATTTTGTATCCAGATGAGTATGATTTTGGAGATTCTATGTCTAAAATTACACTTGCAGTAGGGAAACCCGTTAAGTTTGATGCATGACCATTAATTCACGCAAAGCAAGGAGATTTGATTGAAATTGAAATTGATCAATATCATTATGTTAATAAAGTATTAATGACTAAAATAGAAGAATATAAAAGTGAAAATGTAATGGTTTTTTATTTTGAAACTGAAAATTCAGAATTAGATAGCCGTATTTATTGAGATATTACTTTTGATTATAATGAGAAAATTATAGAAGGAATAATAAATATAAATAATAGTGTAGATAGTAAGAGTATTGTGTTAAATAAAAATCTAGCTTTATATTACTTCGACCATCAATGGCAAAAAGAGTTTTATAAACGAGGTTATAAAATAGATTAATTTACAAAAACCACGAAATATTTCGTGGTTTTTTCTTTGTTTTGATTTTTAAACTTTACAAATCAAAAGGATGCTTTAAAATACAAGAGAATTAATTTATGACAAAACACTATGTGACTAAAAACAACATTTACAGATGTGGGGAATTTGTATAAAAATTTTCTGCATTGGAATCTTTCAAAAGTTTCTATTTTTATATTTAGCTTATTAATTGCGCTTGCTATTACTTTACCGGTTGTATTGGTGAGTTTGATGATTTGCTGGATTTTGTGAGTCGATTGGGTTGGATATATGATGACATTTTTTGCAGGGACTTTGAACGCAGCTGCGATTTATACAGCAGATTTTTTCATTTTTATGTTTTTTGTGATTATCTGAGTAATTACATTTTTTCTTTCTATGACCTATGGAAAAATAATGTATTTTGATTTGAACTTAAAATATTTAGAAAATAAAAAATCAGATTTAGTAAAAACAAAATTTTTTAATCCTAAATTATTTGGAAAATTTTATGCTATTTCTCTAAGAGTATTTTGATATTTACTTATTCCAGTGGCAATATTTATTGTTGGGATGATTGTAACTATTATTGTAAATGGGTGAGTAAATACAACTTGAGTTTCTCTTGATAATGGGAATACTACACTTGCTTTATGAACATTTATATTTGCAGGGATTTGAATAATTTTATTTTTATACTTAAGTTATAGATTATATTTTTCTTATGTTGGATTGGTTGATGAACAAAAATATCCAGAAATTCAGTCAGCAAAAACATATGTAAAAAACTCTTTTGAAATAACAAAAGGTTGGAAAAAAATTATGAAATTACTCGGAACTTTATTATTATTTGCCATAATTATTGCTCCGTATACGTTTATCACTCAAGCAATCGAAAATACATATAATGATGTAAATAATGTAGCTGCATTTCAGCAAATGTGAGAAGAAGAAAAACTCGCAATTATGCAAGCAAATCCATATTTTTCTGGAGTATTAAATAAATATAAAGATATCTCAATCGATGATTTGCAAAGAAATATTTCTGTGTATAATTATTTACTTATTTTTATGAGTGTAATAGGATTTTTACTCATAACGTGAGTTGTTGAAATGGTAATGGTTTCGCATTACAAACAAATAAGTAGGGAAGCAAAAACGAAAAAAATATCAGAAACAAAAAAAGAATTATAAAAAAATAAATAAAAATATTATGAAAATTTTAATATTTGGTGATGTCTATGGAAGAGTGGGGAGAAATGCTTTACTCAAAGAATTACCAAAATTACAAGCAAAACATCAGCCAGATTTTACAATCGTAAATGTGGAAAATATGACTTCAGGAAGAGGTCCAATCGAAAAACATGTCAAAGAATTGGATAAATTACAAATTGATGTGATGACTGGTTGAGATCATATTTTTGATAACCAAAAAAGTATTGCGGATTATTTAGATCAAAAAGATTCAAAACTTATTCGTCCTGCAAATTATTATCAACAAGAACACTATCATATTCCAGGAAAATGATATAAAATAGTAGAAAAAAATGGAAAAAAAATATTAGTCATTCATTTGATGTGAACAGCTTTTATGAATTATAATGTAGAAAATCCATTTCTAAAAGCTGAAAAAATTATAGCAGAATTATGAGAAAATAATTTTGATGCAATAATCATAGATTTTCATAAAGAAACAACAGCTGAATGATATGGTTTAGCTCATTTTCTCGATGGTACAGCGAGTTTTGTATTTTGAACTCATACACATATTCAAACAAATGATGAACTTATTTTACCAGGTGGAACGGGAATTATTTCTGATGTTGGGATGAGTGGACCTTTATTTTCTGTGATTTGAGCAGATTTTCAATCAGTGAAAAAAAGATTTCTCACAGGGATTCCAAAATGAAAAATCGAACAACAGCTTGATGAAAATTATGTTGTGAATGGAATTTGTGTAGAAATTTGAGAAAATAGAAAAACAACACATTTAGAAAAAATCAGAGTAAGAGGAAAATTATAAAAACTTTCAAAATTTAATGCTGATTTAATATCTCGTAGATATAATAAAAATAATATTTTTTTATTATATTCTATGAAAGAAAAATTATTTCTTGTTTTATTTGCTTTTTGTTTAATTGTAGTAATACATTTTTTACATTTTCATCAACTAACATGAAGTATACAAACAGATAAAATTCAAGAAAATAGAAATATATAGCAAAAATACCAATACCAAATAAATAAAATAATTTATTCTGAGTATTGGTATTTTTTTATAAAAAAATATATCTAATTTTCCCATTGAAAAAAAATCAAAAAAAGGTATATTAATCAAAACAAATTAACAAACATATATGAAAAAAAGAATTTTACTTTTGATTATCCTTTTTACATTTTTTGTAAGTATTGGTACTTTGATGCTCACGTATAATTATGTAGATCCATATGAATATACTATTTTGGCTTTATTTTTGGCTTTATTTAGTTTTATTTTAGGGGTTTCAAGTTTTTTTGCATTTGTGTTATATTTCATCAAAAAAATTTATTTTAGATGAAAAGTATATGTGCAAAATGTACTCACAAGTTTTAGGCAGGGATTTTTTATATCTTTGTTTATGATTCTTATGGTTTATTTCCATCATTTAGGAGCGAGTATGTATGTTGTAGCACTTCCTTTGGGTTTTGCATTATTATTTCTCGAATTATTTTTTCAAAATTTACAAGATTAATTATGAATATGAAAATACCATTTTTCCTTCAATATATTATTTTATTTGCTTCACTTTTGTTTTATTTTACAGCGCAAGCTGCTTTGACAAACGAGCAAAAGGGAATGATTTTAGATAATTTTAAAGACAGGCAACAAGAACTCTTATTTGAAACAAATGTGGGTGATTTTGAATCAGAAGATTTAAAAATATTTGATACATCAAATAGAATGAATATTTTTTGAGATATTGCTACTAAAATAGAATATGAAAGAGGAACAATAGAAGATAAGCAAGTATATGAGTTAGGGAAAATATTGTCATTGCAAGAATCATTAGAAACTTTAGAAAATGATATTAGTACTTCAACGAACAATGTAAATAAAATTAACGGAAAAATCATAGAAATTAAAAATGATATAGAACTGAATAAAAAATCTCTTGATTTAGTAAGAAATAAAATAGAAGAAAATAGAAAAATTTTACTCAAATATTTACAATATATTTATAAAAAATCTAATAATATTTATATTGATGATAAATTTGATAATTTAAAATGAATTCTTCTCAATGATGAAACAGTTTCTGATATGATTAATGATTTGTATTATAAAAATATTATTCAAATCACAGGAGAACAACTTATTGAAAAACATAAAAAATTAGTTGCTCAAATGTATACGGAAAAATTGGAATTAGAAAAAAATGAAAAAGATTTAAAACAGCTAAGGAAATTGGAAGTAATTGATAGAAAGATTCTCAGTGACAAAAAAGAATTTAAAGAAAGACTTTTAGAAGTTTCTCAAGGGAAACAAGCTTTATACGAAGAATTTATAGATGATAAATTAGAATTAGAAAAAAAAGTAAAACTTCAAGCATTTAAAGAAAAAGCACGTTTTGAAAAAATTCAAAAAGATCTACTCTGAAAATATGATTGTGAGTTTGTGAATGTATGAGATGTAGATATTGAAGAATTAAATCTGGATCCTCAATGTGAAGAATTAAATAAAGTTCTTTATGCGGAAGAAAGACTACAAAAAACTCAAGTATTTCAAAATAATTTTCTTGATTGGCCGGTAAATCCAAAAGTTTGAATTAGTGCATTTTTTAAATGAATTGATTATAAAAATATGTTTGGAGCAGACCATGATGCTATTGATGTGGCAGTAACTCAATGAACTCCAATCAAAGCTCCAGCAGATTGATATGTATTATATTTAAATCCACCGACAACTTCGGATTATTCATTTATGGCTATTAAACATGCCGAATGATATGTGACTGTTTATGGACATTTGAGTGAAATAGATGTAAAACCTTTTGAATTTGTTCGTAGAGGTCAAATTATAGGTAAATCTGGTTGAGAATATGGTTCAAAAGGAGCATGACTTATGACAACGGGGCCACATCTACATTTCGAAGTATTTCAAGATGAAAAACCAATAGATCCTCTCAATGTATTAGATCTTTCATATGCAAATTATAGCAATCTTCCTGAAAAATATTTAACAAAATTCCAAACAGATTTTAGAGTGAGAAAATGATATGCATATAAGGCAGCTGTGAATGATCAAAGGATTTTTCGTTTAGATTGATATTCTGAAATTGAAAGACAAAAAGATTTAATTGCAAAATATACAGCTCCAGCATTTAGAAATTGGGAAATGTGGGTTGATGAATCTTTAAATGGAAATATTGATCCAACGTTTACCATGTGTATTTGATTAGCTGAAAGTTGATTATGAAGAAATTTAAAAACTCCATTTAATGTTTGAAATATTTGAAATACAGATTCTTGAGCTGTAAGAGAATATCAATCAGCTCGTGAATGAGTTTATATGATGATTCATACGCTCAATAATAGATATTTAGGACATTATAACGAAATAAGATTATTAAGTCGTTATGGGAATCCAGATGGTACAATATACGCTTCTAGTCCAGATCATTGGCATAATAATATTATAAAATGTATGAGTGCAATTAAATGATATCAAGTTCCAGACGATTATAATTTTCGTTTAGGTCAACAATAATAATTGATTTTTTGCAAACCAAAAAGATATATGTTAAGATATTTATAACTTAATATGTATCTTTTTTCTTATGAGAAAACTCAAAATAATTCTATTTTCGTACTTGGTATATTTTTTAACAGCACCAGCTTTGTTTGCTTCTAGTATAGCTATGAGTACTTGAAATGGAGCTGTTACTTCTGGAAAAGACAATGCTAATTTTATCCTGAGTTTTTTCTCAGCAGATAATTTTATGAAATTATTTATGGCTATTTTAGTTATAATTTTAACTTTTTTCTTTTCAAAAGTTATAAGTGGAAAAATTGTTTCATATATTGAAAGAAATGCCACAGAAGAAACTAGTAGAGAAGAGCTTACCTGAGTAATTTCAAGAACTGTAAGTGTTACCGTTTTATTAATTGGTTTTTCTATTACACTTGGGATTTTGTGAATTGATATGTGAATATTTATGGGTTGAATCTGATTTGGGATTGGGTTTACACTTAAAACATTTTTAACAAATTTTGTAGCAGGGATTATGATGGTAACTCAAGGGTATTATCATAATTGAGATATGATAAAAGTGGATGATCAAATAGGGAAAATTAGAAAAGTAAATGCATTATTTACAGCCGTAGAGCAATTTGATGGAGTAGTTTTTTATGTTCCAAATATACATTTTATCGAAGATAAAGTAACTAATTATCATACAAATGATAAAAGAAGAATAGAGGTTGAGGTATTAATTGATTACACTGCTGACGTTCATAAAGCGAAAAAAACTATTCAAATGGTTATGGATCAATTTCCAAATATTCTTCAAGCTCCAGCGAGTGATGTAATTGTGGATGATTTATCTGATAATGGTATTTTACTTAAAGCAAGATATTGGACACCGATGAGTGATAATTATTTTCATACAAAGTCTAATATTTCAGAAACTATAAATATGGCTTTAAAGAGACAAGAAATCGAAATTGCATATCCACATATGAATATAACTCATACAAATTTACCACCAAAAATGTAACAAATATATCTTTATATTTACAGCCTGAGAATAATAATCTCAGGTTTTTTTAATATTGTATAAATAAAAATAAATAATAATTATTATAGGAAAAAATATTTGATTTTTATAGGAAAATGTATAGTATTTTTATAGATAGTTTTTATTTAATTTAAGCGAAAAATAAAAATGATTACTTTTGACAAAATTGTAAATAAACTGTTAAAAAAATGATGAAAAGTTCTTTGGAAAGAAGAAATTTTTAAAATTATAGATCCAGAGCAAAAATCTCAATATCAAAAAAAAGTTGATAATTATATTTATAGACTCAAAGCAGAAAAAATTATTTTTCCAATTAAATCATGAGTCTATATTATGCCAACGGCTGATGATAGGTTATTAAACGAAATAGATTTAATTGAAAAATATTTTTATCCGTTAGTGAAAAAATATATTAGCTATTATGTTTGAAACCAGTATTGTATCATCTGACAAAAATCTCTTGAAATACATTTAAAAAATTATTCTATTTCAGAAAAATTATATATTCTCACGAGAAATCTAGATAAAAAAATAAAAATATGAAATAAAGAAATTATTTTTAAAACTATTTCTGGAAAATCAGAAAATAAAAAAATAAATCTTTTTTCAAAAATTTATAAAAATTCTCAAAATAAATCATTCGAAAATATTGAAATCAAAGTTACTTCACTCGAACACGCAATATTAGAAACTGCTTTGATGCAGGAAAATTATGGTTGAGTATCAGTAGAACTGTTAACTCAGGCAATAAAAAAATATTCCACGATTTTGGATGATGAAATATTTAAAGAACTAGGAAAATATAAATATATCATGAGTTTCAACAGACTCAAAGAAATTTCCAAATCACTCGATACAGATTTTTCACAGCTATGTTTACAAATAATCAAACAAAATGGCTGATTATTTATCTGAGAATGATTAAGGGGAATGTAAAAATCTACATAATTGACATTGTATATGTTTTAATTATATTATAAATAAATAAATAAATAAATAAATAATAACTTTTAATATGAATAAATTAACGAGTGATGAAATAGAAGAAAAATTATCACAAAGCCATAGTATTCTAGATGAATATATAAAATTTTGTAAAACAGAACAAGGGAGATTACTTGATGAGAATTGTCCAATACCTAGATATATTGATAATCAACAAGAAAAATTATTTCAGAATCAATTAAACAATTCTGATTTTAGATGTGCAATGGGTTGAAAAATTTTAGGAGCTACTGATGGAATTTGAAGTCTTATTTATAACCAAGAAAGTAACGAATTTATTTTTATGCATAATGATAATAAGCCAGATGAACGTAAAACTAATGATATTAGGGAATTAGAGATGAACTCAATGGAGAAGATTCATAATATTTCAGAAATAGGGAGAGATGACAATAATTTGTTGTGAATATGTTTATATACTATATCTGTAACTTGAGACTATAGTATATATACTTTATGAGGTTTTAATACTGGGGTTGTTTATCAAAATATTTTGGAAAAATGTTTTTCAAAATGAAGTGCAAAGTTAGATTTTCCATATGATTGAGCAAGGAAAGTTCCAAAAAATTTACCCTTGAATTTCTTTGAAGAACTACAGCAATAAAAAAACACTAGAAATTAATTTCTAGTGTTTTTTTATGTTTTCTAATTATGCGTTTTTTTGTTTATTCATAAACATAAATCCACCAACGAGGAGTGAAATAAGTAATAGAATAATCATTTCAGGACCTGTTTGAACTTTTGTCATTTCAGAATATGGAATTTCTTCTGAAGGAACCAGTTCACCACTGGCAGTTTTTACAATTGGTTTGATTGCAAAGTAATCATATTTGATTTCTTCTCCTGTGATTTCTATTTCAAATCTTGGTTCACTTACATCTGTAATTTTTTCATTTTGTGTATCTGAAACTTTTTTATAGACTTCGTATCCTTCAATACCTTCTATTTCATCCCAAGTAACAACTGATTTTGATTTGAGTTGTGTTACTTTGATATTTTTGATTGTATAATCAGGTTTTTCTTCAACTGGGTCTCCAGCTGCCGGAAGAGGTTCTGTAGGTTCAGCTTCTACTTCTTCTTTTTCAAAAACTGTGATACTTCCAGCTCCTAGTTCTTTTGTTTCTAGTCCAAGTTCATCTTTGAGAATAACATCAATTTTAAATGTTCCTGATTGATTTGGAGCAAATAATTTTGCTGTATAGATTCCATCAGTTGTTTCTTCGAGAGGTTCTACTACATCATTTACTACTACACTTACATTTGTAAGTTCTTTTGTAGCAATAACTTCTACTGTAAATTCTCAACCTGTTTCAACTTCATCTGGAGATGATTTTACACTTTTGAAGCTTGGAGCAATTGATTCTACTTTTATTTCTACCATATTTGATTCTCCAACTCTTTGGTCATCAGCATTTAATACAAAAGCACTAATAACATTATTTCCATTTACAAGAGTTGTAATAATTGTTTCAAAATCACCGTTATTGTTACTGATAACTTCGATTGGTTCTTGGTCATTTACAACGATTTCTATTTTATGATTTTTTTGAGTTTTCCCAGAAATATTAATTTCGTTCTCTCAAATAGTGAGACCATTTTCTGGAGATAATATTTCAACTTCAATTACTTCCACTTCTGCAGAACCAGTTACGGTTACTTCTCCTACACCAATAACGGTATCATTATTGAGGTCATATATGTAAATATCTTGAAGTCCTTCTTTTGAAAAACTTACTGCATTTTCAAATTTTACGACTCATTGATCAGCAGCTGTAAAGCTATATGTATTTTGATCAAGTACGCTTGGAAGCTTTGCATCCATGTCTGATTCTGAAAACATAAGAATTGTTCCGTCATAATCAGTTACAACTGCATTGTTTGCATCAACTGCTTCTACTATAAGATCAACAGATTCTCATACGCCTACACTATCAGGAGCCATAGTGACATTAAAACTATCAACAGCTGCAAGTACACTCGACATAGATAGAAAACCACCAGTGACCAGACCTGCAATTATTTTTAGAAAACGTTTCATAAAGGAGAAATTAATTGCTAAATATGAGTTATATTACTAAAATTTTTGCTCTATAAAAGTAAAAGACATTATTTTAACTTTACAAAAAACAATATTATAGCATAATATTGTTTTTTTCTTCGAGGATTTCTATCGAACTTATAAAGGTTTGATAATATTTTAATTTTTTTGTGAGCATCTGTTTATGAGATTCATCAAGTTCACTCATGAGATCATCTATAAGTAAAATAGGTTTTTTGTTATCTCTTTTTTCCACAAAAACCGTTTCAAGCATTTTGAGCCAAATAATCACACTTTTGGTTTCTCCACGAGAAGCATATTGAGTAATATCTATTTGGTCAGCCACTATTTTAAAATCATCAACATGAGGTCAAATAGCTGTTTTTCCTAGAATAATATCTCTTTGAATATTTTTATCCAGATATGTTTTTATATCTTGAGCAATATTATTTTTATCTACTTTTGAAATATATTGAAATTCTATATTTTCAACTTTCCCAGAAAAATATTCTCGAGCTGTGGAAATATGAGCAGCAAAATATTCAGAAAGAGGGAATCTATATTGATATATTTTTTCTGCTATATTTATAAAACTTTTATTCCAAAATTCTAAATCCTCTATTTTACTTTTTCATTCTGCGATACTTTTGAGGAATTTATTTCTACTGGTTGTAATTTTTTTATATTCTTTTAATGCATCAGAATATTCTGGGTAAGAATTTATGAGTATTTTATCCAAAAATTCTCTTCTGAGACTTGGAGATAAATACATGAGATTCATTTCTTGAGGTGAAAAAATGACACATTTGTAAGTGATTTCTAAAAATTTCTTTTTTGTTACATTTTTTCCATTGATTCTATAATTTTTTTTCTTTTTTTCCGCGTCAAAAGAAATCCCGACACTACCAATTTGGTCATCGAGATATTCTATATAAAAGTTATTTTTTGATTTTTTTACGAGATTTTCAATTGAAATATTCCCAATAGAATTATTTCCTAGGAGACTTAAGGCTTCTAAAATATTTGTTTTTCATTTTCCATTTTCTCAAATGATGAAATTTTTTTCTGTGAGTTCAAATATTTTTTTGGCTTCAAAATTACGAAAATCTACAAGTTTTAATTCTCTTATCAATTTAGATCAGGATTATTTCATAATATTTTGTACGGCAATTTGATCAGCTACTACTTTTTGTTTTGAACAACCAAGTAATTCTTTTTTTGTTGAAATTTTTTCTTGAATAACTTCATCTTTTCTTAATGTTGAATGTTGTTGAACTACGTTTACTGTTGGGCGAACTCCAGTTGTATCTACTTCATTGAGCAGGTCAATATAATCCAAAATATTACTTACATCTTCACCTAGTTTAGGATCTTGAGATTTTAATTTCGTTAATTTTTGAGATAATTTTTCAATTTGTTCTTGTGTTAGGCTCATTTATCTATATTATTAATACAATTAATTTTTCTCACTATATTTTTAAATTTAAAAAAATCAAGTATGACCTATAAACAAGTCCTACAAAAACAGATGCAAAATATACAGAAAAAAACTTTTTATAGATATAGAGCATCAAAGATACTATTTATCTCCGGAGCATTTTTGTTTTTTGTAAATTTCTTTTTTGTTTGAGCAAACTTTTATTCACATATATTTAACGTGACTTTAAGTTATACATATTTTGTCTTTTGTATTAGCTTTTGTTCATTAATTTATTTCTTTTTCAGAGATAAATTTTTACAAAAAAAATCATTTTCTCTTTCAATTGTTTTAATGATTTTATTATTACTAATTTTGTGTGTTTTAGTAATGCCAGTATTTATTCCTGGAGGAATATTTTATTTTTTCTAATTTTGAGTAATGTTTAAAAAAATATTAGTTTTGATTTTTTGTGCGATAAGTTTAGTTTCATGTGGAGATGATGAAACAATCGATTTACAAGCCGAAGGATTAGTAAATTACCCATGAGATAAGTTTGATATTTCTATTCCTGGAAATTGGAAAGTTCTCAACGAAGAATCAAATATTCTTCCTCAACCAAGCGAATGAAAAATAGAACTTTCTGCTCAATCTCAAGAAGCTAAATGAGGTTTTTTCAATAATGTATTAATTCTTTCTGATACACTTAAAACTTTTAGTGATTCTCAAGAGTTTACAATTGCAAATAATGTTTGAGCGAGATCTCAATATATCGATTATATTGAACTAGAAAATAAATCATTTGATTTTATTGATGGAACTTCATCACAATTATATATTTTCGAAGCAAAATATAACATGGAAACTCCAAAAATTAAATTTATCCAAACAGCATATGTATGTAATCCAAACACAGGTTATTTGCTTACCATGGCTGTTTCACCAAGTGTGAAAATCACTGATAAATACGAAACATTACTTTCAACATTTTCTTGTTCACCAGATGAATGAGATTTATAAATCAAAAAAAAGAAAATTTCATTTGAAATTTTCTTTTTTTTGATTATAGTTCCACTGCATTTACTTTTACCGGTGCCTTGGTAGAGTGGTTATACAGCGGTCTGCAACACCGTATACAGCGGTTCGAGCCCGCTAGGCACCTCCATTTTGAAAATTGCAAAAATTAATAAGATTTAGAAACGAGTTATCCGAAAGCGATAGCTCTTTTTTAGTGTTTAAAAAAAGTTCGACACCTACGTTTTTAAGGCAACCGTGTTTTACATGGTCAATACCTTGATTATAGCTTTCATAAAGGTCACAACCGAGTTCGACACTTTTGGAAATCAGTAGTTCATCTTTTTTGCTTGAAAGCTTTGTTTTTTCAGATTCTAAATGATTAATTTCAAAAACAATATGATTTAATTTTTCATTATAAATATCTTTATCTATTTCTCATTCGAGACGTAAATCAAGTAGGTTTTGTTTTTTATTTTCTAGTTTTTTTATTTTACTCAGAATAGCTTTTTTCTTGTTTATAATATCAGGTTTAGATTGTTCTAATATTTTGAAAGCCATTTTCTTATTGAGTTCTTTAAATTCTCAGTTAATTTTATATGGTTTTAAAACTTCAGAGATTTTTTCAAATAATTTATTTTGATTAATATTTATTGCTACATTACTTTTTGTAGGGCTTTTATAATAAATATGTCATTTTTGTTTATATGCACTCATAATCTTTCAATCACTATCTTTTATGAGTCATTTTAAAGGATAATCAACTCATACATTTACATATTGATGAAATCATCTACCAGTATCATTTGCCTTATCAAACAATGATTTTGATATAAATTTTTTATATTTTCACTTATAATAAACTCCATTAAATTTTACTAATCAGATATAAAATTTATTTTTTACTATTGTTTCTAAAGTAGTAACCGGAAATGGTTTATTATTTTTTATAGTATATCATTTTTCAAACATCAAATTTCTAATACTACTAAATGCCATTTTTTGTGCTCTGAGTTGAAATACCATTTTTATCCATTGAGATTTTATAGGGTCAATTTCAATAGTTTTATCTAGTCTATTATTTATATATCATATAGGGGCTTTCTGACAAACTCATCATTCTTCTATTTTTCTTTTCATTCATCTTTTGATATCTTTTTGTAAATCCAAAATATACTGCGTAGACATTCAGAAATGCATTCACATGATAAGAACATTATCTCAAGTTTTAAATACTTCTCACTCAGTATAAATAGCCTTTATAATTCCATTTTGAATACTCCATTTGATAGTTCATTCATCAACTGGGTTTCTTGCAATTCTATTGAGTTTCCAAGTGATAATACAATCAGCTTTTCAAGAACTAAATAAACTCATCATCTCATTAAATAATGGTCTTCCTGGTTCTTTTGCCGATTGGGTTTCCTTAAAAACATGAACGACCTCAAGTCATTCACGTTCAGCGATTTTTCTCGCTTCTTGTTCCTGTGCACTAATAGAAAGTTGTTGCCTATCACTCCTATCAGTTGATTTTCTACAATAAATTATTGCTTTCATAGTTCACTATTTTTTTCTTTTAGTAAATTAATAATTGTTCCTGTTAAATATAATGTTGATTGTACTTCTAATTTTTCAGTTTCATCTCTCTTTTCTCAATCATGTCTTTTTCAGTAATCATTTAAGTATGTATATAATCAATTTAATATTCAATTCCATTGTTTAGAAAAATCATCACTTCAACCAAAATATTTTAATATTTCTCATTTATTAGCATTTAATCATTTAGTATTTCATAATATTTCTTTTGAAAAAGTTTCTAAAGTTGTAAAACACATATCTAAGGTTCAATGTAAATCTCATTTTAAATAATTTGTTATTGCTTCGTGGTAATCTTTTTCAGCTTTATATCATTTTATATTAGATAATGATTCTTCTATAATTTCTTTATCAAGTTCTTTATTTCAAGATGGATAAAATATTCAATTCTTTAAATTAATTCATAAATCTATATGGTCTCTATTTATAGATTTATCTATAAGTACTTTTATAAGTTTTTCTATATTTGCTCTTCAATTATTAATTTCTATTAGTAATTCTAAAATCTGTAAAGTTTTTTCAAAAGAATTTTGAGTGATATATTCTAATCATTTATATTTATTTTGATAATTATGCCTTGGATTATAATAACTAGATGAGTTTAATCCTAATTCTAAACATAGATATTCAACTATATTTTCATATCTATAGTTATTGAAGTAATTATAGGTTTTGTTTTTTATATCATCAAGAATTATTTCATTTACTCTATTAATAAACTTTTCTTTTCATTCTTCATATGATACTTCTAATCAGAATCTTTTATAAAAATTTGTAATCATTTTAAATATATTAATAAATATTTCTTATATTTTACATCTTTCAATAAATATGTCTAACCAAATAATATTTATTTGTGAAAAAATAAGTTTTGTTAAAAACTATTCCTCAATATTTTCAATAATATAGGTCCAATAATTTATCATTATTTCTACAGCTTCCGGGATTTCCTCTTTTGGAAAAGTAGGGAAGAGAGTCTGAATTTCTAATTCAAACTCTTTTTTTTCTTGCTGACTAATTACCATATTTATAGTAATTATGAAGTATGTCTTCTAGATTTTCTCTACAATACTTTTCTTCCTTAGCTAATTCTCTTGCTATTTTTTCCTTATCTAATAATTCTTTAAAATTTTCTATTCATATAGATTTTAAAGTAGATTCTTTTATTAATCATTCTGATATAAGAGAACGAACAGGGCAATATCACAGATTATAAATGAGCTTTGCATGTCATAAGAAGATTTTTCTCCTTTTATCTCTGTAATATGTACTTTGATAAAGTTCAGGATCTATTTTTTCATACCTTTTCACATAAAGTGTAGTTTTGTCTCAAGGAAGTTCTTCGAAGATTTTAGAGTGTTTATAAATATAGTTTTTTAGTATTCATAATAATATAGTGCTATTAAATAAATCCATGTAATCTATATTTTTTGCGAGTTCACTTCTGACTTCTAACTCTACTCTTGTCATATGATTGTTGAGTAAATAATCACTATAAATATCATTTTTTCTCTTTGCTAATATATCAGCTATTTTATTATAAATCCTTATAATCTGTCTTTTATTCTTTGTTTTTTGTTTTTCTCAAATATATCTTGTTTCTATTTCTCCATTTTGACCATTAAATGTTGCTCACCTTTGTGAAAGTTTAGAAAATGTTTCTAATATTTTTGATATTTCAATATCAATATCAACAGCAATATCAAATCTTTTCGTTTTTCATAAATAAAATTGGTCGAGAAAATAAAGTATTCTGTCCTCTGATAATAAACGAAATCCAGTTGAATATACTACTAAATAATCAAGTGTAGCAATAGCTTGCTGAGATATTCATTTATAATATGCAAATAATGTATTTTGACTTTCTTTAAAATCATATTCATCTTTGAAAAATAATATTTTATACATGTATTTATCAATTTTGAGTCTTCTGATATAAAATCAGTTTATAATTTTTACTTCATTAGAAGCAATAAAAAGTTCATCTTTAAATGTTCCATAAATTTCTAAAGTATCTAAACCAAAATGAAATATATGAGATTCTAAGTTTTCTATAGTTTGAGTCATAATTTTATAATTAAATATGACTACCGGTAATCGAAATAAGTGAGTACTTCTAGAGTGTACTGCTCCGGCATTATTGTGCCGGAGACTTCGTTTGAGATATCTGTACGAAAATAACAGTTATAAGATAAAATTGACTGTGTAATTTTTCACTTTCCCGTATTTCCATGACCGACGAAATACGGAAAAGAAATTCAAGTTTGTATTCATCTGTCAAAGTATTATAAAGTGAAAAAATTACATCGCGTTGCTCAGTAAATTTTTTCTTAAACTGATTTTCTAATGTTTATTCCTGCTTCAGCGACGTGACGTGGGCTTGTCCCCACACGACAGACCTCTGAATCCGAAAAGAGAAGTAGTTTCGTACATGGTTGATTTTTAAGCTTAAAAAAATCCCAGAGTGAAAGGTATACCTTTTCACTACTGGGATTATGTTTGTAAATGGCTTAAAATACAAAAAACAAAAAGAGACGAACTATCTCTTTTTTATCTCTTTTTTGAGATTCTATATATTATTTTCAATCCTGTATTATTTGAATGAAGTTATTTTTTATCTCTAAAACTTTTTTATCATATTTATCTAAAATAGATTTATTAATAGTTTTTAGATAAGAATTTTTAATATTATCTACAGATAATGTTAAATAATCATAATTTTTATCATCTTTGCTATAAGTATTTTCATAAAGTTCTATAAAATCATAGAGTTCAATAAAGTAAGTGTCATTTTTTTTTTTTTTTTTTGTTAGTAATGATAAAAAATACCCAGATTTAGTATTAGTTGATAATTCAAATATTTTTTCATTAATAATTAAATTTCAATTATGACAATCAATATGTTTTATGATTTCTTTATCATCTTTATTCTTATCATACTTTTTAGGTTCTCAATAAAGTAATGCTAAAACTATATCAGTTTTATCAATTAAATATTTTGATTTACTATTAGTGATTTCTTCTCAAAATTTATTCACTTCTTTCATGTAAACAAAGTGATATAGAATTCTATCTAAAAACCAAGAAAAAAATTTAAATTTTATATAGACATTTCTCCAATCATTAGATTTTTCTAATACGTTATTTTTATAATTCTGAAAATTTCTTTCATATATTCTTAATGTTGTTATATCATCTTTATATATACGAATACTTCTAAAATGTCATCATCTATAACTTGAGATAGTTTTAATGAGTGCATCTAAAGAAGAAGCGCTTACGTCATTTGCAGGTCGAATGTTTTGATGGTATTTAGTTTGTATAAATACAATATATCTTGTATTAGTTGGTAACATAGTATTTTTTAATGTGAAATATATATTTAAATTATAATATGAGATTAATATTAAAACTCAAATAAAAATACTCGACAGATATGCGCGTGTTAATTTATAAATATTTTTTAATGTTCTTAATTTAAAGTTAATTTATTTAGTATTTGATTAATTATACAAATAGGGATTAAGGAAATGGTGTGCGAATATTTATTTTACATGGAATTGATTTTTTCTTATAATATGTTATATTCAACTGTAAATTTAAGAAGTAATAAAGAATAATATGTTTAAATTGTGGAGTGAAAATAATCCTGCGGTAATAGAACAGCTGAAGCCTGATTTATGATTAAGGTCATGGAATAATTTGGAGTCTGATGAAAAATATAAAATATGGAAATTCTTAGAAGAATATTTTTTTAATATTGAACAAATAGAAAATACCTGATATAAAAGAGAAAAGGAATATTTATTTTATGGAAATGATTGGTATAAGAAGGAATTAAAGGAAAGGATAAAACATAGTATTTATTTTCTAAATGAAAAGTATAAACATAAAAGTTATGCAAGTAAATATTTAAAAGATGACACATTAAATAATGCGTGTGAAGATTTCTACGATATATTTAATAATCAAGATGAAAATATAGTATTAGAACTTTTATCTATATATGCTAAAATTCTTATTATTTGGTCAAAAAAGACGAATGGCTATTTAAATAAAAAAGAAGATGAAAAGGATGAAGATTACGAAATAAGATTTAATAATTATCAATTCAGATATTTTGATAAATTTGCTGATAGATTAAATGAAATTTTTTGAGATTTTTGATTAAATATATTATTAAGTAGACAATGATTTATACCAAAACAAGAAGATAAAATCATAGAGGATATATTTAAACCAACTTTAGAATTTTTATCAGATAAAAAATGGGAAAGTGTAAATAGAGATTTGTCAGATTGATTTAATGATTATAATAATAAGGATTATAGTTGATGTATTACTAAAACGATATCAGCTATTCAGTGATTTTTACAAATCCAGGTTGACTGAACATTATCAAATTTAAGTATAAAAGAGTGAATTAAGAAAAGTAAGGAGAAGTGATTAATTCCAAATGATATTTTTACAGAAACTATATTTAAAAATATAGATGGTATTATCTCTAGAGAGAGACAAGAAACTGCTGATGCTCATCCTAAAAGGGAGTATGCAAATGAAAATAATGCTAGATTGATTCTTAATTTATCGATGGTTTTTATGCAACATTTTATACAGAAAGCTAACTAATAATGTGTTTTAAATAAATTGATTTATATTATCCAATATCTTTCTCAAAGTTCGACTATCGCGAGAAAGCGTACCTCCATTAAAACCAAAAAAAAACGGCTATTTATAGCTGTTTTTTTATTGTAGTTAAAATTTAAGAAATTTTAGAGAAAAATGATTTTTTGTTTTATAGTAGGGAATAGAGAGAGTTAAAATATGATATGTATTAAATAATATTGACAAGTAAAATTAATAATTTAATATATATGTATTAACATATAAGCTAGATCATAATATGAATATGAAAAATTGATTAGTTCATCCATTAGCAGTTTTTTGATCGACATCAAAAGAAATTAGTACAGTAGAGCAAAGGAGGTATTTATATGATCAAGAAAATAAATTAGATAGGTTAGTACAAAATCAAGAGTGATTTAATAACTCAATTAATAATTTACTACAGTCTAGAGAAAATCAAGTTAAAGATATATTAGCTTATCAGAGAGATCAAGATCAAAATCAGATGCAACAAATGAGTGATATATATTGGTGAATAAATTCCTGAATGAATAATATATCTAATCAACTTCAAAAATTAAATCAGAATCAAATTGATTTTTTTATAGCAAATATACAAGCGTTAAGTATTATAGATCAACATGCAAAAACAGGATTTTCAAACTTACTTGAATCGTCAAAACAACAAACCTTATTATTAAGTGACATTTCAGGGAAAATAGGACAGATAATTGATACATTAAGAAATCCAAGAAAAATAGAATGATTAGAATATAAAAGGGATTGAATAACATATTTACAAAAAGAATGGTATACTGAAGCATTAGAATATTTTTATCTATCATCAGAAAAATTAACAACAGATCAAGAAGTGTATTTTTTTCTATGATTGATAGAATTTGAACACTCTAATAATTATAATAAAGCAGCAGAACATTTTGATAAAGCTATTAAATATTCTGAATGATATGGTGATACTAAAGTTAATATTCAGGCATCAGATAAATTAGCTAGTGTTTTATTTATATCATTATGAGATAAGGAAGATAATGAATTAACTCACAAAATTTTTGACTTACAATTACATGCAGTAAAAAGTAACAACTGAATAAATCAAAGGCACGTATATGATTTACTCAAATATTCTGTTTATGTAGAAAATTATGATATTTTTGAAGAACACCTATATATTTTATTAAGAGAAAATTCTAGCCTTATTTTAGAAATATATTCAGATCAAGTATTTGTGACTAATTTAGATTCATTATTGATTATCGATAATGTTATCGAAAAAATAAGAAAAGAAGACCTTGAAAGTACTAAAGGTCATATTAATCACTTACAATGAGAAATTCAAAGATTAGAAAGTTGTAATTATCTTGCATGACAAGTTCTTTATATAGATTCAAAAGTTATAATTATATGAAATAATAATTGAGAAATTACTCAGATATTAAGAGTAAGTAAAAATTATGAAGAGGTTAGGTCTATATCTAAATGAGATATGATGAATCAGTGACTAAAGTATGTAAAGATTTATAGTAATGATAAAAATACTATTTATGGATTAAGTGATACATCAGAAGAATTAAAGTGAGAGAAAAATGCAAAATGTTTTTTTATGGATTCAAATTTGTGATTTTATGGGAGTTTACATAAGGGGAAATTATCGGTTACGCAGCTAAAAGATTGAGATAGATGCATATATATATGGTGAGATGGTAAAAATATGCTTGAACAAGTATCCAAATATACATTATCAAACGATACGAAAGTATCTTCTAGGACAGCTCTTAAAGAAATTTCATGAGGAAATTGAAAAATTAATTTTATAAAACCAAACTGAAAACCTTTATTATATTTGAGTAAATATCAAGAACTAGTTGGTAAGTATAAAGAAATAGATAATTTTATTGAAGAACATATATCTTTATCGTTTGATAAAAAATGATATTGAGAATTAAAAATATTTAATGAAATATTTCCTGTAATGAGAGCAAAAAATATGTATGGGTTTTACGATTACAGTATTAATTTTAAATAAAAAGTACTCTTAAATTATTAATATTCACAGACTTAATTCTCTCAATAAGTTCACTTACATCTATTTCAGCCACCTCCATTTTGAAAATTGCAAAAATTAATAAAATTTAGAAACGAGTTATCCACAAGCGATAGATCTTTTTTAGTGTTTAAAAAAAATCGACACTTCTTTTTCATCAGAAATTCTTCTAAATTTATATATGTTTAATTTAAAAAAATGAAAAAAAGAATAACCATTTATATTTCAATAATTGTATTATTATTTATTTGATATATTTATTTATTTTCAGAAATAGAAGATAAATATATTGATAAAACTGATTGAATTAATTATCAGATAGATGTAGTAGAAGATGAAAATCATGTTGAAGTGCAATCTAATTTAGAAATTTCTCAAGAAAAATGATATTATTATAAATCAATTGTAGCAGAGGAAAAAGAGTTTTGATTTATGAAAACTCTAGAAAATAATGATTTAAATTATAATCAATCCGATGAAATTGGGTATAATTATCTTAGATGAGAAAGACCAATTTGTCCTGGAATGCCAAATAAAGAAAGTTGTATAAAAGAGTCATATTGACCAATTTATAAAAAATATAGTATTTGAAAAGATGTTTATGAATTAGTATTTGATGAAAAAAATAAAAGACTTCAAAATAGTAACAAATATTTTATTTTTAAAAATAATACACTCATATTCGAAGATACTATAGAAATGGTTTGAGCAAGGAGTCCTTATAAAACGTATGAATATAATTGAAAATTATTATTTATTTATACTAAAAATAAAGGTGATAATGAAGTTTTGTATAATGTGTTTTACAATGGAGAATATATAAATAAAAAATATGATTTTGAAAATGTAGATGGATATTTTAGCTATAACGATAAAGAATGATTTATAATAGATAAAACAAAGTTATATTTTAATGGGAAAATTCTGCCTTACAGATTTGATTATATTCAAAATACTGCTTGTTGTACCGCACCTTCATTATTTAAAGTATATAATAATTGAAAACTTCTATTTGCTAATAAAAGAGGGAATACTATAGACGATGTAGAATTTGAACTTATTGAGTTAGACTTGAATAATTATTTAAAACAAAAAACACTTCATTTATAAATGGAGTGTTTTTTTATTTGTGAATTTTTTTTTAATCTGTATACAATATGTCATCACTCGTAAATTCAGAGTTTTTTTCTTGTTGTAAAATATTTTTTAATTTTTTCTCAGATAATCAAATAATATCTCAAATAATTGAAAATTTTTGTTTTACATTACTTAAAAGCCATTTTCCATTATGTCTGATGAAAATATAATATTCTTTAAATTCAACAGACTCATTCATAGCTCTATCTTTATATTTTTCTAGCGATTCGTGTTTTTCTCGTTGTAAAGTAGAAGATATAAATTTTCAAGTATTTTCACAAATAGTGTAATCAATCATCGCAGCATCAACCTCCATCGCAAACATATCTCCATCTTTTCCTGGATTATCTCTCACAGACATAAGTGTCAATGAATTTATTCGAATATTATCTACTACATTCTTTTTATCTTTTAATTGAAAATGTAAAATTCCAGTAATTTTTGAATGATAATTTTTAGTCATATATTTCATCATATTGATACTAGATTTGTTTTTCCAGTCATTTTGATATTGGTAAAATGTATCGCTCACATGTCTTTTTAATCAATCAATATCCCATGAAGAATCTTCTTTTAAAGCATTTTCTAAATTTATTTTAGCTTTTTTTATCATTTTCATTCTTCTGATTTTGTAGATTGCATAATATAGAGTTCCTATTACTGCTAGAATTCCTCATCATTGGCTATTTCAAGATCCTCATCATCATCCAGCTCTTGCGTCTACTCACGAGTAAAAACTAAAAAAAAGAATTGAGATTATCACAGCGAAAATTATTTTTTTATTCATATTTCTTATATATCATATATTTTTAATATTTTATCATATATTATTTGTGTATACAATTTATTTTTGTATAATTTTATTAAAATTATCTAGAATAATCTTAGATAATATACTTCAAGAGTATATAAATAAAGATATTCTTCAAAAAGAAGAGATAAAATATATAATATATAAATTTTAAAAATTATGAAAAAACTACTTGTGTGTCTCATTATACTTTTTTCATGTACTCAAACGTATGCACTAGATTATGTCTTAAATCAAAAAGACCTTATATTGGTAGAATCTCTCGAGAAAAAAATACTGAATATTACAGATGAAAAAAATATTGAAGCTACTATTTTAACACTTCAAAAATATACAAATAAATCTAAAAATATCAGAATAAATAAAATTTTAGAGGCTGTGATTGATAATTTAAACGTACAAAAAAATACAGTAGTTATTCTAGAATGATGGAATATATATGATATTGATAATTATTTGTACTCAAAACAGTTGATTCAAAAATGAGAATATATCAAATATGTAGAAGATAAAAATAAAATAATAGCGTTAAGTAATTTTTTTGATTTTTTAGGGAATCAAGAAACATTAGAATGATATTTGTATCCAGATACCTACTATATTAATAGTTCAAATTTTAAAATAAATGAATTTGTCATACAACAATTAGAAGCTTTTGAAAAAAAAGTCTACATTCAATTATTTTTAGACGAAAATTGAAATAAGAAATATATAAATGAAATTACACACAGTGTTATAAATTTATCATCTATAGTAGAAAAAGAAGAAAAAAATACTTTAGAAAAACCTGTTGTGGCTTGAATTTTAAAAAAAAGAGTGAAACAACATTGGAATATATGAGCAGATATCACAACATGTTATCCTTATAAATTAACCTCAAAACAATGCAGTTTGGTTATTTCTAAATATATCAACGTACAATCAGATTATAACACGAGATTTATTACTTGATTGCCTCCAACGCCTATATCAAACCCAAGTTTTGAAACAATATATGCAACTTTATATTCTCAAGATACAAATTATTATTATTATTTACATGATATTAATACTTGAAAAATTTATTATGCAGAAACGAATATACAGCACAATAAAAATAAAAAACTTTATATAAATAATAAAAAATAGAAAAAATATTTTCAAAAAATTAAATAAAATCATACAAATATAAAATATTTAAGAAATAAATTATAAATAACTTTAGCTCCTATCTACAGTATTATGAAAAGTATAGAAAAAAATAATATGCAAACTTTAGAAACTCAAATCGAAGGGACGTATTGAGATAAAGAAATCAAAATAAATACATTTCCAGTTATGGGAAATAAAAATGTTGTGATTAATATTCATGGGACTTTTTGAAGTATGATTTGAGGAAATAATAAATATTTAAATTTTGCTGAAAAATTGCAATCGAATAAAGTTTCAAATGTTTTATTATACGAATCAACGAGACAAAATATTCCACATGACGATTCTATAGCGGATAGATATAAACAAAAACAAGCAAGTTTCATCTGAAAAACATTTTGAGATGAACTGGATGATGCTAGAAGAGTAGTGCAATACTGTATTGAAAATTCAAAAAATTTATATGCCGTAGATTCTCAAGACCTAGAAATAACGCTCAATGGAAATTCACTTTGAGGAATATTGGCATTTTATCTTGCCAATGAATTCCCACAAATAAAAAATATTTCTACTGTGTGAACTGGTTTGAGAATAGATATAAAAGATGTTCCTATTTTAGATACTTTTCCAGAGACTTGAGAATTATTAGAAAAAATGCATTCATTTGGAGGAAAATTTTTGATGAATTATGGGACACAAGATGATGTTTTTACTCCTGAGGCTTTCGATGATTTTTATAATCAAGCATGAGCAAGTGATAAATTTATCGCTGAATTACCTGGAGTTGATCATACATTTTGAAAAAAACAATGAGAAGTTTCAACTCAACCATTTCAAGATGTTTTTAATAATATTGTTGAATTAATCCAAAATTGAAATTTTGAATCAGCTCAATGTAGTGCTGTAAAAATGGAAGTAAAACAATCTGTTGCTAGAGCTTTTCATACAAAATAATATTTATTTTTTCATTTCTAAATATGTCAAAAATTCAAATTTTTTTAATAATTTTAGTAGCACTGATAATTATTTTTTGTATTTTTTTATTTTCTCGTCAGCCATCACTATCTAGAGATTGGGAAAAAGATCAATCAATTTTACCAGAAATAACATTTTCAGGAAGCAATATTGATATACAAAATATGAGAGATTTTTCTTATTCGAGTGCCAGTGATTATGAAGAAAATTATTATGACCAAAAGTTAAATGTAGATGATGTGCAAAGCCTATATTATATTATAGAACCGTTTGGTGAGCATGATTGACCAGCTCATACGATGTTTTCATTTGGATTAAAAAATGGAGAATATATTGTGATTTCTGCAGAAATTCGTAAAGAAAAATGAGAATCATTTAGCCCGTGGAAATGATTGATTAGAGAATATGAAGTCGTTTATATGATTTGAAGTGAAAGTGATTTTGTGAAACTCAGAGCAAATCACAGGAAAGACGAAGTCATCGTTTATCCGATTAAAACTCCTGTAGAAAAAATTCAAAAATTATTTGTTTCTATGCTCAAAAGAGCAGATGAGTTGAGTACCAAACCAGAGTTTTATAACACCTTGACTCAAAACTGTACTACAAGTATTTTAGCTCATGTAAATGAATTACGTGAACAAAAAATTCCATGGAGTTTAGAAGCACTTTTACCATCTCATAGCGATAAAATAATTTATGATTTAGGATTAATAGATACTCAATTATCGCTTAAGGAAGCGAGAGAATATTATATAATTAATAATTTATCAGAAAAATTTTGAACTGATGAAAATTATTCAGAAAAAATTAGGCAGGAAATAAAATAGATTATTTTAAAAAAATTATTTTTCATAAGTAATTTTTCTTATATAATTAAATCACAAAATATATTTTTATTATTAATAGTAGAAATTATGACAAGAGTAAAAATGTTGACTGGTGAGAGAATTTCACTTGTTGTTCCTGAAAAACAAGATATCCAAGGTTGGTATGAATGATTAAATGATATTGAAACTCAAGCTTTCTTATGACCAGTTTTTGGAAATATTGTTTCTCTTGAAAATGAAGAAAAATATTATGCAGATTTAAATAAAAACGATAAACAATTAACTTTTTCAATCTTCGTAGAAGAAACTCAAAAAGTTATTGGAAATATTTCTCTGATGGATATAGATTATAAAAATTCACATTGTGAATTGTGAATTGCTATTTTTGATGTTGAGAGTAGATGAAAATGATACGGGAGAGAATCAATTAAATTAATACAAAAATATGTTTTTGGAATGCTAGGTCTTAATAAGTTATATCTTAGATATATTTCAAATAATACACATGCTGCTAAAACCTATGAAAAATGCTGATTCGTCGAAATAGGGAGGATGTCTCAACATAATTATAGATTTTGAAAATATCACGATGATGTTTTGATGGAAATATTAAAAAAAGATTATGAAAAATAAAATTTATTTTTCATAATCTTTTTTAGATTTTAATCTGTATTTCATTTCAAAAATGACTGTTAACTACGTATAAAGAAATATTTCAGTGAGAAATATTTATATTTTTTATTTTATTTAATTCAGAAAAAATTATTTTTTCTATATTTTTTTGATGTTCGAGAAAAATTTTTGAGTCTAAAATTTTAAGAAAATTTATATGTGCGGTATATTCCAAATTATTTTCGTGAATTTCTGCACAATTATATGTGTTATGAAAATCTGAAAAAATCTTAGATAAATTATTTTGAGTTTTCACAGCAAAATAAAGATGAGAATAATTATTTTTATTGTTTCTAAAATATCAAATATTTTCTGAAAATATTTTTGATGATATTTGTGTATTTTTGATATCTTTTACCAGGAACTTTTCTTGAGTACTTGTAATGTTCTCAGGTAAATAGTAGAGTGTTATATGAAGAGAAAGAATATTTTGAAAAATAAAATATTCTAAAATGTTATTATTTTTGAGGTATAAATAAACTGCAGAAAAAATATTTGAAAATAATTCAGGTTTTATTTCTATTGCTATAAAATGTGAAGTTTTTTGCATATAAAATAATTAATATTATATATATGAATTATATTTATAATAATTTTAAACACAATAATTTTACAAGCACTTTTACCATCTTATAGTGATCAAGTAATTTATGATTTAGGATTAATAGATACTCAATTATCGCTCAAAGAAGAGAGAAAATATTATACAATTAATTATTTATCAGAATAATTTGCAAAAAATGAAAAATATTCTGAGAAAATGAGGAAGCAAATAAAATAAAGAAATAAATTTTATATCAATGAAAAAATTATTTAAGAAAATATTTACAGAAAATAAAATAATCTATGATTTGATAAAAAACTCTCAATGAAAATTGAGAGTTTTTTATTTTTTATATAATATATGATATACTAAAAAAAATACTAAAAATAATTATATTTATGAATAAAAATAGGTCATATCCAGGAGCCTTTAAATCTATTATACAGAGTAAAATATTACAAAAAAAAGATATTTCAAAACCTTTGCAAAAACAATTAAACAAATGAGAATGAAAGATTGAAAATAAATATCCAAATAATTCTATACCGAAATATCAAAAATATTTTAGAGATAAACTTTTGGATTTATGTGAATCTCAAATCTGAAAAATAGTATTGACTGAGAAATTTCGTGAAAATTTTCCACAAGAAATTTCTGATTTACAAAAGCAGTATTATTTTCAGGCACGTAAAATTTTACAAGAAAATGATTCAGATACTTTAATGAAAAATGTAAAATCTGATTATGAACATTTATGAGTTGTTATTAGAAATAAATTATATTGCGATTGATGAAGTGAATATACTAAAAAATTAGAAAATTTATCAGATGTAGAAGGTAAAATTTATCATGATTATATGTTTAATTTAGATTGATTTGATCGTTCTAAAAATAATGATTTTATACAATATTTTGGATATCTTTTAGAACAAAATCCAGAAAAAAAATATGAATATCTAGAAAAAATTATACAAAATATTTCAGATAATATTCAAATATCAAAACAACAAGAATGATTTTATAATAATAAAAATGATAAAGAATTTCCTGAATCTTTATTTTCTATGGAATATTTTTGAGATGGAAATAAAAATAAAAAAATATTTTTACAACTAATTGATTTATACGATGGGAAAGTAGATTTTTCAAATATTTTATCTCTTCATTTATCAAATGATTCAGATAAATTAGAAATATTGGAGGCTGTTATATCATACCAAAATTGACTATGAACTTGTCATGAAGGGATAAGAAGCTTAGTTCAAAATTTCGATAAAGTATGAATTTCAGATGAAAAGATACGTTTTGAAATAGCAAAAAAAGTTGCAAATTTAGGGAGTGTTTTAGGAAATTATTTAGAAAAATTTTCTATTACCAATCAAGATTATTTGACTGAATTAGCAGAAATTCACTCTGGAACTAATATTGTACATAAAAGAACTGAAATAAATAATACAGATTTTATAAATATTGCGTATAAATTCTGAGGTGAAATTTTGAATAATTACGAAATTAATTCGCAAACGATATGCAGATCTACAGATGTAAATTTAGAAAGTTTTCTTAAATTCCCTCAAGAAATTCAAATAAAATTATTCCAAGATATTTTCTTATCTTGCGCAAGTTTAGAAAAAAATATACAAGTATTTTTCAGCTATATTTTAAAAATAGAAAAAAATATTCAAAATGAAATTATTTCTCAAATATGAGAAAAAATATTGTTGAATCAATCTAAAAATAGTATTTTATGATTTTGTAAAGATATTAAAAATAAAAATAAAAATTATGAAAAAATTTATAATAAAATAATTTTCCATGCTTTTATCTGAGCGATTAAAAATGAAAAAGTCCATACTATTTTAGATAATTTACATGAAAATAATATCTGATTTAATGAAGTAAGTCATTTTAATTATAAAGAAGATATTGATGTTTTTATAGAAGCACTTGTTCAAGAAGAAAAAATTTCTCTCGCGGAAAAACAAATGATAGAAAATCAAATGTTGTATTTTAATAATATGCGTGATTTTCTGATGATATTTTTTAGAGAAAATGAAAGTAAAAAACAAAAAAATCCAAATTTTATTCCAATTGAATATGATAAAAATCAAAATCAAAGAAATAATTCACTCGATTATATTTTTGATATGATTTGATTGCAACAACCAAATGGACTTAAAAATATCGATAAATCAAAAACGAAATGATTTGCAAGCGTATTATTCAAGTTATATGATAATTTATGAGTTGAATTTTTAGAAAAATTTGAATTTGGTTGACTTAATATTGATGAAACATCTTTTGAAATATTTAAAAAAATATTCAATCTACTTAATATACTCTCATGTGCATGATCAAAATCAAATTATAGCCTGGTACACTATGAATTAAATGCATATTTTAGTCATACTGATTTGTTTAATATGAAAAATATTAAACAAATGCAAAACTCACTTGATACAATAGCTAAATATTTCGAAGAAAAAAATATTAGTTGAGAATATTTAGAATATAATTTTTTAGAAACTATAGATTATTTTGATAAAAATTGGTGAACAAGTGAAAATATTATGCGTTTACTGGTGAATCTTTCATCAAATCCAGAAGTATATAAAAAATTATGTCAAACAATAAATTCGATTATAAAAGGAAGTTTCAAGGAATATAAATTTCACTGACTTGAATGAGATGAAGAAGATCAAACAAAAGCACAACATCAGTTATCAATGATGAGCCAAGAGGAAATAATAGATTGGAAAAAAGACAGACAAGAAATTATTTTTGATTCTACTGATAAAAATATAGATTATAAATTTGAAGATAATAATATCCAAAATTCATTTTTAAGAAATACAAATATTTGAGAATACTTAGATGTAAAACTGAGTGAAAAACAAAAATTTATAGTAGAAAATATTTCTGATCGTGTAATCTCGGGTGAAAAGTTTGATAATATTTTTCCAGAACTAGAGGATATAAGTGTAATAAAAATAAAAGAAATTATTTTTTATATATTTTCTCAAGCAAAAAAGCAATATCAATTTAAAAATATTATTAAATTCATAAAAAGATTTTATAGTAAAATTCAAGAAAAAAATGATGAATTTATATCATTTTCGAATGAATATTTACAATATTTAAAAGAGTTTGAGAAAAACAATAAAAAATCAATTTTACTTGGTATTAATTCTTCTCACCCAAGGACACTTTTAGAAGTTTGAAGTATGACAAGCGAGCTATCTTGTTTAGATATAAATGATAATAAGTCACAATTACCAGCACTTTTATGATATGTAATTGATGCAAATATAAAAGTATTTCTCATGTTTGAAATTACTCAAAAAAATTGTAAAAACTTCCATCAATATAAAAAGATAAAAGAAACTTTAGAGAAAAATCAAAATAATTTTATATTTGATGAAAATACAAGAGAATTAATAGTTTGATGAGAAAAAATAATTTTGAATAGAGCAGTAAGAAGGAATATGATTTTTAAATGAGTTGCTTGAAATACAAATGAAGTTTGAACACTAGTTGAAAAAATATATTGAGATCATTCTAGATATTGACAAAATTCACTTAAAGACTCTCTTTTTTGAACAAGTTATAATTCAGATATAAAATTATATCCTTCGAGAAATCCAGGTTGAGTATATAGTGATATTCAAAATGGAGTAGTAAAAACAGAAAGATAATTTTTCAATAAAATCTTTTCTCATTGACAGGATAAATTTTTTTTTATATACTCTTGTTAAAATATAATACTATTATGAGTGAAAATATGAACCCAGAAATGAATTTAAAAATATATTGAGTGGTAACAATTTGACCCAAAGGTCAGGTAATTATTCCTAAAGATGCCAGAGATGATTTTGATATAAAAGAGTCGCTACAACAGAATATTGCAGTAATCGATAGAAAAGGTTTTGCGATTTGAACGAAACAAAATATCGAAGTTGAATGTTCGATTGATCATAAACTTGTTGAGCAAGAAGGAACTATTAAAATCGGTACAAAATTCCAATTTGTTATTCCATCAAGTGTGAGAAACAAATTAGAAATTTGACCAAAAGATAATTTACTCGTTATTTGAAAATGATGTGTTTGAATTGGTTTTATCAAAAATGATAAAATTGAATATGTTCTCAATTATATAAAAGAAAATTCTCAACAAAAAAAGTCTGATAGTTAAATATCAGATTTTTTTTATTTTTTATTTGCAAAAGTATAAAAAAGTATACAATATGTATGAAAAAGTATACATTTTAATAAAAAAACATGAAAAAAATTATAGCAACATTACTTTTGGTTGCGTTTATTACCAGTTGTGGAAGCCAAGAAATATCAACTCCTACTGAAAAAACAGATATGCAACCTGAAACATCTGCTGAATATATTGTGGGAGGTAAAGATAATGCACATATAAATGTGTATGGAAATATTTTAAGTAATAATGTGAAAAATATTACTTCAAATATTGCAGGTACGGTAAATGTATTACAGTGTGAAGAATGACAAAGTGTGAATTCTAATACTGTAGTAGCTCGTATTACTCCTGATAAAAATTCACTTTCATATCAAAATAATTTAGTTCAACTAAATTCTCTGAAAGCACAATTATCAAATTTAGAACAAATAAAAACTACGACGATTAATAATTTTGATTCACAATTTAGACAATTAGGTCTCAAAGAATCAGAAATAGAAAATCAACTTGATTCAGTAAATAATAATATTTGAAACGAAGATAAAGGATTAAAAAATCAATTAAAAATCATAGAAGAATCAATAATATTATTACAAAAGAATAAAGAAAGTTCTCTTAAAAATATCGATGATTCGATTGTAAACCTGAAAAATACAGCATTTAATACCATCGAAGGTGGATTAAAAAGAATAGGAGAAATTTATGATATCACTGATAATGGAAATGATACATATGAAGATTATGAAGATTATTTATGAGTAAAAAATACGGGATTAAAAAATCAGCATATTCTCAGTGCAAAACAAACTATTGAAGTATTTAGTACAATGAATTCAAATTTTGGAGGCTTAGATAATCAAGAAGTTACTCAAAAGTTAAATGAAATTTCACAACTATTTAAACAATCTTCAGATGTAGTAAATAATTCAGTGAGTTCTGTTGGATCTCTCTCTCAACAAGATATTGATGCATTATATAATGAATTTTTATGAATTTCTACACAACTCATTGAGTTAAAAAATCAACTTGATAGTTTAGTAAATTCAAGAGAAACAACACAATTACAATTTCAAACTCAAGCAAAACAACTTGAAGCTCAAAAATCTGAAATTCAAACTCAAGAAATTAATTTAGGAAGTAATATAAATACTCTCAATAATAATTCTGAAGAAATTAAAGAACAATATAATAATCTCAAAGCGACGAAAGAATCATCAATAAAAGAAATGGATATTAATATTTTATCAACAAAACAAGCGATAAATCAACTCAATATTACATTTCAACAAGATGTTTTATATGCTGGGACAAAAGGAATGGTAAAAACTAAACATGTCAGTCAAGGTAACAATGTACAAGCAGGAAACCCAATTTGTACGATTGTACCTGATGATAATTCTTTAAAATTAGAAATATATTCTCCTCAAACTTTACAAAAAGGTATGGAATTTAAATATTTTTATGATGGAGAACTTGCAGGAACTGGAACAATTGTTTCAGAATCTCCAGTGAGAAATGCTCAAACACAAAACTATACATATGAATGAAAAGTTGATATGAGTGGGTTTAAACAAGGGGATTATATTGATGTACAAGTTATCTCAAGTGTATCAACAGATGAAATTTGGATACCAATTGATTACGTTTTTCCAAAACTAGAATGATATTTTGTGAAAACCAAAGTGGGAGAAAATATCGAAAACAAAAAAGTAGAAGTCGGAAAAATGAATAATGGAGAAATTCTTATAACTCAATGAGTGGATTTCTGAGATACTTTACAACAATAATCAAATCAAAAAATATGTTAGTGGAAATTATCAAAAAAAGGTTAACCTTTTTCTGGCTGTTGATTTATCTTGGATTTATCATCTGAATAGCGAGTTTTTTAAGTATTCCTAAGGAAGAAAATCCATCAGTAGATTTACCAATGTTTGTAGTAAATACAGTAAATATTTGAGGAAATCCTGAAACAATTGAAAAACAAATTACCAATACTTTAGAAGATGAAATAAAATCTATTTCTGGAATTAAAAAAATTGAATCAGTATCAAATTTTAATTATTCTACAATTATTGCTACTTTTAATGATAATAAAGACATTACTGAAGCAAAATGAGATTTAAAAGATGTAATTGATGAAGTTTCTATTCAATTTCCTGCAAATACATCAAACTCAGTAGTAAAGCAGATTTCACCAAGTGATACTCCAATATATTCATTTTGAGTATCAGCAGATGCAACATCAAAAACTATTTATGATGTTGCTGAATCACTTGAAGATGATATTAAGTCATTAGAATGAGTATCTGAAATCATCGTTACAGGAGAACCTTCTGAAAAAATTAGTGTATATTTAGATTATGAAAAAATTAATCAATTTTGAGTAAATATTTCTCAGGTTTATAATGTTTTATCAAATGTTTTTGTAAATCAACCAGTTGATAAAAAAGATATTTGAGGAAATTTATATAGTTATGAGATATTAACTTTCTCTAAAAATAAAGAAGCTCTTTTAGAACAATTAAATAACACTGATATTGTAAATATTGATTCGAGAAGTATTAAACTCAGCGATATCGCAGAAGTTTATTTTGAAGAAAAATCCGAAAGACAAAAGTCGTATATCATGTGAGATTGAGAAGTTTTAAATACTGTTTCATTTGATATAAAAGTTACTCCAGGAGCAGATATAGAACAAATTATTGAAAATGTAAAAAGATCTATTGATGAATGGAAAACTGATCATACACAAATGCAAGTGTATGAAACATATTCAAAATCAAAAGATATTGATAATATGTATGGAACATTTGTTTCAAATTTCCGGCAAACAGGTCTTACGATTATGGTTATTTTATTCTTATTTATTTGAGTAAGAATTTCTTTATGAGTAACTATTGCGTTTCCTTTAGTGTATTTTATCACATTTATATTATTAAGTTTTCTTGGATATTCATTTAATTCTGTTGTCTCATTTGCCTTAGTTCTGACACTTGGTATTATGGTGGATAATTTAATTGTTATCACAGAATGAATTGTATGAGAATTTAATCTCCATAAAAATATTACTTTTTGGGATGCTACATCAAATGCAATTAAAAAATACATGTGGTCTATAATTCCAGGGACACTTATTACGGTATTCATGTTTTTACCAATATTATTTATGGTAAGTGGTACCGTTGGAGCATTTATTTGACCACTGAGTATTACTATTTGATTTACGTTAATTACATCATTGGTTGTTTCAATATTTATGTTACCGATTATTTTATCAAAAGTTTTACCAGAAAATGTTGATAAAGCAGAGTGAATTCTTACAAAACCATTACAAAAAGTTTGAGTAAAAATAAGCCATTTTACGAAAAAATTAATCAAAAATAAAACAAGAGCATTTCTTACTATAATACTTTTTTGGGTAGCTTTGATATTTTCATTTGTATTAGTTGGTTCAGGAGTGGTAAAAAATGATTTTCTTCCACAAACGGATAAAGATAATATTTTTATAAATGTAAAATATCCACTTGGATATTCTCTTGATAAAAATGCTCAATCTACAAGTGCTATACTTACAGATATTCGTGAATATCTTGATAAAAAATATCCAGATTATGTAGAATTTGTATATATCAATGTTTGAAATGTATATTCAAGTAGTGCTATTGGAAGTGCGTCAAATCCAACTGCAGATTATCAAGCGTACTTCAACATCAAGCTCATAGACGGAGACGATAGGGAAATTTCATCTATTGAAATTTCTGAAGGATTACAAGAATATATAAATCAACATATAAAACCAAAATATCCGTATGTAAAAGATATTTCCAATGTAGTGGTAGGTGGAATGTGATGAGGAAAAGAAATTTGATTTTTTATTGTCTGAGACGATATTGAAAAAATTTCTGATTATTTAGATCAAATAAAACCAGAGATTGAAGCAATCGATGGGATTTATAATTTTTCGAGTAATTATGAATTTACAAACGGGAAAGTTTCTTATGTTTTAGATCCAAATAAACTCAACAGGAATGATATAAACCTAGGTTCTATTGCTCAACTTTTCACTTCTATTGAAAATTCTAAATATGTACCAAATGGTTTAACTCTTCATAATTTTACTGAATTATGAGATGATACTATTGCGTTGAAACTCTACACAAGTTATCAAGGAAATGTCGAAGATGTGAAAATCTGAGATACATTTGTTTCAAGTGTCACACAAGAAAGAACATTAGAACCAGAACTCAAAAATATTCAACATATTGATGGGAAAATGCAACTTTCGTTTGAAGCAGATAAAAAAGCAAGTGTTGCACTCGGTTGAGTTACCGCAGAGATAAATAAAGTCATTGAAAATAATCCTCTCCCAAAAGGATTAGCATTTAGATTTAATTCTAACATAGAAGATTCTGCAGGTTCAGGAGCTGATTTATGAGCTGCAATGTGAGTAGGTTTAATTTTAATGTTTATTATTTTAGTATTAAAATTTAACTCATTTAAATACTCTATAATTATTGTAACTTCAACATTTTTATCATTTATCTGAGTTGTATTAGCACTTATGTTAATGGGGTTACCACTGAGTTTTCCAGCTCAATTATGATTATTTGGGGTTATCTGAGTATGAGTAAATAATGCTATTTTGTTCATCGATTTATATCTAGGAAAAGTTTGATTTACTCTAAAACAATCACTCATAGAAACAATCCAATCAAGATTTCTTCCAATCTTTTTAACTTCATCAACAACTATTGCCGGACTCGTAACTCTCGCACTCAAAGACGAACTTTGGGGATGACTTGCTATCGCATTTATCGGATGATTAATACTCAACGTATTTATGATTCTGGTCTATATCCCAGCTTTACTTTACGTAGTTGAAAAGAAAAAATAAAAAAAAAGAATATGAAAATATTCTTTTTTTTGTTTTGGAAAAATTATTCGGTAATAAAAATATATTTTTTATTTACGGTATTTTTAATTGATTTTTTCGGTTGAGGTCGTATATTTATACTAAATTTACATAATTATTTATAAATAATGGAAATTAACTCTCAACAAGAATTTGAAAAATATCAGTATTTTTATGAAAATATAACTACTATAAATACTTTATTAACAGCAATTAATAAATATCAAAGTGATCAAAATGAACATTATTTCAATAACAAACTTTTTAACGATGTAAATTTTATCACATTATTTCATAAATATGAAATTTCTAAGTACTGATTAGATTATTTTTCTCATGCAGAAGAAATAAAATCAGAAATTAATAAATATAAAAAAGATTTCACTAGAATCAAAACTATATATATAAAGTTTGATTTTATATTAGATAGCTCAAATAAATCAATATTTATTAAAGAAATTATTTTATGAGAAAAAATAAAAATAAATTTTCATAATAAAGTTAATATTTTAAAGGAATGAACTTATAATAATATTGTTTTCGATATTTATAATTGTCATTTTAAGTGAGTATTAACTATATCAAATACAATTCAAGAATTATGTTTTATAAATTGTGTGTTAGAGAATAAACTTTGAATTAATAAGAATAATTCTTGACCTTATGAAAGTAATAAACTCACATATAATTGAGAATTATCATTTTTAAATACAATTTTTAATCAATTAATTTTTGATGAATTTAACATAAATAAATTAACAATAGAATTTACTTCTGATTTTGTTTCTAAAAATGTATTAACAAATAATATAAGTTTTAACAATTCAAAAATTAGAAACTTAAAACTATACTCAGATTGAAATGAAAATTTACCTAAATTATGAGAATTAAATTTTACAAATTATAAATTTGAAAAAGATTCAGAAAATTTTATAAGTCATTTAAGAATAAATACATTGAATTTAAAATCTACTACAAATTTAACAGATTCTTTTAAAATCACGAGTGTTGAAGTAACAGAAAAATTTATTTTAGAAGATGTAGATTTCTGAAAAATAATTTTTAATTGATTAAATCTTGATGAATCGGAGTTAAATTTTAAACATGTGACATTTAATAATTGTATATTTAATAATGTTATTTGGAATAAAGATTGTATTATTAAAAATTCAAATGATGAAGAATTAAGAGATTTGTATAGGCAAATGAAATTTATAATGGATAAATTATGAGATACAATAACAGGTTCAAAATTTTATAGAAATGAAATGGAAATTCAAAAAAATATTGTTTCTTGAAATAATAAGAAACATAATTTAAATATATTTTTTTGGTGGAGGAAATCAGAGAGATTTGTATTTTGGTTTTGATATAATATAAATAATTTCTGACAAAATTGGATGAAACCTATAATAATATTATTTATATTAAATTTTATATTATGGAGTTTTAACTATTCTGATATTTGGATAGACTGATTTCAAAATATTAATAATATTTTTTCCATTAAATATTGGGATAATTTTTGGTTTAATTTTTCTAGTTATATATCTTATCTCACACCATTTAGAAAATTATCAGAACATCCATCATTTTTTGATATATTAGCAAGAATTACTTCTACTATATTAATTTATCAAGCTGCAGTTGCATTAAGAAGAAAAATACAAAGGTAAAAATTAAATAAAAAAATCATGAAAAAATTAATTATCAGCACAATTATATGAATTATGTTATTGTGCCCAACAACATTTGCAGATTATGAACGAAATCTGGAAGACGAGGTAAAATTATATAATGTTACGAGAGATTTATTATTGCGTTTAGAGAAAAATGATAATAAAGAAAATATTATTAATAAGTTGCAAGAAAAAATAGTGGCTTTATCGTGAAAATCTGAGAGTGAATTAAACAGTTATCAAAAAAATGAATCGTTCAATAATTTTCGTGAATATATATTAAAATATTTATATCGTTATATTCAACTTGATATAAATGATTATTATTTTGATGAACCAGGAAGAGTTATAGAGAATAGTTTTGCAAAGGCTTTTGTAAGCTCATCAAATATTTACATGACAGAAAAAGAAATTTATTTGGAATATAAAAATTGATGAACATGGAAAATGGTAGAATTTTTCAAAACAGATGAAAATATTGAAGATTTTTTGAATAACACTGTTTTAGAAGAAAAATATCATGGGAAATGTAAAGCAATAAAAAGAGCAGAAAAATGAGCTAATTTTACTCAAAATCAAGTCTATACTATTTGATGATTTGGAGATTATAAATCTACAACAAGAGATTCCAGTTATTGTGGAGAATATTGAGAATGAAATTCGATTAAATATTTTGAAGTAAGAGGGGATTATATTTGGTATATAAATGCAGGACAAGATTTTAATGGTTTGCATTTTAGGTTTATAGAGCTAAAATAATTTATTTTTAATATATTAATTTTTTCATTATGGAAATACAAAATGCGTGGTATAGAATCAGTGTAAAAGCATTAATATATAATAGTAAAAGAGAAATTTTACTCATGAGAGAAAAATCTTGAGTTTGGGATTTTCCAGGTGGGTGATTGGATCATGGAGAAAATCCGATTGAATGATTAAAAAGAGAATTACACGAAGAAATGTGATTAGAGGCTTTAAAAATAAATCCTCAGCCAGTTGAATTTATAACTAGCCATAAACCAACGAGTAAATCAAGACCGTGGATTTGAAATGTTTTTTATGAAACACAAGTGAAAAATCTTAATTTTATAGCGAGTGATGAATGTGTGGAAATATGATTTTTTGACAAAGATAGTATAAAAAGTATAAATACTCTCCCAAATGTACAGGATTATTTTAATACCCTAAAATAAAAAATTATGCAAGGATTTGAATTTGAAAAAGCTATGAAATTATTGGTAAAATATTTTCCAGAAGAACCAATGAAAAAACCTACTTTATTTCATTCGATGAGAGTTTGAAGCTATTTATGGACTCATAATTACTCTGAAAATATTCAAATTGCATGATTATTACACGATGCTTTGGAAGACACTGATATGTGAGCTGAAGTTATTTTAAAAAACTTTTGAAAAGAAATTTTAGATATAGTAGAAGCGAATTCAAAAAATACTCAGCTTCCAAGAGAACAAATGCTCGAAGATATTGTAAAAAGATGCTTAATGGTTTGAGAAAATGCAATGATTGTAAAAATGGCAGATATCTGGGATAATTATTTATTTTACACAAAACAAAATAATATTTGAGAATTAGAAAGATGTGAGTTTTTAGCACGTTTAGTAAAAAAATATCTTGATAAAGATTGGAATGATAAAATTTTTCAAAAAATAGAAATTATTTGTAAATAAAAAAGAATATGAAAATATTCTTTTTTTATTTATCTGAGAAAATTAATATAATAAATATTGGAAGGCAGAAATTTTATTTTTATGACTCAATTGAAAATGGAAATTTTAAAAATACTTTGAGTATATTTCGTAGGTTTTATGACATTGTTAATTTTAGATTATATTTGGCTGGGTATCGTGACAAAAGATTTTATCATTCGTGAATTTGGAAATCTTGTAGCTGTAGAAGACGGAAGTATTAAAATTAATTTAACGGCAGGTTTAATCGCGTGGGCTGTTATTAGTATTTTAGTTGTTACGTTTGTAACTCTTCAATTTCAATGATATGGAAATATAGTGATGTATGGAGCACTGATTGGGTTTTTAAGTTATGCGATGTATGATTTAACTAACCTTACTTTTATTCAAAATTATTCACTCAAATTTACTTTAGTCGATATCGCGTGGGGAACATTTGCCTGCAGTATGGTCGCTTTGATGAGTTATAGTTTTTATAACTTTATAAAATAATGATAGCAGAAATTATTTTCACACTTTGATTATGTTATTTTGTTTTATTTTTGGTTTCATTAAAAATAAAAGATAATTCTATTGTTGATGTATTTTGGGGAACTGGATTTTTAATTTTTGCAGGAATATTATTTTTTTCTCAAGAAATTTTACATATTTATGAAATAGTATTTTTTATAATTTTTTGTATTTGGTGAATCCGTTTAACCTATCATATTGGCAAAAGGAAACTATTTTCAAAAAAAGAAGATCCGAGATATGCTGGTTGGAGACAAGATTGGACATACTTTAAAACACGTAGTTTTTTTCAAATTTATGTTCTACAAATGGTATTGTTGCTAATAATTTCAACTCCTGTATATTTCATTTTCCAACAAGAAATATCAGCGAATATTTTCACAATTTGTTGAATTATTCTGATGATTTTAGGAGTAGGTTATGAAGCATTAGCAGATTATCAACTTAAAAAATATTTACAAAATACCAGTGAAAAAAATAAAGTTTTTACTGGATGATTGTATAAATATTCACGTCATCCAAATTATTTTTGAGAATCAATATTTTGGCTGTGAATAAGTATTATTTCATTGCAAAATTCTATATTTTGAATCATTTGATTTTTGGTAATTACTATTTTATTGTTATTTGTTTCTGGAGTTCCACTTCAAGAAAAAAGACATAAGAAAAAAGATAATTGGGAAGAATATTCTCAAAAAACTCCAAAATTTATTCCAAATTTTTTCAAATAAAAAGCTCAAGTTTATTCTTGAGTTTTTTTACTTATTTTTTGGATTTTTGAGTAAAATGTATTATTATAATACATATATTTTATATAACTAAGTACTCTATTATGAAAAATGAATTACAAGTTACTGGAGAAATAAAAGAAATTGCATTATCAACAACAGAAGTGTCAGAAGTAGAATGAGCATTTGAAGATGCAAAAGATTTTAGAAGTATTTGAGAAAAAATTACAGCTCCACTTGATGATATTATTTCACAAACAGCTTTGGTGATTGATAAAGACCCAATTATGAACGTAAGTTCAGAGCTAGAAAGAATGAATGGGGAAGTACAAGTTGTATATAATGACATCATTGATAACGATGGGAAATTTATGAAAATTATCAAATCAATTCCAGTTTTAGGAAAAATTGCTTCTACAATTGATGCTAAAATCGATGAAGCAAACTTCAATATGAAAGGATTAGAAGGAAAAATTGGAATTATTTTTTCTGGATTTGATCAATCATATACGTCTATAAATACATCAATTGATATGCAAAAACAATTTGTTGATGGAATTGACCAAAACCTGGGGAAAGTAATCTCTTATAAAGAATTTATTGGAGGAAAAATCGAAGAATTTAAAACAAGATTAGAAGAAACAAGTGATGAAGATGAAAAAATGAAATTATCTATGTTTATTAGAAATGTAGAATATTTTCAAGGGAATCTCGTAGTTTTGATTGGAAACTTAGGTATGGCTAGAAAAAGATTATTAATGAGACTAGATTCTGCTACAAAACTTTCTCTTGCGATGAATTCAAGTAGACCAATTTTCAAAACTCTTTTATCAACAGCTCTGATCGAAGCTTCAAGTCAAAAAGCCATTGACGCATCTATGAAAGCGCTTGATACTATGGGATCAACAATCGATAAAATGTCATCTGAATTAACTGATAAAGCAATTGAATCATCGAAAAAATCAGAAGAATTATCTACAAAACCTGTATTATCAACAACAGTATTTATCGATAATGTTACAAAATTAAAAGCTCATTTTGATGAAATTGATGCTTATAGACTACAAGTGAAAACTGAAGCTCAAAAAGAACAAGAATTATTTGAAGAAGCAAAAACAAAACTAGAAAATATTAAAGTAATCAACAAACAATCTCAAGAAGAATTAGCTGCTGAACTAAATAAATAGTAAAAAATTATATAACATCTAAAAAAACAAAATGATTTGGAAACAAATCATTTTGTTTCTATTGAAAAATAAATATTAAAAATACTTTATTACAACGAGAAATGAACAAACAAAATATTTCTAAGCAGATTATTATTCCTCAAAAAATACAAGATAAAATCGCACAAAGAGGATTTTATTTTTATCAGTGGATTTGAAATAATGATGTAAAAGATAGTATTCAAAGAGATTTTTTGGAATTTTTATCAAATTATTGACTTTTTTGAGCAGTATTTTTAGTTATTCCTACAGCAATTTGATATCTCACGTCGGGTTGATTTCCATATCTTCTTTTCTTTCTGCTATTGGGAATTATTAATATTTTTTTCTTATTATACATATTATCTCTGTGAATACGTAGATCAAATATGTTGAGAAAAAATAATCAAGTTTTGATTACAAATAGTTCTATTCTCATTAATGGAAATATTGAAACACTGGAAAACAATTCTATTCAAAATTCTACTGCTATTACTGACATTAGTAGACTTTTTGAAGAAGATTTATTTCAGGATTCAAATATAATTCATTCAAAAAATAAATTAAAACAAGTTGTTTTTGATAAATTTAAAGATTGATACGTTTCTATCATAGAAAAATCAAAATGATGAGGAAGAGATTCATGAAAATTTATATTATTATTACTTGGATTATACACGTTGTACACATTTTCTTTAGGAATTATTTATTTTATTTGAATAATCGCAATCAGCTTTTTATGAGTTATAATGAGTTGGGTAAATAAAAAAATGCTGTTAATAACGGGACATAAAATTTCTGTTATAAATAATTCATTTGAAAATATTAATGAATATTCACAAAAACTAGAATCCGAAAAAAATCAGCTCATAGTATTGCTAGAAGAAGCTAAAAATAATGATTGGAAAGATAGTTTACTCATCAAAATAAATGCTGGGATAGTGGTGATTAATAATCAGGCAAACAAAGCGGTAAATCAAACTATAGATTTAAAAATTTTAATAGAAAAATCTAAATATTCTCAAATGTTTGATTTTAATATTTATAATGCTTGGATAAAAAAACAAATTTTAGTCCCACTAGAAGAAATAAAATTATTATTACAACAAAATATAGATTTTTTTGATAAACAAATCTCAGAAATTGAGAGTCAATTGACTCAAGATCTTGATTCCTCAAAAAGCGCAGCACTTTCTATTTCTAAAACCAGAGCATTCATGAGAAGTGATGAAATCAAATTACAAATAGAAAATATAGAAAAATATATTCAAAAATTACAATAAAAAAAAGTTCCCTGGAATATTCCCGGGAACTTTTTTGTTTTTTATGTTTGCAATTAGAAAAAAAGTAAATAAAATAGTTTCCTATGCAACTAATTTGTAAATATAAAAATTATGAAATGTACAAACCAACCATTTTTAAAAAATATATCTATTTTGTATAGAATGTGACATATTTTTTTCCAAAGAAATTTAGAAAATTTAGCATTACCAGTGAGTCAAATTCCTTTTGTAAGAATTCTTGAAAAATTCCCAGCAATCAACCAAGATGAAATTTCAAAAATGTTATATATTGATAAAGCAACCACAGCAAAAGCTTTAAAATGTATGGAAAAATCAGGACTGATTTTTAGAAAAAAAGATGAAAATGATAAAAGAATGATGCATATATTTTTAACTCAAAACTGAAAAAATTTACTACCAGAAATTCATAAAAGTACAAAAAAATTAGAAGAAATTTTTACAAAATGATTTTCTGATGAAGAAATAAAAACATTTGAAAAACTCAGTGAAAAAATGTCACAAAATGCTATGGATTTCCATGCACAAAAACCTTAACTATTAAAAATAAATAAATTTATGTCGAATAAAAATGTAGATATTTCCTTAAACGGATCTATCATTAAATCTATTATTGTAATTTCTATTCCTATAGTTTTTGCAAATTTACTTCAAAGTGCGTATCAACTTATAGATGCATTTTGGGTAGGGAGACTTTGAGCAGATTCAGTCGCAGCTGTTTGATTAACTTTCCCAATTACTTTTCTTACTATCTCACTTTGAACTGGTTTTGCTATAGCATGATCAACTTTGATTGCTCAATATGTTTGAGCTAAGAATCAAAAAATGGTCAATCATGTAGCTGCTCAAACTATACTATCAGTGGTTGTTATTTCATGCTTACTGTGAGCTATTTGATTTATACTTGCTCCATATATTCTCACATTTATGTGAGTAGAAGCTTGAGTTTATAAGGCTGCCTTAGAATTTATGAGAATAGGGTTTGTTTGAATTATTTTTGTATTTTGATTTGCAATGTTTCAATCAATTATGAGAGGTTTAGGACAGGTTTCTATTCCGTTATATATTATTTGAGCAACTGTATTTTTAAATTTCTTTTTAGATCCATTATTTATTTACTGATTAAATATGTGAGTAGCTGGAGCTGCTGTTGCAACTTTAGTAACTCAATCTCTTGCAGCATTTACAGGATTATATATTTTATTTAATGGAAAATATGGTATTAAATTAGAAAAAAAAGATTTTATTCCAGATATGAAATATATCAAAAAGGCATTTTTTCTTTGACTTCCTTCATCAATCGAAATGTCAGCAAGAGCCTTATCTCTTGTTGCGATGACATTTTTAATTACTAGTTTTGGAACGCTTGCAATTGCTGGATATTCAGCAGGAGCTAATATTTTACAACTTATCATAATTCCAGCGATGTGAATGTCTATGGCAACGTCAGTATTAGTTGGACAAAATATTTGAGCAAAAAATTATCAAAGAGCACAAGATATTACAAAAATTTCAAGTTATATATGATTTGGATTACTTACATTTTTAGGAATTATAATTTTCTTTACGGCTCCATATTTAATATCTATTTTTGTTCCAAATGATCCAGAAGTTATTAAAGTTTGATGAGAATTTTTAAGATTTATTGCGTTGAGTTTTTGATTTATAGGTATTCAATTTATTGTAAATGGTGCATTTAGAGCAGCTGGAAATATGAAAACTACCTTAGTTTTAACTATTTTGTCTCAATGGGTTATACAATTTCCACTTGCGTATTATTTATCAAAATATACGTCTTTAGGAATTGAAGGTATTTGGTATTCTTTCCCAATTAGTTTTATAATATCAGCAATTGTAACTGTTGTTTGGTTCAATAAATGAACTTGGAAAAATACTAAAATTACTCAAGAAGAAAAACAACAATCAAAAGTATTCGATGAAACTCTAGCCGAAGAAGTAATTCAATAAAAAAACACTCTCGAATTTCGAGAGTGTTTTTTTATTTATTATTCAGCTGAAAAGTTCAGTCTTACAGAATCATCAGAATTTGAAAGTGTAAGAGAATTTCTAGATATTTCATATTCAGAAACATTTTGAAGATCTGCTAAAATTTGTGTTTCATATGAATTTACTTCTTCTGGACACATTTTTTTTGTAGAACCAAGAGTTCCAATTTCTAAAGAGTTTTCACTTTCAGTAAATTCTCCAAAAAAGTTATTACATAAAGCATTTCCTGAAACTTTTCCATCTTGAGTAAATTCAATAAATGCATTTTCAAAAGCAGTATCATTTACGATTCCATCATTTATAAGCATTCCATTTAATTTCCATTTTGTATCTGTAAGAGAAGCCATTTGTGCTGCAGAAAATTCCATTGAATCAGTTTGAGATTGGAGAGTAAGTGTTTCATCAGTGTATTCAAAATTATCTACCGCGCTTAAAAATGATTGTAAATCTTGTTCATTTTTCATAGTTTCTTCGTCACATAACATCATAGTTGAAACTCCATTTTCTAAAGTTATTGCACCATTTTCTCAAATGTTATATTCTCCAGAAATTGAATTACATCCAGCATTTGCTAAATATCTTCCTTCTTGAAAATCAAGTTGAGAAATAGAATTTTCCCATTTTGTATTATCAAGTGTTGTAACTTTTTCTTCTATTTGAGTTGAAACATTACTTGGAGAACAAGAGGCAAGTGCCACAGCTGATAAACTTATAATACTTATTGCTTTATACATATATTTTTTGTTATTTATAAAAAAATAGAAATTTTTCATTTCTTAGTCTTTGTAACGAAAGTGTAAGAAAATCGTGACAAAAAAAATAAGATAATTGTAAAAATTATTTTTTCTTATAGTATTAAATTATTATCTATTAATAGAAAATATTATGAAAAATACCGCATTAATCACATGAGCGAGTTCAGGAATTTGAAAAGAATTTGCATATATTCATGCTCAAAATAAATCAGATGTTGTTTTAGTAGCTAGAAGAATAGAAAATTTAGAAAAAATAAAAAAAGATTTAGAATCAAAATATAAAATCCAAGTATACCTTATCCAAAAAGATCTCACGCAAGAAAATGCAGTAGAAGAAATATATAGTGAATTAAAATGAAAAAATATAGAAATTGAAATTTTAATAAATAATGCTGGTTTTGGTTGAATAGGAAAATTTCACCAAAGAGAATGGAAACAAGATGAAAGTATGATAGATTTAAATATTATAGTTCTCACACAACTCACGAGAATATTTTTACCAGATTTTATACAAAAAAATTCTGGTAAAATACTCAATGTTTCCTCAACAGCTTCGCTCATTCCATGACCGATGCAAGCCGTTTATTATGCGACAAAAGCATATGTAACTTCACTTTCAAATGCTATTTCTCAGGAACTTGAAAATACAAATGTAACTCTTACCAATCTCATGCCGGGAGCAACGCAAAGTGAATTTTGAGCAAAATCGGGTATGGATAAAACTTCACTTTTTGATTCAACTGCAACAGCGCAAAGCGTAGCAAAAGATTGATATGATGCTATGATGGCAGGGAAAAGAGATATTATTTCTGGGATTACTACAAGTCAAAAAATATTATTATTTGTTGCAAAATTTTTACCAAAATCATTTATGCTGAAACAAGTATATAATCGTCAACAAATAAAAAAATAATTTTTTCATCAAAAAAACCTTTCTATGAGAGGTTTTTTATTTTTTTCTATACAAATTGACAAATTTAATTATAATAGAATAAATAATTTATTTTTGTTGTTTAAAAATATAGTATGAAAAAAATAGTGTTTTTTGTTTTCCTATTTTTCATCTTTATTTGAAATGCTTTTGCAAATATTCAAATAACTTGAGAAGAAGAAAATATTAAAAATTTAGTATCCGTTGAAAATGGAGTTATAGTGATTCAAGGAGATATAATTATATCAGATTATACTCAAATCGATTATGATTTAAAAGTTTTAGGAGATGTAGAAATCCAAACACATGTAAAATTATTAAAAGATTTAGAGGTAGAAGGAAATTTAGAACTATGAGATTATTCACAATCATATGGGAAAATAACTGCGAAAAATATTTCTACAAATAATAGATTTAGATGAGATATTTTACAAGCTGAAAATATCACTTTATGAGGAAATAATACGGTAGTTGGTGGATTTTATACAACTGAAAATTTTGAAGCTGGATCTAATTTTCTTTCAAAATGAAACAGTTTTGTAGGGTGAGATTTCAAAGTTTCAATGGGCTGAGAAATTTCAGGAAATTTAGTTATTTTATGAAACGCAAGAGGGCATTTTGATTTTATTTTCGATGGGGAAAAAATGGTCGTTCGTGGGAATTTTAGAACGCTTGAGGATTCTAAATTATCAGGAAGAATTTATATGTTTGCTGATGAAGGGCACAAATATAAATATGGAAATAAACTTTGGAAATATAGATATCAATTTTCAAAACTCATTTATAAAGATTTTTTTGGAGCAGTAGATCCATTTTTACAATATGATTTATCTGACAAAACTCTGATTTCTGTGAGAAATGTCATTCAAAAATATGATTATGAATTAAAAAATATTCAAGAATATTATCTAGAAAATCTTTCTACAATTTGAGAATATGAAATAAATTCATTAGAAAAAAAAGCACAAAAAATTCTAGAGGATAAATTCGAATATATAAACACTTTTGTAGGGGAAAATGCTTGGCAAAGAACACAATTGAAAAAATTATATTATGAACAAAAAAGAGCACTCACAACAGTATTTGCTCAACTAGAAAGATATTAAAAAAAATGAAAATAATTATTTATTTTCATTTTTTTTGTGTTTTATATTTTGCATAAAAATAATAAAGTTCTATGTCATCTGCCGTGATTTGAGACTCAAGATGTATACATTGAATAGTAAGTTGCAACTCTAAATCAGTTTTTGCATCTTGATAATCTAAATATGAGTTTGCTTCTTGAGAAACTTTTAATATTTTTTTGATATGTCTCCAAGATTTTTTTTCTCAATCTTGATAAATTTTCTCAAGATCTTTTCAAAAATTTTCAGAAAGATTTGTTTCTGCTTGAATATACTTATTTTTAATTTTTTCTATTATTTCTAAAATATATTTTCTTTTGTCTTCTATCGAATTATTTTCAGAAATATTATTATTTTTTGTTTTTTGAGATAATGTTTCTTTTTTATTCTCAGATATTTCAGGAAAATATTTTTGAGTTATAATTTGTTGAATATCTTCTTGAGTTTTTCCTATTTGGATAAGTGTTCATATTTCTGCAATTTGTGTTTTTGACACTCATAAAGTTTCAGAAACTTTATTTCAAGTTTCTAATATAACATCTTTTGAGACTTTGATTCATCAGCTTTTACAAGCATCACTAAATTTTTTTATCGCTTGAGCTGCTGCAAAAGCTAATAATATTTTTTCTTGATTATTCATATTAGGAGGTGGAAGGAAATATGAAATTAAATATATTATAGATTAAATTACGTTAAAGTAAATAATATATTTATTTTTTTGTATTCATTTCAACTTTTATTGATATTCTATTGAGAGAAAATTTATTGTGTAAAAAAAGAAAATGAAAATTTTTTATTGTGTAATTTGGTTAATTTTTATATATTTTCTATTTTTGTGAAACCTTGTTTTAGATATTACTGTTATATTTTTTATTTTTTGATTTATTTTATTTTTTGCAATATTATCAGAATTTTTATATAAAAAATATTATAAAATACAAAAAAAGTTTTATGAATTTTTTTTGTATCCAAGTGTATTTATTTTATTAATTTTAGGATGATTGTTTCTTGATACTGGAAATACACAAATTTATGAGATGAAATTTTGAGATAAAGAAATCACATTTATTTGAATGAGTCATATAGGAACTCAAGATTATTATGAAACTATTGCAGAAGTTATAGAACAAACAAGAAATGAAGAAAGTATTTTGGTGTACGAATGAATTACAATGAGTTGAGCAAATCAAGAGGAAAATACCAATCAAACGACTAAAAATTTAGAATCAATTTTCCAAAATAATGAACTTTTAGCAAATAAATATTTTCATATTGAACAAAATTATGATCCTATATTTAGGAAACAGGGAGACATAAATATAGATATGAATTCACAACAAATAAATAAAATTTTTGAAGAATTTCAGAAAAATAATACCACAAGTTTGAATTCTGATGAAGAAATATATTGAGAAGAAATACATGAAATGAAGCAATCAAAATTATTGCAAAAGTGGAAAAATAATTATATGACCAAATGAGATATTTTCTTTTTACGTTCTTATTATAATATTTGATTATTTATAGAGAGTCTGAAACCAAAAGATATATTATCTCAAATTTTAGTCTATAAAAGAAATGAATATTTATTTTCTCAGATTGAAAAATTAGATGAAAATAATATTATCATTACATATTGAAATGGTCACTTAAAACATTTTTTATCAATAGTTCAAGAAAAATATCCTGATGCAAAAATTACATTATTGCAACATTTAGATCCATATAAATAAAAAAGTATAGAAATATTTCTATACTTTTTTATTTTACAAATAACAACATTCCGTAATCAGCTCCAACTGGATCATTCCAATCTCATTCTCAATTACTTACACCAAAAGGTCCTTGAGTATCTCATTTAGTTTGTATTCATCCGATATATCCACTTTCATATACTGATGTTGTAATCAATGCAAAATCATCAGTAATATTTCCAGCTCATCAGTCACTGATTTTAATATTTAAGCCACCAAACATTGGATTATTTCTGTATCAATATTGTGTACCATAAAATGAGTTATCTCAAGATTTATCTATTGTAACAAATTCTTTTTCACAAACAGCATCTGGTTTGCTTGTAGTGACATCTTGCCAAGGAGTTTGCGTAAATAATTCAGGCATTGATTTAGCTATTTTACATCATGAAGTTTCTAATACTATCGCTTGAGTATGTTGTTGTACAAACATCATATCATCAAAAGCAAGAGAAGCGTAACTTGGATATTTTTGTTCTTGATCTACATATGGATTTGAAATATTTGTAGTTCAAAATGTAGAATCATTTGTCCAATTTCATAAATTAGTACTACTTGAAATAGACCAATCTCAAGTTCATAGAGAATCATAAACAGCTAAAAGTGTCCAACCTCCATTTTCATCTATTTTACAATATACTTGTATGTCTTGTTTTCCATCTGGAGAAATAGTATATACTCAAGATTCTTTTTCTCATGATTCAAATACTTTTTGACACGAAGTATTTGGAAGAATTTCATTACGAATAATAGCATCATTTTGGAGTTTTCATTTCCTTTTATTTCCTATGATTACTTCGTAATTATCAGATGTATTTACGATATCAATAGTTTGAGTATTATTTTCATCAATAATAACTTCATGAGTATCTGGAGTGAAAAATAGAGCTAAGTTATCACCAAATCATTTTGCATATTTATCAGAATTATCAGCAAAAGATTTTTGTAGAAAAATATTTGAAACTGAGTCAAAATTATCTAAAAATCAGATGACTTGAAATTTATTTCTTTGTAGATTTACAGCATATCAATATGGTTTTTGAGTTACTGGATCAAGTCCTCAATCAAAAATACTTAGGTGAGATTTTAAAATATTTTGTGATAATTCTCATTGATGTTGAAATAATGTTCCACTGGCATAAATATCAACTTTATTTTCTGGAAGTGGAAAATCTATGTCTTTGGTTCTGTTTATTTCAAATGATTTTGAGATATTTTTTAGATCTGCTAATCTCACAGAATCTCTCGAAGAGCTCGTATATCATTGAAATGAAATAAATGCAACCGTTGCTAAAACAGCTAAAATGGTAATAACTACGATGAGTTCAACCAAAGTAAATCCCTTTAATTTTTGTGTATTCATGTTTGTATTTATATTTTAATAACATATAAATTATACTAAAAATATAGAATATTGAAAATTTTTAATAATAAAAAAAGTATAGAAATATTTCTATACTTTTTTAAAAAATTCTGTTCTTAAAACCATTTTCCCAGATTCGATTAATTCTGCATCATCGGTAAGTTTGATATTTTTAAATTTATCTCATCTTTTGATATCTGCTGAACCTTTTACTTTTAAGTCTTTTGTCGCAACTACTGTATCACCAGCTTGTAGAGTATTCCCATTTGCATCAACAACTTCAAGTGTATTTTCATCTTGGTCATCTAAAAGCCAAGACATATCTTTTTTCTTCTTTGCCATAATTTTCTTCATTAATAATTAGCATTAAAATTATATTCAAAAAGTATAAAAAATAAAATTTTGTTTATTTTCAATAAATGGTGTATTATAAAAGCAATATAAATAATTTTTATTTCATGTTGAGTATTTATCCTGATAAGAGTAAACAAGAGTCAAAAGACGAAAAATATAATAAATATCTCGTTTTGCAAGATTGGTTATCACATCACCCTGTAACAATTGATTTAAAATGAAGAAATCAGCAGATGGATATCAGTGAAGATGTGCTGTTTCATAGTAAAAATAGAGATGTATCTCATATCGAAGCTATAAATTTTTTAGCAACTCCAAAATATAATGACATAAATCCACAAAATAGTAATACGGTCACAAAAAAAGAAATTTACTCTCTCGATACTATAATGAATAGTGGTAAAAATATTTTAGAAATATTTCCACATATTTCACCACAACAAATAAATATTTTTACAGAGATTATAGAGGAATTAAATAAAAAAATTTATAATGATTTTTGAATAAATACTCAGATTACTCAATCAAAAAATGAATCTGAAAATCCTCAAGATACATTTCAAATACATGGTATTAATTGTAAAATAATTGATTTTAAGTATGGAGTTTTATTTATAAATATTACTGATATTGCCAGAAATATTTGAGAAATGGTAGAAAAAAATAAAGAAAAAATTCAAGAAATTTTAAATAAGCAAAATTAAAAAAGTTCCCGGGAATATTCCCGGGAACTTTTTTCTTTTTTAGTTTTCTAAATAACGGATTTTTATATAATTCACTATTTCTTCAGCTATATTTTGATTGGTCGCTTCTTCGAGTCATTCAAAACCAGGACTGGCATTTACTTCACAGATTTTATAACCATTATTTTTATCAAACAATAGATCAATTCCAGCAATATCTAAACCGATAATATTTGCTGCTTGAATGGCTAGCATTTCTTCTTTTTCATTTGGAATGTGATTATTTACACTTCCACCTCATGAAAAATTTGATTTAAAATCTCATTGTTTTCCTTTTCTCAACATACTTCAAACAACTCTTCCACCTACAACAAATAAACGGATATCTTGTCCAGCTTTTTCCCCAATAAATTCTTGGAGAATAAAGTTTTTAGAGTCAATTGATGAAGTATCTTCAAGCATTTCTATAATATCTTCAAAATCTTCTTTTGTATTTGCTTTGATAATTCCTTTTCATTGAGCTCATTCAATTTTTTTAATTATAACTGGAAACCCAAGCGTTTCTTCAATAAAACTTGTGTTAGGTTTTCATTTTAATAATACAGTTTTTGGAACTGGAATACTTTCTATAGCGAGTTTTTGCAGAGATAAAAACTTATCTTTTGCGAGAAAACGAGCAGTATTTGAATTGATAACAGCAACAGATTTATTTTCTAAATATTCCATAATAGATTTCATATTATATGAAACACATACTCTAGGAATCACTAAATCAGGAAGTTTCATTTTTTTATTTTTTACATAAAAATCTTCCTGCATATGGCTATCAATTACCAGTTCAATATCTTCTATTAGAACTTTTTTTATCACAATATTATTCTTTTTTGCTTCTTCAATAATTCTTTTTGCACCGTACGCTTTTGCGTTTCTTTTATCTGTGATAAGCCAAATTTTCATCTCCTAAAAATTAACTATAAAATATGTATAAAATACTGACAGATTTTAAGAGATTTTTTGTATTTTGCAAATCAAAAAAATATTTTATTTTTGAGTAGTTTTATCGAAATATTCTCAAAACATTTTTCAAATATTATAGGCTCATTGACGCGTTGTTTGATGATATTGAGGGAAAATATTTCAGACGTGAGAAGTTTCTTGAGGTTTTGCAACTAACACGTATGCTGGAAATTTTTCTTTTCAAATTTCTCCATTTTGAGGATTAAAATCAAAATAATCTGTTAAATATAAATGATACTTTTCTTCTCTGAGTGCATAATTTTGAAACTCTTCTTTGTGAATTTCAACAGCTAAACCGTTGACGCTATGATTTTTATTTCCAGTATATTCACAATTTAACACATGATAATTATTTTCTAAATACTCTTGAAATGTTTTTTCACAATTTATTCCATAACGAGTGAGATAATTTTTTGCAAATTTTTTCCACTCTGGAGTAATATTATTTGGCACACAAGGTAAATTATATTTTCTCACAAATTCATAAAAAATTACTGGATGGATTTTGTGATCGCTATGATGTGTATCTGTATTGAGTAAACTTCCATATCAAATCAGTGTGATTTTTTCTTTTTTTGATTCTATTAATTCTTCCCAAGTAATTTTTTGCATGTTTTTGTTTTGAATTATTTGTGTGATAATATATTGAGCATAAAATTATTTTTATAAAATTCAAGAAAAAATATAAAAAATTATACTTCTCAAAAATAAAAAAATCAATATAATACTTACGAATATACAAAAGATAAACAAAACAAAATGGAATATAAAGTGTATAAGAAGATTAGTCATTATTTACGAGTACATATAATAATACGATGTTTTTTGTGAGCAGTTTTAGCTGTAGTATCACTAGTTCCGCTGCTTTTACCATTTCCTGGATCATTTCCAATTTGAGTGTTAATGTTAATTTTGGCACTTTTAACGGTTGTTCCTGGGAAAAAAATTCGTCATGTGATTAAAATAAGAAAATGATTTATGTATTTAGTAAAAAATTTTCATAGAAAAGCAATTTTAAGACATAAAATGAGAGATTTTTCTTCACATATAAAAGAAATTCTTAATGATAAAAATGATAGAAGAATCCAAAGATTATCTCGACTCGATACTCTGAGAAATATAAATAAAAAAACTAAGTAGATTATAATTTACTTAGTTTTTTTATTTATATCATCTGAAATTAAAATTTGATTATTTAATTGTTCTAACTTTTCTCAGATTTTATTTTTTTCTACATCAGGAAATTTTTCTAAAATATCTTTTCCTGTATAAAATTTTTTATTTTTTAAAATTTCTAAAAAATCTGTATAAAAATTTTCTAATTTTTCGATTAATCAAAAATTTGCTGGAATTCTTCCCATGTGATCAGCTTGCGCAATTATCATTAAATCTGGCCAATATTTATGCATCATGAGTTTTCTTGATTTGAGTTTTTTCATTTCAAATACTTTAAAAACTCTGAGATGATTTTCTATAACCCATGAAATTTTATGTTGAGATTTTTTAGAAAAGGGAAGGATACTGCAAATATTTGTTTTAAAATATTCAGCTCCAGATTTTTCGTGTCCGTAATAATGTCATTCTCATTTTTCATCTTCCCAATAACACATTGGTTTTGTCACATCATGAAATAATAAACACCAATAATAATCTAATTTTTCTTGCCTTGAAACTGAAATTTTCATAGTATTGAAATATTCAATTGTCATCAAAGTGTGGGTCCAAACATCTCATTCTAAATGATGAGAATTTCCTGGAGTTTGAGATTGTTTTTCCATTTCAGGAAAAAATAATTGTAAAAATCATATTTTTTTGAGATCCTTCCAAGCTTGAGTATTATTTGAATTTAAAAATATTTTATCGAGTTCTACTTTGATTCTTTCAGGAGAAATATTTTTGAGTAAATGAATATTTTGCTCTAAAATTTCATAATAATTTTCTTCTGCAAACTCAAAACTATATTGATTTTTAAATCGAATGGCACGTAAAATTCTCAAAGCATCTTCTTGAATTCTTTTATTTGGATTTCAGATAAATTTTAATTTTTTATCTTTAATATCTCAAATCCCATTTTGAGGGTCAATATATTTTTCGGCTAAAATATCATAATATACTGCATTACAAGTAAAATCTCTTCTTTGAGAATCGAGTTGCAAATCGAGTGTAAATACAACTTCTACAGGCTTTCTATTATCTAAATTTCATATATCGCTACGAAAGGTTGTGATTTCAAAACTTTGATTATTTTCTTGAATAATTTGCGTTCCATACTTTTTTCAAATATGTCAAATACAACGAACAATATTTTGTACTTCATCCGGAAGTGCATCAGTTGTAAAATCTATATCGGTAGTATTTTTTCATGAAATTCCTAAAATTTCTTCACGACAAAAACCTCCAACAATGTAGAGGTTTTTTTTATGTTCTTGGAATTTTTTTGCCAGAGAAATAATATTTTTATCCATTATTTTTATACAGTTATTTGGTCTTTCCCATTGTTTTTAGAAAAATACATTTTTTTATCAGCATCATCTATTATATCTTTTGCTTGCTTGTGTATTTTAGGATTATATTGCGTTACTCAACCTGAAAATGTGAGTTTGAGAGAAATTCAATTTGTAAGGTTTTCAGGAATAAAATTATTTTTTAAATCATTCATGGTAGATTCGAGTTGAGAAATAACTATTTCAGGAGAATTTCTACTTATTATAGTAAACTCTTCTCATCCATATCTAAAAACTGCAGTTTTTGAGTTACCTAAATTTTTATCTAAAAAATATGCAAAATGTTCAATAACAATATCTCAGGTGGTATGTTTAAATTTATCATTGATAGCTTTAAAATTATCAATATCTAAAAAAACAATAACAGTATTATTAATTTGATTATCAATTATTCTATCAAGAGCATTTAAAAATGTTTTTTTATTATATAATCATGTATAGGCATCACGTTTATTAAGAGATTCTAAGTATTTAATTTCTTCTTCTAGTATGACTATTTTTTCACGTAATTGTTCATTGTCTTCTTTAATACTCATAAGTTCTTTTAAAATACTGTCTTTTGTCTCTTCGTGTATTTTAATTGTTTCTCAACAGCTTTTTATCAGAACATCTAAATCAACATTATTGTTTTCATGACTCATAACCATAAATGTTTTAAGTTGGACATTTAAAGTTTCTAGTAATAGATTAATTTTCTTTAACCTCTGAATAATTTCTTCAGTATTTAAGTCATTTCTTTGAATGAGGAATAAAATATGATCTTTTAATTGTTCAGGGTTTGAAATTTCATCCAACTGATGAAGAGCTTTCGTACAACCTTGTGGTTCATGGTTTTTTCAAGAATTAGAATTACTTGTTTCCATATTTTTTTATAAAAAATTATTTATTATATTTTACTGCCAAAAAAAAATAAAACAAGAGGGAAATAAAATGAAAAAAATATTTTGACAAATATAAAAAATATATATACTTACTATATACAGTATATAATAACTTCCTCACTATGCTTACTGAAAAACAACAAAACGTCTTAGATACGATCACTGAATTTATCTCAAAATATGGGAAATCTCCGACAATCGAAGAACTCAAAGAATTGCTCCAACAAAAGTCTAAAAGGGGAGTAACTCAATATTTAGAAGCTCTTGAAAAAAAGGGATTTATTTCTAGATGATATGGATTTCGTTCTATAAAATTATGAAATTCTATTTGATTTCAAACTACTTTAAATATACCAATTTTGTGATATGCAAATGCTGGAACACCTCTTGCAAATGCCGAAGAAAATGATTATGGAGTACTGCCAATATCTAAAAATATTATTTCTGGAGATGAAAAAAATTATTTTGTTCTCAAGGTCGAAGGCACTTCTATGAATAATTATGAAGTAAATGGGAAAACTATTGAAAATGGAAGTTATATTTTGGTAAATAAACAAGCAACTTCTTTAAATAATTCAGATGCATTTTTATTTGTAGTAAATAATTCTGCTACCATAAAAAAATATAAAAAAGATGGAGCTCATTTATACCTACTTCCTCAGTCAAATGACGAATATCATAAACCAATTATTTTGTCTCAAGACGATAACGTAATTGTAAATGGAAAAGTAGAAGATGTATTTAACTTTTAATTTATTTCTTCTCAAAAAAAACTCAAATAATATTATTTGAGTTTTTTTATTTTAATGAGAAAATAAATCTTGATTCACATCAATTTCTTCTTCGAGAGATTTATATTTTTCTTTTCCGTTTGAAACAATATCTGTGTCGTATTGTAATTCTTTATCAGAAATTTTATCTTCGTAATCAAATTGATTTAAAACATATTTGATAGCATTAATCCTGGCTTGTTTTTTGTCATCAGAATTTATAATCGTCCATGGAGTGTATTTTGTGTGTGTATTTTTAAAATTGTGATATTCAGCTAAAGTATATTTATCCCAAAGTTGTTGAGAAAATTGGTCAATTGGAGAAAGTTTAAATTGCTTTAAAGGATTTGTTTTTCTTGAATTAAATCTTTTTGCTTGTTCGTCTTTAGATACAGAAAAATAAAATTTTATTATTTTCATACCAGAGTCAGTGAGCATTTTTTCAAATTTAGGAACATCTTCTAAAAATTGTTCATAATTATGTCTATTTACAAAACCCATTACTGGTTCAACTCAACCTCTGTTGTACCAAGATCTATCAAAAAATGCCATTTCTCATCCAGCAGGTAAATGCTGGATATATCTTTGAAAATACCATTGATTTTTTTCAAGATCACTTGGTTTTTCTAAAGCAACGATTCTTGAACCTCTTGGATTTAAATATTCTTTAAATCTTTTAATAGTTCCTCATTTTCAAGCAGCATCTCTTCATTCAAATATAATGAGTACTTTTTCATTATTTTCTTTAATGTATTTTTGTAATTTTAACAATTCTACTTGAAGTTTTATGACTTCTTTTTCGTAATCTATAGTTGATTTTTTGATACAAGCTTGAGTATATTTTTTTCTTTTTTTGTCAGAAATATTTTTACATTTCTTGTATCTATTCTCAATTTTTTCAACTACGTCAACTAAAACTTGTTGTTTCTTTTTAATCTGATCTACATTTTCTATATAATCATCAATTTCTTCTAAAATTTGATATAATGCTTTAAAAGATTTTTTTGTTTTTTTATTTGCATTTGTAGATTTATCCTGCAATAAACTTTCAAGTCTATTTCTTAGCACCCTCAAATTATCTTCATCTGCTTCCTCTTTAAGTTGTTCAAAAAGCTTAATTAAAGCTTTTTCTAACTCCAAGACTGTCTTTGGATTGAGTATAATTTGTTTATTAAAAATTTCATAAAATATAGCAGGCATATTTACTTCTTTAAATAATAATTTTGTTTTTGTTTTTGGGTTTATTTTGTTTGTTTTTATTTTGCGATAAATTTATAATACAATAAAATCAGTATAATGTCAATAAATTTTAATATTTTTATTACTATTGTGTTGTATAAAAAAATAGGATGTTAAGATATTTTTATCAAAATTAATAATTAATATTAATTAGCATATAAAAAATTGACTTTATGATATTCGTATATATATTGCTATTTTGCAAACATATAGTTTTGCAATCAAACAAAACATAACATGACAAAATAGAGGAAAATTATTATGCAACGCATATGTATATTTTTATTAGTATTGTTTACGAGTGTTTCTTCAGTAAGTGCAAGACAGTTGGATTTCTCATATCTTGACGTTAATGAGCAATTGAAAATTTCTGGTTATTCGGTGTCAATTGATTCAATTATAAATGATCCATTGTATATTGACTTGCCTCATTCTAAAGAAAAAAAACAGTTTTATAAAGAAATTGAATTATTAAAGGTAGAAAATCCACACCTTTCACCTGAGCAATTAGTTGAATTTATTAATAATTTGCAAATTTTTAATTCTAATATTGAGTGGCCATCTATTCATTCTTACTCTTCATCTGGATATGAGGTAGTAAAGAATGCATGACTACAACTTAATACCTATGAAAAAGTATTGGTAGTGTCAAATCCAGGTAAAGCATATGTAACTGATTTAACCAAGGACAAAGCATATAGTTATACTATGGATACTATAGGATATAATGGATTGGGAGATATATCAGATGCTTTTCGTCATGCAATTTGGAATGCTTTAATGAGTAAATATATTAGTGAATCATGGGCATACCAATTTGCAACTGCACATGAAATGAAGTCAGCTGATGTGGTTTGCAGTTAACTAAATACTCATTATTGTTTCTCATTACTTTTTAAGTAGTGAGAAACAGATTATTTTTAAGAGAAATATTATGAACAAATTTTTGAAGATTTTATATACATCTCTTTTATTCTTCTTCATAGTAAGTTGTAGTGATAATAATGATAGCATTGATGTTATGATAAAGAATCACAGTAAAATGAATCATACAGGTTCTTTATATGTTGTGGATGAAAAACTCGGAAATGATATACTTATTGAGCCAGAAAACGAGATAAATATATCATTTAATATGTTCGAAGTAAATTCTTTAATAAACCAACAAGGATTTTCAACAGGCGATGTATCATTCAAATTGAATAATCAAAAGCAAGAGAAATATTATATATGTGGTTACATAGATGGAGATGTTACTAGCATGTGTGCGGCAAATAATTTTACACTTACCATAAACGAGGATATGACTTATGATGTTACAAATTAATAATGTTATATCCCCAAAGAAAATCAAAGTCAACGATGTATATCGTTGACTTTTTCATTAAATAAAAAATTTGATTTCATAATATATATACTCTTTGCAAACATAGAATTTATAAATACACGAAATAAAATATAATATAAAAATTTTTAACTCTCATGATATTCAAAAAATATATTTTATAAAGTTGCTATAAATATTATTGAGAATAATTTCCTCTTGCTTTTTTTATAATATCTTTATAATTCTATCAAAGCATTTGAGCAGCAAACAACTGTGAGCTTCGGGGAAGAACGGATTTTTATCTTACTAGAACCTCGCGAAGACGAAATTCTTCGTAAAAATAATAAAATAAAGAAACACTTTAGGTGGCACCTTTCAAATTAATTTTGAACCGAAAGTACAAAAATACTCCTCAGAAATGAGAAATATTTTTGTGCTTTTTTAATTTCTTCCTTTTTCAAAGGAAGTACACGAAGGGGGATGGATTCGAGCTATAGAGAATATAAAATGTTCTTGAAATTGAAATCCTCCCTAGCACTCCTTTATCAAAGGAGAGAAAATCTATAGATAAATTTATAATAAAACTTAATAAAATAAACTATGTTAAGAACGCATACATGTAATGAACTTTCAAGTGCAAATGTTGGAGAAGAAATAACTCTTTCTGGTTGGGTTTCAAATAGAAGAGATCACGGGGGGATTATTTTTATCGACTTAAGAGATAGATATGGATTAACTCAAGTAGTTTTTGATCCAGAAGATGATCAAGCAGCTCACGAGTTAGCTAATACTTTTAGAAGTGAATATGTAATTAAAGTTACAGGGAAAGTAAGACCAAGACCAGAAGGTCAAGCAAATCCAAATATGGTTACTGGTGAAATTGAAATTATTACTTCACAAGTTGAATTATTAGCAAAATCTAAAACTCCACCATTTGAAATAGATGACCATGGAGAATTAGCAAATGAAGAAATCAGATATAAACATAGATATATTGATCTGAGAAGAAAAAAAGCATTAGAAAATGTTCAATTTAGATCAAAATTTTTAAACCATACTAGAAATTGGTTTACAGCAAATGATTTCCTAGATGTTCAAACTCCTATTTTTACTGTTTCTTCACCAGAAGGTGCTAGAGATTTCGTAATTCCTTCAAGATTACATCCAGGTAAATTTTATGCACTTCCACAAGCACCTCAACAATATAAACAATTACTTATGGTTGGTGGTATTGATAAATATTTTCAAATTGCACCATGTTTTAGAGATGAAGATCCAAGAGCGGACAGACATGCATGTGAATTTTATCAAATTGATTGTGAAATGTCTTTTGTTGAACAAGATGATATTTTTAAAGTAGTAGAAGATTATTTCTTTGATATGGTTCCAGCTGTTTCAGATAAAACTATCATGGATAAAAAATTCTACCAAATGACATATGAAGAAGCTATGGAAACTTATGGGACAGATAAACCTGACCTAAGATATGAAATGAAAATGGTTGATGTTGCTTCAATTTTTGCAAGATCTACAAATGAAATTTTCTCTTCGATTGCTTCAGATACAAACGAAAACAGAATCAAAGCTTTAAGAGTACCAAAAGGTGATGAAGTATTTTCAAAAACTCAAATGAAAAATTTTGAAAAATTTGTTAAACAACACGGTGCAGCAGGTTTAGGATATTTCCAAATGCAAGAAGATGGACTAAAAGGACCACTTAATAAATTTTTCTCTGAAGAAGATTTAGCTGAAATTGTTGAAACTACTGGATTAGAAGTAGGAGACGCTGTATTTTTTGGTGCTGGAGAAAAAAGAACCGTTCAAGGGTATATGGGGAAATTTAGAATTCACTTAGCTGAATTATTAGATGCTCACTATAAAGGAGAATTTATTAAAAAAGATATCTTAGCATTTTGTTGGATTAAAGATTTTCCATTTTTTGAAATGAATGAAGAAACTGGAAAACTTGATTTTGGTCATAATCCATTTTCTATGCCAAAAGGTGGTTTATCAGCATTTGATAAAGAAGATTTATTAGAAGTAGAATCAGTTCAATATGATCTTGCTTGTAATGGATACGAAGTTTTATCAGGTTCTATTCGTAATCACGATGTTGAAGCGCTTGTAAAAGCTTTTGAACTCGTAGGGAGAACAGCTCAAGAAGTAAAAGATAAATTTGGTGCGATGTATGAAGCATTCCAATACGGTGTTCCTCCTCATGGTGGTTTTGCTATCGGAATGGACAGAATTATGATGATTTTAAAAGATGAATCAAATATCAGAGAAGTATACGCATTTCCAAAATCTGGGAAAGCACAAGATCTTATGATGAATGCTCCAGCAATTATTGATCAAGAACAATTAGATGAACTTCATATCGATATTGTAAAAGATGATGAAGAATTATAAAATAATAAAAAAGACGATGTAAATCGTCTTTTTTTGTTCATTAAATATGACTATTGTCTATATGAAAATATTGAATTTATTGTAGAAAAAATTATATTTACATTGTTATTTATAAACAAAATTTATGAAACAATTAAAAACAGCTTTTACATTGGTTGAACTCATAGTAGTTATCACAATATTGTCTGTACTTTCAACTGTAGCATTTGTATCATTTCAATGATATACAAATGATGCCAGAGACGCAACTAAAATCAGTGATTTAGTAAATATTTGAAGAAATATTTGAAACGCTGCCACAGCAGGGAAACAATTCAGAACAAATAATTTACAAGATATTACATACAAAATCCATCCATGAACGGTTAATGTAAAAATATGAGAACTAACTCAATGAGTTGTACCGGGTTTATGAGAAACTCCGCTTGATCCTTTTACGTGAAAACCATATATAGTTTGATTATATGCAAATAGTGATAATACTGCTAATTTCTGACAAATTTGAGGAATATTAGAAAATAGATATGGTGAAGTAAATTTACTTGCCTCTGATGAGAAATTTCCAGCAAATGTGCCAGTACAAAGAGTTGTTTGAAATTATAAACTAAACGATATATATGGAATATCTGGTTTGATCCCAAGGTGGGCAATAGAGGATTTTGAATGATTTAAAAATACATGATTTTATGCTTCAGGTGAAATTATGTATGGTTCATCGCCATTAAGATGATACCCAAATTCATATATATTTGCGATGGATAGAACTCCTGTAGCACAAATAAATTGATATACAGATGAAAAAACACTCCTTTATGAATCATTTGAAAATGTATGACTGCATAATAGTACACGTAAGAGAACATTAACAAGACGTGTAACATCATCATCTTATCCAAGTTGGGAAAGAATTTATAATAATGAAACAATATCAATACCAACTTGTATTTCAAAAAATATTTCTCTGATGTTAAGTTATGAATTTAATGCAGAATATTATGATCAAGTCCGTACGTTAAATTGTAATATTTCAGATCAATGAGTAAATTCTAAATCAGCTTTAAAAATATCTTGGCTTCGTGATAGTGTTTGATGAGATGGTCAATACAATTATATAACCATTGATCCTACAAAGAAATATCAAATGAGCTTAGATTTAAAATGAAGAATTACATGATACAGTGGTAACATGCCTTTATATTTTAGATGTGAAACACGTGATGTTGAAGGTACGAGATCTATATTACAATCAATGGCTTTTCAATTTCCACTTGATGAAAATAATTATCAAAGAGTTTCAGGATATATCAATGCTCCAGATCCAAGTGGGAACAATCTTTCTATTAATATCGACCAGTCAAACGTTGGGGAATCAACTAGCTGTATTTTTTATAGATCAAACTTAGCTCAAGCGTGAGATGAACTATATTTTGACAATTATATTGTCAAAGAAATAGATTAACAGAAAAAATTATATTTACATTGTTATTTATAAACAAAATTTATGAAACAAATAAAAACAGCTTTTACATTGGTTGAACTTATAGTAGTTATCACAATACTATCTGTACTTTCAACCGTAGCATTTATATCATTTCAATGATATACAAATGATGCCAGAGACGCAACTAAAATCAGTGATTTAGTAAATATTTGAAGAAATATTTGAAACGCTGCCACAGCAGGGAAACAATTCAGAATAAATAATTTACAAGATATTACATATGCATCATATCCTGAAAATAGAACTATGAAAATTTGAGAATTAACTCAATGAGTCGTACCAGGTTTATGAGAAACTCCACTTGATCCTTTTACATGAAAACCATACATAGTTTGATTGTATGCAAATAGTGATAATACAGCTAATTTTTGACAAATTGGAGGAATATTAGAGAACAGATATGGTGAAGTAAATATGCTTGGTTCTGATGAAAAATTTCCAGCAAATGTACCAGTTCAAAGAATTGTTTGAAATTATAGAGCAAATGATTTATATGGAATATCTGGTCTCATCCCAAGATGGGCAATAGAAGATTTTGAATGATTTAAAAACACATGATTTTATGCTTTAGGTGAAATTATGTATGGAGTGAGCTTAAGATGATTACAACTTAACTCATATTTATTTGCAATGGATAGAGTTCCAGTTGTACAAATTACATGATATACAGATGAAAAAACACTTATTTATGAATCATATGAAAACGTAGATGTTCAAAATATTTGAGAAGTCTGAAATCCTGAAAATTATCCTCGTTGTACTTCACCATCTATATCTCAAGTTATTGCTTCTGAAAGGATATCATCAGAGTCAGAATGATTTAATCAAGTTATAGAATGTTCTATAGATAGATCTCAAGGAGTGAATTCAAATTCATCTTTATATCTTTCTTGGTTATTCAATTGAAATTGAGATGGGCAATATCATTATACAAGTATGGATAAAGATAAAAAATATCAGCTTTCTATGGATCTAAAATGAACTATGGATACAACATTGAGAATTAATTATGTTTGTTACGGTCTGGAAAATGTTAATAATAGTCAGGTTATGACAAACCTATGATGACAATGAATTGATATAACTCTAGATCCAAATAACTTCCAAAGAATAAATGCGTATGTAAATTCACCAGATCCTTCAGGAAATGGATTATCAGTAGACATTCAATCAGATACAAACTTGAATAATAAACATGCATGTATTTTTTATAGGGTTTGAGATCCAAAAGCTGGGGAAGAATTGTATTTTGATAATTATATTGCCAGAGAAATAGATTAATTTAATAATAACAATAATAAAATGAAAAAAATAATTACAATAGTATCTATGATATTTATTTTAGTATCATGTGGAGAAGAAAAACAATATGATTACTCTGGAGTTTCGACAACTCAAGATGGTCAACAAGAAATTCAACCTGCAAAAATAACAGTTACAAATCTTGATGAAGCTGAAAACTTTGAAGAACCTGGAGAATAAAAAATAAATGAAGGATTTTTTCTGAGTTTTTTACGTTTGCATTTTTAATATTATGTATATAATAAGTATATATTAATTCATAATAAATATATTATGGTAAAAATAAAAGGGGAAGAGTATTATACTCTTGAGGAAGCGAAAAAGATTTCTAATAAAATTATTAAAAAGAATGCAAAAAAATTTGCTCAAGAAGTAATTTCAAGACAAGAAAATCATATTACTTCATCAGAAAATCAATATGTATAAACTTATTTTAAAGGAGGAAATAATAAGTATAATTGATAATTTTGTTGATAAATTTTTGTATAGTTCTATTAATTTATATTTAGATACTTGAATTCAAGATGTAGATGTAATTATCAATAATTATGAATCATCAGCAGTATTATTTAGAGATAAAATATATTCTAGTTTAGAAATGAAATTAATACAGGAAAATATTTTCTGAAAGAAAATATGAGAAGAAATCAGTTATCAGTGATAATTTCTGTTTGAAATTATAGATTATTTGTAGATTTTTCAGAAGATGAATCACAAAAGTTAAGAGTTATAGAAAATATAGAATTTTATAAGAAGTAAATAAAAAGACATTATGGTTTATTCCATATATGTCTTTTTTCTTTCTTTTCTTATTAAAATTCATATTATATTTTATAATTAAAATTAATATTTTTTCTATGATTGATTTTTTTAAAAATCTTGTGAAACCTGATATAAAACCATTAAATTATATTAAAATTCATAAAAGTAATATTCTACATAATTTATGAATTATTCAATCGTGGCAAAAAGATGGAGAAATTTGGCCAGTTTTAAAATCAAATGCATATGGGCATTGACTCAAGGAAGTTTCAGGAATTTTAAAAAATACTTCTGGAAAATATATTTGTGTTGATAGTTTTCCTGAATATCAAATTGCAAAAAAATATTCTTGAAAAAAAATTCTTGTTTTATGAGAAACAAGAAATCAAAATTATAAATATTATGATTTTTCTCAAACAACATTTTGTGTATATAATATTCAAACACTCAATTTTTTAGAATCTCTTAATAAAAAAATTACCATTCATTTATTTGTAAATACGTGAATGAATAGGGAATGATTTCAAGAAGATGAATTGAGACTAGCCTGCGAAAAATTTAAGAATTCGAAACTTATTTTGGAATGAGTTTGTTCACATTTTTCGAGTGCAGATGAAGAAAATTTTGAAGTGAGTGAAAAACAAATCGAAGAATTTAAATGATTATATGAAATTATAGTCAGTTATGATTTGGATCCGAAATATAGACATATTTGAGCATCTGGTTGAGTAGCAAAAATAGAAGATGATTTTTTTAATGCATTTCGTCCAGGAGTAGCACTTTTTTGAGTAAATGTTTTTAGTAAACAAGATTCGTATTTTCAAAAAGCCGAAAAATTATTACCTGCTATGGAAATATTTTCTACGGTTTTAAATACACAAAAAGTTGCATCAAATTCAGGAATATCATATAATCATACATATTGTTTTTCGCAAGATTCTCATTGAGCAGTTATTGCATTTGGGTATTTTGAAGGATTTACAAGAAAAATGAGTAATAATTATAGTCTCAAAATCGGAAAAAAATATTTTCCAATGCGAGGAAATATTTGTATGAATTTATCTACCGTTGAAATTTGAGATGAAAAAATTCATATTTGAGATGAAGTAGAAATTTTATCAATTTCTAAAAAAGCAAAAAATAATATTTATCATTTTGCTGAATCTTCCGGTACGAGTCCATACGAAATACTCGTAAAAATTCAACCAAATATTCGTAGAATTGTTGAATAATTATTTTAATTCACAAAACAATTAATAATGTTCAAAAAACAAAAAATAGATGACATAAAATGGATTGATTGAGTATCTTTATGAGAAAATGATATCGTCAAAACATTAGAAAAATACAACATCCATGAGTTAGATTTAGAGGCTTGTTTGGAGTGAAATCAACGTTCAAGAGTTGATAGATATGAGGATTATACATTTGTTGTATACAATTTTCCAAAATATAATAGAAGGACAAAAGTATATGAAATAAACGAATTTAATATCTTTTTTAATACAGATTTTTTAATTACATTTCGTGATTATCCATTTTCAAAAATAAATAAAATTTTTGAAAATTATTGAGAAAAAAAAGTAGAATGAGAACATATGGAAATAAAAATTTCTACCGGATATATTCTCTATGAAATTACCCAAGCGATGTTAGAAAAAATGTTTAATGTGATTAAAAATATTAAACTTGATATCAGACAATTAGAAACAAAAGTTTTTGAAACAGGGAACACTGGTTTGGTAAAAGATATCATGATTAAAAAGAGAAATATTGTTGTTTTAAAACATATGTTTAAACCTCAAGTTTTGGTATTAAAACAATTAGAAAATGCAATTAATGAAATGTATCAATGAGAAATGGAGGTATATTTTGAAGATCTTGAAGATAAATTGGATCTTATCATTTCTGAAATTGATATTTTATCAGAATATATTGATTCAGTTGAAGATGCGTTTAAAACTATGATTGATATTAAAACCAATTTTGTGATTAAAGTGCTGACTATATTTTCAGCATTTATGTTACCATTGACTTTACTAACCAGTTTTTATGGAATGAATGTAGCCGCACTTCCTTGGGCACACACATATTTTGTAATGATTTTCATGGGACTAAGTATACTCGTGATGATTTGAATATATGCATATTTAAAAAATAAATGAAAATTTTAAAAAACTATCAAAATTTTGATAGTTTTTTTGTTATTATTCACTTTGCAAAAAAATATTATTTGGTTATTATTATCAAATAATATGTAGCTATAACTTCTTTTGATGAATTATTTACTTTTAATTTTTTCATTATCACTTGCCGGAATAAGTGTATTTTTTTCATATAAATATCGAGTATCTTTTTATATAATGCTGGGGTTTTTCTTAGTGTTATGTTTTTTTTCAGGTTTATATTTAGTCGCAAATGATTTTACATGAGTTGGAATAAATCATGCGGTTATTTATCATTTACATGCTCCGATTGCAGGTGCGGATATTCAATGAAATTTAGATAAAGTTATTATTTGATTTGTCTCAACTATTTTTTCTATACTTTTTTTATGGTTATTTATTAAATATTCTCATAATCATAAGTGAAAATGAAATGGAATTTTGACTTGTTTGTTTATGTTATTTGCAATTATAATGCATCCAGCAACAAAAAATATTTATGAACTCACTCATGGAAATTATCAAATTGATGCTGAAAATCTCAATCAATTAGATTCAGATTTTATCACTACTTCGCAGTATGAAGTAGAAGAAAATACAAAAAATTTAGTATATATTTATTTAGAAAGTTTAGAAATTTGATATTTGGATGATGAAAAATTTCCATGATTAACTCCAAATTTACAAAAATTATCCAAAGAAAATACTTCGTTTAATAATGTCAGACAAATGCCTGGTACAGGTTGGACCATCGCATGAATGGTGTCTTCTCAATGCGGAATTCCTCTGATTGTAGGAAATAACGAATTTTGATGAATGGATCAATTTTATCCAAAAGCAAACTGTATGTGAGATATTTTGAAACAACAAGATTATTTCTTATCATATGTTTGATGAGCTGATAAAACATTTGCAGGAAAAAATTTATTTTATCAAACTCATAAATTTGATGAAATATATGGGAAACAAGATTATTATTGAAATGATGAACAAAATTCTTGGGGATTATATGACGAAACGACTCTAAAAATATTTTTAGAAAAATATAATACCTTAGCACAAAAACAACAAAAATTTTGATTATTTTGACTCACGCTTGATACTCACGGACCAAATGGATTTGTTTCTCCGAGTTGTCCTGAATATATTCAAGAAGAAAATAATATTCTCAACGCGGTACATTGTACTGACTTTTTAATCGGAGAACTAGTTGAAAATATTCAAAATAATCCTTATTTTAAAGATACATTAATTGTATTAGCTTCGGATCATTTACAAATGTGAACTCAAAAAAATCATAAATTAATTTGAGCTGAACATGAAAGAAAAAATCTTTTTATATTACTCGATGAAGAAAAAAATAGTATCGATGAACCAATGTCGACTCTTGATATTTGACCAATTGTTTTAAATAATTTATGAATACAAATTGATGAATTATGATTTTGAAAAAATATTTTGAAAAATTATGAAAGTTTTGTAAAAAAATATTATAAACAAGATGAATCAAAAGATGATTATTTTCACGCAAGAAAAATGTTGTTTTCATATAAAAAAAATATTGCTGAATTTTTAGATTTCCCATATTTAACAAAAAAAGTTTTGATAAATAAGCAAGATGAAATATTGATTTTATGAGATAAACAATATAAATATCCAATTTTAGTATTTTTTGACGAAAATAAAAAAATTTACGATATTATTTCACAAGTTTGAAATAATTATACACTCAATAGTTATGAAAAATCAGGAAATTACCTTTGGATAGACAAATGTGAAAATATGGATGCTTCACAAAATTATCTTGAAAATAATTTTTGTTATAAACAAAATATTCAAGACTGAGTCGAAAAAATTCAAAAAAATCATGTCGTTAAAATAAAATAAGCAGTCATTTGGATTTTTCCTAATGACTGCTTATTTTTTAATCCTCACTCATTTTGTTTATAATTTTAAAATACTTATCACTTCTATATTCAGGTAATGTACCGGAATTAAAAGTATAGAAATCAATTATTTTTTGCCTTCTTAAATTATTTAAAAGATTTTTTACGTGTTCTACCTCCTGTGCAGTTTTGCTATTTAATTGAATTTTGATGATTTGGTTGTATATCATAATTTTGACTCGCAAAAAGTAGAGATCCTCCAATAGTTGCTAAAATAGCAGTTGTAATCATAATTTTTTCGTTATTGAATTGAGAATATTAAATTGAGATTTTTTATTTTTCCTCTTTTATAAATCATACATTGTATCGATATTATGTTTTTTTAATGCTTCTAATATCTCAGAATTATTATATTTTTCTAAGATAATAGAACTTTTCTCGATATATTTGATGTATAAATTATTTCTAATTTTATTTTCTATATTATATAATTCCTTTTGTGAAATTTTTGATATATCGAAATTTATATCATATCCTGAATATTCAGATTTTTTAATAGAAATTAATTCCAATGAACTTATAGTTTCTAAATAGATCTTTATATTTTCAATGTTATTTATTTCTCCATTACTTAGAGCTTCTAAACCAATATAGTATTTTCCTGGTATATATCCATAAATTGCATTAAAATTTTTAGGATTATTAATATTAAACTTCTCATTAGTATAAGGGACAATTCCATTAGATAAAATCTTAACTTTTTTAAACTTTGTATCCCATTTATGAGGAGCATTCCTAGTGTATGAACTATTTAGTTTTTCTATTTCTGTTTGTTCAAAAATTTCATAGTCAGGAAAATCTGGGTGAAATAATTGTTGAGTTTTTTTCACTTTTTCAGGTATGAGTGAATTGTTTAATAAATCCATGTAATATTGAGTCTGATATTCTGGTAAAATCCCAGAATTAATATCTGACCATATAACATTTTGAAACTGTGAAATATGTGCTTTAATATATTCGACTTCTTGAGCTGTTAATTTTTTATCAATTTTAATCATAATTCCTGATGATCCTGATACAATAATTTCTTTTAAATTAAATCCTAAAAAATTTTCTAATTCAAGTTTTAGGGCTGAAATATCAGTAACTTTTTTATCAAAAGTTAGATTGTATTGAGTACTTATCTGACCATAAAAAGCAGGAGAGTAAATATCATTAATATCAATAGGTTCCAAATAATATGGAATCCAGCCATCATCTCTGACAAGATATGTCATATTTTCGATACGTTGCGCAGAGAGATTATTTGTATATTTTTTTATTGCTGTTTTTGAAGGAGCTTCAAGAATAGAAACAACGTTTTGTATATTTTGATGATTTGGTTGTATATCATAATTTTGACTCGCAAAAAGTAGAGATCCTCCAATAGTTGCTAAAATAGCAGTTGTAATCATAATCTTTTTTATGTTATTGAATTGAGAATATTAAGATAATTTTACTTGAGAGATATTAAATGGAGATTAAATTTTTGAAGTATTTTTTATTTCATCTAGACAAAATATTTTTTTATGGTGAATAAAAAAGCTCTCAGAAATTCTGAGAGCTTTTTGTTTATTTTACAAAATCATTGATTACATATTTCAGTAGCTTTTTTAACAGCTTTATATGCATTCAAAATTTTATAAGTTTTTCCGTCTTGAGTTATCGTATCAAACTCAGAATTATTCATAACCATTTTAATAGATGTAATGTTATTTCCTTGCATTTTACTACATGTATCAAATATCATAGCTGCGACACTTGTCACTTGAGGAGTAGTGAGGCTTGTCCCACTTATTCCATCATCATAATAATTACTATCTGTAGGATGATATTCAGCGATACTCATTTTTTCATTTGCAATAAAATCAATACCTAATCCATAATCTCGAGTAAGTTTTTTAACTCTATTTTTAACTTGATAAGCACCTGCAATAATAACATTTGCAAGAGGCCTATAACGATTTTTACTATCAAAATGGATTGCTCCATTTTCGTAAACACTACTTATCTTAGAATTACCAGCACCAATAATAAATAATTTATTTGGATATTTACTAAAAATATTTCGGTAATACTGAATCGTTGTTAAATGTAAGTCAGATTCACTCTCAATATAGTCTGATAATGAATGATTATCAACTCTTTGTACATACTTTCCATAATTGTAATAGCCTAATAGTTGAGAAATATTGATAATGTCATATTGCTCTTTTTTTATTAAATAATCAATAAATTCACTATGGCAATCATCTTGATCTTCTTCTATCTTGCTTTTACAACTCTTAATAAAACTGCCTTTATGTATAGTATTAGATTCAATAAGCCCTCTATACCCTATGTTATTACCAATTTTAGATGCAATAACTCCTGCAACTGATGTACCATGAGAAGTTTTTTTCCCACTTTTATGTTTATGATAATATTTTACAGGACCTGCTTCTCCATTTATTCCGTAATCTTGGTGATCAGGATAAAAAGCACTATCTAAAATTAATATTTTTGCATCAGTTTTTGTTACATTTGGATAATAGGTGTAAATCTTCTCCATTTCTAAATCATCAAAATAAGGAATATTATCCTTCTTTGTACTATAATATGGATCTTCTCCAAAAATATTTGCTTGTCCTGCAATTGCTGTGTTTTTTTGAAAAATAACTGTAAGTAAAACTAACGTAAAAATTGTTTTAATCATTTTCTATTCTCCCATAGTGCTCATATTTTCTATATAGTCACCATAACTATTTAGAATTTCAGTATTTTGGTATTCAGGTAAAACTATATAACTTTTTCTCATAAATATATCAGTATGATTATTCATCATATTTTTACGTATTAAATACATGTCATATTGTGTAACTCCTTTTAAATCAACTATTAAATAATAAATAGGTTTATTACTGCTAAAATACTCTCCTTTTTTATAACTAATGATTTTTAAACCAGTTATTTCTTGGAAATACTTTATTAGGTTTGTTTTATTTTGAGAAAATGGGTATGCTCCAATATAAAACTCATTAGGTTTTACTCCTAATATCGCATCATAAAAAGGCACTTGAGGATTAAATTTTTTTTCCATAAGTGGTACTAATCCATCAGCTCTAATTTTTGACTGAATAAAGTCTGAGTTTTTACGAAAATGATGAATATAATTTTGACGATAAACATCATAGTTTTCAGAAATACTATTGTCTTTTGTCTTTTCAATGTCTCCTATTTCTGTTTGTTCAAAAATTTCATAGTCAGGGAAATCTGGATGAAATAATGGTTGTATTTTTTCCTCCTGTTTTTCTTCAGGATTTTTTGTATTTGTATTTATTTTTGTTTCTGTTTTTGAAGGAGCTTCAAGAATAGAAACAACGTTTTGTATATTTTGATGATTTGGTTGTATATCATAATTTTGACTCGCAAAAAGTAGAGATCCTCCAATAGTTGCTAAAATAGCAGTTGTAATCATAATCTTTTTTTTGTTAATATTCATTTGTAAAGTTTCCTTATTTTTTCATCGTGCACAATAAAAAATTTCTTATAAGTAAAATTATAATACTCACCTGATATTAAATGGACATTAAATTTTCGAAGTATTTTTTATTTTATCTAGACAAAATATTTTTTTATGGTGAATAAATAGTTTAAAACTTGTTTTTTTTGAAAAATCTATATAATTACGCAGTAAAAAATCATTTTAATATTAAACTATCAAAAAGTGTTAGGAAAAGTAACTATTATTGGGAGACCAAACGTAGGGAAATCAAGTTTTTTCAATATGTATACGGGGCATAAAATTGCCATTGTTGCTGATGAAGCAGGGACGACAAGAGACATAGCAGAATTTGAATACCAAGACAAAGAAAATGGTCTGACGTATATTATTGCGGATTCAGGATGATTAGATGTTGATTCTGATACAGACGAAATAGCATCTGATATCGTAGAAAGAACGCAAACAGCTATTGAAAATAGTGATTTACTTATTTGGTTAGTTGAGTATGACAGAATTACTCAGTTAGACGATCAAGTTTTAAAAATTTTAAGAGAAACAGGGATAAAAGATATTATTCTTGTAGCAAATAAAGCGGATAATGAATCAAAAGTTATGGAAGCATATTCTCTAGCAGGATATGGTGAAAATATTGGTTTTTTCCCAATTTCAGTTTCTCATAATCATGGGGTAAGTGATGTGAAAAAATTCGTTGCAGATTTTTTAACTGCAAAAGGATTAAATTTTGAACACGAAGAAATAGATGATTCTTTTGTTAAACTTGCTCTTGTAGGGAGACCAAACGTAGGGAAATCAAGTTTAATTAACTCTATCACAAGAGAAAACAGAGTTATGGTAAAAGATATGGATCATACAACTCGTGATAGTATCGATACAAAATTTGTACATAATGAACAAGATTTTGTTTTAATTGATACTGCTGGTATGAGAAGACTTTCTAAAGTTGGTGTAAGAAATATCGAAGATTGGTCAGTTATGAGAACAAATAGATCTATTGCCAGAGCTGATATCATCGGAGTGGTAATCGATGGGGTACAATGAATTGTTCACCAAGATTTATCTATTATTTCTAATATTTTAGAAGAAAAAAAAGGTCTTGTAATTATTATCAATAAATGGGATGCTGTTTTAGAAAAACCAGGTGTTGATAAAGAAAAAATGATGAATAGATATATTGATTATCTAAAATCAAAAATTGAATTTCTTCCTTGGGTTCCAGTAGTATTTACTTCTGCGACTGAAAGAAAAAGAGTAGATGAAATCTTAGAAAACGCGATTGAAATCAAAAAAGAACGTTATAAAAGAGTAAAAACAGGTGTATTTAATAACTTTATTGAACAAGCTGTTTATAAACATCCACCAACAGGGAATAAAAAATCTCATAGTCCAAAAATTTACTATTGATCACAAGTTGACGTAAATCCACCAAAATTTGTATTAACGGTAAATAATCCAAATCATTTCCACTTCTCTTATAAAAGATATTTGGAAAATAAAATCAGAGATAACTTTGGTTTCCACGGAACTCCTATTGTTATTGAATATAAATGAAGAGGGAAATATGCTGATGTTTCAAAATAAAAAAAGAAGAAATTTTTAAAATTTCTTCTTTTTTTATCAATTTGCAAATTACTGATTCGTTGTTATAATTAAAAAACAGTTTACATCAGGCTGGTGTTGTAGAATTTGAAATTTTATGGGTAATCCACAAGGGGAAATATTATGAAAATTTCTATGATAAAAACCCAAGGAATAATAGGAATTGTATTATTTTCTTTGGTATTAATATTTACTTTTTCAATAGTAAATAATATTACAAATGATATATTGCTTGAAGAAAAAAAGGTATCTACATTTGATACTTTGAAAGCTATTAAGCATAATATTGAATCATTAGATGAATCGTATAAAAGAGGAGAAATTTCTAAAGAAATATTTGTTCAAAATTCTATTAAATTAGTGAATGAATTTAGATATTCAAATGATAATTATGTGTGGGTACATACATTTAATCGTAATGATACAAATGATGTAAAAATGTTAGTTCATCCTAAAAGTCAAAAATTAAATGGAAATTCTATTTCCCATATTTCTGATACTAATGGTGTGAAAATTTTTACTCAAATGAATCAACGTTTACTTGGAAATACACAAAATACATTGAATTATTTTTGGAAAAATGCAGATGAAAATGAAGCCCGAGAAAAAATTTCATATATTATTTTGATTCCACAACTCAATTGGGTTATTGGTTCAGGAGTGTATATGGATGATATAGATAAAATGCTTTATCCAGTTGAAATTACTGAGTTAATAGCGATTTGTTTTATGTTTATTACTTTAGTTGCTTTTTCATTTGTTATATTTCGAAGGATTATGAAACCGGTAAATATTATTGAAAATGAGTTACAATTGATTATTTCTAGTAAAAATTATGGAAAATCTATTGATTATAATTCTCAAAATGAATTTTTACCTCTTGTTTCAACGGTGAATGAATTAATAAGTGTATTAAATTCACAGTTTCAAGACATTAGTAATTCGGTAAAAGAAATTTTACCAATGATTACTCAAGGATCTGAAAATACTAAAGGTATTCAAGTGTCTGTTGATCAGCAAAATAATACTTCATCTATTGTAGCTTCGGCTATAGAGGAACTGACTTTATCTGTCAAAGAGGTTTCAAATAATGCAAATAAAACTGCTGAAAATGCGAAACTTTCACTTGATACATTAAGTGAAAGTGTTAATATTTGTAGTAAATTGCAATCTCAATTAAGTGAATTAGTTTCAAAAGTTGATACTTCAAGTGATAGTATTCAATTGGTAAATGAGGCAACTCAATCGATTATGACAATCACTGGAACCATTCAATCTGTCGCAGAACAAACGAATTTATTAGCCTTAAATGCAGCTATTGAAGCAGCTAGAGCAGGTGAACAAGGAAGAGGTTTTGCTGTAGTTGCTGATGAAGTGAGAACTTTAGCTCAACGTACTAATGATGCTACGCAAGAAGTTGCAAAAATAGTAGAAAATTTACAAAGTAATGTTGAATCGGCTGTTAATATAAATGCTTCAGTTTCTACAGATGTTGTAAAAATATCTAAAGACTCTGTAAGTTTAGAAGATAATATGGGGGTATTATCTCAAAATGTAAGTGGCATTGTTGATGACACTATGCAAGTTGCAACAGTAATTGAACAACAAAATACCGCATTATCTGAAGTATCACAACAAGTGGTACATTTGGATGAGCAATCAAAAAAAGTTGGAGAAAATGCTAAATTAAGTTTAGATATTTCTGAGAAATTATCTAGCCAAGCTGAAAGTATTCAGAAGCAAATTTCTTGATATTCAAAAAGACGGATTAAATTCCGTCTTTTTTTATTTTCTCTTACTCTCAATGATTATTATAAAAATGTCACGAAAAAGAAAGTTTTTCGTAATAGTATTTGAAGATTCAAATTATTTATCATTTATTTATAAAATTATGAGAGAACAAAAATTACAAGATATTTGATTTTTACTCAATGTAGTAAAAACACAAATGCATACACAAGATACTCCAGAAGTGAAACAAACTTATTTTTATCTTTTAGATTTAAAAGAAAAATTACAAAAACAATAGAAATTAATCAAACTATTGTTTTTTTATTGTAAAAAAATCAGTATAATCAAATAAATATTATTTTGATTGAACTTTGAAAAAATGAAAAAAATGTCATTACAAAAATTAGCGACGATTGTATCGTCTTTTACCGCATTTTTATTAGTAAGTATGAAAATGTTTTTTGGTCTTTTAAGTGGATCTATTGCTGTTTTATCATCTGCAATTGACTCTTTGCTTGATATGTTTGTATCAATATTTAATTATTTTGCTGTAAAAAATGCAGAAAAACCAGCAGATAAAAATTTTAATTATGGAAGAGGGAAAATAGAGCCGTTAGCTGGATTATTTGAATGAATTATTATTTTTCTTTCAGGAGGGTATATTTTGTACCAATCGTTTCTCAAACTCATTTTAAAAGAAGAAGTTTCGTATATTTGAATTTCTGTTTTAGTTATGGCCATCAGTTTTTTCATAACACTGGCTCTTGTATATTTTTTAGAGTATGTTGCAAAAAAAACAAAAAATCTTGTGATAGAATCTGATGCACTTCATTATAAAACGGATTTATTTTCTACCGGGTGAGTTTTAATTTCGCTTGCAATTATTTATTTTACCTCTTGGTATTTTGTTGATGCATTAGTTGGGATTTTTATTGCATTATATATTATGTATTCTTCAACAGAAATTATAAAAAAATGATTTTTATGAATATTAGATGTTGCTTTAGAAAAAAATCAGGTTGATGAAATTATTCAAATTATTGAAAATAATCCAGAAGTAAATAGTTTTCATTATTTAAAAACTCGTCGTAGTGGAAATGAAAAATTCGTAGATGTTCATTTAGTTTTTACTCCATTTATAGAATTATTATACGCTCATAATGAAGCTGATAAAATAATTGCTGAAATTAAAAAAGTAGATACAGATTCTATTTGGCATGTAAATATTCATATGGATCCATATGATGATTCTGCTGAACATCAGCAAGCGTGTAATATAAATGTCAGATAAAAAAATAAATATTTTTAGAAATATTTATTTTTTTTGTCACCTATTTTTTTGTTTATCGTTACACAGTGTACAAGCCTTTTAAAATTTATTATTAAATTAATTATTATGAAAAAAATTATAGCAAGTTCAATTATCGCAAGTGCTTTAATCGCAGTTCCTACATTTGCCAATGAAACAAAAATGGAAATTATGCCTATTTCTGCTCCTATTTCTGTAACTTCTGAAATTATTGAAGATACAGCAGTAAATAAATATGAAACTATTATTAGAAATAATAAAATTCAAGCAGATGCAGAATATAATAATTCACATTATTATACAACAAAAATTAAAGCCGAAGATATTGTAATCCCAGAAGAATTAAAAGATTCAGCTGAAAAATTTTACTTTTTAGTTGAACAAGGATCTCAAAGATATTATTTTGGAGCAATGAAAGTTCAAGCAGATGCTATGGAAATTTCAGAAGTTTCAGACGAATATAACTATAAAATCGTTGATTTCGATGCTTCTAAAACAGAATATATTTTCAATAATGAAGATTTAGTAAAAGATTTTGATGAAGACACAAATAAAAATGTTTCAATCACACTTATGGCTGAATTAGAAGATGGAAAACAAGTTGCTCTATCTAATGGAGTGTATATCTATATTGCTTCAAAAGAAAATACGCTTTCAAACTTAGTTTCTCAAGAAGAAGAATCTTCATATTATGGATATTATAATTCATCAGAATTAGAAAATTACCTTGAAACTATGTCAGAAAAAATGGAAAGAAGTGAGTATAAAACTATGCTTTCAAAAGCTGATTCAAAAATTTCTAGAGCATTAAGAGAAAACACAAAAAATAAAGATGAAATGTTAGAAAAAATTACAAGAGAATCTCATTTTTCTAATTATGTTTCAGATTATAAATCTTATAATGAAGTAAATAAACTTATGAATGGTTTAAATTCTGCAGTAAAAAATCAACTACAAAATATCAGAGCATTTGATGCTATTGATAAAATTTTAAGATAATTTTAATAAAAAAACAAAAAGTAATTTACTTTTTGTTTTTTTTGATTATAAACTTTGAAATAATACACATATATAAAAAAGGAGAAATTTATGTGGTTTAGTATTCCAAGCGATTATGTCCGGGGATGTATTTTATTTGCTGTTGGTTTAGTTTTGCTATTATGTTTTATATCAAAATATAAAATATATTATGAAAAAACACGACCAGATTTTGGTTTTGGTATGAGCGTAGTTTACAGTTTTTATTTAACAGCAAGCGAACTTTTGCCACTGTTAGTTATAGGTTCTGTTTCGATTCTAACTGTCTGGATTGCAAATTTTTAAAAAAAAGCTCATTTGAGCTTTTTTTGTTTTTTTATATATAAATATATTTACTTTTTTAAAATTTAATGTATATATTATATACATCGTTATAAAATTGGAAAAAAATATGACAGTTTTCTTAACTTGGTTGATAATAGAATCAATTTTTTTCACGATATTTTATTATATATATTTTTCAAGTATATACGATAACTTATCTGAAATACGATCGAATGAATATTTGAAATATAATTCGTCAGCCAGAGCTTTTGGTTCTGGTATGGTTCGTCGAAAAGCAGGAGGTGTTGAAAATGCAATTTCTCCACAAGAGTGTTAGAAAAAAGCAAACACAGCTTTAAACTTACCTAATAGATATTTAAAAATTAGAGCTTTTTTTGTTTTTTAACTTTTTATTCCATATCATTTTTTTAGAAAATGGAGATTGAGTAGAGTGAGAATAATGATAAATACTACTGAAATAGCAATGGCTATAAAAATATTTATATCACTTTGTCCTATAAATGCGTATCTTAAACCATTTACCATATATAAAATTGGATTAAATTGGCTGACTGATTGCCAAAATGGTGAGAGAAAATCTATCGAATAAAATACTCAACCTAGGTAAATCATCGGAGTGATTACGAATGATGGAATCACATTTACGTCATCAAAAGATTTTGCAAATATTGCATTAAATAATCCAGCAAGTGAAAATAATGCAGATGTGAGTATTAAAAATAAAATCATATAGAAATAACTGTGAATCGTTATATCTGTCATGAAAAATCATGTAATTAATACTAAGAATCAAATTAAAATTCATCTTGTCATTGCTCAAAAAACATATCAAAGCAAAATAGCTGTTGTGCTCATAGGAGAAACGAATAATTCTTCGATTGATCTTTGGAATTTTCCTCAGAAAAATGAACTCGATGAATTTCCATAACTATTTATAATCACGGCCATCATAATTAAACCAGGAAATATAAAGTTAATATAATCTACATTTCAAATTTCTCAGATTTTTTCTCAAATAAATTTTCAAAAAATCATTAAATATAAAAAAGTAGTGATTACTGGTGGGAGTAAAGTTTGTTTCCAAATACGAAGGAAACGGTGAATTTCTCTTTTTGTGAGAGTTAAAAGTCCAAACATTTTTTTTATTTAGTAAATATATTTTTATTTTGTAATTTTTACAAACAGTGCTTCAAGTCTATTGGTTTTATTTCTAAATGAAGAAAGTGAAATATTATTTTTATTAATTATTTCAAATAAATTATTGAGTGAATGTTTTTCTGAAATGGTTACTTCAACTTCATGTTCAGCAAGATGTTTTGCTCAATATTGTGAAATTAATTCTTCTGGAATATTTATTTTTTCTTCTTTTGTTGTTAAAATAACTGTTTCTTCAGAAAGCTGAGATAATAATTTTTTTGTACTGGTATCTTCTACGATTTCTCATTTATTTACAATAACCACTCTGTTACATAAAGCTTCTACTTCTTCAAGATAATGCGTTGTAAGAATAATAGTTGTACCAGATTCATTTAATTCTCTGATAAATTCCCACATACTGGCTCTAAGTTCTACATCAACTCCGGCTGTAGGTTCATCTAAAATAAGTATTTTAGGTTGATGAACAAGAGCTCTTGCTATCATAAGTCTACGTTTCATTCATCCAGATAATTCTCTTGCTCTGGCATTTTTTTTATCTCAAAGACCAAGTTTATCTAAATAATAATCAGCTCTTTGTTCGGCTGTTTTTCTATCTACTCAATAAAAACCAGCTTGATTAATAATAATATCTCTTGTTTTTCCAAACACATCAAAATTAAATTCTTGAGGTACAACTCAAATATTTTTTCTTGCTTCAGAAAAATCCTCATCAATATTTATTCCATTTACTTTTATATCTCACGAAGTTTTATTTACTAAGTTTGTTAATATCGAAATAAATGTCGTTTTTCAAGCTCCATTATGTCAAAGCAGAGCAAAAAAATCTCATTGATTTACATCAAAATTAATTCCTTTTAATACTTCATTTTCTCAATATTTTTTTCTGAGATTATTTACTTCTAGTATTTTCATGTGTATCTTTAAATAATATAACTATAAAAAGTATAGTGAATTTTAATTATTTGCAATATTTTTTATAAAATATTTATTTGCCTTGTAAATCTAATCTTTTTGCAAGTTAGTGAAAAATATTTATAGTAGAAATATTAATTTCTAATACATGAAATGAAAAAAATATATAAATGAGGTTTTACACTTGTGGAACTCATTGTAGTAATTACAATACTGGCAGTTTTAGCAACAGTTGCATTTATATCTTTTGCTTGATACTCTGGAGGTTCTAGAGATAGTGTGAGGCTCACAAACATGAAATTGGTTGAAAAATCATTTTGACTTATGAGAACAAAATCTCAATTACTTCCAGATCCAGACGAGAGTATAAATATTACAGCAGATGGAGTTGCTATTTGAAAACAATGATTTTTTTGAACAACTGCTTTTAAGTCAACAAGTATGACTTCCGCACCAAAAGATCCTCAAACAGGAGAATTTTTAATATATAGAACAAATCAACAAAGAACAAAATATCAATTAGGTTCATTTTTAGAAAATGAAATTTCTTTGTTATCAAATTCAAAATCATTTGCTGCTGATAATTGAGATAAAACTCTAAAGGTGAGATGAAACGGTTTATGAATCATGATTGATTCTCAAACAAATCAGCCAATAGATTTTGATATAGATGTGGTTACGTATAATAGTTGAAATGTTTCAGCTATATTATGAAATAATAAAAATGATATTATTTCTGGAACAGGAACTATTTTTAAAACTCTAGCTCTTTGAGATGAATTATGAAAATGATTAATTGGATATTGGAGTTTTGATGAATCAGATAATGATACGATTCATACAAATAGAGCATTAACACAAAATTTAAGCACAGATTTTTCTGAATTTACCAATATGTCTATAGTCGATTCCAATAATGGAAAATGATTATTTATGTCTGGAAGCGAAGTATGACTCCCATTAGAAACTGGTTTTTGAAATAAAGATTTTTCAAAATGACTTACTATTAGTTTTTGGTATAAAAATGAGATTTGAAAATATAATTCTACCTCATATGGATTAATAAATGTATGAAATTATTGGAATCATATTTATGCAGGGGATTTAAATCGTGAAAATAATTTATATTTACGTTTTATTCCAAATAAATTATATCAAAAAAATTTAGAATCTTTGTATTCGCATAAGTTTTATTCAGCATTATATAAAACTGTGAGTGATAGTTTTGTTGGTGAAATATTTAATGATGGACAATATCACCTCCATACAATTACTTATGATAATGAATATGATTTTTCATATTATATAGATGATAGAAAAATTTATTCTACTGGGAATTCATTATGAGATTTTCAACAATCATATTTATTTGAATTTGAAGAAGATAGAACACTCGATGAAACATTTTTAGAAGAAAACTCTCTTGTGTATACAAGTAATAATAAAACACAATTTCATCCAGACTGAGTAAATGGATATAAAGATTGATCTCGTTATAGTTTAAATAAAATCAATATTTGACAAGATGCTTTTGGTGTAATAGATGAAATTAGAGTGTATGATAGGAAATTACAATCGGATGAAGTGACACAAATCTATGCTCAATCTCAATAAAATATGAGATTTAGTTTTGTTTAAGGTTAAACAGATATAAATAAATTACATTTTATAAATAATAAAAAATATTATGAAAAAAATTGCATTAGCTTTATTAGCTACAACTTTAATTTTAACAGCATGTGGTTCAAATAATGAAGAAAAATCTTCTCAACAAGAAGATAAAGTACCAGAAATTTCTCAACAATGAGAAAATATGGTAGAAAATAATTCAGAAGAAAATGATACGTCAGTTTCTGAAGATACAGATGCTCAAATGGATGAAGGTTCTGAAGCTTCGATGAACGAAGACGAAATGATGCAAGAAGAAGATAATTCTGATATGCCAGTTTCTGAAGATACAGATACTCAAATGGATGAAAATTCTGAAACTTCGATGAATGAAGACGAAATGATGCAAGAAGAAGATAATTCTGATATGCCAGTAGAAGAAGAAATGCAAGAAAATGTAAAAGTTGGAAATGTATATGTAGAATATTCAGATGAAGTTATGGCAGATACTCAAAATCCAAAAATTCTATTTTTCCATGCAACTTGGTGTCCAACATGTAAAGCTGCAAATACTGCTTTTGAAGGTGTTGAAAATACAATTGGTTTAGATGTTGTAAAAGTTGATTATGATGAATATGGAGATCTTAAATCTCAATATGGAGTTGTTTCTCAACATACATTTGTACTTGTAGATGGAAATGGAAATATGCTAAAAAGATGGTATGGATCTAAAAACTACCAAGAAATTTTAGAAGAATTACAATCATAATATGGAATTAATTATTTTATCATTTTTTGCTTGAATCCTCACAATTTTAGCACCTTGTGTGCTTCCTCTTTTACCGGTGATTTTGTGAGCTTCAGCATCAGATGCAGAACAAAAATCTCATCCGTATATAATTATAGTATCGTTAGCTCTTTCAATTTTAGTTTTTACACTCTTGTTAAAAGCTACAACATATTTTATCGGAACTCCTGAAGAATATTTAAAAATTGCTTCGGGAATAATTATTATATTTTTCTGAATTATAACTTTATATCCAAATGTTTGGAAAAAAGTTTCAGGAAAATTTTCGAGTAAAGCAAACGAAAACTTAACTAAATCAGCTAATAAAAAATGACTAAAGGGAAGTATCTTAGTTGGTATTGCTCTTGGACCAGTTTTTTCAAGTTGTAGTCCAACATATGGATTAATTTTAGCACAAGTTTTACCGGTTAGTTTTTTCGCTTGAGTTACAAATCTATTGGCATACATTTTGGGATTATCATTAGTTATGCTTTTAGTTGTTGTGCTCGGTCAAAAATTTATATCAAAAATGAAATGGGCTTCTGATCCAAATGGATTATTCAAAAAAATCTTATGAGTATTATTTATACTTATTTGATTAGCAATTGCATTTGGTATCGATAAAGATATAGAAACATATATTTTAGAACAAGGATATTATGGAGCAGGAAGTTTAGAAGAAAAATTTCTTGATGATATAAATATTCCAAAATAAATTAGCAAAAAGTTGTAATGTACTTTTTTCATAAGAAAAGATAAAAATCATTTGGTTTTTATCTTTTTTTTGTATAATTTATTATAAATAATATTTAAATTCTGTATATATGAAATCTATTTTCCAAAATTCAAGAAATAAGAAAATCATGCTGATTATTTGAGCAGTTTTTTGACTAATCCTCATAGTATTAGCAGCCATATTTGGTACTAAATTTTATTGAGAATATCAAAATACAAAGAGGCTCGAAAAAATTTCAAATATTTTGGAAAATACAAATGTAGATAGAAATCAATGTGGAAATATTTTTGCTGTTGATTCTGACACATTATTTTTAGATTCAGAAAAAAATAAATTACTAGAATTTGAAGAAAAAAAATTAGCTTGTCATACAAAATATGATATTGCATATACAAATTTAGATAAATATACTTGTTTAGATATTATCGCAGAGCCAAAACAAAATTTATATTCAAAATATTTAATTTTAGATAATTTAGCAGAAACTAAAAAATATTGTATTAATAGTTTTTTTCCTGTAAAAATTTCTCAAGGAAAAGTATTTGATGAATTAAATGGATTTAAATCTCAAATAATTTTTGATTTTGATTATGATTTTTATAAAGATATTTGAGTGGTAAATGGTGAAAATTTTATTGAAAATAGAGTCGAAGCAAAAAAATTATTTCTCCAAATTTTAGAAACGTCACAAAATATTTCTGTTACATCAGACGACATAACTTTATATTCAAAAAGAGCTATTGTATCTTTAGATTTATTACCAGAGCAAACATATAGCTTTAATGTCAAAACTCTAGATATTCAAGAAAATGCATTAAAGAATAATAATTTATATTATTCAGGAGAAACAAAAATAAAACCAACAGATAATCCAAATATTCAAAATAATCTTGCTGAAAAATTTCCGGCTTTATCAAGAGAAATATTTGAAATCACACTTCCTGAAAATAAATTTTTAGGACTTATTATAAAAAATCCAGTGAGTTTATATCCTGATACAAATCAACCAGTATTTAAATTGATGGATTATAATTCTGGAAAGCAAAATATTTCTGCAAAAATTTGTCGTGTACCAAATGAAGTCTATGCAAAAATAGAAATTATGGACGAACAAAAAAATAATTTATTTTTCCAAAAAGGTATCGATGATCTAAAAACGCTTGATTGTTATACAAAAGAAATTTCTATAGAAAATAAATCTGATGATATTTTACATGTTCAAGAATTTAATTTTGCTCAACAAATAGGTGAAATTGCAAGAAGTGGACTATATTATGTAACGTTTGAAAATCCTGAAAATAGATTTTTTAACCAAAGATACCAAAGACCATTATTTTTTGGGATTGTAGATTCTCATATTACCATGAAAATTTCTAAAAATGGAGAAGCATTTTTCTTTGTAAATGATCTAAAATGAAATCCTCTGGCAGAACAAAATATTCGTATTTGAGTAAATAATTTCGAAGCATATTGAGAAACCAAAAATTGGAATAATCAAAATCCAACGCTTACTTCTCCACTAGAAGTTGATATTTTTGCTCCAGCACAATTATTATGAGAAACAAATCAAGATGGTGTATTACAAGTAAATTTAAATGATTTTATTCAAGATGGATACCAAAAAACATTTTGAGATTGGTATAGTGAAAATTATAAATGAAAATTTGATTCATTTATGGTGACTTCTTCGTCTGAAACAAATTTGAGTTATTCGAATTCTCGTTTCAACAGTGGGATTGCACCTTGGAATTTTGGATACTCAATTGACCAATGATATTATTTTAATGGAAATTCTGATGAAAATGAAATAAAACTTTCACAAAATACTCAAAAAGATAGATCATTTTATGCACATATTTTTCCAGAAAGAAGATTGTATTTACCTGGAGAAACTACTTTTATTAAAGCAATTTTAAGAAAAACATCAGATCTATCTATTCCAGAAGATACTCAAGCGACCATTAAAATATTTAATTATAAAAATGAAGAAATTTATTCAACTTGAGCTGTTTTAGATGAATTTTGATCAGCAAGCATTTCATATGATTTTTCACAAAATGCAGATTTATGAAGCTATAGAGCAAAGGTCTATGTTGATGATGAATATATCGCAGAAACAGGAATGAGTGTGGAAGTATTTCAAAAACCAAAATTTAAAAATGATGTAATGCTGGAAACTATTTGATTAGATGAAGGTTTTATAGAAGTCACAGATATCCAAAAAGAAAATATTTCTGGATGGGTTTCAGAAAAATATTTTGGAAATTTTCAAATAAAAGCAAAAGTATTATCTCAATACTATAATGGTAGAATGCTGCAAAACGCAAACTTTAGCTATAAAATATATAAACAAGATTATTATCCAAATAGTTATTGGAGTGATTGTTATTATGGATGTTATTGGGAACCAAATAAAGAGTTTTATACGCAGTGAACGGGAAGTTTAAATATCGATGGACAAGCAGAATTTCTCGTGGATGTAGATTTTGATTCTCGTTATACAGATTATAAATATATCGTTGAAGTTTCTGTGGAAGACACAAATGGAGATATCATTTCGGGGACAAATTCTATTTTAGATAAAAAAAAAAAAAAATATAATTGGGATTCTCGTTTCGTTTTTTCTTCAGATACAAAATTTGTAGAATCTGGTGAATCAATTCAATTACAATGATGATTAAATGCAGGAAAATGGTCAAAATCATATGACGATACTGGATTACTTATTGTAAAGAAAAAAGATTATTGAGTTGAATATAGAGAAGATATTCGTTGAAAAATTCCGAAAAATATAGTTCATGAAAAGATAGTAGATATAATTTCTATCAATGATTCTAATTTTAAGAAAACAAAAGATGGTACATTAACACTCGATTATAAATTAAAAGAAACGGGAGAATATATTTTTGAATATTGAATGGTAGGCTTAGAATATCCACTTTCACAAATATTTGATACAGCTGAAGATAGACAAGAAATCTTAGAAGATATTTCAAAGAAATTTATTTCTGAAAAATCTGAAGAAATTATTTATAATTATAATTCTCAAGATATTATTATTCCTTTAGAAGATTTTATTATTGGAAATAATAATTATTTTTCTGCAGTTGTATATTGAGATTCATCAGCAAAAAACCCAGAATTTCATGACAACAAACTTCAAGTTATGTCAGAAAAAGTAAGTTATAAACCTTGAGAAACAGCTAAAATTTTAGTGAGACTTCCATTTGAAAATTCAAAAATTCTATGGACTATTGAAAAGCAAGGAGTCGTTGAACATGAATATATCGATGTGCCATGAAATATCTTTTTCAAAGAAATTGTTGTGGATGAAACATTTGAGCCAAACGCGTATATTTGAGTTATGATGGTAGATACTCGTGAAAATGTAGCACCGGAATATAAAGTTGGTTATACAGAAATAGTGGTTGATAAAAGCGAAAAAGTATCAAATATTTCTATACAAACGAATAAACAAAATTATATTCCAAGAGAAAATGTAGAAATAAATTTAGAAGTTCGTGATAAAAATAATAACCCTAAAAAATCGCAAATTACACTGATGGTGGTGGACGATTCGTTGATTAGTTTACTCGGAAACATAGATGTAAATATTTTAGAAAAAATTTATAAAAAACTTCCATTTCAAATTCAAACTCAACTTTCAAGTGTAGCTATGATTCAGAATTTTTACTTTTCGAGAAAATGAATCGTTGGATGAAGTTGATTAGGAAGTTTTAAAGGATGAGATTCAGCTGTTTCGACAAGAAATATATTTAAAAATACAGCATTTTATGATGCAAATATTGTGACAGATGAAAATGGGAAAGCACAAGTAAATTTTGAGCTTCCAGATAATATTACTAATTTCCGTATTATTGCATTATCTCAATCAAAAGATAATTATTTTGGAAATTCTCAAGAATTTATTTCTGTAAGAAAAAATATTCTCATCGAAGAAAAAATGCCTCTTATTTCTAGAACAAAAGATGAAATTGTAGTAGGAGCAAATATTTTTAATCTTACTGAAAATAGTCAAACTTTAGATGTAGTATTTGAAGCTCAAGGGGTAGAAATCCAAAATCAATCACAAAAAATAGAGTTAGAAAAAAATGGAAAACAATTTGTAACTTGGAGGATTAAAAATATTTCTAATCCACAAAATATAGATTATTCTATTACAGCTCAATGAAAAAATATTGTCATGAGTGATAAAATAGAAAAATCAATACCTGTATATTCTTCACCAGTACTTTATTCTCGTGAAAGAAAAACTACGGTTGTAGCTGCAGGATGAATTTATGAAGATGAATTTGAACTTCCTAAAAATATTGATAAACAAAATTCTTTTGTAGAATTAGTATTTTCAAATAATAGATTGTATGGATTAGAAAAATCACTTCAAACATTGCTTATATATCCTTATGGTTGTATCGAACAAACTGTCTCAAGTACCTATCCAAATGCAGTAGCAAAGAAATTAAATTCTCTGCTTTCTGGAGATTTAGATACGGCTACTATTGATAAAAATATTTCATCTGGTTTAGAAAGAATATTTTCTATGCAAAATGCGGATGGATGATTTAGTTATTGGCATGGAGATAATGAGTCAAATCTCACGATTACTCCATATGTGCTTCGTAGTTTGCTAGATATGAGAGATTTATGAGTCGAAATAGAACAATATAAAATAGATGATATTATAGAATATATTTCTCAAAATTTAGAAAATGTTAAAGATAATACACAAAAAGCAGAAGTACTTTGGGCATTAGCACAAGCTGGAAAATATGTGAATATCGATATTGATACTTCTAAATTTAACAGACATGAATTAATTGCATATTCATACGCATTATATCATGTAGATTTTGAAAAATATGAAGAAAAAATCTCTAATAACATTATGAAAATTGAATCTATGTTGGAAAATGATTCTTCAAAATATTACTGGAATAGAATTACTGACAAAGCCTTATTTACTCAACTAATTATTGATGTAGATTTTGATGAAACAGTGATCGAAAATAAAATTGCTGACTTATATGATTATGATTTTGAAAGTTTTTATTATTCTACCAATACAAAAAATGCAGCATTTACTGCTTTTGCAAAATATATAGAATATACATGAACTCAAAAATCAAATTCATTTGGTTTCTCACTTGGAAAAATTCAAAATAGAGGAGAAGTTTTTTCTGAATCATGAGATAAACAAGCTGTAATTACAAAAAAATATACTCTAGAAGAAATGCTCTATGACGATTGAGAAATTGATCTCAAAGTAGCAAATCTAAGATGAGATAAAATGTATGTAGATTTTGTGTTTCATAAAGTTCCAAAAAATAAAGAAGATATTCCAGCATATAGTAATGATATGGAAATTTCTAGAACACATTTCTTGGTCAATGATGAAACAAAACTTGGTTCATGCAGTCAAAAATATTATTTTTTCAATGAGAAAAAAACTGATTGTTCAGGAGTGTTTAGTGAAATTACAGATGGAAAATATCAAAAAGATAAAATTTATAAATCTGAAATTCGTGTACAACTTCCTAAAGATAAACGTTATAGCGATCTTGTAGTTGAAGAATTTTTAGCAAGTGGTTTTGAAATTATTCAATCAAATTTTAAAACTCAAAGTGTCGCAGTAGGACAAGCGGATAAAAATAATTCTTGGGTTTGGAGTTATACACAAAATTTACCTGGTCGTGCCATGGCACATGCAAAATATGTGTATGATGATGAGTTAGTGTATGAATTTTATTTCAGACCAAAATATCAATGAAATTTCACACTTCCTCCAGTAACTGGATATCTCATGTATCAACCAGAAATTAGAGCACATAGTAAATTTAGTAATGTAGAAGTAAAATAATGAAGAAAAAAATATTTTTATTTCTTGGAATATCAGCAGTAAGTTTTATATCTTACTGCTTTTTTCCCATAGTAATTTTTGATGAAAATAATTCAAATCAGCCGGGTAGAGTATTAGTAGAAGATAGAAACGGAGAAATAATAATAGATAAACCAAATAAATTTTGATATAAAAATTCATCAAAAATAAATTTAAATTCTGATTTTGTAAAAAATCTAATTACGATTGAAGATAAAAATTTTTATTCTCATTTTTGAGTTGATATTTTTTCTAAACTTTGAGCTCTAAAAAATAATATTTCCTCATTTCGTATTGTTTCTGGTTGAAGTACTATTACAGAACAAATGATAAAAAATAAATATTTTTTAGAAAATAAAAGAACCTATTTACAAAAAGCCAGAGAAGCATTTCTCGCACTGAGTTTTTCTGCATATTATTCAAAAGACGAAATACTAGAAGAATATTTACAAAATATTTATTTATGAAAAAATAATTACTGAGTTTCAGCAGCAATTGAAGTATATTTTCAAAAAGAAAATTTAGCAGCTTTGAGCAATCAAGAACAAGTACTTTTACTCTCATTGGTAAAATATCCAGGAATAGAAAATACTTCAGAATTATTTTTTCAAAATTATTTTGAAAAAATAAAACAAAAATTATGATTTAATTTTGAAAATAAAATATATTTATTACCGAAAAAACAAAGTATCAATATTTTACCATGGTGAGAAAATCATCCTACCATTGATGCAAAATTACAAAAATTTACCAAAAATATTATTCATACTACTTTGCAGCAACTTGCAGATAAAAATGTTACAAATGCAGCTGTGTATGCTATAAATCCTAAAAATTGAGAAACTCTTATTTATCAAGCGAGTCGAGATTTTAACTCAAAAAATATCGATGGAGAAGTCGACGTGATTAAGTCTCAAAGACAAATGTGAAGCACACTTAAACCTTTTTTATATGCACTTGCTTTAGAAAATTGAGCTGGAATCGAAAGTTTTTTAGTTGATCTAGATACACAATATGAATCGTTTCAATCAGATAAATCTTATACTTCGAGTAATTATAATTTAAAAAATTATGGTTTAGTTCGTCTCAAAAAAGCACTCTGAAATAGTTTAAATAATGCTTCCGTGCGACTGGTTCAACATGTATGATTACAAGAATCTTTTGAGTGGTATGAAAAATTATGATTTAATTTTGAATATCAAGCAGAGCATTATGGATATTGATTTGTTTTATGAAGCCCAAGTCTGAGTCTAAAATCTCTGGTTGAAAATTATGTAAAATTAATTCCAAACTGAGAAATAAATAATATTTCTGAAGAAACGAAATTTTTATTATATGATATTTTGTCTGATCCAGATAATAGAGATTTGAGTTTTTGAGTAAATTCTATTCTCAATACTTCTGTGCCAATGGCTGTGAAAACTGGGACGAGTTCAAATTTTCGTGACAATGTTGTGATTTCATATCACCCAGATTTAGTTATCTGAGTTTGGGTAGGGAATAATGATAATTCACAAATGATATGAGTAACTGGAATAACATGAGCTGGATATATTTGGCATCAGATTGCAGAAAAATCAATCGAATTATGATATATTAGAAATGCCAAAATAAGTACTCCACAAAATATTTCTCAAGCAAATTATTGTTTAGATACAAAATGTTTTAGAAAAGAAAATATTTATGTTGATACAACAAAAATAAATGAATATTTTTCTGCTATTGCGGACGATATTTATGACTCGAGAGATATTTTTATTCATACTTCTCAAGAAGAAAAAAATCTATTAGAAGATATGTGATTTTAAAAAAAAGAAATAATTCTTCACGAATTATTTCTTTTTTAGTAGATTCAATTTTGTTCTTTCCAGATTTCTTCTTGGTATTCTTTTTGAAGTTTTTTATAAAAAGGAACCTGTATAGGGGTATCTAATATAACTCTTTGTTGAATTCATGGCGTATAAATTTCAGATATTAAAAATGCTTTTGTTCAGTCTGAAATATATTGACCGTTTTGATAAAAAAATCAATAAATTTTATTTGATTTTAGTCATAAAATATTAAAATCTTTATCATAAACATTATTTTTATCTTGAGTATAAGGTCATCAATGACTGATTCATCATAAAGTATCTAAATCAATATATGTTTTAACTTCTCATTTATATATAAGGTTTTGTCAATCTGTATATATTTCTGACCATTCAGAGAGAGGTTTAAAATTTTCTATATTTATTCATTTTAATTCATGAATTTGAATATCATTATTTTTAATGCTAAAATAAAATAATTTTCCTTGATTCTTAATATATTTATTGTGGTAATTACTGAAATCTATGTTTATATTATCTAGTTCAGGGATTTTTTTAAAATCTAGTTTTTGTATATTTTTATTAACATATCATATATATACATTTTCGTTATCAGTATAAAATATTGAATATAATTTTTTAAAAGTATAAGAATTAATATTTTTTACTTTATTTCTTATACTATAATATACTTTAAAATTAGAAATATTTTGATGTAGAATATATATGTTATTTTTATCTTTTGCTAAGGTTTTTCATTGCATTTTTTCTCAAATAATAAATTCACCTGTTCATAGTATTTTGAAACTATTAATATCTAAATCTTTTTCACATGAGATATTTATTTCTGATTTTTCATAGGGAATTTTAACATATTCTTTTTCATTACAAAATTTCATAGGAAATAATACCATATTTATTTTCCATAAAATTCATAATATTATAAGAATTGGAAATATTGAGAATATATATTTTTTTTTCATATTTATTAATTTTTAAACAAAATAAAGAGCAGGAATATCAATTTTTACTATATTAATAATTTATTTTTTTATTACAATTTTTCTATATAAAAATATACTGTTTGATATATAGAATAAATATTTATATAAGAATTTAATCAAAATAATTTTTTCTTGATAAATTTAAAAAATGCTTAGAATAGTGGGGAACTTTACATTTTTTATTATTTATTTTAAAATGACAAATTTTAAAGGGGATTTTCCTATTTTTTCAAATAATTCAGATTTAATATTTTTTGATTCAACTGCGACAAGTCAAAAACCAAAAATGGTGATTGACGGGATTACAGATTTTTTATCGAACAATTATTCAAATATTCACAGAGGGATGTACGATATCGCGCAAAATGCAGAAACTTTGTATAAACAATCAAAAGTCAAAACAGCTGAAGTGTTAAACGCAGATTCTTTTAAAGAAGTGATTTATACGTTTAATTCTACCTATGCACTTAATTTATTAGCTCAAACATTGAGAAAAAATAATAAATTACAAAAAGGTGATACCGTATTAGTTTCGATTGTAGAGCATCACGCGAATGTGGTTCCTTGGTTAATTTTAAAAGAAGAAATCGGGATAAACGTTGAATATGTACAAGTTGATGAAAATTTTGATATAGATTTTGAAGATTTTGAAAAAAAATATGATGATTGCGTAAAAGTAATTTCATTTACACATGTTTCAAATGTAACGGGACAAGTTTTTGATTTACAAAAAATTTGAGAATTAAAAAGAAAAGATACGTTATTTGTAGTTGATGCATCTCAAAGTGTTCCGCATATGAAAGTTGATGTAAAAGCTATTTGATGTGATTTCTTATTTTTCACAGGACATAAAGTTTTTGCTGATTCTGGAATCGGTGTTTTATGGGGAAAATTAGAGCTATTAGAAGAAATGGAATGTGCTTTTTCAGGTGGATGAGCTATTTCAGAAGTAAACTTTGATTCGTATAGATCTTGTGGACTTCCAGATAAATATGAACCTGGAACACCAAACGTTACAGGAGCTGTGAGTTTGCTTAAAGCATTTGAATACATAGATTCAATTTGAGGATATGAAAAAATAGAGCAAATCGAACACGATTTAGTAGAATATTTTTTACAAAAATCTGAAAAATTTCCTCAATTTAAAATAATTGGTTCAACATCTGTAAAAAATAGAGTTTCAGTATTTGGATTTGTAATTGATGGAATTCATTCTCATGATATTGCAGAAATAATGGCAGAAAAAAATATTGCTGTTCGCTCTGGAAAACATTGTGCACATCCATTATTTAAAACCTACGGTCACGCTCATTCAGTTAGAGCAAGTTTGTATATTTACAATACAAAAGAAGAAATTGATACATTTTTTGATGTAATTAAAGAAATTATAAAATAAAAAAATCTTATTATTAATAAGATTTTTTTATTTTATATAGAGTATTTTTTTGACAAATAATAAAATATTGATATAAATATTTTGTTACTCAAAAAAAAGGATGAAATGATTATGTTATGAGTTTTTCTATACCAGATGAAATAACACCTAATTTATCAAAAAAACCTGCTATAGGTTGGAATGGTATTGACCCAATAGATGCTTATCTATCAGGGAGTTTATACCTTTTAAATTTAAATCAAGAAGAGGTAACTAAAATATATAATCAATATGTAGATTCAAATGAAATTTTTATACCACAAGGAATAAAAGATAATTTGAATAGAGTTCGTACGAAGAGCTATGATTATTGTGCAAAAAGTGCTTTTGTAGAGTCAATAAAACAAGGCCTTAAGGGGCGAGGTTTTGACTTATAATTATAAAAAAAAACCAGCAATTTTGCTGGTTTTTTATTTGCTTTATTTTTAAAATATTTTATAAATAAATTATAGGGAGGCTATTTTTTCAGATTTAAATTTTATGTGAATTTCTATTCCTCAAGAAATATTTACTTGAGCATGAAAAAATTTTATATTTCCAACGCACTACTCTAGCGAAGCGAAAAAACAAGTTGATGATATTTTAAACTTTGGTATTGTTGACGAAGCAAAAGATAGAAAATTTCAAGAAGCCATAACCATAGACTGACTCGAATCAAAAGATTTGGATGATGCTATTTGGGCTGAAAAAACAAAAAATGGATATAGTGTTTGGGTGCATATTTCTGATGTATGTGAAACTATTCCTATTTATTCACCTCTTGATTTGGAGGCTATGAAAAGAAGTACGAGTGTGTATAGACGTTCGTGAGTCTTAAATATGTTTCCACCAGAATTATCAAATGAAGTGATTTCTCTCAACCAAAATGGTCTAAAAAATACAATGAGTTTGCAAATAGATTTAGATAATCAAGCAAAAATTGTGAATTATAATTTTTATGAATCTAAGTTTAAAAATCTTTCTCGTATGGATTATGTAGGATTTTCACAACAATTTATAGATGGAGATTCTCAGTTTCATCAAACACTCCATACAATGCGTGAAATTAGTGATAAACTCAGAATTAATAGAAAAAATAAATGAGGAATTATCTGATATACCGAGGAATGAAGAAGATTACATCTGTGAGATAAATCACAAAACCCTTCAGAATCCCATGCAGAAAAAATTTCTCATGATATCATAGAATCATTTATGGTTTTAGCAAATTGTGTGACAGGGCAACATATGAGTCAAAATAATTTGGATGCTTTATATAAACAACATTTGTCATTGTGAGAAAGAAGTTTTTATACTTTATTCGAATGAGTTCATGAAGGTTTGCAAGTAAAAAATTATACACATTTTACTTCTCCGATTCGTAGATATGCTGATGTGGTAATTCATAGAATTTTAAAAAATTTCTTGAGATGAGAAGAAAATCCTTTTGATGAAAAAATCCTCAAAGAAATAGCAAATCATTCAAATATGGTTCGTTTACATATTGAAACACTTTGATCTCAAGTAGATAGAGAACAAGACGAAAAAATGTATATTGAGAATCTTGATGAAAGACTTTGAGAAAAAGCACGTATATCTGATATGACAGCACATATTAAAGCCAGTATGAGCAAACAAAGGAAAATCCCATGAGTTTTACGAGATAGAATAAAAGAAATTATTGAAAATAATGATAAATGAGATTGGTGATGGATTATTTGAGTTATTTTATTTTCAAATGATACTGGCTTAAAAATATTTTTGAAAGAACATATTTTTTCTCAAGAAAATATAAATGCTCCAAAGATTTTGAATTTAATTGATTCAACGAAAATTTTAAGATGATGAAATAAAATTTTTAGGATTCTTGAAGAAAAACCAAATGAAAATGAATTCAAAATAACTATTTTTATTCATAATAAAGAAATTTTTTCTTATTCTGATTGTTCTTGAAAAAGAGGGAATTTTAATCAAATCAAATGACAAGTGCGTTATAAAGCAATCGAAAAAATATTTAATTACTTTATAGCTTTAGAAAATCCTCAAAAAATATACTTTTCATAAAAAAATCAGCAAATTAATTTACTGATTTTTTTATGTATTATATAAATTTTTTATATCAAATTCTCCGGCAATATTATTTCCATATTTTTTAGAATATTGAGTTGAAATAATAATCATAAGTATTCAAATCACTATCAGTGCGATAACTCTACTGATTGCGTCATCTAAACCGTACCAAATATCATAAATAAATATTTTCCCAAGAACTAATGCGAGTAAATATAATCATAAAGTTCTCATTTTGACTTTATTTTTACTGATTCCAAAGAGTAAAAATATACTTGCTATAATTCACCAAAATATTGTTACAGCAAATGTAATTTCAAAAATATCTAGAATAAATAATGAAATAATCATCAGTGTGTAAAAAATATAAATTACATATAAAGATGGATTATAGGTCTTAATTGTATTTACTTTCGTAAAGCTCAATACGGTTGCTGAAATAATTATAAAACATAGATATTGTAACACTCTGAGATATTCTAGATTTTGTTTATCGACCAAATACACAATACTTTCAAAACTTACAATATGGTGTAAACTTAACATTCCAAGAGAAAAAATGATTACAAGTTTTAATATATGAGAAGAAAATTTTGCATATAAAATTGCCAAAATAGCTAAAAATACTGATATTCCTACTAAACTATATCCTTGTCCAGTTGATGGAATTATTTGAATAAGCAGTATTCATAATATTGACATTCAAGCCATATGAACGATATCGTGGATGACTTTTGATTGCGATGTTTTGAGAAAATCAAGATTTTTTAGGTTCAAAATATATGCCCCTAAAATCAGAGTAAATGGAATCAAAAATATATAATCTGCTGTTTCTACTGATAAATTTCCAAGCATTATAGTTCCGATTATAAACAGAATCATTCCAAGAATAAATATTTTATTTTCTTTGGTTTTTGTTAA
>CAXHZN010000003.1:0-185286 GCA_964022365.1 uncultured Candidatus Altimarinota bacterium
CAGCTTGTACGAGTTTATAAGCTAAAACTTCGGTTACAGCACATTCAAATTCATACGAAATTTCTAAAATATCTTGCTGAGATAATTCTCCATTTGCTGAAATTCTATTGTCTACTTCCCTTTTTACTGAACTTTTTAATCCTGAAAAAGAAAAATTATGTTCTTTTTTTACGAGCCAAACTCTTGGAAACATCGTTGTTTCTGCGTGTTTTTCTGCTGCTGATTTATCAGCGTGTAATTTTTCTCATTTTTTTTTTTTTTTTTCTTCGTACTGCGCTGATAATTTAGAAATAATTGGACCTCCAGGATATCCAAGTCACATCATTTTAGCGACTTTATCAAAAGCTTCTCATCCAGCATCATCTCATGAACTTCAGATTTTTTCCATATCCCACATATCTTTCATCGCGTAAATATCATTGTGTCATCCAGAAACAGTCAAACAAATTGCAGGAAATGTAATATCTTCTCTGCTTCTTTCTAAGAAGTTTGCAAAAATATGGGCTTGAATATGATTAATTGGAATAATTGGAATATTTTTTGTAATCGAAATTGTCGAAGCCACAGTTGTTCCCGTTAAAAGTGATGGAAGTAAACCCGGATTTGTCGTCACTCAAATGTAATTTATATCTTCTATTGTACAATGTGCATCGTCTAGAGTTTTTTGTAATACATCAAAAATCACATTTGCATGCTCACGAGCAGCAACTTCTGGTACAACTCATCACGTTTTATTATGAATTTTTATTTGTGAATCAGTATTCATCGCTATGAGGTTTTGATTTTCAAAAATCGCTATACTTGTATCATCACAACTCGTTTCAAATGCTAAAATTTTCATCTGTCTATTTATTTTTATGAATAATTAATTTGAGATATTTTACAAAAAAAAGTAAAAATCGCAACAAATAAAAAAGAGCCAAAATGGCTCTTTTTTAAAGTATGGTATCAAAATGAATGATGTCTTTGTTTATAGCGATTGGACACTTTTGTAAATGGGTCGTTTCGCTTTTGTTTTTGTATACTTCTGATTACAAATGTAATTATTAAAAATAACATTATAATAAAAAATACTTCTCCTGCACTTAAGTTAATAAATGTTGAGATCATGGTTACTAAAAAATCTTTCACGTTTATTCTCCTTTTGAAACGTTTTTATATTAAATTTTTAAGTTATTTATTTTTATTTTATCGCTATATTGAGCAATTTGTATCAATATAGCTTCTCGTAAATTATTTTTTAATTCTTCAAGTTCCTCTTTTGAAAGGTTACTATATTTTTCATAAAAAAAATTTACTCTTTTGTTACTATGTGGATGTTTTAACAATTGTGAATCATTAAATGAAAATTGTAATTCCATTAATGCATTTTCATATGTTTTCGTTCTGCAAAATAGTGGTTTTGCAAAAGTAATTTGTACTAAGATAGTCATATTACGATCCGTTTTGCAATTTTTCGTGAGACAAATATATTTTTTTTTCAGTATTTGTCAAATAGTATTTTTATGTCAAAATATATAAAAAATAAACTTTGATATATTTTATAAAACAGATATTATAAAAAATAATATCTCTAATACATTTATTATGAATTCACCGTATCTAGAAATTTGTAATAATCATGGAGAACTACCAAGCTGGGATTTGAAAGAAGATTATAAAAAATTAGATAAATATCCTGAAAACTCTAAAATAGCAGAAAGTTTTTTTACTCATAGTATTTATATTATTTGTTTTTACTTACTCGAAAAAGAATGCAAAAAATATATTCAAAATATACATTTAAGTGAAAGTTTAGAAATTCACAGAGATTTAGTAGAAGATATATTAGAAGGAAATGATATTAAAAATGAAAATAAATGACTCAATATTTTTATATGAAAATCTCTCAATCACGAAGTTCACTCTATAAAAGTTAAAACATTTGATTTTGTATTTAGTATTTTAGAGTCTCAAAAACCAATTCCTTGAGTAATTTATTTGCAAGATTATATTGAGCAAGAAAAATAATCATTGACATATCAAAATATAATCATACAATAAAATCTCACAAAACATAAAAAAGGAGTTTCATTTTGGAAACACTGCTCCCTCAACTAGATCAGAATAAAGATATATCTGGTCTAGTAAAGTTATTTGAAAAACACGGTGAAAAAAACCTTTCAACGGTACATTTAAATAATATGTATCACTTATGCTGGCTAAAAATTTTAGATCTTACTCTCGAGAATAATTTAAAATTTTTAGCTTGGTGTTGGCAGAATAAAAAGTCCAAGCGATCTTTTCTAAAAGCATTTTTAGTGCATTTTAAAAAAAGATACTTTGGAAACAATATAAAAACACAGATTTCGTAATCTGTGTTTTTTTTTATTTTCTTCTATATAAATAACAAAGTTCTCCTCCGTTATATAATTTTCTTTTTTTATAATCAGATAATTTTATTAAATTATCAAATTCAGCATATCCACTAATAACTCATCCTTTTAATTCTGGATTGAGTCTAAATAGTTTATCAATATTTCTATACAAAGTATCAATATTTGCATCTTTTAGTCTCAAATCATACGGTGGATTTGTAATAATTGTCCCCGTGAATTTTTCGTCTTCCACCATTTGTTTGAAGTCTTTGACACTAAACTGGATTCTCCCCTCTTGTCATGCTCTAGCTGCATTTGATTCAGCAATTTTTACCATATCAGCATCAATATCACTCGCAAATATATCATATTCTCATTCGAAACGTTTACTTCTCGCTAAAGCTCTTTCATTTTCACAAGTTTCCCAATCTACGAGTTGTAAATTTTCAAATGCAAATCTTCTTTTTAAACCTGGAGCGATATTTCTCGCAATCATAAGTGCCTCGATAGCAAAAGTTCCACTCCCACAAAATGGATCATAAAAAGGTTCTTTAAATCTCCAGTTTGAAAGTAAAATACAAGCAGCTGCCAAAGATTCTTTAATCGGAGCTTCTCCAGCTTGTGTTCTATATCATCTCATATGAAGTGCAGCTCCAGTTGTATCAAGTAAGACTCTGAGTTTATTATCAATAAGTAATATTAAAATACCCATTTTTTCTAAATCTTCGTCTTCGTTTACATGTTCTCCAGAACCTCCAGTGAGTGATTTTACAATCGCTTTTTTAGAAATCCCTTGAATCGATGGAATCGCTCCGAGTTCACTACGAAGAGACGTTGCTTTTACTACAATTGGAAAATCTTTTTTGAAATATTTTTTCCAAGCAATTTTATTTACCACATCAAATAAATGATCAAAATCAGCTACATTTTCTTCTTCTGCTAGCAGCATATACATTTTGTTTCCGACTCTTGACCAAAAATTTATTCTTGGAATCATTTCAGATCCTCCAGAAAAAGTTATGAGTCTATCAGTCACTTCTTCTATTTTCCCACCTTGTCTTTCAATTTCTTTTTTTGCGAGAGATTCTACCCCCATAATCGTAGATAATACGTATTTCATAAATGTTTTTTAGTTACAAATTTTTGTGAATTATAGTTATTTTTTGAAAAAAAGCGAATAAAAAGAGGAAGACGGTTCTTCGTCTTCCTCTTGGATTTTATCAACTGTTGCATGTGGTAAAATTTTACGCACTTGCAATTGTTGAGTTGATTTTTGTGGGTGAATTTTTGCCATTACTAATTTATGATTTTTATTATAAAAATAATAAGAATTTTTAGCAATAACTAAATCTGATAAAACATAGGGATCTAATTGTTTAATATCCGCAATATCTGGAATTTTATTATATGATAATAAAACTTCGTCTAAATCTATGATTCTCTCAGCTTGATTATCTACATCATGTGCAATCACCATTCCACTAAAGTTCGCTAAAACTAAAATAGTTGCAAGTTTCACAGCCGATATACTTCCACCACCTAAAACCAGTACTTTTTTCATAATATTTTCCTTTTTTTCAATGAACCATAAATATTTATATAAAATAAAAAGAAATAGTCAAAACTATTTCTTTTTACACATAAAGTATACTCTTTCACTTTGCGCTGTGACTTCTCCGTAGTGAAAATCTGTTTTTTCGGCTACTTTGAAATTTTGTGCTTTTAATTCTTTTTCAATTTTTGAGATTGGAAAAGAATTTTCTTGAACGATTTCAGTCGTTAAATCAAACCTACCGTCTTCTGCTTTTTCATAAATTTTTATAAGCCATTCAAAAATTCCTGGTTTTTTAAACATTTCCATACAAACATTATCGTCTCAAAATGTATAAAATTGAGCAAATTCTTTCGTAATATTTTCAAATTCAAACAGAGTAACAATATCAAATACCAGTAATCCATCTTTTTGTAAATGATTACTTGCTTGTGTGAAAAAATCTTGCCATTGTTTCCATGTCAATAAATGACAAATAGAATTATAATTACATAAAATCACATCAAATTTTTGTCCTAAATCAAAATTTGTCATGTCTCATAAAATTAATTTTGAATCAGGTTTCATGTTTTTTTTCGCTTGAGAAAGCATTTTTTCTGAAATATCTAATCCTGTTACTTCAAAACCATTTTTTTGAAACTCAGCTGCAACCGTTCCTGTTCCACAGGCAACTTCAAGTATTTTTTTTGCTCCAGGTTTATGTTGAGCAATTACATCTTTTATGAGAAATTCAACTTCATCTTCCAAAGGACTATTTATTCCTCTAACAATTTCATCGTAATATTTTAAAAATTTATCGTATGTTTTCATTATTTAATTTTTTTATTATTTAACTTATTTTCCCGGGATTAAATTCGTAATTTATGTACTTAATCCCGGGAAATATTTTAGGTTTTTTATTTTTTACAATCTCCACAAATTCCTTGCAATAAAAGTGAATGATTGAGAATAGAAATATTTTCTTTTTTTTCTAATTTTTTTAATTCGTCTGAAAAAAAACATCAAATATTTGTTTTATTTCCGCATTGATTACAAATAAAATGATGGTGATGATGACTTTTAGGAGCATATTTCTTTTCTCCATTTTGATCAAATTGTTCGATTATTTCACCAGTTTTTGCCATTTTTTCAACATTTCTGTACACAGTGGTTTTATCCATTTGATTTTCAAGTGTTTCAAAAATATTTGTAGCACTAATCCCACAATGATTTTGAGAAATAATTTCTAATATTTTATCTTTATTTTTCATAAAATTATTTATTTTAATAGTCTTCCCTTTTCAAGGGAAGTGGCTGAAAGCCGATGGGTTATTATTAGTAATCCTAAACTAAAAATATTTATCTAATTTTATTTAAAAAATCAATTAAATCTTTTTTAGGTTTTGCGGTAAGTTCCATTTTTTTATTTCTTGCATAATGAAAAAATTCTATTTTCCATGCATGCAGAGCCTGTCTTTTTAATCCATAATTTCTAGCAAAAAAACTATTTAATTGTTTATCTCCATATGCTTTATCTCAAAGTAAAGGATTTCATAAAGCAGCCATATGAACTCTTATTTGATGCATTCTCCCTGTCTCTATTTGAACTTCAACTTCGGTTAAATAAATATCTCCTGCTGGGGCTTTTATACAATGTTCTCTTATTTTTTTATAATGAGAAATTGCTGTTTGCCCTTGTTCAGAAACTTGAACTTTTGCTTCATTTTTAGCATTTTCTATTCTTAGAAGATTTTTCTTAATTGTACCTGATTCACGTGAAACTTTTCATAAAACTATGGCATAATATGTTTTTTTCACTTTTGTATGTGACTTAAAATCATTTACCATTTTACTCAACATATCTTTTTTCTTCGCAATCATCAAAATACCTGAAGTATCTCTATCGATTCTATGAATTAAAGATGGTTTAAATGTGAGTGAATTTAATTTATCTCAAAAATAATCTTGTACTTGAGCTATAATATTTGTTTCTTTTGTTTTATGATCTCCCGGATGAACATTTATTCAAGGAGTTTTATTAATGACAAATAAGTCTGCATCCTCAAAAACAATATCATTTTTATCAAATTTTTCTCACATTTGTATTATTTCAATTGGTTTTCTTATCTCTTGAAGAGATTCAAATTCTTTATCTGTGAGAAATACTCTGATTTCATCTCAAATTTGGATTTTATATTCATTATCTCTTTTTTTAAATTTTCAATCTGAACCATCAAATTTTATTTTAACTTTATCTTTTCTATTAAATTTATAAATAAGACTTTTTGTCGCATTTGGAAGTAATTTAGTAAGAAATTTATCGAGCCTTTGATTCGCATCATTTTCTGTAATTGTGAATAATTTCATTCATATTTTTTAGCAATAATTTGCCGAAATTATATAAAAATATTAATAAAATGCAAAAAATAAAACATCCCGGAAAAATTCCCGGGATGTTTTATTTTTATTGAAATACAGCAAAATCAAATGCCTGATTGGTTGCTTGTTGTGGAACTTTTATGTCCATGTTTTTTCTAAAACCATATGATTTTCCAGAAGTCTCGATTTGAGTATATCTTCATGGAACACTATCACTTCAGAAATCTATTTGATATTCTAAATATGGGATTGATTTTCCATTTTCCAAAATAAGCTGATCAACTAGACTCATTTTTAAAGTCACGTCATAAATATTATAGATTGAATTACAAGCTCAACTTCCATCGATAAAATCTTTTACACTACAGGTAGCTCAATCAATTGTTCTTCATTCTTTATTTCAAATTGAAATATTTGGATCTCAAATTTCAGACTTCTCAATCAACTCACTATTTAAACCATTAAGCACTACTGGTACATCATCTCAATCTCATTTCGTCCCATTTTGATTTGAAATACCAGTAATTATCCAGTTGATAATATATGGTTGTGTATCATCATTTCATTTTATATCATTTCAACTCTCTAATTCTACTGGAATTCTAAATGTAAAATTCACACTTGAAAAATTTATAGCTGGAGTTTTATCTGGAATAGCGAGTTGTATTGGAAAGTTATTATCAAATCTATTCCGGTCCGAATCATATTCACTATTTCCTTTTCAAACTGGTGGAATAATATTTGTCATTGATTCTACGCTATAAGCAGTATCTTGTTGACTTGATTGCTCAAAAGATTCTGTGCTTCCAGCTCACAAGTCATTTTGACTTATAAACCACATAGCTTCCTCTATCCCAGAATAAGATTGATAAAAAGCTGCTGAACTATTTTCTACTCATTTAATATTTCTAGAAAATGGTATGATAAATTCTAATATCAAAATAGCAATCATCCCAGTAACCAGAGTGATTCACATGGCTAATAAAATAGAAAATCATTGTTTATTATTTTTTGTAATCATATTAACGAGAAAAAATATCAGTTAAATTAATTGTTGTAGAATATTTATATTCTCTTGGTTCCCCTTTGAGAACTTTTCTTTCTCTCCAAGCTGGTTTCATTCAAACATGAATTCTCACATATTGAGAAACGTTCACTTGTTCATCAGTTATAGCCCAAGCTCTATCTTCATCAATATTTGGATGTGGAAAAATAGAAAACTCAGTAACATTAATATTTTCTGGAAAAAGTGGTTGCCAATAATCATTTACTGGATCTAATCATGTTCCTGCAATAGTATCATTATCTCCAGTAAATTTTTCACTAATTAACCAAGTATCTATTACTCAGTCATTTTGAAGTCAATCTACAATAGAGGGATCATGATTTGTTCACCAGTCTCTGCCATCCATTACTAAATATTCTATATTTCATAAACATCATGAACCAGTAAATGTTTTATTCCCATCAGACGAATCACAAGTTGAACCTGGTGGAGCATATGGATCAAGTCAAACGTTATAACGAAAAAATGTTCTTTGTCTTTTTACTCAATTTATGAGATACAATTCTTGTACTTGAGCCCCAGTAGCAAAAACATTTGGTCATTTTCAAAAGTAGTTATCGTCATCATCTCAAATAATAAAATTATAAAAATCTCCATCTTCATCTCAATTATCATCATCTTGATTTGAGTTATAGTCTCTGAATTGAAAACTATATTGTCAATATCTTTGTTTTTCTCAAGAATAATCTTTATTATATTCTACAATAGGATATTTTGTTGTTTTTAAACTAATATTGTGATCTGTAACACATCAATCTGTTCCCATTGGATCTATATTTCAACTAATACAGTAATAATACCAAGATCAATAAACACTTGCTGCAGCTGGTCCATAATTTCAATATCCTGTTGCAACAGCATAATGTCAGCTTGAATAAGTCGTATTATCAACAACTTTTCTGTTAAAATATTCTTCGAAATCAATGGTTCCTCAGTATTTTATCATTTCAAAAAGTTTTTCACTAAAATACAGCATTTGTTTTTGAGTTGCTGTTTTTTGTATGAGACGGATTTTTCAGAAACCAAGTGAAGTCATAGCTTCAAATGCTCAAATTAAAATAATGGCAACTATTAAAATAGAAGTCATCATTTCAATTAATGTAAATGCTTTTATTTTTTGAATTTTCATGTTATTTTTTTCTGAAAATATAAGTTATTAAGTCTCCTGGAAATGAGAATAATTTGTATAATGTAGGTTTTTCCCAAAAATATTTTGGCCAAGTTCTAAATATAAATTCTAAACTCGAGAAAAATATATTTTGTTTTTTAAGAGAATTATTTTTAGTAAATAATAATTTAAATGAACGAAAAAAGCTTAAAGTAAAGCTCATAATCATAGCGATAATATCAAAAAATTTATTATCAATTTTTTCTTTTTTGTTCATAATTAAAATATCCAAACTAAATATAGTTTCATTATAAAGTATTTGCAAAAATATCAAATATTATTACAGTTTTGGTGAATTTTTACATTTAAATACAAAAAATGAATTACACATCTCGTAGCAAAGAAAGAAGATCAAAATTATTTTTGATGAAAATATTACACGTTTTACAATTTCAATGAGTATATTTACCTATCTCTGCTAAAATAATTTTAGTTTGAAATTTTATTCTCTTTATTTCACTATTTCAAACTTGGGTAATAGATTCATCCGAAGAAATAAGTTGGAATAGTTTTGCTTCTATTTCATGAAATATTTGATATATATTTTTATTATGAATATTGACAATATTTTTTGTTATTTTGTCTACAAACAGACAACAAAAAATAAAACATTATACAAATATTTCATTTAAAAATCACTCTCTTATTGGAGCCATTGGTATTTTTACTATTTTTTCAATTGCTATTTCTATTAGCTTTATACATGGATTTGCAAATATTTATCAAAACTTATCATATGCAAATGGTGGAATCTTTGCGTTAACTGGTGGAATAATTATAGTAATTTGAGCATACATAATGAGAGTAGAAAACAAAAAATTGAGTATTGATACATTCATTTCTCACAATGGTGAAATAAAAGAAAAAGTCAGCAGTAAAAACAATATGACTCTTCCTTTTTAAAAAAAGATTTTATTTGACTTTTTTCAGAAAACAATTATATCTATAAACATATGTATAAATTAAATTCAAAAGATGAGCACAATTGCATTAGATAACAACTGTATTATTCAATCGTTTGAAAACATATTAAACTCTTTATCGCAAAGAGAAAAAGACGTTATTCAAAGAAGAGTTTGACTCAATGGACAAAGAGAAACATTACAAAATATTGGTTCTTCTTTTTCACCAGCTATTACCAGAGAAAGAGTGAGACAAATCGAAGATTCTGGAATTAAAAAAATCGGAAGAATCATCAAAACTACTCTTTTGACTCAAATCCAAGAAAAATCTAAAGAATTATTAGATTTCCATGGTGGTATATTATCAAAAGATAAACTCATCAATGCAATTGTAAGAGAATTAAACTTAGATACTACAGTAAATTCTGGAATATTAGAAGTTATTATTCAATCAGATTTTGACATAAAAAAATCAAAACAAAAACTTGGATGTAAAATTTATTTTTTCCTTCCACATGTTTGAAAAACAACAATCGACAGTGTCTATAAAACATGACTAAAAATCTTGAAAAAAAGAAAAGATGTTATGGATCAAACAGCTCTATATGAACAAGTTCAAAAAAATTTAGATGAAGAAGTTCAAATAACTTTTGTTGATTCAGTTTTAGACTTATTTGAAGATATTGTCAAAGGTGAAGAATCTCTGATTGGTTTAACAAAATGGAAAATTTTAAATCCAAAAACACTTAAAGATAAAGCAATTTATGTAATGAAAAAAGATAAATTGCCAATGCACTTTATTGATATTTCAAATAAAATTACTCAATATCTCGGTGAAACAGTAAAAGTAAACACTATTCATAATGAATTAATTAGAAATAATGAATTTGTATTAATTTGAAGAGGGATTTACGCATTAAAAGAATGGGGATTTATTCCTGGAACTGTTTTAGATGTTATTGTAAATATCTTAGAAAAAAATGGTGAAGCTATGACTACAGAAGATATTACAAAAGAAGTTTTAAAAACAAGAAATGTAAAACAAACAACTATTTATATGAATCTTCAAAATAAAGAAGTTATTCAAAGAGTTGGGAGAAATTACTACCAATTAAAAACTTCATAAAATAAAAAAATCTCGAAAATAATATTTCGAGATTTTTTTATTTTTTCATCTTTACATTCTCCATTGCTTCTGTACACTATTAGAAATAATATTTAATGAAAGTAGAGAGATGAAAATTTTTGTATTTGATACGGAAACAACTTGATTTATAAACAAAAAAGAAACAGATTTAGACAAACAACCAAGAATTGTACAATTTGCATGAATACTATGAGAATTACATAATGGGACATTTACAGAAATAGAGCGTGTAAATATTCTCGTAAATCCAGGAATACCTATTCCCTTTTGAGCTTCACAAGTACATCATATTTATGATATCGACGTAAAAGATGCTCAAAAAATAGAAACAGTTATGGATGAAATTTTAAAATATATTAATGAACCTGACGTAATCGTTGGTCATAATATTGAATATGATCAAGATATGGTAAAACTTGAACTCAAAAGATTAAAACAAGAATACAAATATAATCCAAGACAAGTTGTTTGTACTATGAAATCTACCGTAGATTTTTGTGCACTTCAATGAAACTGAGCAAGATTTAAATATCCAAAACTTTGAGAACTTCATAAAAAATTATTTGATCAATATTTTGCCTGAGCACATGACGCGATGGTTGATGTGGAAGCAACTACAAGAAGTTTTGTTAAATTAGTAGATTTAAATGTAATTAAAATCCAGGAAAATAAAAATGAAGTAATGAGTTTATTTTAATAAAAAAAGTATATGTCATATAGTGATTTAATAAATGTAGATGACTTTGAAAAAAAAGAATATTTTTCTCAAGAAAGATGAGATATTTCTTTTTATTGTAAAGATTGTAAAAAATTAGTAGAAACAAACAGACCAAATCCAAATGGATATAAATTTATTTGTACTATTTGTGAAGGCAAAAATGTGGTTATTTGAACGCAAGAATGACTCAAATCTAACTACAGATTAAAATAAAGTATATAAAAAGTTTTGACTTTTTATATACTTTATATACACTCTTTATATACTATTAAGTATGTATCTTTAAAACTAATAATATAACGATGAACAAACAAGATGCATTAAACAATGCTTTAGCAATGATAGAAAAACAATTCTGAAAAGGATCTATCATGAAATTATGAGACAAAGAAGGTGGAATGGATATTCAAACAACTTCGTCAGGTTCACTTGGTTTAGATATTGCCCTTGGTGGTGGATATGCTAAAGGAAGAATTGTAGAAATTTATGGTCCAGAATCTTCTGGGAAAACAACTCTTACTCTTCACGCTATTGCTGAAGTACAAAAAGCTGGATGAACTGCAGCATTTATCGATGCAGAACATGCATTAGATCCATCATATGCAAGAAAAGTTGGTGTTGATACTGACAACTTAGTAATTGCTCAACCAGATTACGGTGAACAAGCACTAGAAATTGTTGATTCTCTTGTGAGATCTGCAGCAGTAGACCTAATTATTGTCGATTCTGTAGCTGCACTTGTGCCAAAAGCTGAAATTGAAGGAGATATGGGAGATTCTCATATGGGACTTCAAGCAAGACTTATGAGTCAAGCACTCAGAAAAATTACTGGTGTGATTAACAAATCTGGTACAACGGTTATTTTCATCAACCAAATCAGAATGAAAATTGGTGTTATGTTTGGTTCTCCTGAAACTACTACAGGTGGGAATGCTCTAAAATTTTATGCATCTCAAAGATTAGATATCAGAAGAAAAGCTAAAATTGAATCTGGGACAGCACTTGATAAAGAAGTAAACTGAAACCTTACAAAAGTAAAAGTTATAAAAAACAAAGTTGCTCCTCCTTTTAGAGAAGCTGAATTTGATGTAATGTATAATCAAGGTATATCAAAAGTTGGAGAAATTTTAGATATTGGATCAAACTTAGAAGTTATCAAAAAAGCATGAGCGTTTTACTCTTATGGTGAAACTAGACTCGGTCAATGAAGAGAAAAAGCAAAAGCATTTTTAGATGAAAATCCTGAAATGGCAAAAGAAATTGAAGAAGTTATTAAAAATAGCTTATAAAAAAATAAAAAACGACTCTAGAGTCGTTTTTTATTTTTGTGAATAATTCTTGCCTTTTGCCTATTTTTGGATATATTTGCAAGCAATGATTATTGAAAATAAAACACAAAATAATTTTTATATTCTTGATTCTATAGTTGATAAAAGCAATATAGATCAAGGAAAAATTAAAAAAATTATTTTTTACATTATTTATAATAAATTATAATATTTTTTATAAACTACAAATAATATAATATGAAAATTTCATACAAAGTATTACAAAAATATGTTTCAAATTTAGGAACACCAGAAGAAGTTGCTCAAGATTTAGTTATGCATACTGCCGAAGTAGAAGAAATAGAATATGAAGGTGAAAACTTAGAAAAAGTATTTATTTGAAAAGTTGTTACCTGTGAAAAACATCCAGATTCTGAAAAATTAAATTGTACTACAGTAGAAGTAAATGGAACTACCTACCCTATTGTTTGTGGTGCTGCAAATGTAAGAGCTGGATTAAAAGTTGCTGTTGCCTTAGTTGGTGCACAATTAACTCCTGAATTTAAAATTGCAAAAACTAAAATCAGAGGAGAAGTTTCTGAATGAATGATTTGTAGTGAAGATGAACTTGGAATGACCGATTTAAGACAAGAAGGTATTTTAGAATTACCTTCTGACGCTCCCCTTGGAATTTCAATGAGAGAATATCTACAAAAAAATGATGCTATTCTAGAAATAGACAATAAAGCAATTAACCATAGACCTGATTTGTTTTCACATATTGGTATTGCTAGAGAAGTAGCTGCTATAAAATGAGAAAAATTTAACTATGAACTATCTCATAGAGATTTTTCAAATTTAGAAACATTAGAAATAAATAATGAAATTTCTCAACATGTATCAAGATATAGTGCTTTGAAAATTCAAAATGTTGAAAATATAACAACTCCAGATTATATCAAACAAGTTCTTGATTCTGCTGAAATTTCATCAAAATGATTACTTATTGATATTTCAAATTATTCTCTGTATTTATATGGACAACCAACTCACTGTTTTGATGCAGATAAAATAACTGGAAATATTACCATTCGTTTTGCAAAAGATTGAGAAAAATTTACCGCTCTCAATGACAGCGAATATGAATTATCAAGTGAAGATATAGTTATTGCTGATGATGTTTCGGTACTAGCACTTTGAGGTGTTATTGGTGGAAAAGATTCAGCTGTGAGTGATTCTACAAAAAATATTATTGTTGAATCAGCACATTTTGATCAAGCAATCATAAGAAAAACTGGGAAAAAATTATGAGTGAGAACTGATTCACTTAACGTTTTTGAAAAAGATTTAGTTAATGGTATGCAACAAGCTGGAATGAGTTTAATAGCAAATCAACTAGAAAAAAATCTTCCAGAATTACAATTTGTTGCCTACGGTGATAATTATAAAAATAAACAAGAAATTGTATCTATTGAATATTCTAAAGAATTTATAGAAAATTTAATTGGGAAAAAATATCCTGAAGAAGAGATTAATACTATTTTAGAAAACCTCTGAATTCAAAAACAAGATAATAAATTAATTATTCCATTTTGGAGAAAAGATTTAAAATATAAAGCTGATATTGCAGAAGAAATAGCTAGAATCAATGGATATAATTCAATAGAATCTACTATTCCAAAAATAAATTCTTGAGCCGTAATTCAAGATAATATCTATAAATTAAAAAATGACTCTAGAGCATATTTAACTTCTCTGGGATACTATGACATGTATACTTACTCATTTGTAAACCAAAACCTAATGGAAAAACTAGGTGGGAATACTCATGATTTAGTACCCATGAAAAATGCACTGAGTGAAGAATTAACTCATTTAAAATGAAGTCATATTCCAAACTTAGTAGCAAGTTTAGAAAAAAACATGAGAGAGTATAAAGAGCTTAAACTCATGGAAATAGAAAAAGTATTTACAAGAAATAATTCAAATATTACAGAAAAATACGCTCTAAGTGGTGTGATTATGAAATCTGCAGATGTTTTATATTATGAAATTCAAACAACTGTAAATGATTTACTTACTACTCTGGGAGTTGATAAATTTCAACTTAATACTCCTAAAGTTTTTCCAAGTTTTGCACACAAATGAAGAACAGCAAGTATCAATATAAGAGGAAACGATATTTGATTTATTTGAGAAATTCATCCAAAATATACAAATAATTTTGGAATAAATCAAACAGTTGCATTTTTTGAAATAGATGCAGATGCACTCAAAAATGCTTTATATTCAAAAGTAAAGGCAAATGATTTATCTGAATTTCAAGAAAATAATTTTGATTTAAATTTTGTTGTAGATAAACAAATAGAGTGAAAAAATATTTTTACAACGATTCAAAAAGCTGATAACTTAATATCAAAAGTTGAATTGGTAGATATCTATGAAGACGAAAAAAAGCTTCCTGGAAAAAGAAGTTTAACATTCAAAATTTTTATCCAATCAATGGATAAAACACTCGATGATAAAGTAAAAAATGAGATTATTTCAGAAATTATAAAAAAGGTAGAAAAAAAATGAGGAGAATTAAGATAATTTTCCTCTAAAATAATTTGACTATCCAAGTATTTTTCATATAATCTCCGCACGAAGAGAACTGGCTTTTTTATCCCCTATCCTCAAATATTGGGATAAATTAGCAAAAATATTTAATATTATATAAATAATTTTTTATGCCAATAATTCAATCAGCTAAAAAACAACTTAAACAAAATAAGAAAAAAAGATCTAGAAATGATCATTATAGAGCTGCTTATAGAGAAGCGAGAGTTGCTTTTGAAGCTGCAATTAAAGAAAATGATGCTAAAGCTGCTCAAGCAATTTACATAAATGAAAATGATTCAGATGGAAAAACTAAAAAATCTGGATTACAATCAATTATTGATAAATTAGTGAAAAAAAATATCATACATAAAAATAACGGTGCAAGAAAAAAAGCTAAATTCGTGAAAATGATTAAAGCTGTATCTTAATTTTTAATAAAACTGCGTGAAAGAAAAGAAAAGACTTCTAAATGGTGAAATCAGAGCAAAAAATGTTCAAGTTGTTACTGATGAAGGTGAAAATCTCTGAGAAATGACACTTTCTGAAGCAAGACAAAAAGCTGAAGAGCTCAGTCTTGATCTCATGGAAATGTGAAAAAAATGAGATGTAACGATCATTAAAATGCTTGATTATGGGAAATTTCTCTATAGACAAAAAAAGCAAGAACAAAAAAATAAACAAAAGTGAAAAGCTCCAGATTTAAAAACAATTAGAATTACTTTCAAAATCTGAGAACACGATTTGCAAATTAGAAAAAAACAAGCAGAAAAATTTGCAGCTGGAGGTCATCCTCTAAAAGTAAATTTAATGCTCAGATGAAGAGAAAACCAATATGGTGAACTCGCAGCTGAAAAAATGAACTCTTTTGTAAAAAGTCTTGATGAAATATATAAAACTGACGGACAAATCAAAAGAAGTGGAAACACATTTAACGCGATGTTAAAACCAATTAAATAATATTATTAATAATTACGCTCTTATGACTTTAAAAACAAGAAAAGGTGTAGCAAAAAGAGTTAAAGTTACTGGATCTGGTAAATTTAAACTTGGAAAAGCTTGTAAAAGACACTTACTTTCAGATAAATCTAAAAAAGCTAAAGGTAGAAACAAATACGGTTTAATTTCTTCTCAAACAGAAAATAAAAAAATCGCTCAACAATTACCACACGCGTAATAATTTTCTATACTAAAACAATTTAATTTCAATAAAAAAATACAATGGTTAGAGTAAAAAGAGGTCTAATGACTAGAAAAAGACATAAAAAAATGCTCAAAGCTACGAAAGGATACAGAATGTTAAATTCAAAAGTATTCTCAAGAGCTAAAAATGCATGGATGAAAGCAGGTACAAATGCTTATATCGGTAGAAAACAAAAAAAGAGAAACTTCAGAAAACTATGGACAGTAAGAATCAATATTGCTGCAAGAGATAATGGAATCTCTTACTCTCAATTAATTGGTGCTATGTATAGCAAAAAAGTAACTTTAAACAGAAAAGTTCTTTCAAATATGGCTATCACAAATCCAGCTGTTTTTTCAAATGTTGTTAACTTTGTAAAATAGTAAAAAACGATTAGAATATTTCTAATCGTTTTTTTATTTCATAATTTTTTTCTTTTGAATAGATGACAAAAAATAATTATTTGAGCTATTAAAAAATATCAAAAATTTTTATCTCATGATCACTCAGATCATGCAAAACATGATAACTATGTTCCCTATTGTAAATATTATCCAAGTTGTTCGGAGTATTCCAAAGAAGCAATAGAAAAAAAATGAGTTATAATCTGATGAATAAAATCTTTTTGGAGAATACTCAGATGTCAACCATGGAGTAAATGATGATATGATCCAGTAGAAAAAGATGAAGAAAAAAATCAAGAATAAAAACTTTACAATTGTATAATTATTCATATAATTTCACGGCTATTTTAAGGAAGAAAATAAATTTTATTTTCGTTATACCTTTTTATTATTAAAAAATTATATAATGGCTGGAAAAAAATATAACAAAGCTGTTGAGTTTATCAACAAAGAAATGGCTTACTCAATTACAGAAGCTGTAGAATTATTAGAAAAAACTAATACAGTAAAATTTGACCCTACTGTAGAAATTCACTTCAACTTAAACCTAGAAGTTAAACATGCAGATCAAATTGTTAGATCTACTCTTTCTCTTCCAAACGGTTCAGGGAAAACTGCTAAAGTTTGTGCATTCACTGATGGTAATGCTGATGAAGTAAAAGCTGCTGGAGCAACTATTGCTGGTGGTGAAGAACTTATTCAAGATATTGCTGACGGAACTGTTGCTTTAGATTTTGATGTTTGTATTGCAACTCCTTCTATGATGAGACATTTAGGGAAAGTTGCTAGAGTTTTAGGACCTAAAGGTCTTATGCCTAACCCTAAAGCTGGTACTGTTGGTCCAGATTTAGTATCAATTGCAAAAGAAATTGCAGGTGGTAAATTCGAATTCAAAACTGATAAACAAGGGAATGTTCACTCAATCTTTGGTAAATTATCATTTGGTGCTGAAAAATTAGCTGAAAACTTAGAATTCTTCTTAAAAACTATTGAAGATGTTAAACCAGCTGGTGCAAAAGGAAAATATATCAACTCTGTATACGTTTGTAACGCTATGGGGCCTTCAATTAAAATTGATATGACTCCTGCTGAAGTTAAATAATCGAATAAAAAAATATACTATGAAAATAGTATATTTTTTTTCTCTTAATATTTTAGTGATAATAAAAAACAAATAATTTTAAAAATTATTTGTTTTTTATTATCTTATCGAGTGTATACATCTTCAATAGACTATTAAATCAGCTTTGTAGTGATGTGAAAAGATTTGTTGTGGAACATGAGTCATGATTACTACAATCTTCTCATCTCGTACATTCTGTGATTCATAACTCTTCTCAAACGGCTGATAAAATATCATACGTTGAAATTTTTTGAATTTCTTTTTTTAACGTAATTCAACCATTTCTTCCCTGTTTGGTTTCAATGAGTTGAAATTTTTCTAAATCTGAAATTATTCTACGAAGCATTCACAGAGAAATTTTTTCTTTCTCAGAAATATCTCAAATTTTAACAAGTTCATCAGTTGATTCGGCAATATATATCATAGCTTTGACTGCATATGATCATTTTTTTGAAAGTTTTAGCATACTATTTTTTTATATAATATCATCAAATTCATCCTTTTGCCCATCTCCTAAATATGTATGAATTGCATTTCTCGTAGTGAGTAATCATAGAACTGAAGCCTGTCTTCTTCTTGGAGAAACTTCCATTTCAATTAATTCTTCGATTGATTTATAATCCATTTTTAAAATTTCTGAAACGTTTTGTCCTATTATAGACTCACCTAAAATACTTGCACATGCAGTTGTTATAATCGCAGTTTCTCAAGTAAAACCAAAAGCTTTAATAATATTATCTTCGATTTTTAAAAATACTTCTAAATCATCTCAACAAATATTATTATCTTCATAATATTTTACTGTGAAATCTTCCAGGGCTTGTTTATTTGGTGGAGTTTTACTATAAAAAGTAATCGTTTCATTATACATAAAAATTTCTATACAATTAGAATATAAATAATAATTTAGTGATTATACCAGAAGCATCTAATAAAACATAAATTCATAATAAAAGCATTATTATTCATGTTATTAAGTGCATTTTTTCAACATTTAATTCTTTAAGTTCATTTATTTCTTCGGCAGATTTTACACCAAAAGCGATCATAAACATTATGATAAACATTGGAATAATAAATACTAAATTATATATCAAAATATACATAGCAGCAATATTAAATGAAATTTCATTTGTTGCTAAATATGAAGTAACTACGATATATGGTCCTGCAGTACAAGGAAGTAAAAATAAACTAATAAGTAATCAAATAACAAATGCTCCAGCTGGAGATGTAACTCATCTTAAAAGTTTAAACATTTTTGGTCTCCAAGACGTTGGAACTTCAACTCTAAAATATTTTCCATACCAGAAATAATCTTTTAAATTTGCTAATCAAATAATTATTCAAATAACTCAAATAGTATATTTAATATAAACAGGGTCAAAATCATCTGCAAGAGTATCAAATAAAGCAAATCCCATAGCAACATAACTGATAAATATTGCTAAAATAAACATTAAACCTGCCCAAATAACTTTGCTTTTTGATTTATGTTGTTTCAAAATTGATGTAAGCAAAATAATCATTACAGCAAATGCACAAGGATTTATAGAATCCCCGGCAGCTGCTGGTATTAAAAATGCTAAAAAACCAATATTATCCATAAAACTATCTGACTTTGCTAACTCTTGCATAGATTCAGCAAAAGTACTTTGATATATTGAAATCCATGCTAGGAATCATAAAATTATTTTTTTCATATTTTTATTTTTTTAAACCTAAGTAAGCAAGTGGAGCGATAATAATAATTAATCCTAAAAGAGTAATTAATAAACTTTTAGATTTATTTTCTTCAGCCGTAGCAATTGGACTATCAATATTTAATGCAGAAGCAAAGTGATCAGCAGCTCCATAAAAACCTCCTTCAATGTAACTTCCTGTACCATTTGGTCCATAAGTTACAAATGGAGTTCCAACTCCAGATGGGTCAATTCCATGTTCAGTGGCTGCATCAATCATTTTAATACCATTTTCTCCTCTTACATCAATTTTATTAATGTTTAATTTTTCAAATGCATCATTTTTTTCTAAAAAAGCATCTAGTTTTTGACACCAACCACAAGTTGGAGAAAAATAATAGTTATATACTATTTCTTCTTGATTTTCATTTGATTCTACATTAGAACCAGTATTTGTCGTTTCTGCTTGAGTTGTAACTGGTGCAGAAGTTGTAACAGCTTGGATTTCTTCAGCAAAAACTGATGAAAATTGGAAAGCAAAAAGTGCTAATAATAGTGCAGTAATTTTTTTCATATAATATTTTTTAAAAATAAATAACCCAGTATTTATAAGAATATTGAGTAAAAAAACAAGTTTTATATATCATTTATTATTTGTGAGACTAGAGTGTCATGAAAATCTTGATCATATTTTTGTAAATCTCCAAAAATAGTTTCAATATATGATATAACCATCATAGTTAAAGCATTTTCTTTTCAAATTCATCTACTTCTGAGATAAAATAATTTTTCATCAGAAATTTTTTCTATATTACATCCGTGCCCAGCTTGTACATCATTACTTCTTACTAAAAGTGTTGGGAAACCTCTTACTGATCATTTATCTCATAAGAAGATATTTGTTTCATTTAAATATCATTCTACTTTTTCAACACCATTATTGATTTGAATAATTCCATCTATATCAATAGAACCTTCATTTTTAGCTAATGCAATAATATCTGTATCAATTTTTGATTCACTCGCAGCAACTTCACCAAATACTTTTGAAGTAATTTTTTTATTTTCTTGAGCTAATAAAAAACAATTTATTTTTGCAGATGATTTTTCACCTTTTGTAATAATATGTTTATTAAAAGTATTTTCTTCTCAAAAATATCCAAAATATTTTAGTTGAGCGTTTTCTTCTAAAATAATTTCTGATACTTTTGAATTATTATCAAAAAATACTGCTTGCACTCAAGAAGATATTATTATACTACTTTCTTCTACTTCAGAAATATTATGAAATCCAGAATCTGTAATTTTCATATGTCTTTTCTCAATTAATAAATAATTTTATAAAATTTATTTTCTAAAATAGTATGAACTATTTTCAGAATCTATCTTTAAGTAACCTTAATTTTTCTAAATCTATCTTTGGAACTTTCTTTTCAAATGAAAAACTCGTTCCACATCAACATCTGTCTTGAATCTTCGGATTTGAAAAAATATATTTTTCACGTGCTCATTGTAAATGAGGGTTATCTGATTTTTCTCTGATTTTTGTTACCATTGCTCAGTCAAATTGCTCTTTATTCGCAGGAATAATATATACTTTTATTCCCTCTCACTTTAAAGGTGGATTATTAACTGGTTTTCATTCACTATCTAGATCAGGAAAAATGGCAACTAATTCTAAATCTTTATCATCAAAATCCGTTTCAATATCAACCTTTGTCCCCGAACATCCAGCATCATAAAAAAATACGTGAATTTTTTTCACTCCTTTTTCCTGAAACTCAATTAATGTTTTTTTATCTATTTTTATCATGTTTATTTATTTTTTGACAAAATAATTTTTATTACCCAATACTTCCTTCCATTTCCATTGAAATCAGAACATTCATTTCTGAAGCGTATTCGAGTGGAAGTTCTTTCATGATTGGAGATAGAAATCCATTTACAATCATTGCTTGAGCTTCTTCTTCAGATATACCACGAGACATAAGATAAAATAAATCTTCTTCGTTTATTTTTCATGCACTTGCTTCGTGAGCTACAATAGAATCAGCATTCCCTACTCTAATATCTGGAATAGTATCTGAAACTGATCTATTATCTAAAAGTAATGCATCACATTCAATTTTTGAAACTGATCCAATTGCTCCTGGTTTAATATCAACTAAACCTCTGTATGTAGAAATTCATCCTGCTTTTGAAATAGATTTAGAAACAATATTTGATGAAGAATTTTTTCAAATATGAATTACTTTTGCTCAAGTATCTTGATTTTGTCATTGATTTGCAAATGCTAAACCTAAATGATCGGCTTTGGAATTATCTCAAACAAGTACAGAACAAGGATATAACATAGTTGTATTAGAACCCATATTTCCTCAAACCCATTCGATTACTCCAGATTCTTGAACAATTGCTCTTTTTGTATTTAAGTTAAATGTATCTAAACTCCAGTTTTCCACTGATGAATATCTCATTTTTGCATTTTTTCCAACAAATATTTCTACTCATCCAGCATGAAGTGAACTCTCATCGTACTTTGGAGCACTACATCATTCGATATAATGAGCTTCTGCTTCTTCTTCGACAATAATCATAGTATGTTCAAATTGTCCTCATGCTTTCACATTCATTCTAAAATATGATTGTAATGGTTCAGAAATTTTTACACCTTTAGGAATATATAGAAATGTTCATCCACTCCATACAGCGTAGTGAAGTGCAGAAAATTTATGATCATTTAAAGGAATAGATTTTGCAAAATACTTTTTAATTAATTCTGCACGTTCAGGATTTTGTAAAGCCTGTGACATATCGTCAAAAATAACTCCTTGATCTGTTAATTCTTGTTTTAAAGAATGATATACTGTTTCAGAATCATATTGTGCACCTACTCATGCAAGTGCTTTTTTTTCTGCTTCTGGAATACCGAGTTTATCAAAAGTAGCTTTGATATTTTCTGGAACATCATCCCAAGTTTTATTATTCCCAGCACCTTGCGGTTTTGCAAAATAATAAATTTTATCTAGATCAAGTTTGTCTAGATTTGGTCACCATTTTGGCATTTCTCTTTTTTCATATAAAGCCAATGCTTTAAGTCTAAGCTCTAACATCCATTGCGGTTCTTTGTTAGAAAGAGATATTTGTCTGACTACTTTTTCATTGATTCCAGGTTCTACAGTTTCACTATAGATTATTTCATCTGAGTAATCCCAAGACCCTTCAATATTAATAGTTTGTGATTTAGTTGACATAATTATTTTTTTAAATTTAAATTTTGAAAAATTATTTTTTTTGATATTATTTAATAGAAATTTTTATATGAATTTCGCAAAAAAAAGGAGCAAAGATCATGTCTAGACATAATGGTAATACATCAAAGAAAGCCAAAGGTCAACATAAACAATTTTTTACAATCGATGTTGGAGGAAAGAAATTCCAAATACTTCCTGATAACCGTACTATTAAACCTACCTCTAAAAAAAGACTAGGAGAAAATGATTATATTTCCTTGCTAAGAAAAGCTGGAAATATGGGAATTTCAGAAGTTCAAATAGGTAAATGTAAAAAAATTTCTCTTGCTGATTTCTGTAAAGTAGATACCTTTGCAAATGCATGATTCATATATCTAAAAAGTCGTAATTTTTACGGCTTTTTTGCTTTTTTAAATTTTTATTGTATAATATATTTTGAGTTATTAATTTTCAATTTAGAGAAGGAGATAAAATGAAAAATTTTGCACTCGCAATAGTATTTGGTTTAGTTCTTGGTACAGCTTTTGCTGCAGTTCAAGGAGTAAGCGATTCTATACATAAAGAAATTTCAAGCAAATTGTCTTAAATTTCTCGATTGAAGCTGAACTTTGGTTCAGCTTTTTTTTTTGCTTAAATATTTGAAAAACCTGATTCACTAATTTCTTTTGCTAAAGCTTTGTCCCCAGTAGCTTTCACTTCCCCATCTTTCATAACATATACTGTATCTACATCGATATATTCAAGAATTTTAAAGTAATGTGTAATAATAATTAAACTATTATTTTCACTAGAAAGTTCTTGTAATAATTCAGCTACAGCTCTAAAAGCATCTAAATCTAAACCTGAATCAATTTCATCTAAAATAATATATTTTGGTCAAATTAATTTCATTTGAAGGATTTCGATTTTTCTTTTTTCTCATCCAGAAAAACCAACATTTAAATCTCTATCTAAAAATTTTTCATCTATATGTAAAGATTCTAAATATTTTTTTATAAATCTTTTAAATAAAAATGGTGATAATTCAGCTACATCAGCTTTGACTTGTTTGAGATGAATATTATAAATAGTTCTTAAGTATTCACTCAATTTAATTCCTTTTATTTCTGGTACATGTTGAAATGAAAGAAATAATCATGCGGCACTTCTTTCTTCTGGATCTTTTTCTAATAAATTTTCTCCTTCTATTGAAACTTCCCCTGAAATATGTTTATATTTTGGATGTCCCATTAAAAAACTTGATAATGTAGATTTTCCACTCCCATTTTTTCCGAGTAGACAATAATTTTTTCCAAGTTCGAAATCAAGAGAAATTCATTTAATAATTTCTTTATCTTCAACACCTACGTGTAAATCATTAATTTTTATCATATGTATTAGATTATTATCTTTTATTTTTAAACATTACCATTTTAGTAATCTTTTGAAAAATGCAAGTATAATTTTTAGTTTTTTTATATACTCAAGTTATACACTTTCGCTTTGTGAAGAAAATGTGAAGAATATTAATTTCTTGGCTTAAATAAACTATTAAAATAATTTTGTAAATTGTCTAGTCAATTATAAACGCTTATTTTGACAAGAAAGAAAAAAAAGTTACAACTAAATATAGATGATGTGCTTTAAAAAGACAATAAAAATGAATTTTTAACATTTTTTTTACAAGTTGATACAATAATATGAACATTGAAAATATAGCCGATAAACATATTTCTGTTTTATACGAAGAATTAATTTGAAGCATTGAGATCTTTAACAACAAACAAAATATTGTCGTAGATTGTACTTTAGGTATGTGAGGACATGCTGCTGGAATAATCCAAAAAATGAATCCTTGAGATATATTTATTGGATTTGATGCAGATACAAGAAATCTGAAACTCGCTCGAGAAAGGTTAGAATCAATAAATTCTGATAATAAAATTGAACTTATTCTGATAAATTCAAACTTTGTAAACCTTAAACAAGAGCTAGCAGAAAGAAATATCTTTGAAATCACAGGAATTTATTATGATTTATGACTTTCTTCTCTTCATATTGATGAAGCTGAGAGATGATTTAGCTTTAGAGCAAATGGTCCACTTGATATGCGTTTTGATGCTACAAGTTGAAAACCCGCTTCATTTATTGTAAATGTTTATAGAAAAGATCAACTTATAGATATTTTTAAAACATATTGAGAAGAGCCTTTGGCAGAAAAAATAGCGCAAGCGATTTCTCACCAAAGAAAAAAGAAAACTTTTGAAACCACTGATGATCTCGTAGAAATCATTGAAACTATTTCAAAACATCCAAGAGTAAAAACTCGTATATTTCAAGCTTTGAGAATAGAGACAAATAAAGAATTAGATTTTGCTGAAACTTCTATTCAAGATTCTCTCGATTTACTTACAAAAGGAGGAAAAATATTTGTTATATCATTTCATTCTCTCGAAGATAGATTAGTAAAACAAATATTTAAAAAAGAAACCAAAGATTGTATATGTGATGATTTGATTTGTAGTTGTGGACATAAAAAGTCATTAAAAATATTAACAAAAAAACCGATTCTTCCTACACCAGAAGAAATAAAACAAAATTCGAGAAGTCGTAGCGCAAAAGCTAGACTTGCTGAAAAACTCACTCCCGCAGTAAAAAACTCCTAATTGTTACCTCCTAACTCTAGCGAACGTGAATCCTAAAGTAATGACTACAAACTTAAAAAATAACTTCTACTCAAGAAGAAAACAAGAAAAAGAAAAATTCCAAGTTTGAGTACAAACAACATATATAATTATGCTGTCATTCATTTCAGTTCTCCTACTGTATTATGTTTGGATTATAAATGTTAATGCTACAAAAGGGACTAGTATTCAAAAACTAGATATCCAAATGCAACAACTCAAACTCGAAAAAGAATTACTCGATGTAAAAATTGCTGAACTTGAAAGCTTATGAAACATTCGTAGTGATGAAGATTTAGAATTAATGGAAAAAGCAGAAAATCCAGATTATCTTGTAATTCAAGATGGAGTAAACTATGTATATAATTATTAAAACAAGAATTGCTTGCAATATCTTGTTTTTTTTATAGAATTTTTTGTAGAAGTTCAGTATAAAAATCCTCTGTGTCCTACGGACATCACTACCTAAATAAAGGCAAAAAATTATTATAACCCATCCGGCCTACCGGCCACCTTCCCTTGAAAATGGAAGGTTAATTCTATAAACTTACCATATGCCAGAAGCACTAAAAAGATTAATACAATCTATTTGATATTTACCCGGAATTTGAGAAAATAGAGCTACGAAGTTAGCTTTTTTTCTGCTCAATTCAAATCCAAATTTTGTAGAAAATTTATCAAATGATATTAAAAATATAAAAAATAAAGTTGGATCATGTGAAAATTGTCATGGACTGACAGATGTTTGACAAAAAATTTGTAATATTTGTACATCAAAAAATAGAAATCCTCTCTTAATTGCCGTTGTTGAAGAGTATTTAGACTTACTTACCATCGAACAATCTGGATGATTTACAGGACAGTATCATGTATTAGGTGGAGCTATTTCCCCTATTAATTGAGTATTTATTTGAGATTTAAACTTTGAAAGTTTATTTAGTAGAATAGTTGATGCTGATAGGAATATAGAACTCATCCTTTCTATGAATCCAAATATTGAATGAGAAGCGACTATAAATTATATAAAAGAAGAAATAGAAAAAAGAAAAATAAAACATAAAGTAACCCTGACTCGTCTGAGTAGATGATTATCTTCAGGATATATTGAGTATGCTGACAATGTCACACTTATGAATGCTTTAAAAGAAAGAAGAGAAGTTTAAACTATAATTTAATTATTATGTCAGAATTTGCCCCTGCTGGTTCAAATGCTCGTATGACTCCAGCCCAAGTGAGAAAATATGTACGTGATATGAAAAAAGCTCAAGATGAAGCAAAAAAGAAGCTCGAAGAAGCTGAAAAAAATTGAGAACTCAAAGAAGATACGAAAGAATTAGAAAAATTAGAAAATTTATTAGATGAGTTATAAATTTATCTTAATTTTACTATACTTTTTATAGTAAATTAAGTTTGTATTAAGTTTTATACATATATTTACATTACTATTTTATATTATTTATAGAAAAAATATGATAATTTATGGTTTAAATTCACCTCATGTAGCTAAAATAAGAGCTATATTAGATTTAAAATCAGTAAAATATGAAAGTGTAAGTGTTGATTTAAAAAATAAAAGTGAAGAATTTTTACAAGTTTCAAAAACTGGTAAAATTCCAGCAATAGATGATAATGGAATACAAATTTATGATAGTTGGAAAATTATAGAATACATAAATGAAAAATATCCACAAAATAATATTTTCCCAAATTCTATAGAAGAAAAAGTCATTGTTTACAATATAACAACTCTAGTAGATAATATTTTTGATTCTCTTCGTGAAATTTATATGAAAAAATTTTGATTAATAGAATTGTCTGAAAAAAGAGAAAATGAAATAATAGAGCAAGTAAAACAAAAAATATGAATAATTTCTCAAGAATTATGAAACAAGGAATTTCTTGTTTGAGATTCACTGACTATATGAGATATTTATATAAGTATACTTGGGTATGTTACAACATTCAAACTTGATATAGAATCTGGAATTTCTGATTGGTCTGAAAATTTTATAGATAAATTTATTCCAAATGCTTTTCCAAAATCTGATGAAAAAGCAATAAAGAATATTTAAATAAAATAAAAAAAGAGAAAATTTAAATTTTCTCTTTTTTTATTTTATCCAACCATCAACTAAATCATCTATAATTGATGCTATTTTTTTCGAACTATGTCTCACAAAATCTTGTTCATGAAGCATATCTCTTTCTATGATTTTATATTTTGCATTTTTAAATTCTTTTATTTGTTTATCTTTGAGTTTTACTGGTTTCTTTCATTCTGAATCGTGATATTTTTTCACCATATAATCAGAAATATTTCCATTATTTACAACCACATAATCTAATACTCCTTTTCATAAATATTTTTCGATAACATCTATAAAATCTTTTACTTCAAATCATGTAGTTTCTCATTTTTTTGTCATAATATTACAAAAGTATATTACTTTTGCATTACTTTTTTTGATAGATTTTGCTACTCATTTTACCAGTAAATTCGGTATAATTGAAGTATATAAATCTCCTGGACCTATAACTATTATATCAGAATTTTCTAGAGCATTTTTCGCAACTTGGTTTGCTGGAACTTCTGGTTCTAAATATGCATTTTCAATACGTAGGTTCCCATCATGTTCAGGTACATCAATATTTGATTCTCCACAAACTTTTAAACCATTTTCTAATTCTACACAAAGATTTGATTGTTCCATTGTAACTGGAATAACTTTTCCATTTACTTTAAACATCTTATTAATTTCTTTTATTCCATCTCAAAAATTCCCTGTTATATCAGCAAGAGCTGTAAGCAGTAAGTTTCAAACAGTATGACCTGAAACTGAAGACTCTTTATCAAATCTATATTCAAAAAGTTTTCTTAAAATTTCAGATTCAGTTGAAAGTGCGAGAATTGCTCTTCTTATATCTCCAGGGGGTAACACTCAAAATTCATCACGAAGCATCCCTGTGCTTCAACCACTATCACTCATTGTCACAATAGCAGCAAGATTATACATCTCATTATTTCTTAATCCTGATAATACATTATAGGTACCGGTTCAACCTCCTATTGTCGTAATATTTACTTTATTTTGAAACATTTTATTTTTTCAATGAATAATTATTATTTATTATAAAGATTTGAAAATATTGTAAAGCAGAAGAATAATTTTATGTTAAAAAAAACTATAGAAAAAATTTTCTATAGTTTTTTTATTATTTTTGTAAAACAGCTTTTATTCTTCTTACACCAGAACTTGATGCTTCTTCTTTTTTAATTTTAAATGTTCCCATTCCTGCAGTTGTTTCTACATGTGGTCCACCACAAAGTTCACGTGAATAAACTTTTCCTGATTTCCCAACCATAGAATATACTTTTACTTCGTCTGGGTATTTTTCCCAAAATGATCCTTCAACTCATTCTTCCATAGCTTGAGTTTTTGGCATATTTGTAACCGTTACTTGTGTTTCATCATTTATTGCTTCATTTACAAATTCTTCTACTTTGTCGAGTAAATCTCTTTGAACTTTTCCATCAGCGTTAAAATCAAAACGTAATCTTTCAGGAGTAATATTTGAACCTTTTTGATGAACTCAACCTCCTAAAACATGATTGAGTCAAGCAAGCATTAAGTGAGTTGCTGTATGAAGTTGAGTTGTCGCTTGCGAATCATCAGCAAGTCCTCATGCAAATTTTTTCTCTGAACCTGCTCTAGATTTAGCTTGATGATCTTCAAATGCTTTTGCAAAACCTTCTTCATCAACTTTATATCATTTTCCGTAGCTAATTCAACAGTCATTTCTAGAGGAAATCCATATGTATCATACAATTTAAAAGCTTTTGGACCTGCAATTGTATCGATTTTTTTTCCTGATCTTTCGAAAGCAATTTCAAAACCTTTGAGTAATTTATCAAATTCTTTTAACCCAGATTTTAAAGTTTTAGCAAATTTTTCTTCTTCTTTTTGAAGTTCAGTATAAATAGTTTCTTCGTTATTTTTTACTGAGTCATAAATATCTTTAAATTTATTTACAAACATTTTAGATATTTCTACTAAAATATTTTCTTCATAATTCATTTTATATGCTTCTCTGATTGATCTTCTGAGTAATCTTCTCAAGATATATCCTTGATCAACATTATTTGGAACAATTCCATCTGCAATAATATGTGTCCCCATTCTTACGTGATCAGCTATAATTCTTGCTCATCTTTCATCATAATTTTCTTCTCAAACCAGAGATTTAATTTTTTCTAAAACATCTGAAAATGCATCTGTTTGATATACTGACTTAACTCCATTAAGAGTTGCAGTAATTCTTTCTAATCCCATTCCAGTATCAATATTTTTATTTGGAAGAGAAGATAATTTTCCATTTTCATCTCTGATATATTCCATAAATACATTATTCCAAATTTCCATCCAGTTATCTTCATCATTGGCAACATTTGAATCTGCTTTTGGTTCTCATTCTCCAACCCAGTAAAAAATTTCAGAATCTGGCCCACATGGTCCAGTATCCCCAGCAGCCCACCAATTTTCGGCTTTATCTAAATATGAAATTCTTGATTCTGGCATTCCAACTTTTTTCCAAATATCTGCAGCTTCTTCATCTCTCGGAGCATCTTCATCACCTTCAAAAACAGTTACAGCGATATATTTTGGATCTAAATTTAACCAGTCAGAAGAAGTTAAGAATTCATATGACCAAGCAATTGATTCTTCTTTGAAAAAATCTCAGAGTGACCAATTCCCTAACATTTCAAAAAATGTTAAATGAGAATCATCTCCAACTTCTTCGATATCATTAGTTCTTACACATTTTTGAGAATTTGCAATTCTTTTCCCTTTTGGATGAGCTTCACCTAATAGATACGGAACCATTGGTTGCATACCAGCAACATTGAATAAAACTGATGCATCATTTTCAGGAATTAAAGGAGCAGATTTTGTTATATAATGCCCTTTAGTTTCCATGAATTTTAAAAATTTTTCTCTTATTTCGTTACAACTAAATTTCATAAATTTTATATATTTAATTTTATTTTAATAAAGCCATTATATAGATATTTCAACAATTTCAAGAAGCACTTAGTAATTTTTTGAATTTTCTTTCACAATGTGATAGAATAAATAAAAATAATACTTATTAGAACAATTATGGCTATCTCTGGTGAAACAATAAAGACAATAAATTCACTGCATTATGAAGATAATAACGAAGAACAACGCATGGAAGAAACACTTCATGCGTCTTTAAAAGAAGCCAATTTAATAAAAGAGAAAGTAAAAAATCCTGAATTAAAAGATAAATTTCAAGAAGAATACAATGAGTTAGAAAACGTAATTTTAGAATCAGTGAATAATGATTTACAAATTTCTCATTCAGAAAGAATGACTATAATGTTAGAACTTTCTGATGTTATAACTTTAGCTGAAGAACATGATATTTCTACAGATTTTAGAAAAAGAGATTCTTTTTGGTGAATATTTTCATGAGTTTCAGAAAGTGATGTTAAATGAGTAGAAAATGAAGCAAAAAACTTACGCAATAAAGATATCTCAGAGTATTCTATTGATGAAGCTCAAGTTATTTTGGAACATTTAAATAAAGAATATTGAGGTTTCCAGGAATGAAACTTTGCTTGAACAGATGAAGAAAATATGGGAGATTTAGCTGATAAAAAAGATATTAATGTTTATCAAGATAGACTAATTGCAAAGATCTTATGAAATGAAGAAAAATGATTTAATGATGAATATTTGAAATGATTTAATAATAAAGAATGAAATTATCTGATTTCAATTGAAAAATTTGAAGCAAATATCTTAGATCCGAAAATTAAAATTTCAGATATAAATTTTAATGAGTTATGAAATTATTTCTGATATTTAGACAATAAATGATTACTCACACAAGATAGTTTATTAAATCTATTTTGAAATGATAAGATTAATGAAATAAAAGAAATAATTAATGGTAATTCTAAAGATTTTATTGATACTATTTGGGAATCTCGTGGGTTAAATAGTTTATTAGAAGAATATAATATATCTTCTATTTTAGAAGATATGGTAAGTTCAAATTTAAATAATGTATCGGAAAGTTTAAAAAATTTAGAGAATATTAATTATAATAATTTACCAATTGAAATATTAAAACAAAATCCTGAGGTTCTTATACAAATAACAAATCCAAAAATAATTATCCAACTTTTAAATGAATGAATAAAAGTAAATCCTCTTCATTTAAATAATAGAGTTATTTATACTCCTGAAATTATTCCTCATTTAAATATATCAACAGAATTTATTAATAAATATAATGGTGATACATTATTAAGATCACCTGGTCTAGTCGGAGCGCTTATAAATCATAAAGAATCTTGAATATTAAATTTAAACTTTATTGTACAAAAATTTAAAAAAGATATTACTGAAAATGAATATATTAGAGAACATATAAAAAGTTTAGTTTCAGATACAGCAAAATATTGACTCGCTATACATACATCTGAAATATTATATCAAACTTGAATTACAGATAATTTAAATTTAGATGATATTCTTTCAAAGGATTCAATTGATAAAAGTAAATTAAATACTTTTTTAGCAACTCACAATATCGATAAGTATGAAAATACTCTCATTGATTATATAAAAAATTGATGAGAAATTGTTGAAGGATTATATTTAAATATGTTTAATGAAAATATTATCAAACAAATACTTATGACAAATAATGGAATTAAAGATGCTCATTTAATTCCTAATGAAGTGTATCAAAATAATCCATATTTATTTAAAATTGCAGTAAAAAATATTGAAATTGAAAATATGACAGATTTTATAGAAAATGTAGAAATACCTAATATAGAAACTTTATTATTTTCTATTCAGGAGATAATGAAGAAAGATAGAGATGATAAACATGAAATTTTTTCAAACCCAATATTTAAACAACGTAGTATAAACATACTTAGTAATAGCCTTGATAAAACCTTTAATATTACTCAATCTCAAGAAGTAATATTGAATAAACTCACAGATCATTTAAATGAAAATAATAAAGCCTTAAAAGAGTTAATAAATAAAAAAACAGAAATTGCAGATTATATTTCCACACTAGATACTGATAAAAAAATAAATATTTTAGAATCTAATCTACTATCAACTTTCCAAGAAAGATGAATAGATATAAATCAAGAAGATTTACAAGAAATGTTTAAATTATTATCTAATACTGACTATGCAAGTAATCAACTATTACTCGATAAAATAAATAATTTAGATAGAAAAAATAGTAAATTTATTTTAGATGAAATATTAGATATTCAAAATATTAAATTAAGTGAAAAAATTAATAAATTAAAAAATATTGAAAATAAAAACTTGAGCTTAAGTCCTGATGCATTAATACAAAAATATGATGACGAAATGAAATATTCAAATCAAAGTATAAACATTGAACAATTTGTAAAAAATGCTTGATACTTACCAGTCAATCAACCAGAAATGATAAAAATGCTTTCTGCATATCAAGAAACAAAAGAACTAGTTGTTAAAAATAAAATATTAGAAAAAACTACCTCTGAAAATGAAGATGGAAATTTAACCATGCCTAACGAGGAAGAATTTAAAAAACAAGTTGAACAAGAGCTTCAAAATTTTGATATCGAAGAATTTACTCAAGAATATAATGTAGATGAAAAATTAACAGAAATTTTTACTCAAAAATATATTGAGCATAAAAATTTAGAATTCCTCGAAGAAATCAATTCTATTGATTCTCAATCTGAATTAGGAATAAATACTCAAGAAGATAAAAAAACATACTCTTACGCTTGATTAACCTATGAAATTCCTGATATTACGGTAAATAATAATTTTTCTATTATAAATTACCAAACTGGTGAAAAAATAGAAATTTCAAAACAAGAAAAACAAACCGTAGAAAAAAATCCTGAAGCATTAAAAAATCTCATCGATACAAAACAAAAACTAGAAAAATTAGGACTCGATTTTGTTTGGAATAATAGAGAAGAATTTTTATTTCTCATGAAAAACGATGATAAATTTAATGATACTGGTAAAATTGAGACAACTGATAATGATTATTTAAATATTTCTGAATTTAATCATCTTTTGCAATTTGTTCTCTACAAAACAACTGGAGATACAAATACAAATGACTATTACACAAATATGTCAAAAATTCGTCAAATAAATGGTGAAAACGAACTCAATGAAAAAAGAAATTTTGTTTCGGGTTTATCAAATATCTGACAAAAATTTGTAGAATTATGATTTTTAACCGAAAGTGGAACTCTAAATTTCCATTGGGTAAATACAAAAAATTATTCTGAAATATCATGACCAGGTTTTCAAAAAGCTGCATAAAAAAAAGTTCCCGGGAAAATTTCCCGGGAACTTTTTTTTTATATTTCTTCATCTTCACATTCTTTTACTAAAGAGGCTCTCACCACTTTATCACCTGACTTTTTGAGTTTTGTTAAAATAACTCATTGAGTTACTCTTGAAGTTTTTCTAATATCTTTGAGTCCAATACGAATTGTTTGTCCTGCTTTAGAAATTAAAATTACTTCAGTAGTTTTTCTATCTTCACTTGAAAGCATAGTTGCAGAAATTAATTTTCCTGTTTTTGCTGTCATAGCCATAGCTTTTACTCAAGCTCCTCATCTTTTTTGATTTCTATATTCATCTATTCATGTTAATTTTCACATACCGTTTTCCGTAACGATAAAGACAAATTCTCTATCTTCTCACACGATTGCTACTTCTATTACACTATCTTCAGCTTTTAAGTTAATCCCTTTTACTCCGGCTGCAGCTCTTCCCATTGGACGAACGTCACCTTCTTCAAATTGAATAGCTTTTCATTCACGTGTTGCGATAAAAATATGATCGTCTCCACTCGTAGTTTTTACCCAAGTGAGCTCATCTCATTCTTTTACACCAACAACTTTTAGACCATTAGAACGAATATTTTTTACCGCATCCATTTCTAATTTTTTTACAATCCCATTTTTAGTAACAAAGAATAAATATTTATTTTCTGCTGCTGAAATATCTAAGATTGCTGAAATTTCTTCATTTTTTTGTAAACCTAATAAGTTAATAATAGGTTGTCCTTTTGCAATTCTTGTTGTTTCTGGAATTTCATAAGCTGGAAGTTGAAATACTCTCCCTTGAGTCGTAAAAAATAATAAATCATCATGATTTCTCGTTGGAACGATTAATTTGATTTCATCATCTTCTCTCGTTGAAGTTGCTACTCATTTTCCTCCTCTTCTTTGAGTTCTAAACGAATTTGCTTTGAGTCTTTTAATGTATGAATTTTTTGAAAGAGTAATAATAACTTCTTCATTTGGAATAGTGTCTTTTGCATTAAATTCACCTACTTTTCCAGAATTTACTTGTGTTTTTCTTTCATCACCAAAATTATTTTCGACTTCATCTAATTCCTCATGAATAATAGAGCTTATTCTTTCTGGTTTGATTAAAATATCATTTAAGTCTTCAATTAATATATGTTTATCTTTTAATTCATCTTCTATTTTTTGTCTTTCTAATCCAGCAAGTTTATTTAATTTCATTTCTAAAATTGCTTCTGCTTGAATTTGAGAAAGAGAAAAATCATTCATTAAATTTACTCTTGCTTCATCTTTACTTGAAGATGCTTTGATAAGTTTGATTATTTCATCAATATGATCGAGTGCTTTTTTGAGTCATTCTAAAATATGAGCTCTAGCTTCTGCAATTTTTAATTCATATTGAGTTCTTCTTGTTACTACTTCTTTTCTATGTCCGATAAATTCTTCTAAAAATTCTTTTAAGTTGAATAATCTTGGTTGTTTCCCTCTTTCTCCTAAACCTACCATATTATACCCAAAACTTGTTTGAAGTTGAGATAATTTATAGAGTTGATTTAAAATTTTCTTTGGAAAAGCATCCTTTTTCATTTCAATAATAACTCTTACTGCGTCTTTGTTTGATTCATCTCTGATATCTGAAATACCAACAATTTTTTTCTCTCTTACTAAATCAGCAATTTTTTCTACTAATGAAGCTTTATTTAAACCATAAGGAATTTCAGAAATATTAATAATACTTCTTCCTTTTTTTCCTTCTTCAATATTTGCAACTCATCTTACAATTACTGAACCTCTTCCGGTAGAATACGCTTTTAATAATGCCTCTTTATCATAAACAATCCCTCCAGTTGGAAAATCTGGACCTTTTACATATTCCATTAAATCTTCAACAGATACATCTGAAGTATCTTCTAGTGAAAGAAGATATTTAATTGCTTGAATTAATTCTGTTAAATTATGTGGTGGAATATTTGTTGCCATCCCAACAGCAATCCCCATAACCCCATTCATTAAAAGAGTTGGAAGTCTTGTTGGTAATACTGTAGGTTCTTGTTTTGTAGCATCAAAATTATCTCTAAAGTCAACGGTTTGTTTTTCAATATCAGCTAATAAATATTCAGCTAATTTTGTCATTTTTGCTTCCGTATATCTGTAGGCTGCAGCTCCATCACCATCCATTGAACCGAAATTCCCTTGACCATGAACCAGAGGATATCTGAGTGAAAAGTTTTGTGCCATACGAACCATAGCTTCATATACTGATGAATCACCATGAGGATGATAACTCCCAAGTACATGCCCTACAACTGTTGCAGATTTTCTAAATTTTGCACTCGATCTTAAACCTTGTTCGTGCATTGAATACATAATTCTTCTGTGAACTGGTTTCATCCCATCACGAACATCTGGAAGTGCTCTTGATACAATTACACTCATGGCATATTCCAAATAACATGATTCCATTTCAGATCTAATAGATTTATCTTCATCTCATCCATAGACCATTCATTGAGAAATTCCCATTTCTAATTGTTCTTCATTTTGTTCACCATTATCATCTAATGGTGTGTTTGTATTTTCAGACATAAATAGTTTTCTTAAGCAGTAAAAACATATATTAAATATACGAATTTTTGGCTACGAATCAAGAAAAAAGATGAAAAAAGATATTTAATTTTAAAGAAAAAAAAGAGAAATTTTGAAAAATAAAAAATTTTTTTACAATATATATAATAAATATTAATATTTTCGCTTATGAAAGCCATTATTTTAGCTGCATGAAGAGGGACAAGATTACAACCTTTGACCAATACAATCCCAAAACCAATGATTCAAATATGTTGAAAACCAATTTTGGAATATTTACTAGAAAATATTTATGAATATGTTGATGAAATCATTTTAGTAGTAAAATATAAACAAGAAATAATTTCACAGTATTTTTGAAAAAATTATAAATGAGTAAAAATTACGTATAAGACTCAATCTGAAGAAAAATGAACCGCAGCTGCATTAAAGTGAATTCAAACACTCCACGATGTATTTATACTCTATTGAGATAGTATAATTTCAAAACAAGATATGAAAAACATTTTAGAATCAGAAAAATATTGAGTTTTTGCACAAAAAGTAGATGATCCAAGTAAATATTGAATTTTTCAAACGGATGAAAATAATAAAATTTTATGAGTAGTTGAAAAACCTCAAGAATTTATTTGAGACCTCGCAAATTTATGAGGATTTAAAATGAAAGCAGAAATTTTAGATTTCATCAAAGAAATTAAAATTTCACCAAGATGAGAATACGAATTAACAGATGCATTAAATTTATATGTAGAAAAAAATAATTTTTATGCATTTGAATTACAAGAAAAATTTATAGATATCTGATATCCTTGGGATATATTAGAGGCAAATACTTACATATTAGAAAAATTAGAACATTCCATTATCGATTGAGAAGTTGAAGAAAATGTTCAGATAAAATGAAATATAATATTGGAAAAGTGAGCTGTTTTAAAATCTGGTACATATATTGAATGAAATTGTTATATTGCTAAGGACTCAAAAATTGGACCTAACACGTACTTAAGATGAAATACGGTTATAGGTAGCTGATGTAAAATTTGAAATGCTGTAGAGATAAAAAATAGTTGTTTTTGAAATAATTCAAATGCTGCACATCTGAGTTATATTTGAGATTCTATAATTTGAAATAATGTTAATTTATGAGGATGATTTATTACAGCAAACCTCAGGCATGACAATGAAAATATAAAAGTTCCAGTAAAGGATATAATGACTGACACCTGAAAAAGAAAACTTTGAGTGATAATTTGAGATAATGTAAAGACTTGAATGAATACTTCAGTCTATCCAGGCAGAATTATACAAAATGATAGTTTTACCAACCCTGGTGAAATAATTATTAAATAATACTGAAAAAAATAAGAAATTCTGTGATAAAGAATTTCTTATTTTTTTAGAGAATAAAAAAGCATAAATAATAATTATTTATGCTTTTTTTAATTTTTTAATGGAGCCATCAATCGGATTTGAACCGATGACCGTTCGCTTACAAGGCGAATGCTCTACCAGCTGAGCTATGATGGCAAAAAGAAAATCTACCAAAAAGATAGATAAACTTTTTATGATTAAACAACAGAAATATATGTATCTTTATATACTCTTCCGTCAAATCTTCTTCTTTTTCTTTGTGTAAATGTAACTTTACCTTCAGAAACAGCATAGATTGTGAAATCTTTACCAATTTGAGTTCCTTCTGCTGCCCAGAATTTATTACCTTTTTGTCTTACGATAATAGATCCAGGTGTAGCTGTTTGTCCACCAAAGAGTTTTACTCAAAGTCTTTTGGCGTTACTATCTCTACCATTACTAGTAGATCATTGAGCTTTCTTGTGAGCCATGTTCGATTACTTATGAATTAAAGAGTGAAAGTAAAAATTATCTTCTTTTGTTTGCAAATCTAGCAAAAGCTTTATTAGCTTCAGCCATTTTGTAAACTTCTAATTTTTTCTTAAAAGCAGTACCAGTTTCATTCGCAGCTTCGATTAATTCGTTTGCTAGGAATTTAGAGAAAGAAGCACCTTTTTTACTTCTAGCAGAATCAATGATCCATTTAGATGCAAGGAAAAGTTGTCTTTTTTGTTCAACTTCTTGAGGAACTTGGTAGATTGATCCACCAACTCTTTTTGGTCTTACTTCAATTTTTGGCATAATATTTTCTAATGCTTTATCAAAAATTGCTTTCGGATCTTTTTGTCCTTTTGCTTTAATTTCAGCAAAAGTATCATCTAATAATTTTCTTGCTAGTGATTTTTTACCATCTAACATGATATAGTTAATGAATTTTTCAAACATTTGTGCAATATTAAAATTTAGAATTATAATAAGTGATTTTCAGCAATTGCGTACTTACTGCTTATTATAAAAAATTAAGTGTGTGTTTCTATTTAGGTCTTTTAGCACCGTAAAGAGATCTCCCTTGTTTTCTGTTTTGAACACCTTCACAATCGAGAACACCTCTTACTACATGATATCTAACCCCTGGTAGATCTTTTACTCTCCCACCTCTGATAGCAACTACCGAGTGTTCTTGTAAATTATGACCTTCACCACCGATGTACGCGTTTACTTCGTACCCGTTAGTAAGTCTAACTCTTGCAACTTTTCTTAAGGCAGAGTTAGGTTTTTTAGGAGTCATAGTAGTAACTTTAACACATACCCCTCTTTTTTGTGGACACCCTTTTGGGATAGTCACTGTAGTTTTTTTAATAGAATTTCTAGTTACTTGAAGTGCTGGAGATTTACTCTTAACACTTGGAGTTTTTCTATTTCTTTTAACTAATTGATTAATAGTAGGCATTACTAAAAATTTATAAAGAATAAAATTTTTTTAAAATGAAAATTTTTCAACAGATAAAAATTATCTTTTTGACCATTGAATAGCTTTTCTGGCTTTGTGTAGCCCTGGTTTTTTTCTTTCCACTTTTCTAGCATCTCTAGTAATAAACCCAGCTGCTTTTAATACAGTTCTTAATTCTGTATCTTTTTCACATAAAGCTCTCGCTAAACCGTGTCTAATTGCTTGAGATTGAGCAGAAACTCCTGAACCAGCAACAGTAATTTCAAAATGTACTTTATCTTTAAGTTTTGCTAATTTGATAGGTGAATAAATAGTATCAAATAAATCTGATCTTTTTACATATTCAGATAAATTTCTACCATTTATTGTATCTTCACCTTTTCCTTCAAATAGTTTAACTTGTGCAGAAGCAGTTTTTCTTTTTCCGATTGCGTAAGTATATTTATTTGCCATAAATAGTAGTTATTATTTTATAATTTCTGGTTGTTGAGCAACGAATGTATGTTCATCACCAGTGAATAATTTTAATCTAGAAATCATTCCAGATCTTAATTTATTTTTTGGAAGCATACCATTAATTGCTAACTCTAATGCTTTGGTTGGTTTTTTAGCTAAAAGATTTTCTAAAGAAATTTCTTTTAACCCACCAAGATAACCTGTATGTCTATAATACATTTTATCTTCCATTTTTTTTCCTGTAACAGCAAATTTGTCACAGTTAGTTACGATTACGTAATCACCATTATCAAGGTGTGGAACATATGAAGCTTTGTTTTTCCCTTTAAGAATAACAGCAATTTGAGTTGCTAATCTCCCTAAAGTTTGTCCTGAAGCATCAATTACGTACCATTTTCTATCACCACCTTTGATTTGTGTTGGTGTAAAAGTTTTCATCTGTAATTAAGCTTTAAAAATTAAACTAGTTCTAATAATACAATTTTTGCATTATCGCCATCTCTTTGTTTAATAGCAGTCATTCTTGTAAACCCAGAAGTTTTATTATCTTTAAACTTTGGAGCTACATTAGTGAAAAGTTCAAGAGAAGATTCTTTTGTAAAGAGTACAGACATTACATATCTGATTGCATTCATTTCATCTTTTTTATTTACTGTATTGATAAGTTTATCAATCATAGGAACGATTAACTTAGCTTTTTTTTCAGTAGTCTTAATAGACTTATGTAAGAAAAAAGATGTTAATAAATTTCTCTCCATAGCTTTTCTATGTTGAAAACTTTTATTACTAAATTTTAGATGTTTTCTTACTCTATGTCTCATAGTGTGTGTTTAAATTAATTATAAGTATGGTATGAAATTAATCATCTCCTAATAATTTTAGATCTCTTTCTGCTAAAGAATCTCTGATTTCAGTCATAGCTTTTTTTCAGAAACCTTTAATTGAAGAAAGTTTTGTTTCAGTACATTTTGTAAGTTGTTCAATTGAAAGGATATTTCCATTAATTAACGCATTAAGCGTACGTGGAGAAAGTCCCATTATTTCAATTGGAGTATAAGTTTCTTTTTCAAGTTCTTCTTGTACTTCTTCTTTTTCTTTACTGATTAAATCAGCAACATTACTAATGAATTGACCTTCAACTTGAAGAGATTCTTCATTAAATACTGAGAAATATGAGTTTAACATATTTGCAGAGAATTTTAATGCATCTACAGCAGATATCGAACCATTTGTTTCAATATCCATTTCAAGTGAATCTAGGTTAGTAATATCACCAAATCTTGTTTGAGCAATATTATATTTAACGTTTGAGACTGGAGAAAAGTTTGTATCGATAAGTAATACTTCTACATCATCTTCTTTTTGTTTTAGTTCATCAATCGTTAAGTAACCAGCACCTTTTTCAATTCTAATATCAATGTTTAATTCTAATCCATCTTTATCGATTTCTGTAATATAAAGATCCTTATTAAGAATTTCTATACCAGCAGGAGCAACAATATCTCATGCAGTCACTACCCCTGAAGCTGATTTTGTAAGTTTTAACCACTCAACACCAACTTCTTCTTTTTTTAGAACTAAGTCTTTCATGTTTAACATGATATCAACGATAGTATCTTTGATACCTGGAAGACTTGAATATTCATGACTCACTCCAGAAACTTTGATACCAGTAACCTTAGTTCCAGGAATAGTCGATAATAATATTCTTCTTAGAGAGTTTCCTAAAGTAACACCATATCCTTTTGGAAGTGGTCCAACAGTGAATGATGACACAGTATTTGAAACATCATTTTGAGTAATTTTAGGAACTCAAATAGTATTGTGAATAATGTGCATGCGAATTATATTATGAAAATAACTAAATTTATTATTTTGAGTAAAACTCAACAATTTTTTGGATATCAATTATTTGTTCAAAGTCTTCAATAGTTGGAAGAGCTTTAATCGTAATTGTAAAGTTTTTTGCATCAACTTCAATCCATTTACATCCAGATACTTTCCCTTTATTCGCTTTAGAAAATTCTTCTAATTCTTCTAATAAAGATTTATAAAGTGGGCTTTCTTTCATTTTATCTCTTAATGCAATCACATCTCCAATTTTAACGCAGATTGATGGAACATCAACTTTAACTCCGTTTAAAGTGAAATGAGCGTGACTTACAAATTGTCTAGATTGAATCCTAGTTCTTGCAAGATTAGCTCTGTAAACAACATTATCTAATCTAAGTTCTAAAAGTCTTAACATTTTTTCACCTGTTGTACCTTCAGCACCAGATTTTTGAGCTTTTTTGTAGTAAGAAACAAATTGTTTTTCAGAAAGACCAAACATTCTTTTTGCAAGTTGTTTTTTTCTTAATTGAGTACCGTATTCACTAGTTTTTCTTGTTCTAATAGGTCCTCTTTTTGAGTCAGTTAAATCGTATTTTTGTGTTCCAAATAGATTTACACCTTCTCTTCTACAAAGTTTTTTCTTTGGTCAAGTATACCTCATAGTTAAATTTAAAATTTATAATTTAAAAAATTCTACCGTAAGATTATAATTTTCTTACTTTCTTTTTTCTACATCCATTGTGTGGAACTGGAGTGATATCATAGATTCCTCTTAATTCAACTCCTCCTGAGATGAGACCTCTAATAGCTTGTTCTCTACCAATACCAATCCCTTTAACGTATACGTCAACAGATTCCATTGAATGGAGAGTTTTCGCTTTTTCAATAGCTTGTTCAGCAGTAACTTGTGCAGCGTAAGGAGTAGATTCTCTAGCCCCTTTGAAACCAGCACTACCACCAGTAGCCCAAGTTAACACATTCCCTTTTTCATCAGTAATACTAATAATAGTATTATTAAATGAAGCTAAGATGTGAGCTTGACCATGCTGAATAATAGCTCTTGTTTTTTTACTTTTTTTAACAGTTTTAGCCATAATCGTAATTAAAGTATATTTAAATGTATAAGTTTAGAAAAAATACTATATTATTTCTTTTTCCCTGCAATAGCAACAGATTTACCTTTTCTTGTTCTTGCATTTGTTTTAGTATTTTGACCTCTCACAGGAAGTCTTTTTCTATGTCTTTGACCTCTATAACAATTAATTTCTTGTAATCTTTTAATATTACCAGCAACTAATCTTCTTAGGTCACCTTCTACTACATGAGTTTTAACCTCTTCTCTGATTGTATCTAATACTTCTTCAGATAAAGTGTCAATTTTTGTAGTTTTATCAATACCAAGTTTTGCTAAAATTTCATTTGCAGTCGTTCTACCGATACCGTAAATATACGTTAAAGCAATTTCAGCATGTTTCCCTTTTGGTAAATTTACACCAGCAATTCTTGCCATAATTAAATGTATATTAATTATATAAATATTGTAAAATCCAAGGTATTACCCTTGTCTTTGTTTATGTTTAGGTTCGTTACAGATTACTCTTATAACACCTTTTCTCTTAATAACTTTACAGTTATCACAGATTTTTTTAACAGATGCTCTTACTTTCATATTTTACGTATTATTCCATAAAGGCATATAAATTATTTTTTTCTGAAGATTATTCTTCCTTTAGTAAGATCATAAGGACTCAGTTCTACTAAAACTTTATCTCATTCGATAAGTTTAATGAAGTTATTCCTCATTTTTCCACTTAGGTATCCTTGGATAATTCCTCATCAAAACTCTTCTGGTAATTGAATATCAAAAACCAGTCCAGGGAGGGCTCTAACAAGTGTTCCCTCTACCTCAATTTTATCTTGTTTATTTGACATATATGGTCAATTAAGATTAGAAAAGTGCCAGTAGTCTATTCAAAAATAAAACAATTGCAAACTTTTTTTATCTTTTTTCTTTATTAAAAATAATATTTCTAATAAAGAAAGATAAAATTCACAATTGTTTTATTTTTTTAACAATTTATAATTTTTTTTGTACAATTTTTTTAACTGAAATTATTTATTAAGATTTTATTTCTGTTTCAATAATTTTATTATTAATTTCTCTTTCTTCAATAATTTTTTGTATTTTCTCTAATAATTTTGGATACTTTTGAGTGATTTCTTTTATTGAAAAATCTAAAATAGTTATCAGTATACATTGATTTTTTGCTTTTGCTGTTGCCATTCTATATTTTGAATCTCAAAATATAGCCATTTCTCAAATAATTTCTTCAGCTTTAACTGTTCATAATTTTACAGTATTAGATTCAATAGTATTATAAACTTCTATTTCACCTGAAGCAAGAATATACATAGCATTTGCATCATCTCATTGATGAAATAAAAACTCACCCGGTTCTAAAAATTTTTCCTGACAAAATAAAGCTAAATTATCTTTTTGTGCATCAGATAAATCTTTAAGTAATTCCAAACCTTCTAATATAGACATATACAAAAAATAAAATGATAAACGTAATCGTTTACCATTTTACTAAATTATTTTTGAATTTCAATTTTATATAGTTCTAATTTATCTTTCATTTCTAATTCAATATCTCAAACAAATTTTATACCACATTCTAATGGTCCTTCTAATTCATTTACTTCGATTAAACCTGATTTTAGAGATTCAACTTTTCCGTGACCGACTAATTTTTTATTTCTAATAACTCTGATTTGAGCAGATTTTTCAATTTTATTTTCTGGTTGTAAAATTAAACCTGCAATCATAAATTCTTTATTATTAAAGAAAATTCATCCTACTCTAGCTTCACCAAGAGTGATTTCAATTTCTTTAGGATCTAACATACCAGTTACAATTTTTTCAATTCTTTCTGTAACATGATATATAATACTACTTTGAATATATTCTACTTTAGATGACTCTAAAGTACTTCTAGCAGCAGATAAAACATCTACATTAAATCAAATTAGGATTGCTCCACCTCATTGACCCATAAGAATATCTCATTCTGTGATACTTCAAACTCATGAATGAATAACTACTACGTTAGTTTCTTCTGTTGAAAGTTTTTCAAGAGATCATTTCATAGCCTCTAAAGCACCATTTGTATCAGCTTTGATAATTACTTTTAATTGTTTTAAACTTCCGGCTTTAATTTTAGACATTAATAAATCTAAACCTGAAGCTCATTGTTGTTTATTTCTTAAAAGAATTTCTTTATACTCAATTGATTTTTGACGAGCAACATCTGGAGAACTTACTACTTGTAAAACATCTCCACCTTGTACAACTCTATCTAAACCAACAATTAATACTGGCTGAGAAGGTCCTGCTAATTTAATATTTTTAGCAATATGATTTTTTAATATTTTAACTTTCCCATATGATTCTTGACATACGATATTATCTCATTTATTTATTGTACCAGTATTTATTAAAACAGTAGCAACTGGACCTAATTGAGTATCAAGATGTGATTCTAGAACCGTAGCAATAGCTGTTCTATTTGGATTTGCTTTTAATTCTTTCATTTCAGCAACTAATAAAATGATTTCAAGTAAATCATCTATACCAAAACCAGTATGAGCTGAAACTGGAACTACTGGAGTATCTCCACCCCAATCTTCTGGAGTTAATCCATTTTCTGATAATTGACCTTTTACAAAATCAGGATTTGCTCCTTCTTTATCCATTTTATTTACAGCAACGATAACAGGAATTCCTGCTTCTTTTGCATGATTTATAGATTCTATAGTTTGAGGTTTTACTCATTCGTCAGCAGCAACTACCAATACAGCAATATCTGTAGATTTTGCCCCTCTAGCTCTCATAACAGTAAAAGCTTCATGACCTGGAGTATCTAAAAATGTGATTTTTTTACCATGTTGTTCAACTTGATATGCTCAAATACTTTGAGTAATACCACCAGCTTCACCATCAGTTACTTTTGATGATCTAATAAAATCAAGAAGTGAAGTTTTCCCATGATCTACATGACCCATAATAGAAATAACCGGTGATCTTTCTTCTAGTTTAGATTGATCATCTTCTACAAGCAAGTCTGCAATATTTCATTCTAAAATATCTTCTACTTTTACTCCTTGAGAATTATCTCTTTGTAAGTTAATTTCAAAAGCTTCAGCTACAATAGAAGCTGTATCAAAATCTAGTTTAGAATTAATGTTTACCATCATTCCATTTTTCATGAATTCTGCCATTAATTTTGGAAGAGCAATACCAATTTTTTCTGAAAATTCTTTTAAAGATAAAATTTCTGGAACAGTAACTGTTTCCCCTGTTCTATCTGTTAAGTTTTGTTGAATATCTTCAACTTTCTTTTCTTCTTTTTTTCTTTTTGCTAATTTATTTCCTTTCCCAAAAGCAAATTCATCTGTCGATTTAAATCTCCCTCTAGTTTTTTTATGACCAAAGATTTTTTTCGCATTTACTTCTTGTTCATCTTTTTTTCTAACAACTGGTGTTTTTGATTTTTTTGAAAATGTTTTAATTGGCCCTTCTGTTTTTGAAGCATCTTTAAATTTTGATGCAGAGTTTCTTTCTGTACCAATAGTTTCTTGAGATGATTTTTTTACAACTGGCAAATCTGCCTTTTTAACCACTTCAATTTTTTGAACAAATTGTTTTTTAACTACTAATTTTTCATCAGATTTGATTGGTTTTTTATCAGCTTTTTTTACTACTTTAGAAGGAGCTTTCTTTGCTGTTTGAGTATCTTCAGCTTTTTTTTCTGATGCTTTTTTTACGACAATTTTTCTTTTTGGCTTTATTTTTGGTTTTGCCTTTTGGTTGTCTTGATTTGCATCTGCATCAGACTTAATGCTTGAATAATAATCGTCTACTACGTTTTTGTCTGCCATTAATTTTAGTTACAGTATAATTTATAAATACTCTGAATTTATAGAGAAAATATTTGACATAAGATATGTTTTTTTTTCAAATTGTCAAAAAGAATATAAAAACTTGTCAAAATCATATTTTTTGATAATCTTACACAAAATTTAAATTATTAAGTTGAGGTGATATGAGAGAGCTTATTGAAAATTTTTTCGAAAAATTATGAGTAGAGTATGATTCTTTTGATATAAATGAAGATGAAAAATGATTTACAGTACAAATTCAAACTCCTGAATCTTGACTTTTAATTTGACCTCATTGAAAAAATTTAGAAGCAATTACTGGAATTTTACGTCAAATGATAAACAGAGAAGATAAAAGAGTAAAATTACGTTTAGAAGTCAATGATTATCAAACCTCTCAAGATTCTCGTTTATTTCAATTTATTCAATCGAAAATTGATGAAGTTAAAAGGAGCTCAACAGAATGTAAACTACCAGAATACTCACCGTATCAAAGAAAAAAAATCCATTCATTTATCGCTGAACTTAATGATGAAGAAATTATAGCAAAAAGTAAGTGAGAAGCAGAAGAAAGAAGAATGTATATTTCCAAAAAACCAAGAAAACTCACAATTGATATTGACGGGGACGATATTTAATTTGATAAAAAATTGAAACAAATGAACAAAAAATTAAAAAAAATTATTTTTATAAAAATATTTATTTTAATCATCGCAATAATATTATTTTGATTTTATAAAATAAATATAAATAATTATCAAAAACACAGAGAAATTTCTCAAACATATGTGAATCATCCTGATAATTTAATGAGTCCAGAATTTGCAGAAAAAACAAGTTTTTGATTTTCAAATCTTCGCGCTGATTTATATTGGCTTCAAACAATTCAATATATTTGAGGAAACGCGGTGAGTTCTGAATATAAAAAATATTTATTTGCAATAACTGACTTAGTTACGCAACTCAATCCTCATTTTGAAAGACCATATATAATTGCTCAACTATTGCTTCCAGATTACAACGAAAGATACGAAAATATTTCTCTAGATAAACAAAACATTCATATTGATGAATCTATTAAAATAAGTCAAAAATGAATTGAAAATTTTTGTGATTTAGAAAAAATAGAAGCGATAAAACAAGAAAATAGTTTAAAAGAAGTTATTACAAATCCAAAATATTCAAATCCATGTAAAAGTTATAAAATACCGTATTATTTAGCGTATATTTATTATTTTTATAAAAATGATCCTGCTACTTCAAGTCAGTATTATAAAATTTCAGCTGCAAATGATGATTCTGCAGAATGAGCAAAATCAATGGCTGCAATCATGGCAGGAAAATGATGAGATAGACAAAAGGCAATTTTTATGTTTTTAAATATTGCACAAACTCTTGATGTAGAAAATTGAGTTTGTAGTGAATTTTCAAAACAAATCAACAATGTTGCACATTGAGTATTTACTACAAAAGAAATTGCTTTAAGTGCTGGGTTGGTAAAAGAAATTGAAGATGCTAGAAATTATGTTTTTTGAGATTTTGATGGTTCAACAAAATCAGAGCAAATTTCTGATACAAGTTGTATGAATTATTTAAATAAAGCAAACAGAGAAATAAATTTAGCATATATTCAAAATGCTGATGAACAATATTTCAAAGATAACTCTAAACATTCAAAAAATGCTCAAGAATTATTCGACAAAAAATATATAGATTTTCTTCCAACAGATTTTCAACAATACGAAGATTATGGAATAAGATATGTATTTAACGAAGAAACTTGAAAATATGATTATAATATGGAATACTAAAAAAGAACTATTTTTATAGTTCTTTTTTTATAGTAAAATAAAAATATTGATATTTTGAAATTTTTACATATAATCCCCCGCGTTTATATAAATATATAACTAATTTTTAACTAATTTTTTATGAAAATTGAAAAAAATTTATTAGAAAATTCTATCGTTGAACTTCTGATTGAAGAAGATTCATCAAGTATTGCAAAAAATAGAAATAAAGCAATCGCTCATTTAGAAAAAAATGCTGATATTAAAGGTTTTAGAAAAGGTGCAAAAATCCCTGAAGCAATTATTGTAAGACAATTTGGTGAAGAATATATCACAAACCTTACGGTTGAATTTGGAATTGATGTTCTTTATAAAGAAGCATTAAGAAAAGAAAAACTAATTCCAGTTGCACAAGCTGAAATTAAAGAAATCATTTCTCAATCACCTTTAAAAATTAGAGTTCATATTGAAGTTTTACCAGAAGTGGAAATTTCAGATGATTATAAAAATATTTCTCTTGAAAAAGAAGAAATTAAAGTTTCTGCAAATGAAGTAAAAGCTGCATTAGAAGAAATTGAAAAAAAATTCACTAAATTTGAAGAAGTTACAGATAAAAGATCTAAAGTAAAAATGGGTGACAGAGTTACTATTGATACTCAAGGTTTTGAAAATGGTGTAGAATTAGAAAATACAGCAATGCAAGAATACCCTCTTGTACTTGGTTCAAATATTCTTGTTCCTGGTTTTGAAGAACAAATGGTTGGTGCAAAACTTGGAGATGATTTAGAACTTGATGTAGATTTCCCAGAAGATTATCACAATGATGATTTTAAAGGGAAAAAAACAAAATTTAAAGTAACAATCAAAAAATTTGAAAAAGCTGTTGCTCCAGAATTTACAGAAGAATTTATCGAACAATTAAGAGGAAAAAAACTAGATTTAGCTGGTTTCAAAGCTCTTATTAAAGAAGAAATCTCTGAAACAAAAGAAGCAAATGCTAGAATGGAAGAAGAACAAAGACTGATTGATGAACTTTTAAAAGTTACAAAATTAGAACTTGGTGAAAAAATGATTGCTCAAAAAATCGATCAAGTTTTCGAAGAAATCAAACAAAATTTAACACAACAAAATGTTAAAATGGCTGATTACCTAGAAAGCTTAAAACTTACTGAAGAAGAATACAAACAAAAACACGTAAAAGAATCTGCAGTAAAAAGATTACAAGGTGAATTAATTCTTCATGAATTAGCTCAAAAAACAAATTTCGAAGTTTCTGATAAAGAAATGGAAAAAGAAATTAAAATTATTTTAGAAAAATTTGGTTCAAAAGATGTTTTAGCAAGACTAAAAGAACTCTATGTTCCAGGAAATAAATACTACGAAGAATTAAAACAAAGAATGAAATATAGAAAACTTATTGATTCTTTCTTCACAGTTAAAAAATAATCACAAAAAAAACTTGAGAATTATTTCTCAAGTTTTTTTTATTTGCCAAAATACATATTTTTTATACAATCGTTTTACTTTTTGTAAATAACGTTGGAGTAACAAGAGTTGAAAGAAAAAGTATTAATAATGAGTCTAATAATATCTAGTAGCTTTATTACAGGTTGTGCGAATAATACATCGATTGTTCCTGAGGTAAATTGTGAAATCCCAGTTCCGACTCAATCGGTCGTAGTATATCGAAATTTTTCAAGTAAATTTCCTGCAGATGAAGCAAGAAGATTATATGAAAACCAATGTGAGTTAGATGAAATAAAAAAAGGTCAAAGACAAAATTGTAATGATGATTTTGTTGATGAGGTAATTAAATTTGCAAATTCAACACTTACTATAGCAGAAATTCAGTCATTAAATAAAATGCATCTGAATCACTGTTCTAAAAAATAATAAAAAAATTATTTTTCATATAAAAAAACGCTGATTAATCAGCGTTTTTATTTTTGTCAGTATTTTGCAACTCATTGATTATTTCCAAAACATCTTCTCTGTTGAGAGGTTTTTCTTGTGGAGTTTCTTCTATTTTTTTCGTTTTAATAATTTTTTTTGATGGTTTAATTTCTTGAGAATTATCATGATCTTGTCCGCAATATGGACAAATTTCCCAACTTTTGTAAATAGTTTTTTCACAATTATTACAATTTGTTTTTAATTCAACTTTACAATTCGGGCAAAATTTGAAATCTGGTAAAATTGGACATTCACAACAATAACAATGAAGTGTATTTCCAACATGTTTATTTTTATCTTCTATCATTTCTTGCATGATATCAAGATTATCCTCAACCTCATCTTGATATTTTTCATATAAAGTTCTCCCTGGACGAATAAGTAAATATAAAAAGACACTTAAAGGAGTTCATACAGTAATAAGTAAAATACAAAACATTTGAAAAAATATATTTCCACTTCTGTTGATAATATCTTTAATTACCCAAATAATCAGAGAAATCCGGATAATGAAAAAATAGATAATGACAAATTTTAAAACATTTTCAAAATTTATATTATCGTATAACATTTGCATGTATGGACCTAAGTCTATGTTGAGTATATCTTGCATAATTAGTGAAGGTTATTTTTTTTCCATTTTTCAATTTCGCTGTGATTTCCTGAAGTTAAAACATCTGGAACTTTTCTCCCACGAAACTCTTTAGGTCGAGTATATACAGGATATTCCTTTTGTCTACCTAACTTTTGAGAAAAACTTTCTTCTTCTAAAGATTCAGGATTTCAAAGTACTCAAGGAATATGTCTCACAAACGCATCTATAAAGACCATTGCAGAGAGTTCTCAGCTCGATAAAACGTATTCTCCTATACAGATTTCATCGGTAACATATTCATCTCTTATACGTTGATCTATTCATTCATAATGTCCACAAATAATTATTATTTCGCTATCAAAATTTTCTACAAAATTTTCTACAGACTCTTGATCTAATAATTTTCCTGATGGAGTCATATAAATAACTGGAATATCTTTATGTGTTTTTTCAATAATAAAATCTAAAGCTTTTGCAAGTGGTTCAGGAGAAATTACTTGTCCATGCATCCCATAGGCTTTATCATCGATATGTTTAAATTTTTTGTCTGAAAAATCATTTATTTTATAAAATTCTGCTTCAAACAATCATTTTTTTATAGCATTTCATAAAATACTCGAAGAAAAATATGAATCAAATGCTTCAGGAAAAATAGTAAGAATATGAAATTTCATTATATTTTTTTAGAAATTATTTCGTATACATCTTTTAAAACTTGATTTGGATTTCTATCTGCATCAATTACATGGTCAGCTAGGTTTTTTAAATTAATCTCTTTTTGTGCGCTTTGGATTCTATTTTCAAAATCTTTTCCAGTCGTATCGTCTCATCTTTTTTTCATTCTTTGTTTAATTTTTTCGATTGGCAAATCAAGAAAAATATAGGTATAATCTTGTCTAATAGTTGGATGAGAATACATCAGTTTTGGAAGTGCGAGCATATCCATTTCTGTGAGAATAATTTTTCATTTTTCAATCCCATTTTCTATTACATCTGCCATTCTTGTTCCATAATAATTTTGATTGTGTACAAAATTATATTCTAAGAATTCATTATTTTCAATCGCTTGTTGAAATTGCGCTACTGATAATTTATGATAATCAATTCCTTGAGTTTCTCAGGCTCTGAAATCTCTTGTTTTACATGAAATTGATAATTCTAAATTTGGAATATTTTTTTCTAATAATTGTTTGATTAATGTTCATTTCCCTGCTCCTGCTACTCAAGAAATAAAAAATATGTGTCCTTTTTTCATTTTTGTTTTTATATAAATAATTATTTGTTTGATAGAGTATAGCAAAAGTCGAAAAAATCAATCTTGTATTTACTTTTTATATAAATCTTATACTATAAAACCAATACTATCATAATTGTAAATACATGATAAACTTTTTCAAAAATTATTTTTCAACTATGAGTTTTATATCATTTTGATATTTTTATTACTCAAATATAACATATTTTCAAAATGAGTTATTTAGGAAATTTTATATTCCTGATACACAAATAGTTATTGATTCTCAAAATATATTTTTATGATTAATTATATTTTATTCTATTGTTTTAATTCCCTATTATTATTTTTATAATCAAAAATCTAAAGCAAGAATAGTAATAAATTATGGAATAGAAAAATTTACACTAAAGTCTCTTAAAAAAATTAGTCCAACTGAAAAAACAGCTATTCTTTCATGGGTTCTAAAATTATTTTTTGCTCCTCTAATGATAATTTGGTTCATGGACCATATCCATAAACTCTGAGTAAATATATATTTATCATATTTAGATTTTGATAATTTATCTCAAAATTTATTTTTGTTTTTCAATAAATATTTATTTATGATATGTTTTTCAACCATATTATTTATTGATGTTTTATTTTTTACACTTTGATATTTATTTGAAACACCTTTTTTTAAAAATACTATAAAAAGTGTCCAACCAACTTTAATTTGATGGGCTGTTGCATTAATATGTTATCCTCCATTTAATAATTCCATAAATGACTTTATAAATTGGTATTCACAAAATTTTCCACAATTTGAAAATATTTATATTCACTTATTTTTAAATATATCTATATTAATTTTAATGTGAATTTATTCATGGGCTTCTTTGTCACTATGATTAAAAGCAAGTAATCTCACCAACCGTTGAATTATATCTAAATGACCTTATAAATATATTCGTCATCCTGCATATATAACTAAAAATTTAGCTTGGTGGATTGGTTGATTACCATTTATAATAGCTGCATTTTGAGAAAATAACTTCAAACAAATATTTTTTATAGTATTATCTTTAAGTGTTTGGACTCTCATTTATTACCTGAGAGCAAAAACAGAAGAAAACCATTTATTGGAAGATGATGATTATAAAAAATATATAAAAAAAGTGAAATATAAATTTATTCCTAAAATTTGGTAAACAAAAAAAAATCGAGAAAAATATTTTTCTCGATTTTTTTATTTTGCAGTTTTTTGAGCTTCTAAGTAATCTCAAATAAATTTTGAAGTAAGAGGTGCTGGTTTTCTAAACACACTCGAACCAAAACTTACAATCGTACCTACATCAATTACTCAATTATTATCTTTTATATATGTTCTTTTTTCCAGTAATTTATTCATTTTACCGTAAACTGATCAATTGATAATTATTTGTTTATCAGTAGATTCATATTCTCAAGTAATGTAACCATCTGGAACAATATATGTTCAAACAATTGAATTTACTCAATTAGCAATAGTTAAATTTCATGATTTTATAATTATTCATAAATTTCAACTATAGTTGATATTAGAAGTAATATATCCATTTCATTCAATAATATAAGTTTTAGAGACACCATTATTGTTACTATTGTCTATAGGATTTTTAGTAAAATCCAAATTAGAAATATTTACATTTCATTTATAGTAATATACATTTTCTAAACCGTTATAATTTTTCCAATTATTTGGGTCATATGTGAAATCTAACTTTGAAATATCAGTATTAAATTCTCATTTATCTTTGTTAACGTCGGTAGTATCAGACGTAGTAATAACTCAACTTGATAAATCTCAAACAGAAGTACCTGTAATATTATTATCTCAGGTAACTACTCAATTATTCCCTAATGAATTATCAGAAATATCATTTGTATCTCATACATATGCAGTTCAACCTCAAGTTGTAACTACTGTAGGTTTTTTAACAGTTATATTTACCGGTTCAGCAAAATAGGTATTTTCATATAGTGTACCTGCAAATTTCATAGTAGTATTAACCGTAACTTTTTTTGATTTTCATGGAAAATCTAATTTTGTTATATACTCAGGATATCAAGGATAATAATATTTGTCTCATGGTGACAAGGTTCTTCAAAATTGTTTACAATTGGTTTTTTTATTTAAGGCATTATTCCAATCTCAAATTGCAACTGAACAAATCTCAGCACTTAAATAATATTCATTGGTAGATGTATTTTGTACATAAGGTTTAATGTTATGAGTTTTATATGGATTCATTCCTCATCCGACTATAACATTTTTTCCTGGACCAAAAACCATAGAATTACTTTGTGGAAAAGTAGTGATTTCTAGTTTACAATCAGCCGTACACCAAGGTTCATTATTATCACATTGTTCCATAAAAGGAACATCATTAGGCCTTTGAAGTATTCCATCTCAACAATAAGTTTGAGATCATCATGAAGATGATGAACTTCAACCTCATGAACTTGAACTTGAACTTGAACTTGAACTCGAACTTGAACTCGAACTTGAACTTGAACTTGAACTTGAACTCGAACTTGAACTTGAACTTGAACTTGAACTTGAACTTGAACTTGAACTTGATGTAGATGTACTTGTAGAAGAATCTCACTCATCAACATTTATTCAAGCTCTACAACCTCATGAAGTAATTGTATCATTAATAGTACATTTAACAACATATGTTCACTTTGCAGTATAGTTACAGTTTCAAGTTAAATTTTCTGATCAATCATTTTCACCAGTTCAGTTTAACTTAGTACCATTTCAACAATCAATTTCATATTTTAATACATTTGTTGCTTTACAGGTAACTCATGTAGAAAATGGAGCTGTTCATGAACTATTTGATACTGTTAGAGAATCACAAGTAGAAACAGGAGTAACAACTCAATCATCTAAAATAATTTGAGTACTATCTGAATCTTTTACTTCATTTCCACTTACTTTTCCATTTGCTTTTACACTAATTGTATTTGTAAAATCTTCACTAACATTTGGATGTTCACAAGTATAAGTATGAGCATTTGCATCTCATCTTTTTAATTCACTTAATTGTATTTCACAACTTCCTGTCATAGGATCAAGTGTACTCAAATTAATTAAGTCATCCGAACCTATATTTGTAATTTTTATTTTAAAAATTGCTTTTTTTCATTCAGAAACTTTTTGAGAATCATTTCCTTGTACCTTATCTAAATCACCTGGATTAGCATCAATTTTATCAATTTTAATCGCTGATGGAATCGTAGAAGTATCAATAATTACTTTTGTATCATCTTGAGAATCAACTCAATCATTACTTGTAATTCAAATACCATATACTGTCGCAGTATTCGTAAAATCTTCTAAAACATTATTTTTTGAACATGTGATTTGAAATGATTCATTTATTTCTAAAATATCATTTTTATTTCCATATTTTTTCATGTCAATATTTCCAGCACATGAAGAAGATTTTGGATCTTCTATTCTGATATTTTTTAAATCTTCATTCCCGTTATTTTTTACCGTAAGTAAAAAAGTAGCAGTAGAATTATAGTTGATAGTTTGAGTATCGTTTCCAATACTACCATCTTTATCAGATTGATTATTATCAGTTTTGATAAGATTAATTTTCGGTGTGAGGTTTATAGCCTTACATTCTTGTGAACAACCTCAATTTCCCCAACCTAATTGAGTCATATCATTTGGATCACATTGTTCATAACCTGAATCTTTTTCTCCATCTCAACACCATGTAATTTCATAGTATGCACATTCTTTATGTTTAGATGGTCAAACATAAGTTGATCAACTTTTTTTATAATATTCTACATCATAAGTAATCAGTAAGTTATCTTTTTTTCTTACAGGTGGATGATAATTTATTTCATAATCACTTCCTTTAAAATCTATGATTTCAATAGATTGTTTCGGATTAACATGATAATTAACGTTTTTAATATCATTTGTCCATTTAAAAGTAGGCTCTGATTTTGAACCATTATAATCATATTTTGGTGAAAAAACTGCATTAAAGCTTGATAAAGCAATTTGATTTGAACGTTCATTATTCGTAAAAGTGTCACTAAAGCTATATTTATGCCCATACCTAATCTTATTATATTCTGTATAATCACAACTAGAAGCATAAGAAGCATTTGCACCAAATAGTGATGCAAATGCTAAAATGAATAATGTGAAGGCTATTTTTTTCATAATTATTGTGTAAATCAATTAGAATATGATTGTTTTTCTACTCAAGGAGTAGTTATTAGTCAATCTTCGTTTGCTGTTCAAATTTCTTGCGTACCAATATTTTCAATATCATCTTGCTTTCAACAAGATGTTAACAAAATTATTATAAATGAGTACATGAATATTGTCAATAGTTTTTTCATAAGTATTGATTATTTATTTTTATAGGTTTCATTTGTCATAATATTTCACATTCATACTTTAGAGTGTGAACTTGTTCCTGGATAATTTTTTGGAGTAACTACCTTTGGTGTTTCTCATGTATCAGGAGTTGTAGTGTCTGGATTTGTTGGATCAAATCAAGTATCTCCACTTGATGTATCAGTTCCACCATCAGTAGTTTCTCAATTTCCATCAACCTCTCAACCATCTGTATGTTCTGGATCTGTATCTCAGTCTCATTCACTGAGTTCTCATTTTTTATCATCTTGAGTTTCAGTTCCGTATAGTGACCAAGTTTTTAATTCGTTAATTGCTTGGAACGCTTTTACTTCCGTTTTTCATAAATCCGCAGAATTAAGTGTTTTTTGAGTTGTTACAGAACTTCCATCTAGTATTGGTAATATTCTGTCATCAAAACCATCTGGATCTTTATAAAAATATAAAGTTACTTTTCCTTGTTCAATGAGTTGAGCAAGTTCTGGGTTGGTATTTGCAATAGTTTTCGCAAAAGCTATTGTATCATTTTTATCAGAAATTTCAATCATAAGCATATCACCATTTTTATCAGCAATTGCGTCTAAATTTCCATGTAATACATCAATACCTGAAACTGTATGTTTCCCTTCAACATGGAGTGTTGAAATAGCATCAAATCAAGTACCATGTACATTTGTAGAAGATAAGTTATCCATTTGTGATAACTCTATATAATATTGATTTGCATATTTTGAAGCATCAAAACCAAAATTTGTATTAAATGCTTCTCTTCTTTGTTTATCAATAGAAATAACCTCTTCTACTGATTTTGCATTTGTAATATCACTTCATTCTCTCATCCAAGAAGCTACTTTTGATATAATTGCTAATTTTTGTTCATCAGTCGCATTTTTATTAGATTCAATAAAATCAGTAAAGTTTATTTCTCTTAAAGCCTTCGGATTATCTGATAAATCTACTAAGCCATTCCATCTATCTTCAAGAGTGTGAGAATTTGAAGTAGGTGTTAATACAGCTAGAGATCATTCATTCCAACGAGTTTTTTCTGAAAAACCTTTTCTGAATTCAAATAAATCTGCATCTAATTTTTCCATTTTTTCAATAGTAGCATAATTTTTTTCTTCTGAAATTTCAGTTGAAGAATATTCAAAAGATTTAATAGTATCTACTTCTTCCCAAGTTTGAGATTTCATTTCTCCATGAACACCTAAAACTGGTAAATAATTTTCTTTTAAAATAAACCCTAGTGAAACACCTGTTACATTCACATATGCTGAGTCTCTAAATAATTCTCTTTGATAATTATTGATAATACCTTGTTTCAGCATATCTTTAGCTACTTGAGTATCTCCAGATGCGTTTTGTAGAGCTTTTAATCTATCGTATGCATATTTATTTTCTTCTGGAAGATTTAATTCTTCAAACGATGACGATTCTAAAACTTTATCAATCATAACTGACATTTGTTCAGCCATTTTTTCAATTCACTCAGCTGTATCTTCATCCATTTTTTCTACTTGTACTCAAGCTACTGGAGCTATAGATAATGCTCCTGCAACATTTACATTATATCCTGTTTCTTGAGACGTTCTTTGGAATAAATTTTGTAGTTCTCCTATATTTGCTTCATTAATTTTGTATGTAGCTGCAACATATGGATAAAAATTAACTAAACCAGCTGATGTCTTTAGTCTTCCATCATCACTTACATACACTTCTTTTCCTAATTGTATACCAAATACACCATTTATCATACCAACAGAAGCAGTATCAAGAATACTATTTGTAAGCTCTTCTACATTAAATGTAGCAGCAGCACCATTATATTCACCGATTGATCCTGATAGGTGTTGTAAATAAATATCTTTTGTTTGTTCTACAACTTTTTTTTGTAACTCTTGAGATAATTCAGGATATTTTTCTTGAATTTCTTGTAATTTTGCATTTTGTCTAATAGATTCATCTGCTTGATCAGCAATTGCTTGGAGAGAACTGTTAAGTTTTTCTCTTGCTTGAGGATCTTGAATCATTAAATTTGGAGAGATTACATATTCACTATGAATAACTCTCGATAATTGTGTTTTAAAATTTTCTCTTGCTGAATAATAATTATTTTCAAACTCTGCATTAAATTGATCTAAATTTTCATATCCAAGATTTTTTAATACATTTTCAAAACCTTGTTCATTTTCTACTGCATCAAACATTTCTTTTTCTTGAGTGTAAAATGAAGATTCAGAATCAAGTAAACCATCTGCATTATAATCAAAAATAATTTTTAATTTTTCATTATAATCATCAACATTTTTTAATCATTCTTGTGTTCTTGCAACACCATCAATAGTACCAATAACACCAAGCGCTTCTACTGTACCTAAAAATCCTCATTTAACTTTATATCAAGCATCTTCTAAAACACTAACTCAATCAGAATAATTTCTAAAACCTAATGTATTTTTAAAAGTATAAGTTGATAAATTATCTGTTTTAAGTGCAGTTCTTAGATTTTGAGCTAATTCTGCTGCATTTCATTTAGATAATAAATCATTTAAAGTTCCTTGATGAACTTCTTCTAAAATTTCATTTTTTGATAATTTTCCAAATTCGATTCCCGCAAATTCTTCTGATGAAGTTTTTACTCATTTTTCGAGAGTTTGGTAATTTTCAGTTTTTTTAATTTTATCAGAATTTTCTATAGATTTTACATTTTTTTCTAACTCTACTTTAGAAGCTTCTAAGTTTTTAGTAATTTGATTTTCAATTAATATTCATAAAGCATCAACAGTAGTTTTATCTAAATTACCTGTTGTTTGGATTCATAAATCAGACTGTAATGATTCCATAGCTTTTGAATATGTAGATCATAAACCTCCATCTACTGCAGCCTCTCCAGTTATATATAAATCTTGGCTTTTTGAATAATATGAAATATCATATCATAGTGTCTGTAAAAGTTTTTGTGCATCTTTTCTCTCAAATTGAGGTGAAGTTTTATCAGTTATTGAATTCATCATAGATAAATTTGATAAATCTCATTGTGGCATTTGAGATAATTTTTGAGTAATTTTCACTTGTTTTGATAATTCTTCTCTCGCTTCTTGAGAAGTAGATTTTACTGATTCTTGATTTGAAAATTTTTCTTCAATTTTTTGTTTAATTTCAGAAATTAAAATACCATTTTCTAATTCCATTGCATCAACATTAAAACCAAGATCAAGCAAAATAGTTGCAAGTTCATCTTTAATTTTATCTTGTGCATCAAAAACTGCATCAGCAGAATCTAAAACCCCATCTTCTAATGTATTAAAAGAATCAATTTTATCTTTCATTTCTTGTTTTAATTGTTCATTTTCTTGAGTATTTAGTTTTTCATTTGTAGAATCTACATGATTAGAACCATTTTCAAATCCAGTAATTAGCCCCATTGTCAAGCTAGACATAAAGTGTTTTACAATGTGCAACATAATTTTATTTTTAATAAATATTTTTAAATACATAGTAATAATATCATATAGTAATATAAAAAAACAAATTTATATCTTGACAAAATTATTTTTTAGTTTATTTAAGATAAATATTAAAAATAAAAAAACTCTTGCAAGCAAGAGTTTTTTTATTTATGAATAATTATGATTGTTTTCTAATTCTAGTTATACCAAAAGCTAAAAGCATAGCAAGAAAGGCTAACATAGCAACTTCAGCTGGACCTGTTTCTGGTAATTCTGTAGGTTTTTCAGGATCTACAGGTGTTTGATTAGCAGAAGTGAATAATACACATTCATTATGTACTTCTTCTTCATCAGCAAGTGTATCATCAGCTAAGATTGGAGTCACGAGAGTTGGAAATACTAACATACCAATATTAGAATCCGCAGGTGCTTCATTTTTTGATAAATTATAAGCATATCCTAATTTAGATTTTAACCAAGTTATTTTTTTACCTGCTTCGAGTACATACCCTCATTCTAAATCAGAATATAGATTATCAAACTCAGTTGTATATTCCCAGAAATCTTGTGAGCTTGGGTTTTGAGTCCATTCTACATTTGTAGGATCTAAATTTATTAATCTTGGTTCTTCTTGAATTTCTTTAAACAGTAACATGTCATTTTCAGTGTTGTTCACCCATTCATCTGAAAGAAAATCAACATTATCTCATTGAACTTTTTTACCACCGGTAAAACATTGATTACAAGAGCTAACATCAAATGCAGGATCAGTAGAACATTCAATTTCTTCAAATGCAAAAGTAGGAGTAATCATTACAAATGCTAAAAGCATAGCAAATAATTTTTTAAATTTCATAGTACTAGAATAAAAAAATATAGTGTTTAAAACAATACCATAGTAATAAAAAAGCACCTGAGTGTCAAAAACTCTGATGCTTTATTGCTTTACTTTTTTAAAATTTTATTTACAACTAATTGTTGAAATATCATAAATGTAGTTGAAACTCACCAATAAATACCTACTCATGCGATAAGAGTGAATGTAAATACAGCTACCATTGCTGGCATACCATAGAGCATAAATTTATTCATCATTTCTGGATCTGGCATCATTTGAGAATATCCTGATTGGTCTTTTTTCTTTTCTAAAACCATATTTTTTTCACCTGATTTTTTTCCAGCTAGAGATAATTTTACTTGGGTAAATTGAATCAACGCAATACTTATTGCTAAAACAATACCAGTAATTCCTCCTGATTTTAGTAAATCAATTCCATAAAATATTCCATCAATTGATTCTACACTAAAATCAGATTGAAATGCATATAAGTGAAATAAATTTGAAGGATCTTTTACTGATAAAATAATATTATATATTACCAATAAAATAGGCATTTGAATAAGTAAAAATCCACATGATCCCATCGGATTTACTTTTTCAGTTTTATATAATTCCATCAATTTCATACCAATAACTTGTTGATTCCCTTTGTTATCTTCTTGAATTTTTTTGATTTTTGGTTGAATCGCTTGTAATTTTTTTTGACTCACCATCATTTTATGTTGAGGATAAATCAACAGAATTCTAATAAGTACCGTAATACCAACAATAGCCCACCCAAGTGAGTGGTTAAATAATGCTATAAGAAATACCATTAAATTTAAAATTGGAGCATAAAATACAGCAATAAATAATTTTGAAATAGCTCCTCTATTTTCCGTTTGAAACGATGTAATATGTTCTTTTTCTGCAACATTAACTCTAAATGTATATTCACCTGCATCGTTAAAAATTTTAAAACTATCTCTATAATTAATAGTTTCAGATTCGCTAGAAGCAATAGTGAGATCTTTACAATCAGAATTTAATTCAATATCTTCTCCAGTATGGTTGAGTGAAATATTTTCACAAGTATTTAATTCTATTGGATCAGCTGAATTATTTGTAATTTTTAAACCTACAGTAGCAGGAATAGAATAATCTTTTGCTGTTGTTTCAACTAAAATATTTCCAGTTAATTCTTTTTCTTGTTGTTTTTCAGGACCAAAAAATAAATTAATGGTTAAAATTATTAATAAAGATATTAATAATATATCTAAAAATTTTTTCATATTTATTTTTTATTAAAAATTTTTCAAATTAAAAATTGTATGTCTTTTTCAAATGATTTTTGAGATTCATTATCACGAGCATTTAATTTTGTTTGCTTTTTTACTACAAATACAAAATCATAAAAACTTTCATTATTTTTTGTATTTATATATTCACTCATCAAGTCGTAATATTTTCTACGAAACGATGTTCTTTGCACATTGGTTATAACCGATTTTCATCAAATTACAATCGCAAATCTATTGTTTGTTAGTTTATTTTTTGTATAATTTAAAACTATTCCATAAGAAAAAAAAGGTTTTCCTCTTTGTAAAACCTTTTTTACCTCTCTTTGTTTTAATCTAAATTTTTTCGAGATCACAATTATTTGTATTAAAAAACAAGAAAAAGTAATGAGGTATACTCATTACTCTTATTTTCTTTTAATAAAGTTACCTTTTCCATCGAATGGAGTTTTTCTTGCTGTACCACCTGCAACAATATGCATTTTAGCTTTCCCATTGATTTCTTGATATCTTTTTGGGTAACTTACAGTAAGTTGATGTCTACCTTTTCTTCTTCTGTTTTTTAAAACATTTTTTCCACTAACAGTAGAACTTCTTTTAAGGAAACCATGAACTCTAAGTCTTTTTCTTTTCTTTAATTTTCCTAACATTGTCTAAAGAGATTATAATTAAATTACGGTTGTTTCTTGAAACCTAATATTTTTTGCTGACATATCGTATTGAGAAAATACAAAATGTCAAAGTTTTTTTTAACTAATCAGCGTCCCAACATTTTTTCATAAAATACTATGTAAAATAGCATCTTCATCGTACAGAGAAACTACTTTAAGTTTCATAGAATTTTCTTTCGCTAAAGCAATTGCTGTTTGATCCATGACACGAAGATTTTTTGTTATTACTTCATCATAACTTGCTTGTGGTATAAATACTGCATCATCAAACTTCATAGGATCTTTATCATATACTCCGTTTACTTTTGTTGCTTTTATCATCATATCTGCTTCTATTTCTAATCCTCTTAATACTCCTGCAGTATCAGTAGTAAAATAAGGATTTCATGTTCAACCTGCAAATATAATAACTTTTCAAGATTGAAGATCTTTAATAGCTTTATGTTTATTAAATCTATCTGCGATTCCATCAATTCAAAAAGAATTTAAAATTTTAGTATGAATTCATTTTCTATTTAATACATCACTCAGAGCAATCGCATTAATGTTAATAGCCAACATACCCATATTATCTCCATTACATCTATCAATGTTAATTTTTTCTATCTCGCTCCCGCGAATAAAATTTCCAGCTCATACAACCAATCCTACTTCGATTCATTTTTTTACGAGATTTGTAATTTTTTCACATACTTCATCTAACATTACATAATCTAATCATCCAGATTGTTTTCATGCTAATGCTTCACCAGAAATTTTCAATAGTACTCTCATGAATTATTTTGTTATTTCATTAAATAAATTATCTGTAACTTCAACAAGTGTAAACTCATCATTTATTGCTTTTAATTGAGTATTTTTTTCTTTTAACCAATTATTTTTTTCATCTTGAGTTTCTAATGTTTCCCAAGTTTTTAAAACATCTGCTTGTTCTAACTCTAAAATACCATAATAGTTATTTGAAACATAATGTTTTGCATATTTATATACTCCAGATTCATCTATAGACAATACGAAATATGAAATTGAACCTTCGTTTTCACTAGGTCTACATGTATTCCACCAAATTGTACCAATATTTAATCTGTTTGTTTGAGATAAAATATATTCATTTGTACATTCAAACTCTAAATCTTTCACAGCTGAAATTTCTAGTCAAGGTATATCAGAATAACTTACACTTGATTCTGAAACTTTTACAGGATTCCCATATTTTGCATCACTTGGTAATCCTGAAATATCAATATCCATTGTATTAACATTTTCTAATTGATCGAGTTTTTCTTCTGGATTATAAATAGTTAGTTCTAAGATCGATTCTTCGTCTCAAGATTTTGCTATAAATTGATATACATTTGTACCATAATCAAATACTTGATATTGAGAAAATGCTCTATATAAAAATGTATCATCTCAGGCAGAAAATTGATTTAAAACATAATCATCGTTTGGGTAACTTGAATCTTTATTTTCAAAAGTTACACGAATAGAATCTACATTTACGAGAGTTTTACCTGAAATTTCTATTTTCCCATCTGCTAAATCTGATTCTTGTAACTGATTTAATTGGATAAATTCATTCTCTGTAAGATATTTTATAGTAAAAGTATCTGGTAAATCTTCTTCTACAGGTTGATAATTTTCTTGATCTTCTTCTTGTTGAGATGACTCAGAGTCTACTAAATTATCTCATTTATCTGGAGTTTGATTTTGTGTATCATCTTCATTTTGGTTTGCATCTTGATTTACTCATAATTCTTGTTTTGCATCTTCAATTTGTTTTTGTTCTTGCATATAATTCCAAGCAAAATAACCAATAATAGCTATTGTTAGTATCACTAATAAATTTTTCATAGTATTTTCTCTAAAAAATAAAAGACAAAAACATTTTAATGTGTTTTTGTCTTTTGTAAACTGTAAAAATATTTTTTTTACACTTCCATAATCATTGGGATAATCATTGGTTCTCTATCGAGTTTTTGTAAAAGAAATTTTTCTAAATCAGTTCTAATGATTTTAATTAAATCTTTTTCTTCCATATCTGGAACATCTTTAATCGTATTTTCATAAATATCTCTTGATTTTTTTATAATCATTCTATGAATTGGTCTTACTTCATCTAAATATACTAAACCTCTTGTTTCTAATTTTATATGTCCAAGAATAGCTTTTGTTTTTTTATCAATTTTGTAAACAATAACTAAAGTACCAGAATTCATCATTTTTTCTCTGGCTTTAATTACATGAGAACCAGCAGTTCCCATTCCATTCCCATCAATAATAATTTCTTGGATTGGAGCTTTGATTCTTGATCTAAAAATATTTCCATTTGGAGCAAAATCTACAATTGCACCGTTATCAATAAGTAAACAATTTTCTTCTTTCATACCAACCGTAAGAGCTGTATCTTTATGAACCGTTCTAAAATATAAATCACCAAAAACTGGCATAAAATATTTAGGTTTGATAAGTTGAATCATTATTTTTTGTTCTTCTTGAAATGCATGACCACCTGTATGTACTTCTTTATCATCTTTTGTAATTACTTTTGCTCCTAATTTAATAAGTTTGTTAATAATTCCAATTACTGATTTTTCATTCCCTGGAACAGTTGATGAAGAAAATACAACTGTATCTTCTTTTACTATTTCAATAGATGGATGTCTTCATTCTGACATTCTTGAAAGTGCTGAAAATTCTTCTCCTTGTGAACCAGTTGTAATAATAACTTGTTTATGTGGAGGAATTCCTTGAGTAGCTTTTGGAGTCATTTTTTTCATGATTCCTGGTTTGATTTTTAAATATCCTAAATCTTTTGCAATTTGAACATTTTCAACCATAGATCTCCCAGAAAGAAAAATAGTTTTATCATATTTATCACAAATATCTACGAGTTGTTGAACTCTTGAAATCCAAGATGAAAATGCTGCAATTATAAGTCTTCCTTTATGGTGATGTTTTACAATTTCTTCTAATGCTTCTCCAACATCTTTTTCAGATTTAGAAAAACCTTTTCTTACTGAACCAGTTGAATCTGACATTAACATTGTAATTCCTCTAGAACCAATTTCACCAATTCTTGATAAATCAGCTGGTTCATCGATTGCAGGAGTAAAATCTATTTTAAAATCACCTGTATGAACGAATTTTGCTCCACCTGGAGATTCAATATATATACCAGCACAATCTGGAATTGAATGATTTACTTTAAAAAATTCTACATCAAATTGACCAACTTTAAATTTATCTCTGCTTCATGCATCTATTTCAATAAAAGTTGTATGTGGTAATAATCCAGCTTCTGAAATTGCTTTTTTAGCAAGTCCTACTGTTAATTTTGTCCCATAAACTACTGGCATTCCAAGTGCAGGTAAAATATGTTTTAAAGAACCAATATGATCTAAATGAGCATGCGTTAATAACATTCATTTAATATTGTCTTTATATTTTGTTAGAAATGATACATCAGGAATTGAATAATTTACACCGTACATATCCGCGTCAGCAAATTGTACACCACAATCTACGATTAAAATATCATCACCATATTGAACCATTCCCATATTTTTTGCACCCGTTTCGTTATTCCCACCTACTGGAATAAATCTTGTGTACCCTTCTCTCAGAGATGGTAAATAAAATTTAGTTTCAGGAAAATCAGAAACAAATTTCCCTTTTACACCATGAGAGTTATTTGGTTTTTTTCTGTTATTATGAACCGGTTTTTTATTATTATTTTGAGTATTTTTATTATTTTGTTTTTGGTTATTTTGTGGATGATTATGAACCGGTTTTTTATTATTCGCAGGAGCTTTATTGCTTTGTTTTGATTGGTTCCCAGAATTTTTATTTTCTTGTTTTATTACTTCAACACCTGCTGTTTGAGTAGGAGTTGATTGAGTTTCTTGAGTATTTGAATTATTTTCTCATTGATTTGGAGTTATTTCTAATTCTCTGTCTAATTCATCTAAAAAATCTTTCATTTTTCATTGATTTTTATTAATATAAAATATTACATCAAAAATATTTATTTTTTCGCAAATATATTACGTTAGAAAAAGAAGTATTCATTTATTGATTGAGTCTTATCGATTTCTAAAAAATATTTTTTATAAAATTGAAAAGTTATTAAGTGTGTTTATTTGTGATAATTTTTTTGAACCTTTTTTATGACTTTCACTTCAAGTATTTTTCTATAAACATACAAAAGAGAGCTCTCTATTAAGAGCTTAATAACTTTATAAATCCTATAAATGTTTTGATGATTTTGTAATTGAAAGAAAAGATTTTATCACAAAAAAAATGAATATTTTTCGATGTGAGTAAAGATATCTTCTTCCTGACATTTCGAATTATATTCATTTTTTTAAATACTGCAATAGATTTTCTATATCAAAAGGAATCTTTGTTATATCCCGATAATAATCTAAAACTTCATTTTCTATTGAAAAATCTTGTTGTTTGAAATCATCCTTTTTAAAAAAGTATACTCAAAAATATTTATATTTTTTCATAAGAATTTCTGATTTTTCAGCTTTTTGTAAAAAATCTTTGTTATGCAAAACGTAATATGTAAAACTTTCTGCAAAATCTTCATATTTATTGGTCATTGCATATCAAGAAACAAAATCACTTTGCTTTAATCCAGCTTGCATCACTTTAGTTGATTCCCAAGAAATACCATAAAAATTTTCGCTTAAATCTCGAATAACTTTTTTTTGAAAATAATAAATGTCTACAAAGTGTGCAAACTCATGAATTGCTACGGCAAGAAATTCTTCTTTTGAGAGTTCTTCTATACCGTACATTTTTATACTTTTATTTTTCATTTTCCCTCTCACATCATATTTATTTTGATGAATTTGAACATGGAGATCAAAAACTGATTTTTTTATAGCATCTGAAGAAAGAAAATCTCAAAATATTTTTGAATAATCTTGAGCTATTTCTTCAAAATTATCTGGAAAATAATGAAACATAAATGGTGCAGCAGAAGCATAATAATCTTTTAAAATAATTGCGACCTTTTCATCATCTTTTTCAAAAATATCTTCTGGTTCATCTACTTTATATTCTTCAATTGTTTTATCTGTTTCGATAAGTTGTTCTTCCATTTGTGGCTGAAGTGTCATAAAAAAGTAGTTTTTTATAATAAAAACTACTCCAGTAAAGAATATCGTTATAGCGATAAATAATCAAACCTGTGATGGACTATTTCTATTGTTCATATTAAATATTTTTTCAAATTCTATACATAAAATTAATTACCACAGATACTAATGTACTGGCTGATAAAATAGCAATAAATCAGATAATTGACCATTTAACTATATCTTTTGATTTTTTAATTTTTTCATCATCTCAAGTTGATAGTGTCATACTGAGTGCTCAGTAAATCAAAGAACCAACTGAAAGTAATCATAAAATTAATGCAATGTTTTCTACCCAATTGCTAATCATAGATTTAAATCCTGTTTCTATTTTTGCGTCATTTGTTTTTACAGCTGTAGATTGTCCATTATTAAAACATTCGTCTACATTAGCATTCACAGTTGCTCAAGAATTATACGAACAATTTGCAAATGTTATCTCTTGTGAAAAAAAACAAAACCCAGCAATAATTATAGCAAAATATATAAATAATTTTTTCATTTTTTTATATTAAAATATATTAATTCCAGCTACAAGTTTCACAGCAGCCCAAGCAAAACTTACCACAAAAATACCTACAATAGCATAAATAAATTGCATCCAAGATTTTTTGAATTCTTCAGGATTTCATCTTGCCAATCCGAGACGAATCCCAACAAAAAGAAATACTCCAATCGCGGTAATCGGTAATAATGTATCGATTGAATCTCTTATCCAAAATAAAAAGTTATCGATTTGATCATCCGCATTATCTCAGTCTACCAAAACATCCTGAGAATTTGGAAGCATATCCTTTAAATAGTTTGCTTGTTGCTCAGCTAAAGCTATCTGTAAAGTTGATAGATAAGCAATAAGTGAAAATAAAATTTTTTTCATATTTTTATATTAATATTAATTTGGAGACTCAGTGGCTGGATTTCAAGAACCTGATGAGTTAAAATTTAACTGTCAAAGTGTAGCAATTATAAACCAAGAACTTATAGAGAGTAGCACTCATAAAAGTGACCAAATAATCCATTTTTTTGCACGATTTACTTTATCTTCATCTCCGGCAGAAATCAAATACATTACACCTGAAATCATCACTGCAATAATTGCAAAAATTGCGACGTATGGCATAATAAAAGATATTGCATCTGCAATTGCTTGCGTAAAAGAATTTTCACTTACATTAGGAGAAGAAGGTATTGCTTTATTATCGTCTGGACATCCTGGAAGTCCATAACAATTAATTCTCGGAGAACTATCTACTGCAAAAGCATGACTAGCCAGCAAAAAATATAATGCTGTTGCTAAAAATGTATAAATATATTTCATTTGTTTTTTATGTATTATACAAAATAAATCTGAGTAATCCTACGATCATATATGAACTTAATGCGACGATTAGAGCAATCACACCAGACATAAATATAGACTTCCCTTTTGATAAAAGTTCATCTTGGCCATGATACAAGATAATATATCATCCTCAAACAGTCATAATCAGTACAGATAAAGCTCAAAGTGCCACCATTAATTTTTGAATCACTGTTCCAAAAACATTATTTACTCACTCTGACGTAGATTTTCAACCAAAAGATGGTCAAATTCAAAAACCAGAACCTGTATTAAACATGAATGTATCTTTATCTATACAGTTTTTAGAATCTTCACACTCTTTATTACGTTCTTCATTAAAAGCTTCTAAATTTGTATTCATTGTTGATTTAGCCGTTTCTAATTTTTTTGATTCAGCATCAATATATGATTTTTTTTCTTTTTTAAGGTAATCAGTTGATTGAGTATTTCATTCATTTTCTAATCTTTTAATTTGTTTATCAAACTCCTCTATCCTATTATTATATTGAGTTTTTAATTTATTATATTCTTTAGCAGAATTTTGATACTCTTTTTGTGTAGCTTCAGTATCTGCAAAAACATTTCAAATTTGAAATATTCCGAGGAAAATTATTGTGAGTAAAAATAATTTTTTAATCATTTTTTTTGTTTAAAATTAAATTAAATTCCATAAAATAGTATCATAAAATTTATTTTTTTCAAAATATTGTTATATTTTAGACAAGTAAAAAACTTTTAACTAAAAATTATGCCTAAAAAAGTAGCTATTGTACATGAAATGTTAGTAAAACTCTGATGAGCTGAGAAAGTAGTTCAAGAATTTATGAGACTCTTTCCTCAGGCTGATATTTTCACTTTGATGTATGACGAAAAAAAAGTAGAAAAAGATTTTCCAAAAGAAAAAATTCATCCGCAAGTATTTTCCCTTCCAAGCCAAAAAAGATATTCTTGGACAAAAAGACAAAGATTGTCTATTAATCTCATGGCAAAAAGTGTAGAACAGCTTGATTTAAGTGAATATGATCTGGTTTTATGTAGTTCGAGTAGTTTTGCTCATGGATGTATAACAAAACCTGAAACACAATTTATTGTCTACTATCATTCTCCATCTGGATATTTATGGCATCAAACCAATGAATATAAAAAAATGATTTGATGGAATAGTTGAATAAAATGATTTTTTCTCAATAAATTTTTCTTAAAAACAAGAATCTGGGATTTCACAGCTTCTTCGCGCGTAGATATTCCTGTTATTGCAAGTGACATTGCAGCAAAAAGAATAAAAAAATATTATAAGCGTGATGATTATCATATAATTTATCCTCCTGTTGAAACAAAAAGATTTAAACTCGCTGCAAAAAAATATGAAACTCAAGATTATTATATCACTATTTCAGCTCTGACTGAATGGAAAAAAGTTGATACAATAATAAAAGCATTTAATAAAATGCCCGAACAAAAATTAAAAATTATCTGAATCTGAAATCAGCAAAAAGAATTAATGCAACTATCTACATCTAAAAATATAGAATTTGTTTGATACAAATCAGGTGAAGAATTAGAAAAAATAGTTGGTGAATCAAAATGATGAATTTTTTCATGAGTAGAAGATTTTTGAATAGCTGCTGTTGAAGTTATGGCTGCTGGAAAACCTGTATTTTGAATCAATCAATGATGAGTCACAGAAACATCCATAGCTGGAAAAACTTGAGAATTTTATGAAAATGAAAATGATTTTGTTGAAAAATTTAAAATATTTCACCAAAATAATATTATTTGAGTGTATTCTCCAGAAAATTGTCAAAATCAAGCAGAAAAATTTTCAGACGAAAGTTTTGGAAAAAATATTCTTACATTAATTACATAAAAAAAGAGCCTACAAAATGTAGGCTCAAACGTTGGAGTACAACTATGCGAGTTGTATTTGCATATTTTTTCAACTTACTATATTCCATAATAAAGTGTAAAAATAGCCTGCAGAATTTAGTCAGAAAAAAATAAAAGTCAAAAATAAAATCAAAGATAGTTTACATTTTTGATTTTATTTTTATTATAAAAAAAATATACCTTAAATAAAAACGATGAATACAGCGAAAAATTGGAACTTATTTACGTGGTGAACTGTTATTTTTATAGCCATAATGCCTTTTTATGTACTTATAAAAGTATTTTTTGAATATAAACTTTGAGTTCCATTTTTTGGATTTTTTATAAAAGAATTACTTATTGTAGCGCTTGTTATTCTCGCTGCAATTGAATTTATTCGTAAAAAAATAAAACCAAAACTTGATGTATTAGATATATTAGTACTTTCATATTTTGTCTACTGAATTGGGATTACTCTGGTAAATGGTTTATGAATTTCGCATATTGTACACGGTGGAAGATATGATTTTTTCTTTTTAGGAATATTATTAATTTATAAACATTCTGCAGAATTTTTACAAGTGACTGCAGAAAAATTAATTAAATATTTTTTAATTTCAGCCAGTGCTTCAATATTTTTATGATTTTTGGTAAAATTTGTATTTGGTGAAGATAGATTAATTTTCTTTGGTTTTACTGATTATGGAGCTTATTCAACAACACAAACTGCTGTTCCGACGCATCATGGTTTAGAAAGATCTGGTATAAAACGTTTTCAATGAATTTTAGAATGACCGAATGCAATGTGATATTTCTTGATAGTTTACACAACATTAATGTTACATATTCAAAAAAATAAATTCCAATTTCACAACGTATTATTCATAATATTTATGTTTTGGTTAGTACTACTTACCTATTCACGTTCTGCTTTACTTGGTATTTGAGTAGCTTGAGTGAGTTTATTTTTACTCAATATTAAATATATTTATTATAGAGTAAGAAAATATATTTTACCAATTGTCGCAGGATGTATAATATTTTTTGGTGTTTTATGAGTGGTATTTCAAGAAAAATTATTTTACGCAGTGGTTCGTCCATGATCTACAGCTGGACATATGGAAAGAATGGAAATTTGAGTTGATAGATTTCTAGAAAAACCATTTGGTTCAGGATTAGCAACTTCTGGCCCAGCTTTTAGAAGTGTCCATGAAGGTGATATTTCTGTCGAAGATGAAGCATATTATATTCCAGAAAGCTGGTTTATTCAACAATTAACTGAGTGAGGATTTATATATTTTTCATTATTTATATTAATTTTACTTAATATTTTATGGAGATTATATAAAGATTCTAAATTATTAATGGTTTGATTTATTGCTGTATTAGTTATGAATGTTTTCTTACATATTTTTGAATCTACTCATCTAACATATGCTCTATTCTTAATTTTATGAGTCATGTTTGCAAAACATAATGGTAAATATTTTGTACACCAAAGAAAATAATTATTAGTAAATAAATAATTATTAATGCAAATATTTTTTTGAAAAAAATTTGCTCTAAAAAAATCTATGATTACACTGAAGTGGTAAATTTATTTTTAACCACTTTTTTTATATGAATATTTTGAAAAAAATAATTTGTAGTATATCTATTTTTACTCTTTTAATAAGCCAAAGTTTAACAGCTTTTGGATTTAGTGAAAAAGAGTATTTAGCAAAAGAAAAAATAATGTCTCGTTCGGCTTTACATAAAGTTATAAAATGAAGAAGTTATTCTAAATCTATAGATACTATCGTACAAGAACTCAAAGATGATGAAACAAAAATCAAACAGGTTGAACAAAAAGTTGAAAATATTATTGCTTCAATAGAGCAAAAAAATAGTATTTCGGCTAAAGAACAAAAAACGCTTGTTTTATTAGACTATTTACATGCATCACTTGAGTATCAAATATTTTTATCTGCAGAAAAAAAATTAGATGCCATTGATACAAAAATTGATAATATTATTAATGAAGTAAAAAATTCTGATATTTCACAAAGTGAAAAACAAGAAGTTGAAGATATTTTTGTAGATATTCAAAAATCTACTCTCGAAGATTTTCAGTTACTCTACTGAGAAATGGAAGAATATGTTGAATATCAATCAAACTATGAAGCAAAATGAGATGTAAATATTGATTACGATATTGATAATGAAGTAATTGGAAAATATTTTGGAGAATTAGATTTAGAAAATTATTCAATCAAAAATTCATTTTTAGATTCAAAAATTACATGAGAGTTAGAAGCTATTTTTAATTCTATTGAAAAATGAGATACTCAAGCTATAAAAGAACAAATCTCAACTTCAATTGACTTGATTCAAAAAGATGGTTGATTTTATGCACTTTTAGAAGACTTAGAAATCACAACTTCTCAAGAAAACGAAATGATTGAAGCATTTGTACAAAGAGCAAAATCATTAGCACAAGAAAATAAATATCTTGAAATCTCAGATCCTCAAACACAACAAGTTTATGAAATGTTATGAAATATTAACAGTCAAAAAGTTTTTGCTGATTTAGAAAAATCTGCAGAAAAATCACTATTTACTAGTTATAAAAAAATTGATAATACACATTTTATAATTCCAACAAAATATGCTTGTGATTCTATAAAATCACTTTCTGGAGTATTTGATCCATTTGCTGGAAAAACTTGTAGTGAATCTCAATATGATGATCTATTAAAAGGCTTTTTAGCAATTTGAGAATTAACACTCAAAATTGAAGACACAAATACTTTAGCATTAGAAGCTTTTGAATTTGAAGGTATAGAAACATTTGAAATGAATATTGAGTTTGATAATCAAGAAATTGTTTCAGCAAATCTATTACTCGAACCAAATCAAGAAGAATATCCTTGAGATACAATCAGTTTAGAATACGAAAAAAATAATTATTTAAATGCTGTTTTTAGTGTAAAAGATTTAAATTTTAATGCAGAATTTAACTCTACTCTCGACAGAAAAAATGATTTTGAAACTATAGATTTTAATGCAAAATCTTCATGAGAATATGAAATTATTTCTAGTAATTTTACTCTCAATAATAGAAAATTTTCAGGAAATTTCAGTGTACAAGAAATTTCAGATACATATGATGACAACTGGGAAATCATAGGAAAAGAAGTAAAATGAGAATTTAAAATGAATATTCAATGAGAAATGGATTATTCAAATGATTTAGAATCTATGAATTGAGATTTTTCATACACTTATGAACAAAATGAAATCTTAGGAGGTGATTTTATATTTGACCTTCCACAAATTGCTTTAAATATTGACGTATATGAAGAATATTCAGATACAACATTTACACTCAATTTTGATAGTAAATATAATTCAGATGACCACTATTTTTATGAAATGGACTTAGATTCAAAACTTACTACTCAACCATATGATTACGATTACCAAACATGGGAAAGAATTAATTATGGTGATATAGTTACACTTTTTGAAACACAATATGAAATTTCAAATGGTAATATAAATGGACAAATGTTTATCAAAAATATGGACGAAGAATTAATGCTTCAAGTAGAAACAAACGGAAAATATTCTGGAAAAACTGGAGATATTAAAAATGTTTTCACATTAAATGAATCTCTTAATATTAATTCTCAAATAAAAAAATCAAGAAATAGTAGCAGAATAAATAATGTCAGAGCAGTACAAGCTGCTTTAGAACAATCATATCAAGATAATGCACAATACCCAAGTTATGAAGAATTTGAAGAAAAAACTTCTATGTATTTACATACTCTACCAAAAGATGAATTTTCAGGAAAAATAATTGATGGATGTAAATATGGAATAAAATACGAAGTAGCTGATGATCAAAATGATATTGAAAATCAAATTTATAGTGTTTCTACTTGTTTAGAAAAAGTTGGTTCTTGGGAAGATAAATTAACTCAAGATGACTGAATAGATGATGATAGATATGAAGTTTGAGCTGGATTAAGCCTATTAAAAAATGAAGGTATTTTTATTCATAATATCAACAATTGGGAAAATTATGATAATTCTCTCAACGATGGAACACCAGTTATAAATTATGATGTAATCTTTGATTATACAAATAATAAAACTGATATAAAAATGTTTTTAGAAGTATTTTTATGAGAATCAAAAGCAGCAGAAATAAATTTTGAAAATACAGGAACTATTAAATATGCTCCTCAAGATATTCAAAAACCAGAAAAAATTGCTCCATTAAATGAATTATTATATTAAAAAATATGAGCCGAGGCTCATATTTTTTTCTTGCTAATTTTTTAATATATTGTAATATATATTTATATAATTTTTAAAATACATTCTATGAAAAAAATAATTATAACATTATTTCTCATTTTTGGAATATTATTCACCTCTCAAAGTTATGCTGAGAGTATTGATCAAAATGCATTAGAAAAAGAACTAGTAGTAACTCGTTATGAAGTTTTAGTATTTTATGGAAATAATATTCATACAAAAATTGATAAAATATTTATCAATGCATTACTCAAAAAAGATAGAGAAACTTTACAAAATCTCTATTCTCTCACAGCCAAATACATGGAAAATAAAAATCAAGATTATCTAAGTAAAAAAGATATTTTGGTAAAATATCTTTTAGTTCGTAGTTATTATGAATTAAACTACAGAATGAAATAATAAAAAAAAGTTTCCCGGGAATATTCCCGGGAAACTTTTTTTTATTCTATAATATATCATCCATTTAATGCGTAGATTAGCTCAGCAATATTTATATTATTACGAGCGTCAACTAAACGAATTTTAATAAAATTTTCATAACTATCGTATTCTAATACATAATTACTGTTAAGTGTTTGGATTCTACCATCTGGGAAAACAACAAACAATGGTTGTTTTTGTTCATCAGAAGAATCATAAATCACTAATGATCCTGGATTATAGTCCAAAGTATTTGGAATAAGTTGGTAACTATATTTTGCTGTATTTAAAAATTTTACTCAGATATTTCCATCTGATACATTTGTAAAATTTTCAACTATTTCAATATCAGCATTTTTCATTTCTAGATATTGATAATAAAGCGTTTGACCATTTTTTATTATTTCTATTTTTGGATAATAATTATCATTTTGACTATCATTTGATGAAAGAACTTTAATGCTCGCAGAAAAATCTTTTTTCTCAATCAAACCAGTTATTTCATTAATAAATGCTATCAAAGTATTTCCATACATAACTTCTAATCAAGAAGTCTGATTTCATAAATCTAGATTATAATTTCATACATCCGTCCAAGCAAATTCTTGTCCATCGAGTCATTCTAATTTAGAAACTTCTCACGATCTATAACGATAAAAACTTACTGGTTGTTGAGATAAATCTTCATCGATTTGACCATAAATAGATTTTCTATCCACTCACTGAATTTCTGGATTAGGTGCATAAACTTCAAACGGAATCATATAATTCGAAACATTTCCATTTACATCAGTAAATTCAAAAGAAATATCTCTACTAAAAAGTGTATCATATGGTCAAAATACTACCTTGAGTGTTTCATTTGTATGAATTATTTTATAGTCTGGAATAATTTCATTTGTATTTTCATCCTCAGGATTCATATCTATTACAATATCCTTTATTCCGGCTAATCAACTATCTTCGTATACTAAATCTGTGAGATCTACTATTCTGGATTGATATACAGGAATTTTTAATTCTCACATATAAAACACCGGAGCATAACTATCTGCTTGAATTTGTGGTGATAATACAATTTGATTCGAAGCACTAGAAAATATTGATTCCTTAAATGTTTGAATATAAGCATATTTAAAATCATTTTTTGTACTCAAAGTAATAGCAAAATCAGTTTGTGAATTTCATAAATCATATAACCAATATTCATCGATGAAATTAAAATTAACTAAAGCTTGAGTTCAATCAAAATATTGAATATCAATATACGTATTTCCTCTTGGTGGAGTAATATTTTTTCATACATAATTCATATATGCTCCATCAAATATTGGAAGTCATCTGTACCCTCTAATCTCTTCTGATTTAAGAGTTATATTATATCTTCATTGAATATATGCTGCTTGTGTGATTTCAACAATTTTTATTGATTCTTTTAAAACAATATGAGAATGTTTAGGAATAAATAAATTTTGTATTTCATTGTTATTTTCAGTCACATATCAAATACGTGAAGTACTATCTCAAGCATAAATTTTAGTAGCTTTTGAAAGAGAAACAACATTTCCATTTTTAATATCATCTTTGATATTTTTCATTTCTTTTGTTGTTAGTTCAATGTATTTTAAGTGTCCGAGGTTTTTTATAACAGCAAGATTTTTATGAGTACTAAATATTTCATTTTCAACTTCTAGCGTTTGAGAATCTATATTACTAAAAGCATCTACTATTGCATCTGTTGAATCTGATCTATCAATTTTATTATTTAGAGTCATTCTGTAATTTAATATACCTGCTTGAGTTGAAGCATCAAATTTTGCATTTATTTTGTTACTATCAATGTTTCATTCTCTAAAATTTTCTACAGCTCAATAATATATATCAGAGTTATAAAATACATTACTTGAAGATCAAATAGTGAGTACTTCATAATCTTTAGAAATATTTTTTTGTGTTGATAAATTTTCTTTGAGATATATTTTTCATCTATATTCAATTATATAATCGTCATCTCCATCATTGTCAAAATCATTTGTTTTAATGATTTCATTTCCATCAAGTTCATCTTTATAATCAAATAAATTATAAGAATAACTTTTATCTTGATGCTCTTGGACTGCATATAATCCTTTATATTCATATCTATACTCGCTTTGAGTTTGTGCATAACACTTATTCGATGCAGAAGCTGAAGCTCAACCTGCATTTTGGTTTGCAAACATTGGTGTTTCATTGAGATATTGACTATAAGCTTGCAGAGGAGTTGAAACTCTTTTCGTGAGTTGTTCACCAGATTTTTTAAGTTCTTCAACTTTTGGATCCGGTTTATTATCAGTTAACTCTACAACAGAATCATAAAATTTTTGGTTAAATTTTTCTAATTGTTGATTATAAACATCTACTTGTGAATTATTTTTTTCTGAAACTTTTTGAATAAATGAAGGTTTTAGATGTTCATCTAAATTTTTCATAAATTCTTTATTTCTCAAAATTTCTGTATGTAAAATATTTTCTAAAGTATCAAATTTTTCAAAATTATTTTTTTGTAGATCTGCAATAAATACATCTTCAGCTTCATAATTATATTCAAAAACTTCATCCCAGAGATTTTTAAACTCTCCATATTTTGGATGTGCTGCAAACGTTTCTCAACTTAAAGAATTTGCAACTAATTGTTTAAATTCTCCATTACTTACCGTTACTTCTTTTTGCGTATCTAAATAATTTACTCATTGAGAAATACCTCCGGCAATATAACTAACAAAATTATAGATATTTTTATTATCTAAACCAACTTGTCATTCTACTCCATCAGATCAGACATTTATTTCTACTTGAGCTGGTATGTTTCTAAAATCTAAATCATTCACTCCTAGATTCAGTATTTGTGTGAAATCATTACTAAAAGTAGTCAGTGGCATAGTCACTTGACGAGCAAGTTGAGTAACAAAATCTGTTTCAAACTCTAAATTCACATAACTTGTTACTTCAATAGCATCCACAAATGGAAATGAAAATTGAGGAAGTGAAATATCCAAGAAATCCATTGGAAGATATCATTGTCTTTCTGTAAGAAAAGCAATTTGATCCCCTGCTCTCCATTCTGGAACAAATGGCGAAGTTTTTAAAATACACATAGCTTTTGTAATCGCTTTTAGTATTTCTAATATTCCTTCGAGTTGAGCAAACATTTTAGGCAGAGTTGGTGGTGGTGGTAAATTTGGTAATTCCACTGTTGGTAACCCTGGTAAGTCTGGTAATTCTGGAATTGTAATTCTCGGTAAAACTGGCAGTTCTGGTAAATTTATAGCTAGATTTGGAGTATCTGGAAGATATAAATTTGGTAAATTTGGCAGAACCATAGGACGAGTTCCAAAACTAAACTCTGGAAGAGAAATAGTAAGTCATGCACGAATATTATGTAAATCAATAATAATATCTGGCCATTTAGGAAATTGAATCACTGGAATATCTGGAATCACGGCAGAAATTAATTTCCAAATAAATGTCATCAAATCTCATCTTTCATTTTTACATTCATGACACTGCGCTTCATAATCTACAAATACATCTATAAGTAATTGCCAAGATTTTAGTATAGCTTTTATAAGAATATATAATTCTACCCAAGCTTTAAATCTTTCTCCATTTCTTCCAATCCATCAACCTAAAATTTCTGAAATAGCTTCTACATTACAAAGAATTTGTTCTAAATAATCTTCTTTTTTTCTCACTAAGTTTCCTAAATCTTTTGGAAGTGATTTATATGATTCTATAACTTCTAAATTTTGTTCGAGTGATCAAATCAATGATTCAACTCTCACTACATAATTATTAGCAATATCATTTTCTTCTTCACATTTTGTATTTCAAGGATCACAAGCCATTCAAAATGACCATGCTTTTTTAGCTCTATCAAGTTCTGCTGACCGTTGATCAACAGTAGCTCACCATTTTTCTTTCGTAGCATCTAATTCAGTTCCCGAAATCCAAGGTACATCAATGGAAATATTTTCTTGTTCTAATTTAACTAACGGAATATTTGCTAAAAATGTATAAGCTTCTTTGATTCCAGAATTTGCAGAATTAATATTTTCAGATCATACTAAACGAGATAAATTTTCATCAGCAGAAATAATATCATTCATATCTTCAGATTTCGCTTCTCCAAAGTCTAATACTCAAGAAAAGTCTGGAAGTATAATAAATACCGTCGGAAAATCTGTGAGTTTCGTAACAATTTCTTCTATTTGACGAGTCACCCATCACATAAGGAAATCAGGAAATGCTGATATTCTTCTATTTTTTACTTGAATAATATCTTCAAAATTTCAAGATTTCATTGAAGAAAAATCTACACTCACCTCTAATTGATCATCAAGAGATTGTCCTCAAATTTCTATAAGTGGTCTATTAAACGCACTTGAAGAATTTAATGAGTTTGGTTGAGATAATTGAGTAAAAGATTTTTTGAATAGTTCTTCAAATTTTTGTGATTTTACTCATGTTTTTTGATAGTTCATATATTCTTTTACCAATTCTTCATCCAGTTCTAACACTTGATTTTCATTTGAACCACAATTTGCATTAAATATTTGCGTTCATCCTGTATTTCATTGAGAAAATCATACAGATGATGGATCTCAATTAGAACCATCACTCGAACAACTTGCTAATGGCATAGCTGTAACAATACAATTTCATCCTGGCATAAGTGGATGTAATCATGGCATATTTGAATATCCTGCCACTCTTGCTGGTCACCCAAAACATGCAGCAACTCACATTCATCATGTTAATGTAGGAGTTACAAATAAACGGAAAAAATTTGATGGACTATCAATTCATAATTGACCTCAGGCTCATTGACCAGAACATCATTCACTTAATGGACTTATTGGCCAAACAGCTGGTCCACATATTGGACCATACTGCATCCATGTTAAAGCAGAAAATATAGGAAGTCATTCATCTATTTTTAATCCATCTCATATTGGTGAACCAAATAAAGTAGGATCTCAACCTGGAGCTAAAGGAGCCCAATTAAGTGGAGTTGCAATACAACCTCCTCAACCAAAACCACAACTGAGTCATTGAATGATATTATCTACTCATGTGACCACATGATCAATATTTTCATTAATTTCACTTAAATTTGATAATAAATCTTTATCTGAGTTTGTATCATCTTCATAATCTGGAACACCATCATTGTCACTATCTTTTTGAATATTTTCTAAAGCTTCTTTTGAATAATCTTCTATTGCTTGATTATTTCAAGAAGATAATTCTTCGATATAGTCAGGTATACCATTTCCATCTGAATCAGTAGGTGTATTTACTTCTTCAGGAAGTTCAATTTTTTCTTCATCACAAGAAGGTATTTTTTCTTGAGCTTTTGAATAATATCTATCTTCTCAAAATTCTACACAATCATTTCTTGTAATTAAACCTGCATCTTTTGTTTCACAAGAATAAAACGCTTGAACTGATTGAGAACAACTTTGATTACTTGGTTTATAAATTATATCTCAAAAATTATCATCTATAACACCATCAACATCTGTTTCATAATATCATAATTCTAGAGTTCATAAATTTATTTCAGGAACTCATAAAGTAGCAGAAATATTTAATATTTCTCAATTTTTTAATTCTGGAGCATGTATCATAAAATCAAACCCAGGAGTATCAAAACTCACATTTGCTTGAGGATTAGATATTTCTAATGTTGAACTATCAAACATAAATGGATTTAATATACTTTCAACATAAGTAAATCCTGATAAATTTTTTCCAGAATTGTTTGTTATAGTAACATCAAAATTTAATGTAGAATTATAAATAGAGCCGTTATAATTTTTTATTACATCAACTCACACAGATTGAGCATATTCACTACGAATAAAATTTGTAGTTGAACTTTGTTTTGTCGTTTCTGGATACGAAAGATATACATCTCTTTCTCAAATAAGTTGTTCTAAAGAACCTTTTGCTCATCACGTATCTACTTGGTCATTTTCAAATACAGAATCAATAATTCATTGTGAACCTCACGCTCAAGCTCATTTTTGATAGGCTACAGGTGTATAGATAAGATTTGTTAAACCACTTGTATTTACCTTTTCACCTGGTTTATTTGCAAGTTCATCAACATTTTGTTTAATCGCATCCATAAATTCTTCAGATTCTAATATGAAATCTGACATATCACCTGTCTCTTGAGGCGCTGGTAATCATTCAAAATATAAAGCACCGTTATCACTACGAGTTGAATTTGTAATATCAGGTAATTCTACTTGAGCAATTATTTTTTTATCAAAAACTGGTAAATTATCATTATAACTCAGCAACCAACCATTAGAAGGCTTTTTTGTTATTTCAAAATTATTATCTCCATCAATTACAAAAATATTATTTAAATTTTCTGTTTGTTCTAATTCATAAATTTTATCATGTTGAGTAATGATAGTATCAAAATGATATACTCATTTAGTTACATAAATATTTTTATAGTAAATTTCAAACTCTAAACCATTTGTAGAGCTATCATTTATTATTTTAAACGTTGTATTATGGCTTTTAGTAAATTGAGCATTTTCATCTATTCAAAAAATAATTGAATCATTTGAATAAATATTTATTTCATTATCTGTTTGTTTTGATGAAAATTCATCTGTAAGATTTTCTAAACCGAAATATGTAGAATTATTGAAACTACAGCTATTTAATGAACTGCAAAATCCTAGATTTATTTTTTGTCCAGCCGTAGGATAAATACTTCAAACATCATATTTTACTTCATCAAATTTAGGAGTTATAATTAATTTATTTTCTACAACTGATAATTGTGCTTGTATATTTTCGTCTACAATATCAATTCCTCAATTTTTTGAAAATCATAATAATTCTTTTGATTGAGCTACTCACCCGTAATAGATAATAATTTTTCATAATTTATCCAATATAATAATATCATCAAAATTATCATTATCCATATCCATTACTTTTATTTCTTGTACTCCATCAAGTTTTCCAAATTGTAACAATAAACTACCTCGTTGGAAGTCTCATTGAACATTGGATAACATAAAAGGTTCCCCTTGATCATTTACAAAAAATATATCATCATATCAATCACCTCAAAAATCTCCTGCAACAACATGTTGTGGATTTCAAAGATCAAAAATATTTCAAATACTTCCTCTGTTAAAAGAAATGTTTTTCGAATTTCATATATTTTCTAAAACATTCATATATTTATCACGACCAATAATTAAAACATCAGTTTTATCATCATTGTTGTAATCAAATAATTGAAAATGTTCCATATTTGGATCATCTGAAATTAATTTCCCAATAGTAGAGTCATAATCACGCATTACATCATCTGGAGCTTTAGGTAATTCTCTTTGAATTTTTTTGAGTTGTAAAACTGGATCTCATAGATTTACAACTCAGAGAGATTGATACGGTTTTGATGAATTTCAAACTGATTCACCAGCTGCAAAACTTAATAAAGTTTTATTTGATCATCCCCAACCGATTCAAGTTTCTTCATGAAAACTTTCATATCATTGGAAACCTCCATCTCACATAGAACTTCATCATCTTTTACTTTCAAATGGATCGTTATAATAAATTACTTTATTATAATTTCTATCTCAGTATTCATTACGTGCTGCATATAATTCATCTGATAATTCTATCAATATATTATTTTGAATATCATCAACTCTTGATTGACTCATACGTGTTGTGATTACTTTAGAATCTTTAAATACGTAAGCAAATGAACCTAAAATTCATTGAGTAGATGTTATATTTACATGTAAATATTTTTGTCCATTATCGACAATATCAAAATATATTCATGGTGAAGATTGCATAACTCCATTTTCATCAACCTGGAATATTTTTTCTCCATATTTATTTTCTAAAAATAATGATGTATTATCTTTAAAAACTTCTATTTCATTATTTTGTGACTGCAATATAATAGAGTTTTCTTCTTGATCTAAACAAGTAGAAAAATCTCAATTAGTTGCATTACATAAAAATAATTCTGCTGTATCAATAAAGTTTGGAGTTATTTTTGCTATATAATCTCACATAGCAACATTTCTCACATTTATAATAAATTTTCCAGATTCAATTTCTGGTGATAAAACAATATCAGTAGATAAATCTTGTTGATCAGAAACATTTCTTACAGATCAACCATGTTCAACTTTAACTACATCTGAGTATCAAATTGGACTATTTAATAATCCAGTTACAGCAAGTGAACGATTATCTCTGTTAAATAATAAATCTTTTGCGAGATAATTTTTTTGTGTGATATCAGCATATGAAGATCATAGAAGTGTAGTATATAATGCATTATATTCACCATTTGAAATACTTTCACCATTCCAATGAAAATAAGTTTGAATCATACCAGCAGCTTCCATATCTCAGTACGAAACTTTATAATACGCTATTCAAGGTGTAGAAGAAGTTTCTGGTTCTAATAGTGCAATCCCTTCTGTAATTTGAGCATTACTTGGAGATAGAAATTTTTGAAAATCTTCAGCTACTTCCATGTTCACATTTCCAGAATTGAGACTATAGGCAATATTTCAAAATTCATCTTTGATAAAAGCTTGTATTTGTGTTGCTTGTCAGTTTGCCTCTATTCATTCACCTGATGATCCTAATTGTAAATATTTTGGTTCTTCGTGTAAAATTTCTACTTCGTCCGTAAATATTGTTTTTAATCATTCAATTTGAATTTCAATAGGAACACTTTTATTTGCCAATGTAGAAGTAACTAAATCAATAGAAGCTTTCCCATTTACAATATCAAAATAAGGTTGAGATGTTGTAGCATAAATATCTGAAATATTGAAATACACACGAGAATTAAAGTTTTCAAACGCACTTGAGTCTCAAACTTTTATATTAAGAGTATAAGTATTTCATCAAACTTTCATTTCAGGTTTTGAAACTGAAATATCAATAGTATTTACAACTCTGATTTGTTGAGTAGTTTCTAATAATTTTTTATTTCCATCATCTCTAACGACTATATTTAGATTTGAAATACCAGTTTTATTGAGAGACTCTAAACGTAATAGTTGATATCATTCTATCACATTAGCTGTAAGAGTATCAGTATTTGATGAAACAAAACCAATAGAATTTCATTCAATAGAAGATTCAATAGTGAGTCTTTCTCATACTAATGGATTTCAAAATTTATCTAATACAGTTATTACATTTGTAGTAACAGCTCCATTTGATTCAAGTATATTTGAACCTATTTTAGTCTCAATTTTTGAAGCAACATCTGGTTGGAAAAATAATTTTGTTTCTATTTTTTGTCCACTATTGTCTATTATTTCAAATGTAATTTCTCATGCTTGAGTTATACCTGGAAGCTGAGCAAAACGATCAAAATTATTATATTCAAATATTTCTTCAAATATTAATTCTTGTCTAGAATTGATAGCTTTAACAGTAATTGGGTACAAAATATTTCTTTGTACTCAATTTTTATTTTTTTGTTCTAAATTAATAATAGTTTTATTTTCTATATTATTTTCAGAATAAATTATATTTTTAAGCTCATCAATATTTGCTCTTTGAGAATCAATAAGAAAAATTTGTGAATCGTTATGTACTACAATATTTTCATCAGATAAATTATTTTGAATATCTCATTGATTATTTTTTTGTAATGTAGAAACACTTGTATACATTTTATCTGCCCTCACTTCCACTTTGATAACTTCAGAGTTTTTTAGTACAACTTCTGCATTTTTATCATCTTTGAGATTTACCTCAGCTTGGAAATAATAGTTTGCTTCATTTCAAGTTGTAGCAAAAATACTTTGTGCTGATCATTTATTTACTCTTTGAGTTGTCGGAGTAAAAGAAATATATTTTTTTACTTCTTTATTTATATCACCTCACGAATAAATAACAGATGTATTTGATGAAGTAAATTCTATATTTTCATCTTTTGGAATTTCGACTTTTACGAGTTTGAAATTTACTTCACTCGAATTATTATAGACAATTGGATTATCATTTGAATCTAATAGTTGAACATGAAGTTTACCTGGTTGATTTATATAGTAGCTTGAATTTTCTGAACTAATTTTTATTTCTCCGGATTCTAAAGAATTTTCCAAACAGTCATTTACCCCGTTTTTATCTTCGTCTCAATTACATTGAGCTAAGAAATCTTGTTGATCTTGAGTCAGCAGAGAAACTGTCGTACCACAAGTACTATCAGAAACACTTATAGTTGGTGGTAATACATCATCAATCCAACAAACTACAGCAGGAAGCCATTCAAAAATTGGTACTCATTCTGGTGGAGCACATTTAAAATTATTATCGTATTGATTTTCTTGAGAAGATCAGATATTTTTTCATAATAATTCAGACTGCAAAGCAGCATTTTTTTGAATAATATCTGCATAAGGATTTTCTCATTTTGCTTCAGGGTTAAGCTGAACGTGCATAGATTTCCCATCTCATGGAGCTCACATATATGCTATTTCATATTGTTTTTTAGATTTTGGAAGATGAAAATATGTTTCTTGTTCTGAATCATCAGTCGCTTGAAATTCATCTCATAAATAATTTTCTAAAATGAATTGATATTTTGCAGAAGCAGAATTTAAGTTTGACCAATAAACAGCAAAAACAAGAGAGTCATAATATTTTAAAATTCTTTCATCTTCACCAACAATAAGTGTTTTCTCTGGTTTAGATTGTAAATAATCATACAGATTTATATCTCAAAATTTTTCTTCATTACTGACAAAATAATTTTTTAATGCATCATCTACTTGTTTGATAGAATACTCTCAACTATCTTGATCATCTTCATTAAATGGAAATCTATATAAAGCAGGATATTCTATTTTTTGGTATTCATCCGAAGTATTTTTAAAATCAACATATCTGTTTTCATCAACTGGCAAGTTTGGTGTTAAACCATATTGAATTTGTTGTTTAATAGTTTCGAGAGTTGGTTGTTTATGTTGATATGCTGAAGATATTTTTTTGAAATAATATCTTTTTTTACCATCCACACAAGTTGTACCAGTACATAAACCACGAGCACTGAGTGATTCATATGTATTCGAGTCAGAGATTTTTCTTGGACTCACTCTACAATCAAATTGACCTTTGTTTGGAAGTTTTCCTAAAGCAGGAAGTTGATAATATACATCTGGACTAGAGAATCTATCATCTACTTCATGAAGTGTATAAGAATAATAATTTGATTGTAGACATTGAGAATAACTTGGAGCATCAAAAGCAGCAGTAGTAAGACTTGATCATTTTAGATCTGAAATTTCTACTAATGAATTATTTTTATTATTAGAATCAAGCGTCAATCCATTGTCACTTGTTTTATCTGCATCAATATTTATTGGAGTATTTCCACCATAAATATTAGATGTAGTGAGTCCATTTTGGACATTTGCTAAACATCTCGTTGAATCCAGAGACTCATCTAATTGAGAAAGAAAATTCATATCAATATCAATATTTTGAGTATTGAGACCTCTATTGGCAAAAACTAATTGTCCAGATCATGATTGACCATAATATGGACTACATTGTGAAACGTTTGTAATAGTTTGAGGAGATTTACCGTATAGTAGATTTACATATACGTCTGTATAAGATCTACCATATCTACTTTTAGACTCTTCTATTTTATATGGAATATAAATATCTTTTTGTAATTGTGTTTCTACTTTTTCGTCTATCTTTTTTTCTAAATCGACAATAGCTTCTTTTACTATTTCATCATTTACAGAATCTAATAGAGTTACCAAATATGGTATAAAATCTACATTTACATCATTTCCATTGTAATTGTATCTACCTGCATTATAGACATTTTTTCTCAATTCTCAGATAGATCATTTTGAAAATATTTCTACAAACTTTTTAGTTGTTTTATTTATAATATGTCTTGTTTGAATATCTGGTACTGCAGAATCCAACTCAGCTGATTGTAGTAATTTATCACCTGAAAATTCATCTCAAAAAATTTCTCCTAAATCCTCTACACTTTCTTCATGTGAACCAAGAACTTCTTTTTGAATTATTTCTGCTAATTTTTTTGTATATCTTTGATAAACAATATCTTCTTTATGATTTAAAAAAGTATTGTAGGCATTGTAATTTTCTAAACTACTCGCTTGAAATTCTCTGAGTTGATCAAAATAAAATACATATGGTTGATAATCATCATCTAAATTATCATCCTGGTTACCGTTAAGTAAAATTTTATCAGAACTAAATTCTCATTGCCCAGTATAAAAATCATTATTTTTTGCAAAATATTCATTGAGTAATTCAACATCATCTTCTGGATTATCTCATTGATTCGGACTTATAACACCGTGCCAAATTTCTGCTCAAATTCATTTTTTATTTTTTTCGTTTTTTTCAAATCTTGCAGTTTGATGATTATAGGTAAAAAATTTATCATCAAAATCTACATACGGTACTATAGATTTTTGTGAATCAGTATTTTCATACACAATTGGAATATCTAACTTCCCGACTAACACAGTCCCTATAAGTTTTCCATTTTTAGATTTTCAAAATTTTTCTAATCCTTGATTATATAAAGATTCGTTTAATGATGCAATATCATATGCTGGAGTCGTAAAAGGTGTGGGAAAAATAACTACTTGAGTGTTTCCTAAAGCTTTTGAAATATTTTCTGCATACGTATTGAGTCATCCCGCAATTAATTTATAGGTATTTTCCTCAACAATAATTGAAACTAAATTTTTTTGTTCGTTATCATCTGCAAATACACTTACATTTGGAAGAGGAAAATGTATTGTTATTGAAAACAAAAAGAAAAATAGAGTGATAAACGATAAATATCTTTGAAATTTAGTATATTTCATATGAGTATTTTCAGTTGAGGAAGTAAAACAAAAAGACTTTTTAACATTTTAGTTAAAAAGTCTACTTTTTCAAACAATTTTTGTACTATTTTTTTATACGAGTTTTCGCATAATCAACCTAAAGATAACCTTAAGAAAAAATAGTCTTTTTTATGAAAAATTTAATTGATTAAATTTCAGTTTTTCCTCCCATAAATGGAACTAAAACTTCAGGAATTTTTACATTTCACTCAAATGTTTGATAGTTTTCAATAATTGAGATTAAACATCTCCCCATTGCGATTACTGTACCGTTTAAAGTATGAGCAAATTGAGTATTTCCTGATGAATCTTTACATTTTATACCAAGTCTTCTTGATTGAAATTCTCATACATTTGAACAACTTGTTACTTCTCTGTATGCATCTTGAGCTGGCATCCAAGCTTCGAGATCAAATTTTTTCATAGCTGGGTTTCCTAGATCTCCACTACAAACATTCATTTTTTGAAATGGGATTCCAAGAGATTTCCAAATATCTTCTTCTATCTCTACCATAAAATCATGCATTTTTTGTGAATCTTCAGGTCTACAAAAAGTAACCATTTCAACTTTATCAAATTGATGTCCTCTTAAAATACCTCTGGTATCTTTTCCAGCTGAACCTGCTTCTCTTCTAAAACATGGACTGATTCCTGCATACATGATAGGATTTTCTAAATCAAGTGTTTGTCCTGAATGATATGAAGTGACTGGAACTTCTGAAGTACCAACAAGATATAAATCATCTTCTCCTGGATTTACTTGATAAATGCCATCTTCATCAACTGGGAAAAAACCAGTTCCAAACATAGCTTTTTCTCTCACTAAAACTGGTGGAAGCATAGGAGAAAATCCTTTTGCTGTGAGTTTAGATACTGCGTAATTTTGAAGTGCAAGCTGTAATAAAACTAAATCTCCTTTTAAATACCAAAAACGTGAACCTGATATTTCAGAACCTTTTTCAATATCAATCCATCCTTTTTTTTCTCAAATCTCATAATGCGCTTTGATTGGAAAATCAAATTCTGGTTTATCTCATGAATAATATTCTCTTGAATTATCTTCATCTGTATTTCCGATTGCTGCAGTTGGATCTAATAAATTTGGAAATTTATAGTATTCTTGGTTCCATTGAGCATTAATACTATTTTGTTCTTCTTCTAGAATTTTTAAATCTTCTCAAACTTTTTTCATTTCAGCAATTTTTGCTGGTTTTTCATCGTTTCAAAGAGTTGGAATTTCTTTTGAAACTTTATTTTTTAGTGTTCTTAATTCGTCAGTTTTTACGATAAGATCTCTCTTTTTTTGATCAAGTTGAAGAAATGCTTGCACATCAAGTGTAAGATTTCTTTTTTCAATAATATCCTGAACCATTTCAGGTTTTTCTCTGATTATTTTTATATCTAACATAAAAATTATTTTTATTTTTTAAATAATATTTTTTTTATTTTTTTTCTTAAAACAAGCACAGTATAGTGAAATCTCTTGTTTATACAAATGAAACTCGTGGAGACTTTTTGTATATTTTTAGTGAGTTTTGATTTAAAACTTGTTACTCATTCTAACGGAGAATTTTTTTCATCTGGTCAAGCAACTCATAAAAAATCATACATTTTACAATTTCTTGATTTAGCTTCGATAATAGCATTCCATTGGAGTAAATATGGTGCCATCATATTTCTATATTTTTTTTGTGATGTGGATGCTCAATAATAATAAATCGCTTGAGAATCTTGAAAAACAAAAATTCCTCCTGCTACTACTTCTTCATCTTTATACGCTAAAAATAATTCTGAATTTTTTAAAGTTTGTAAAAATATTTTATAATACTCCAAAGTATTTCCAGAAAAATTATCTCTGGAAGTTGTTTCTTTCATAATATTAAAATATTTTTTAATATTTTCATCTGTTTTTTCGACTTTATCTACGACGATTCATTTTTTTTCAGCAACTTTGATATTATATCTTCATTTTGGCTTCATATTAGCTAAAATTTCTTCTTCACTGAGTTCTAAATTTATAATTGCTGTATATGGAGTAATAAATTTTTTATATTCTCATTCTTGAAATCTATCAACTTGTATGGATTTTTGATGATAGTTATTACTTTCTATTTGAATAAATACACAATTTTCATTTTTACAGAGTTCTTGTAATTTTTTTGATATTTTATCTCAAATAGAATCTTCAATTCCCAATACAAATAATCAAAATTGTCATAGTCAAATACTACGTTTTTCAATAAAAATACCTTCAAATTGAATTATTTTTTCAACTTGAAGACTTTTTTCTAACATTTTTCACCACTGCTTTGTTTGCCAAATCATATTTACACTATTTTTAAATAATGGTCACTTTGCTTTTTTGAATAATCAATACTTAAAATATCAAATAATTCATATAAAATTCAAATACTTTGACCTTTTTCATACTTACAATCTATAAATTTTCTTCCATTTGTAAAGACATCAAATGAAACTAGTACTCATCCTAAAAAATAATTTTTTCTAAATTTATGTAATTCTTTTATTCTTTTTGAGTAGACAGTTTTGAATAATTGATATACTTCTTCGTCTATAAAAAATCTCATAACGGCTCTATCTTGAGATTCATCAACTAAATTAACTGGTCATTTATAAGACAAAATTAATTTATCTGTGTCTATTTTCCTGATTTTTATAACTTCATCTTCGTGCTGTTGCTGAGAAATATTTGTATAAAAATACCTGTCATTGTGCTCAACTTCTCACAAATATGTTCCTCAAAGTGTATAAATAGCGTCTTCAAAATCATGTATATTAAATTGTTGAAGCTCTATTTTAAAATCAATTTCATTCACTCAAGAATTTTGTGATTCCACATCGGGATTATATTCATTTGAAATAACAATATTTGCATTTTTTTTCGTAGGAAGTACATATTTCATATGCATTGGTTCAACCGTTTCGAGAAAATATTCCATAATATCTTGAGGTTTTTCTCAGGTTCTTTGAATATCTCTAAAAATTCTACGCATTATTTGTCAATGCGCTCAAATATCAACAAAAATATTAAAATTTCCCAGTGTAGAAATAGAATCTTCTAAAGCAAAAAGTCCTTCTATAATAATTATTTTACTCGGTTTTATTTCTATAGCATCAAATACTGGTTCAGTTTTGAAATCATATTCTGGTGTAAAAATAGTATTTCATTTTTTTAATTCACTCAGATGTTGATAAAATAATTCTAGATTAAGCGCTTCTGGTTGGTCCCAATTTAAATTATTTCATAATTTTTTTTGTTCATCCATAAAATTATGTCCACGATAATAATTATCCATAGAAATAATTTGTGCTTCATTAAAATGTTCATTTATTTTTTCTGCTACACGTGAAGTTTTTCCAGAAGCCGTTCATCAAGCCACTAATACTATAAACGGTCCTCTATCTGGAATATAAAGAGTATCAATCATTTCATAAATTTTTTCTAAACCTGTATCGAGTGTATAAACTGTTTGATTCATATTATTAAGAAAGTGATAAAATATGCTTTTCACCTGCAAGAGTTATTTTTCTTCCTCTTGGAGTTCTTTCTATAAAACCGATTTGCAGTAAATATGGCTCTACAACGTCCTCTAAGGTCCCCTCTTCTTCTCCTAAAGTGGAAGCAAGAGTATTTAATCCAACTGGGCCTCAAGCAAATTTACGTAAAATATTTTCTAAATATTTTCTATCTAAATAATCTAATCCAAGTTCATCAATTCAAATATCTTGAAAGATTTCTTCCATAGTTTCTTTTTTCGAAACATCCTTTCCTATTGTTTTGTAATCCCTTACAATTTTTAATAATCTATTGGCAATTCTCGGAGTTCCACGTGATTTTTTAGAAATCAGATCTATTGTAGAATCTGATAATCCTAAGTCAAGTGTATGAGAATTATTTGAAATTATTTTCGCGATATCACTGTGATTATAAAAATCGAGTTTTAAAACATTTCAAAATCTATCTCTGAGTGGACTTGAAAGTGCTGAAAGTCTCGTAGTTGCTCAAATAAGAGTAAACGGTTTAAGAGATAATTTCACACTTTGTGCTCCAGTTCCACTTCAAACCATGATATCGATTTCAAAATCTTCCATCGCAGTGTACAATATTTCTTCAACCTGAGGTCTGAGTCTGTGAATTTCATCAATAAATAAAATATCTCACTCTTCTAAGTTTGATAAAATACTTACTAAATCTGATTGTTTATCAACAGCAGGACCAGAAGTAGATTTGAGATTTGTTCCCATTTCTGAAGAAATAATCGAACTAATCGTTGTTTTCCCTAAACCTGGAGGACCATAAAATAAAATATGTTCTAAGCTATTTTCCCTTATTTTTGCACTTGAGATTGAAACACTCAAATGTTTTTTCATCGATTCTTGCCCAACGTAATCCGATAATTTTTGTGGCCTGAGAATATTTTTTGAAATATTTTGATTATCCCCCGTTCTTTCTTTTGGAGTAACCATTCTATCTACTCAGGCACTTGATGTATTTGATGATTCAATCACTATAATAATTTTTAAAAATTAATTCCCGTATATATTATGGATATATATGAGTTTGTAAAGAAAATATGAAAAAACCGAAGCGAATGCTTCGGTTTTTGATTTTAATTTTAGTGTATTGGATATTCAACAATTATTAAATCATTAATATCTCTTAGATAATATATATCAAACTCTGGACATCTAGAATATCCATTAAAAAAGACCTGAGTTTTTGTTTACTTCTCTAAATTTTTCTAGCTCTTTTGTACCTCTATATTTAAGTAAATAAAGTGAAAAATTAGTTACTCTTACGTCATAACTGTTACTAATTTTAGATTGAATATTTTTTATATCTTGTAAATCACCTTCTGTAATATATATACCCCATAATCATCCTCCATAATTATATGATTTATTTACAGTTAAAAAACTAAAATTTAAGTCAAAATTATCATTAAACCAGTTAGTAAATTCAGACTTATTATGTAAATTCCCATTACCATTTTTAAAAGAAATAGTAATTGCTCTTTGTGAATAACCATACATGTAGTCTGGTATTTCTGTTTTCGATCCTATTTTTCCTGGTAAAGTCTGAGATTCAGAAGCTTCATCAAAGAATTTATAGTAATCTATAGTTGCTGGATACCCATCACCGGCTGGTTTCATAATCCAACTTTCTGGTATTGGCTTCGGATTATTATAGGTATATCCATCTGCCAACACTTCATCATAAAAACCTTCTGGAACATTTTCTCCAGTAATAGTATTTATAACAACTTTTTCTTTTTCCTCCTTTGCTTCACTTTTATTTTTGTTTTCGTTAATTTTCACATCAAGATTATTTGATGAATCCTTCATAATATTATTCACTTCTGATATTTGATTACTTTTCCATGCAAAATACCCTAGTGTAATTAAAATAGATATAAAAAAAACTAAAAGTAATTTTTGCATGATATTATTATTTTAATAATTAATTTATAACACTATACTTATAAGATATTAAATGGACATTAAATTTTTGAAGTTTTACAAAAAAATCTAAAAAATAGTATTTGAAATAATAATAATTCTCATTATAATAATAAAAATAATTTTTAAGCAATATCAATGCTCAAAGTAGAAACTGGATTAAATAATGAAATCCTCAGAACCAGATCTGAAGAAATAAAGCTTCATGAAATAAAAAAATATGAAAAACTTGGAAACGAAATGTTAAAATACATAAAAGATCCAAAAAATGGTTGAGTTGGTCTTGCTGCACCACAAGTTGGGGTAAATAAAAGATTGGTTATTGTAAGTTTACTTAGAGATCGGGATGATGAAGACTTTAAAACGGTTATCATGTTTAATCCTGAAATCTTAGAACACTCAGAAACAACTGATAAAGAAGATGAGGGGTGTTTATCGGTTCCAGGAGCAACTGGAAAAGTAGAAAGATATTTATCACTAAAACTCAAGTATTTAGATACAAAAGGAAAAGAAAAAATCTTAAGATTATCTGGAGTATCAGCAAGAATTGTACAACACGAAATAGATCACTTAAATGGTGAATTATTTGTAGATAAATTAGTAAAATAAAAAAAGAAGAAATTTTAGATTTCTTCTTTTTTTATTTTATTTGTCAGTTTATATAAATTTTTAAATACACAAAAAAAATCCCGAATGGGATTTTTTTATTTAAATTTTGAATAATCAAACATTTTCATTTCTGAATCAACTTTTCTTACAATATCAAGAATAACAGCAACGATAATGATTAAACCTGCAGCAGGTATAATAAAATCGACTGTAGACCCTGAGAAGAATATTTTTGACATAATGTATGGTAACACAGCAATAAGTGCTAAGAAACCACCACCAAATAGATTTAAATGATTTGAAACATTTCCTAAATATTCAGCAGTTTCACTTCCTGGTCTTTTCCCTGGAATAAAACCACCTCTTTTTTGAATATTTTCAGCAACTTGATCAGTATTAAATGTAATAGATACATAAAAGAATGAAAATCCTAATACTAATAAGAAGTATCCAATGATAAAATACCATGATGGATTAGAAAAGTCAAAGTGTGTTGTTAATACATTTCCTATTGCTCTAGCAGTATCACCAGTAGATTGTGATAAAATTTGTCCGAGAATAGAAGGAAAAGTAATAAGAGAAATTGCAAAGATAATAGGAATCATCCCAGCTTGGTTTACTCTAATTGGAAAGTATGAAACTTCATCAGTACCAGATTTAGTATAAACAAGTTTCACTCTTCTATTTCATTCTGTAAATTTAATAATTACATAAATTACAAAAATTGTAGCAGCAAGCAGTCCAGCAAATAAAGCATAACTTCCTGATGAGAAATAACTAATGATTGTACCAGGTACAGCAGCTAATACACCTGCAGTAATAAGTACACTTATACCATTCCCAATACCTTTTTCAGTCATAAGTTCCCCTAACCACATTAGGAAGATTGTACCTGCTGAAATAATTGTCATAGCCATAAGTACCGTTGAAGTACTTGTAGTATCAATAATTGTACCTCCAGCTAATTGATTCATTAAGTAGATCATACCATATGATTGAGCAAATGCTAATGGTAGTGTTAACCATCTTGTCATTTTAGTAATTTTTCTTTGACCAGCTTCACCTTCTTTTTGTAGATCTCCTACTTTAGGAACTATAACCCCTAAAAGTTGAATAATGATAACTGCATTAATATAAGGAGAAAGCCCCATAAGAATGATTGAAAAATTAGCTAGCCCACCACCCATTAAAGCAGAGAAAAAAGAAAGACCTTTTTGTTGCTCTAAAATAGCTGACAGACCATCAGTATTTACACCTGGAACAGGAATAACAGAAAGAAATTTATATACTAATACTAAAAGTAAAGTAGCGATAATTTTTTTTCTAATACCCTCTACAGCAAATACAGATTTAATACCTTTAAGAGCCATAAAACATTAATTATAAAATAATTGTGAGTAGTATAACTAAAATAACAAAAAACCCAAACTTTTGCTTGGGTTTTTTATTATTTTAATTCGATTTTTCCTCAAGCTTTTTCAACCGCTTCTTTTGCTGAAGCAGAAGCTTTAGAAACCGTAACATTTAGTTTAGCAGAAATTTCTCCATTTCCAAGTAATTTTACTGGAAGTGATTTTTTTCTGATAACTCTGTTTTCTAATAAAACTTCTTTTGTAACTTCAGTAATTCCTTTTTCAGCAAGAATTGCTAAGTCAGAAACGTTTACGATGTTGTATTCTTTAGTAAAAACAGCATTTGAAAATCCTTTTAATTTAGGCATTCTTCTGAAAAGAGGAGTTTGTCCCCCTTCAAACCATGGAGCAACTCCACCACCTGATCTAGAATTTTGACCATTCATACCTCTACCACATGTAGTACCTTTCCCAGAAGCGTTCCCTCTTCCAACTCTTTTAGAAGTGATTTTAGATCCAGCGTTAGGTTTAATATTTTGTAAAGATAACATAATTTATCTAGTTAGTTAAATATATACTATTTAAATGATGATAAAGCATTGATAGTTGCTCTAGCATTATTGATTAGGTTAGTTGAACCATATCTTTTTGCTAATACATCTGAGTATCCAGCAACAGTTAAAACTTTTCTTGTTGCACCACCAGCGATAATCCCAGTCCCTTTAGAGGCAGGATGTAACATGATTCTTGCAGCTTTGAATTTAGTTTCAATGTTGTAAGGAACAGTTCCATCAACGATTGTAACATTTGTTAGGTTTTTCTTAGCGTTTGAAACAGCTTTTGCAATTGCATCAACTACTTCCCAAGATTTCCCTGTACCAAGAGCAACTCTTCCTTTTCCATCACCGATAACCATAACAGCTCTGAATCTAAGTTGTCTCCCACCAGTAGTAACTCTAGTTACTCTATCAATGGCAAGAAGTTCTTCTTTGAACTCTTTTCTTGGTTTAGAAAATTTTCATTTTCTATTGTCTTTTTTAGAAAAAGCCATGTGTCTTTTAGATTTAGTAATTAAATTTGAATTCCAGCTTCTCTTACAGCATCAGCAAGAGTTTTAACTCTACCGTGATATAAGAATCCATTTCTATCGAAAACAGCGTTTTCAATTTTTAAAGCTTTCATTTTTGAAGCGATATCAGCACCAACTTTAGAAGCTAGTTCTGTTTTAGTACCTTTTTCATTGATTTTAAGATCAGAAGATTCACAGAGAGTTTTCCCAGCTGTATCATCAATAACTTGAGCGTAAATGTGTGTATTACTTCTAAACACAGATAAACGAGGTTTTGATGCGCTACCACTGATAGTTGCTCTAACTCTATTTTTTCTTCTTAATCTTCTTAATGCTTTGTCTAACATTTTAGTTAATTTTAAGAGTTAAATATAATATCGTAAAACGATTAATATGATTATTTACCAGACTTACCAGCTTTTCTTCTAATATGTTCTCCAACATATTTGATACCTTTCCCTTTATATGGTTCAGGTTTTTTCTTAGCTTTAATTTTCGCAGCAAATTCTCCTACTAATTGTTTGTCGATACCAGTTATATGAAGAACATTTTTTTGTTTTTCATCCATAGCAACAGTGAGTCCAGCAGGTACATCCATTTCAACTTTATGTGAAAATCCAATACTTAGTACTAATTTAGCACCTTGAACTTCAAATTTATAACCTACACCATTTATTTCAAGGCTTTTTTTATACCCTTCAACAACACCTTCAACCATATTGTTTAATACAGCTCTAGTAGTTCCCCATAATGCGTTAGCACTATTGTTTAATGGTTTTACAATTAGGTTATTTTCTTCTTTAATTACTTCAATAACGTCAGAATGAGTAAAAGTAAGTTCTCCTTTAGGACCTTTTACTTTTACTTCTCTAGCGTCAATAGTAACATCAACTTTATCAGAAATTACCACTGGTAATTTACCTATTCTTGACATTGTATTTTTATTTAAAAATATAAACTGGATCAATAGCAAAGCTACTTCTCATTTATAGTACGATTAGAATACTTCGCAAAGTAATTCTCCACCTACATTTAAACTTCTAGCTTCATAACCAGTAACTACACCTTTTGGAGTAGATACGATAAAGATTCCGTGTCCGTTTCTAGATTTTCTAATATCTTTAGAACCAACATAAATTCTTTGTCCTGGTTTACTAATTCTTTTTAAAGTAGGTACGTATTTAGTATCTCTTACATTATTTAGAGTTACCAAAATTGATTGTTTGTTATTTTCTTCAGTAATAACTTCGTAATCAGTTATGTATTTATTTTTCTTAAGAATTTTTAAGATATCAACTTTAACTCTTGAGTAAGGAATTCTTACTTCAATAATTCTAGCTAAATATGCATTTCTAATTCTTGTTAATAAATCTCCAATAGGATCTATTATCATAACAATAACATTAATGAATAAATTTTTATGAATTCATGTTTCTTACCAACTTGATTTTCTTACACCTGGTAATTCTCAAGCATTTGCTTTTTCTCTAAAACAAATTCTACAGATATCAAAGTTACCTAAGTATCCTCTTGTTCTACCACAAACACTACAAACATTATATACTTTTGTAGCATTTTTTGGTTTTCTTCAATCTGCAATAGCTTGAACTAAAACTTTTTTTAGTTTGTTAGCCTTAGCAATTTTTGACTTTCTAGCCATAGTAAACTATTTTTATAAAGTAAATATTATTTAGAAAAAGGAAATCACATAAGTGTTAATAATTCTTTTCCTGCATCTTTATCTTTCGCAGTAGTTTTGACAGTAATTTGTAAACCATGGTTTTTTACAACATCAGTTTGAGGAACTTCTAAAAATATAGTATGTTCTTTTACACCAAAATTATAATTTCCATTCATATCAAAACCTTTTTTATTCACACCTCTGAAATCTCTTACTCTAGGAAGAGCAACATGAATTAACTTTTCTAAAAAGTTATACATTCTGTCTCCTCTAATAGTAACACTTAATCCAACAGGCATACCTTCTCTAAGTTTAAAGTTTGATACTGATTTTTTTGCGTATCTAACTGTACAAGCTTGTCCAGCAATAAGTGATAAATGTTCTTGTAATGAAGAAAAATCTTTGTTACCTGATCTAATAAAAGTTCAGATCCCCATGTTTAAAACAACTTTTTCAACTTTAGGAACATCCATAATGTTTTGAATATTTAATTCCTTTTTCAAAGCAGGAACAATTTCCTTTAAATATTTTTCTTTTAACATTTTTTTAATATGTTAGTAAATAATCGCTGATTATATTAGTAAATAATCTGGATTACTTTATTATATAATCTTTTGCTTCTCCTCATTTTTCAGCTACAGCTTTTTTTGAGAATCTGAATTTTTTTGTTGTACCTTTTTCTTCAATTGTAACGAAACCAACTCTTGTTGGTTTTTCCGTAAATGGACAAACTAACATTACAGCCGAAACTGCAATTGGTTTTTCCATTTTAACAATTTGACCTGGTTGAGTACCTTGTTTTTTAATATGTCTAGTCACTACATTAGTGTCTTTTACTAAAATTTTATTTTCAGAAGTGAAAACTTTTAAAACTTCAGTAACTTGACCTTTATCTGCTTTTTTTCCAGACATAACTTGTACTTTATCTCAAGTTCTTATTTTCATATTTGAAATAATTAATAATAATTATAAAACTTCTGGAGCGAGACTCACTATTTTTTGATATCCTTTTGCTTTTAATTCTCTAGCAACAGGTCCAAAAATACGAGTTCCTCTTGGATTATTATTTTCATCAATAATAACACATGCGTTATCATCAAATCTAACATATGATCCATCGTTTCTTCTTATTTCTTTAGCAGTTCTTACCACAACAGCTTTTACAACTTTTTTCTTTTTAACAGCCCCGTCTGGTGCAGCTTTTTTAACTGCACAAACGATAATGTCTCCAATAGAAGCATATCTTCTGTGTGAACCTCCTAAAACTTTTATACATAATACTTCTTTTGCTCAAGAATTGTCAGCGACAGCTAATCTTGACTCAGTTTGTATCATAGAATATATTGTTAAAAATTAAATTAACTAATTTTTTCTAACAAATCCCATCTTTTTAATTTAGATAGAGGTCTTGTTTCTTTAATTGTTACTATATCTCCTTCAGTACATGTGTTATTTTCATCATGTGCATAGAATTTTTTAGTCACTCTATATCTTTTATTATATTTTTCATGACTTTTATAAGTATGAACAGATACAACAACAGTTTTATCCATTTTAGTGCTAGTAACAACACCTTTCTTTGTTCTCATAAATTATATTTATTTAGGAATAATTTAACTTACATTGAAAAATTATTTAGAAGTAGCAACAGTATTAATTTGTGCTAAATATCTTCTAACAATTTTTACTAAGTGAGTTTGTTTTAATTCTCCAACTTTTAATCTCATAGTAAGAGTAAATAGTTCTTTTGAAGCTCTTTTTTCTTCAAGAATAAGATCCTCAGAAGTCATTTCTCTTAATTTAGAAACTTCAAGTAATTTTAAATCTTTTAATTCTTTCATTTTTGAAATGATTAGTCAACTATTATTTTAGTTTTTACAGGTAGTTTATATGAAGCCAATCTAAAAGCCTCTCTTGCAACTTCTGGTGAAACTCATGTTATTTCAAACATAATTCTACCAGGTTTTACAGGAGCTCTGTACATTTCTACAGATCATTTACCTCAACCCATAGGAACTTCTAATGGTTTAGCAGTATAAGCTTTATCAGGAAAAATTCTTATCCAAATTTTTCCACCTCTTTTGATATATCTAACCATAGCTCTTCTAGCTGATTCGATTTGTCTAGAAGTTATATAACCTCTAGTCGTAGCCTTCATAGCGTAGTCACCAAAAGCGATAGTTGAACCTTTTACTGCCTTCCCTTTAAGTCTTCCTCTAAAGGTTTTTCTATATTTAGTTCTTTTTGGTTGTAACATTTTTAGTACATTAATTATATAAAAAATCTATAATTGTCAATGGTTACTATTTTTTGAAAACATCACCTTTGTAAATCCAAACTTTTAATCCAATAGTTCCATAAACAGTTTCAGCTCTAACAGTTGTATAATCAATGTCTGATCTGATTGTTTGAGTAGGAATATTTCCTTCTTTAAAAGTTTCTTTTCTGGCAATTTCAGCACCATTTAATCTCCCTCCGACTTTGATTTTGATACCTTTAGCACCTTTTTCCATAGCCTTTTGGATAGCTTGTTTGATAGCTCTTTTATATGGCATTCTTTTTTCAATTTGATTTGCAACCATATAACCTACAACCTTAGCATTTGTATCTGGATTTTTAATTTCTTTTACTTCCATTTCAACTTTAGTACCTAATTTTCTAGATAATAGAGCTTCAATATTAGTTTTATTTTCTCCAGTTTTTCCAAGAATTAAGGCAGCTTTTGCTGTATAAACAACAACAACTGTACTTTCTTTATTAGTAGATATTAAAATATCTCCTAAAGGAATACCAGTTAATTCTTTTAATAATAATTCTCTTACCTTAATATCAGCTCCAAGAAATGTTGTATATGCTTTTTTATCTGCATACCAAGATGATTTCCAAGTTTTAATATAAGGTATTCTAAATGAAATTGGACTTACTTTATGTCACATAATTTTATATGTTTAATGATAATTCTGTCTATACCGTATTACAGGTACGGATAATTATATATGTAAATAATAAATTTTATTATTTAACTTGTAATTCTAATTTAATATTAGAAGTTCTTTTTAGAATTGGATGCATTCTCCCTCTAGAAACTGGATTACCTCTTTTATAAACAATCCCTTTACTAACATTAAGAGTGTCGATATATAAATCGTCTGCTTTTTGATTATCATTATTTTCTGCATTTTTTACAGCAGAGAATAAAACTTTGTAGAGAATGTCTGCACCTTTTTTAGGAGCATATTTCAAAAACCCTAGAGCTTCATTAACATTTTGACCTCTCACTACTTCAGCAACTACTCTTAATTTTTTAGGAGAAATTCTAATATTTTTCCCGTAAGCTTTCATACTTTATTAATAGTTACGCCTAAAAGGCATATAAAATACTTCTATTTTTTACCAGCATGACCTCTGAATGTTCTCGTGATTGAGAATTCACCTAATTTGTGTCATACCATATCTTCTGTTACAAAAACAGGTACATGTGATTTTCCATTATGAACACCAAATGTGTGTCCTACAAATTCAGGAATAACAGTACAAGCTCTTGACCAAGTTTTTATTACACCTTTTTTACCAGATTCGTCCATTACTGAAACTTTTTTTAATAATCTAGTGTCAATATAAGGTCATTTTTTTAAACTTCTTGTCATAATACTATATAAAAGTTAATTGTATAATTAAACCATAAGTTTACCTTTTCTAGTTTTAAGAATCCATCTAGAAGTTGTTTTCTTTCTACTTCTTGTTTTATATCCAAGAGCAGGTCTACCCCATGGTGTTTTTGGTGCTTTCATACCAATTGGTGAACCACCTTCTCAACCACCATGTGGATGATCAACAGGATTCATAGCTTTCCCTCTAACAGTAGGTCTTTTACCCATCCATCTAGATCTCCCAGCTTTACCAATTTTAACTTGGTTATGATCAGGATTAGATACTACTCAAACAGTAGCATAACATTCTTTATGAACTAATCTGATTTCACCTGATGGCATTTTTATTTGTGTATATTTCCCTTCTTGAGAAATAACCGTTCCTTTTGTACCAGCAGCTCTAATAGAAGATGCTCCTTGACCTACAATTAGTTCAAGATTATATACAGGAAGACCTGTAGGGATATGAGCAATTTTCATTCTGTTACCATGTTCTAGAGGTGCTTTTTCATCAGTAACGATCATATCACCAACATTCATTTCTTTATGTGCTAGAACATATCTTCTTTCACCATCTCTATAACATACAAGAGCGATAAATGCTGATCTATATGGATCATATTCAATTGTTTCAACTTTCGCTGGAACACCTTTTTTATCAATTTGGAAGAAATCCACAAGTCTATATCTTTGTGCATGTCCACCACCTTGATGTCTAATAGTTAATCTACCAGTATTATTTCTACCAGCATGTTTTTGCAACTTAACTGTTAGAGCTTTATATGGTTTTGAGGTAGTTAATTCTTCATAAGTATTAACTGACATTCCTCTTCTCCCATTAGTAATAGGTTTAAATTTTTTAATTCCCACTTTTACTATTTTTAGAAACTAAATTATTTTACGATAGAAAAATCGATTTTAGCTGCAGAGTCTTTAAGAGTGATATATGCTTTTTTAGAAGTTCTTTTTCTTAATTGCATACCACCTTTTCTTCCACGTTTAAATTTTTCTCTAGTATTTACGATATTTACTGAAGCAACATCTACTCCGTAGATTTCAGAAGTAGCTTTTTTAATATCAATTTTTGTTGCGTCAGAAGCAACTTCAAAAACGTACGTATTATTTGAAACTTCAAGATTTGCAGTTTTTTCAGTTGTTAAAGGTTTTTTTAAAATTTTAAACAATCTCATTTTTAAATTTTTAAGAAATTATTTTGCAAGTTTATCTAAAGTATTTAGAGAATCTTTCATTAATACAACAGTGTTATATTTTAAAAGATCTTTAATATTTAAATAGTCTGCAAGAATTGTTTTAACATTTGGTAAATTTGCAGATGTTCTTTCAATAACTTCATTTTTTGAAGCAATTGCAAGTAATGCATTTTTTTCAATTGGAAGTTTACTTACAACTTCTACCATGTTTTTCGTTTTAGCTTCCGCTAAATCAATTTTATCAACTACAATAAGGTTATTGTTAGCTAATTTTGAAGAAAGTATAGAAAATAAAGCTTTTCTTCTTTCTTTTTTATTCATAGAAAGTGTGAAGTTTACATTGTTTCTTGGACCGAAAGCAACACCACCTTTTCTTCTGATTGGCGAATTAGCTGAACCAGCTCTTGCTCTACCAGTACCTTTTTGTTTATAAAGTTTTCTAGTAGAACCTTTTCTTTCACCTCTCGTTTTAGTGTGAGCAACAACCATTCTATTGTTTGCTAACTGATACACTAATGCTCTATGAATTAGACCTTCATTGAGTTCTAATCAAAATACAGATTCGTTTAATTCAATTTCTGAAACAACTGAACCGTTTTGATCAAATAAATTAGTTTTCATTTGTATGATCGGTTATTTAATAATTAAAAAATTACTTTTACGTACGAGTTTCTAGCACCAGGAACACCTCCTCTTACTCATACAACTGACATTTCAGAATTTATAAGTTCTACAGGAACTTTTTTAATTGTAACTTTAGAATTACCATGATGCCCGTGCATTTTCTTTCCTTTATGAGTTCTTGTAGGTTTTCTATTACCGATTGAACCAAGAGCTCTATGGAATTTAGAACCATGCGAAGCAGGACCACCGTGAAAGTTATGTCTTTTCATTGCACCAGTAAAACCTCTCCCTTTAGAAAATCCTTCAAGTGCAACTTTTACACCCTCTAGAACATCTACAGAAATCGTATCACCAATTTTATATTTTTCTGAATCTCCATCGTTTACAGGAAATTCTACGATTTTAGAAAAAGCACTTTTATTCAAAGTAGTTTTTCCTTCTGCTAATTCAGTTTGTGTTTTCTCAACACCAACTATCATAGCTTCGTATCCATCTCTTTCGAGAGTCTTAAATCCTACTACTTTTAAAGTTGGAACTTGTAACAAAGTAATTGGGATGAATTTATCATCTTTAATTACTCTTGTCATTTCCAACTTTGTAGCAATTATTCATGCCATAACAAAAATAATGTTAACAAAATAAGTCAGAGGTTAAACTTTCCGCTTTGTAAAGCGACGTTTAACTTAACCTCCAATAAAAACTTTTCGTGAAATTTCTTAAAAAGCCCCGGAATTATATAAATTTCTTTTCTTTTGTCAAAAAAAAAATATTTTCTCTTGCAAAAAAGAAAATATATTTTTTTATTAAATAATTAAACAACCGTTTTATATTTTGATATATTTGGTTTAAGTATTAATTCTTCAATATTATTACGTGATACATATTTACCTGCAATAGTTATTCAATTTCTTCCATTTTTCTTCGAATTATATAATGCTTCGTCTACTTCTTTTGCACATTTAGAACTAAATTCTGGTATATTATTTGCACTATATCATCATTTATTAACAATATTACAAGCTCATACACTCATAGTAATTTTTTCTTCACTAAAACTTTTGAATATTTGTCTTTGTCTTAATATATTTGATAATTTAAATTCTATTGCATTGAGAATTTTTTCTCAAAATACAAATGCATCTTCTTGAGTATTACATTCACATAATATCATAAATTCTTCTCAACCAACTCTATAAAATCTATCTGTAGCTCTAATTTCTGAAGTAATAACATTTGCAAATTCTTTTAATACAATGTCTCATCAATCATGCCCATATTTATCATTAATAGTTTTAAAGAAATCTATATCAAGTGAAAATATCCATTTATTAGATGATTCTAAATTATCTTCATTTGTATTTCTTATAACATTAATTAAATCAATAGTAAAATCTCTATCAAATTGTAATCTATTAGATAATCAAGTTAATGGATCTGTAACACTTAAGCTTTCCATTAATTTTAACATGTTTTTATTATCTGTTGCTATTTCCAATAATACATCTCAAAAACAAAGTGCTCAAGTTTGATAATAAAATCATTCTCCTGTTATTTTTTTTGTTTCAATAATATTATTGATTTGATTTTGAAAAACTTGTACTTTTTTTTCATCTTTAAAAGTAACAAAATGTACTATTGAACTTATAACTAAGAATAATTCTCAAATAGCATGATGGTCATTTTCAAGATTTACTAAAAAGTCATCAAATATTGCATCAACTACAAACATTACTCAATCAATATTTTCAACTGCCATTTTTGGGTTTGTATTTCTAATTCAAACCATTCATACTGATTGTAATAGATTAATTTTATCTGAAATTTCTATTACTCTGTCGTCTCAATTATCATAACCAGCTACTTGAGTATAAGAATGTAATAAAACAATTATAGCTTTTTGTTGATCTTTATATGTATCATCGATATTAAAGTGTTTTTTATCGTTTTGACAATCTACATTATAAAAAGTCCTTTCTTGAAATTTTAAATATAGTAAATCTAAATACGTATCTAGAAAAACATAATTTCTCTCAAATTTATCCTGAGACAACTCTAACATTCCTGATACTTTTTGATTTTCTTGAGCTGATTTGAAAAAATTACCTACATCTTTTAGTTTATTTTTTTCGATTTGATATATTTCCTTTACTTCTGCTTTTGATTGGTAAGGATCGGTTGAAAATCAAGAAAAAAGTGTAGTTTCGCAATATGTTACAAGATTTATAATGTAATCATTATATCACTTAATATCTTCGATTGTTGATTCTTCAAGTCCTTCTAAATTTAACATCAATGCATTTAATTTAAAATCACATAATTTTTCAATTTTTTGTAATTCTAATTTTATTGATGATTTTTTTATTGGATCCATAGAACAAATAAAAAACAATTCTATTCAAATAATTACTACTTGAATTATATCTAATAAATGTTTAAATATTTCTTGAGAATCAGTGTCAATAACATTTATTTTATCCTCAATTAATTTTGAAATACATTCATAATTTCAAGTAAGTACAGCGACTTTTAATTTTGTAATACTTTGAATTGAATCTAATGATTTTTGTAAATTAAAACAATTAAATAGAGTTAATAAATTTTCTACACTTTTATCGTTAAGATTTTTACTAGAACAGGTATCTAAAGTAAGATTTAATCTTTGCTTATATAATTCAAAGTCATTAAAACATTCACGTGACAACATTTCCCACGAAAAAGGTTCTGATTTTTTTCCAAGATTAAAAACATCTCAAAGTAAGTCTTTAGATGCTTTTAAGTTATCATTTCCATCAATCATTTTTAAATAATTAACAGATGATGGTATATCACTCCCTCAATTATTATTACCTGAAGCCACGTAAATAAATATATAAATTAAAATTCTCCTTCAATTTAGATATTTATACATTATTTGAAAAATAAATCAATAAGAAATAGAAAAATTTTTATTGATTTATTTTTATTAGTTTGAAAAGTTTAAAACTTTTGCCGTTGCATTTTTTGTATTTTGTGTTTGCTTATGGACTATTTGATTAGTTTTAAAATTTTGAAAATTAACAATATTACCTACTTGTTCTTTAGTTTCTGTAGTTTGATTAGAAAATGCACTAAAAGCTTTGCTTATTAGTCAATCACAATCAACTCATCTACGCATTACATTTGCCATAATTTTTATTTATTATTAAGTAACAAAATAATTTTACCACACATTTTTAAGATTTGTCAAAAAAAAGTCTGAAAAAATTATAAAAAAAATATTTTTTGTGATTTATAAATAATTTTTATTGACGCAGTAAGCAAAAATCGTATAATATGAAAAATTAATTTTTTAATGTAAAAGCAAGACAAATGCAAAATAAGTTACAAGAACTCAAAGAATTATTTATTTGAGAATTAGAAACAACATCATCTCAAGAAAATCTTGAAATTTTAGAAAAAGATTTTCTTGGTAAAACTGGGAAATTAAAAGAAATATTAAAATGAATTAAAGATTTATCTCCAGAAGAAAAAAAAGTTATTTGACCAGAAGCGAATAAATTAAAAGTATTTATTGAAACAGGGATTTCTGAAAAATCAAAAAAACTAGAAGAAGAAAGATTTGAAAAAATGGAAGAAGAACAAAAAATTGATGTAACACTCCAATTTCCTTCAAAACAAAAAGGTCATATGCATCCTATTTCAATCACTTCAAATCTCTTAGAAGAAATATTTATTTCTCTTGGATTTAAAATTGAAGATGGTCCTCAGGTAGAAGTAGAAGAATTTAATTTTGATAAATTAAATATTCCTGATAATCATCCTGCTCGTGACGTTTGGGATACATTTTGGGTGAGTGATGAAATAAATAAAGATAAAGAACCTGGGAATAAAAATTTACTCAGAACTCATACTTCTCCAGTTCAAGTCAGAACTATGTTAAAATGAGAACTTCCAATAAAAATAGTCGTACCTGGGAGAGTATTTAGATACGAACAAGAAGATGCAAGACATACTTGTAATTTTTACCAATTAGAAGGGTTAGTAGTTGGAGAAAAAGTAACATTTTGAGATCTCAAAGGAACTCTTGAAACCGTTATGAAAAAATTACTTTGAGATAAAACTGAGTTGAGATTTAGACCAAGTATTTTTCCATTTACTGAACCAAGTGCGGAAATAGACGTTTCATGTCAAATTTGTCAATGAACTGGTCAAGTAAAAGGAAAAAAATGTTCAATGTGTTCAGCAACAGGTTGGGTAGAATTACTCGGTGCTGGAATGGTTCATCCAAAAGTTTTAACTGACTGTGGAGTTGATCCAGAAAAATATTCTGGTTTTGCATTTGGAATGTGAATCGACAGAATTGCAGCTCAAAGATTTGGTGTTTCTTCAAGTAGAATGTTTTATCAATCAAAATTAAAATTAAACGAACAATTTTAAATAAAAAACTAAAAGATAATTTCTTTTAGTTTTTTTATTTTTCTCTTGCCAAAAAACAAGTTCAAAATATAGTAAGAGTAATACTTTTTTATACAAAATAAATGCAAATAATACTTAAGAATATTTTTCAAGAAATTCAGATATTTTCACGTGAAAATTGGTGGATATTTCCTATCTTTATTTTTGCAATGAGTTTAATATATTATACTCAAACATGAAGTCTTTGAGAAATTGCAGTATTATTTTTTCTCAATTTTCTATGAAATGTTTTTGTAATGATAATGCAGAAAAATTATACTCACGATGAATTTCAGATAGGTTCAATATTTCATGTTTTATTAACAATAATATTTTGATCTCTCTCTGTATACTGATTAATCAATAGTGGTGAATCTCAGTATTTACTTTGGCAAGTAATGTATGTGCTTGCAGCAGCAAAAGCATTTATTTTTTATAATTTTCATAAAGATATACGTATATTTACAGGAAAAACATTTCTTATAATTAATATTATATTATTTATTTTATTTTTATACTTTTTTGAATTTTTTAATAATAATACTATATCTGCTCAATATTATGCAGTTATTCAAGGATTATGATTTGCATTAGTTACTTCTGGTTTAGTAAGTTTACATGATACATTTCGTTATTATATGAGTTATATCTGAGCAAGTTTTATCACTATTTGATCACTATTAGCAGTTATAAGTAGTTATATAGCATGATCAGTTGATGGAGTCGCTCTTTGATACTTTTTGCTAACACTTGTAGTAGTTATATATTACACAAAATTACTTCCAAAATACCTTAAAAAATAAAATTTATGTTTTTCTATTTTATACTATTTATCTTGTCTATTATAACTTCATATTGAGTGATTAAACTTTTTATGAAGCTGTTTTACAAGTTTGACATTTTAGACAATCCTCAAAAATACTGATTCAAAAGAGATCCTATTCCATATAGTATGGGAGTAGTGTTTTTTATTAGTTTTTTTCTTTTGAGTTTACTGAGTGTACAACTTTGATATTTAGAATATAGTTTTAAAATATGACTTATTTGGGTATTTTGATTTTTTATAACTTCTATTAGTTTTTTAGATGATAGACTCGACGTAAGTCCAAAAATACGTTTATTTTTTCAAATAATTATCTGAGCTATTATTTGAATAACATCTATAAAAATTTGATATATTAGTAATATATTTTGATGAATTATAAATTTAGAAACATTTTTTGTAGAAATAATGAATCTAAAAATATATATTATTCCTCTGATTTTTACTATTTTATGGTATGTTTTTGTATTTAATGCACTCAATTGGACAGATGGAATTCAGTGAAATACTTCAGGAATCAGTATTATTTCATTTTTTATATTATTTTTACTCTGACTGATTTTATACTTTAGAGATCAATATCTTTGAGGAATTCAAAATGCAGAATTTGTGATGAATATTTCTATTATTTTAGTATGAATTTTAATTCCATTTTGGTATTTTGATTTTCATAAAAAAATATTGATGTGAGATAGCTGAACGATGTTTTTATGATTTATGTTAGCTACTCTGGCTATTATTGCTGGCTGAAAAATAGCAACGGTATTAGTTGTTTTTGGTATTTATACCGTTGATGCATTTTATGTTTTAATCCGTAGATTATTAAATGGAAAAAGTCCACTTAAATGAGATTTTACACATTTACATCACAGATTATTAAATATTTGATTAAACAAAAAACAAGTTTTATATCTCATTTATTCTTTATCTGTATTTTTTTGATTAACCGCGTTATTTCTCAATACAACTGGAAAAATAATAGTATTTTGAATAATAGTTGTAGTTGTTATATTTATCAATAAAATAGTAGAAGCCGTTTTACGTAAACATAAAAAATATATTCAAAAAAAATAATTATGTATAAAAATAAAAAATGATTTAGTTTTATAGAAATAATAATTGTCTGCTCAATTTTGAGCATAACAGCAGTTAGTTGATCGTATTATTTTAATAATTTTCTTCAAAAACAGGAAGTAAATATATATACAAATAATTTAGAGCAACACATCACAAAATTGGATAATTTAGTAAAAAATAATGAAATATATGATTATCAAATGCAATTATTTGATTGATATATTTCTGTACTCAAAAATACTTCGTGAACTCAGAAATATTTACAATTTACAGAAACTCAAAATGGATGAAATTATTCTATAGAAAATGGTTTACCAGAAGATATAATTAACTATAAACTCTATAAATGAATCAAAAAGATTGAAGATTGAAATATATCTTGAGATTCTATTATTACTGTAGAAAAATGAAATAATTATATTCTAGAAGCTCAAATAGAAAATCAGAATATTAACTCAGCTGAAATATTTATTTTTGATGACAATAATCAGCTAGAAATTTATACTATTGTCGACAATAATGATAATGGAGTAAATTCCCTTTTAATAGAGAATTACTGAGGAAATAAGATATATAAAAATAATTCTAATTGAGACATATTAGACACACCAATCGAAATCACTTTTGATTTACATGGATATGAAAATACTTTAATAATAGAAGAATAAAAACATGAAAATAGCATTTTTTTGAACCGGTGAATTTAGTAAAAATATTCTCCAATGAATTTTAAATGAAAATGTTGATGTACAACTTGTAGTGAGTCAACCGGATAAACCAGTAGGAAGAAAAAAAATTATTACTCCAACAGCAGTAAAACTCTTAGCTCAAGAAAAAAATATAAATATACTCCAACCAGAAAAATTAAGAAATAATGAAGATTTTTTCTCTACTTTGAGAAATTTAGAGTTAGATTTTATAGTCGTAGTTGCCTACGGAAAAATAGTTCCAAGTGAAGTTTTAGAAGCTCCAAAATATGGTTGTATAAATATTCACGGTTCGATTTTACCAGCCTATAGATGAGCTTCTCCAATACAAGAAGCTGTAAAAAATTGAGATGACCAAACAGGAGTAACTATTATGTATATGTCAGAAGGTATGGACGAGTGAGATATATTGGATATTCATAAGGTTGATATTCTCAGAGACGATACAACAGCTGATATCTTTCAAAAGTTTGAAAATATTTGAGCAAAAACTCTCATCCAAACACTTCAAAAAGTCATTTCAGGTGAAATAACAGGAAAAAAACAAGATGATTCAAAAGCAACATACTGTTCAAAAATTGAAAAATCTGATGGAGAAATAGATTTTTGAAAATCTGCAAAAGAGATTTATAATACTTTCAAAGCCTATAAAGTTTGGCCTGGAATTTTTTCTTATTACAATGGAAAAAAATTTACCATTGAAGCATGTGACTTTTTAGAAGAAGATATTATGTTAGATGATGACTTTGGACTTTGAGATGTAATTGAGTACGAAAATCATTGAAAAACACAAATTTGAGTTATTTGTCAACACGGAATTTTATTAATTCAACAAATAAAACTTGAATGAAAAAAATCTATGGATATAAATAGTTTCATAAATGGGAACAAAGAATTTTTAGAATATAGCTTTGCTCAATAATTTATTATTTCACTTTCTATACAATGTTAAATATTGCATTTAATACTTTTAGAGAAATCGTAAGAAACAAATTTTTATATATGATTTTGTTTTTTGGATTTTTATTTATAATTTTTTCTCTTGTTTTAGGACAATTAACACTTTGAGAAGACAATAAAATAATTGTCGACTTTGGATTGTCTATGATTGAAATATTTTGATTAATAGGAGTTTTATTCGTCTGAAGTCAGCTCTTATTTAAAGAAGTTGATGGGAAAACAATTTTTCTGATTTTATCAAAACCAATTGGGAGGTATGAATTTATTCTATGAAAATTTTTAGGATTTTCAGCAACAATTGCTGTAATTGTTTTTTTCCAATCAGTATTATTTTTATGAGTACTATTATTAAAATCAATAGATATTGATCATTTAATAATTATGAGTTTAATATTCACATTTTTAAAATTAGAAATATTACTTGCTCTTGTATTTTTCTTTTCAACATTCATATCAAATATTCTCACAGTATTAGTTTCAATGATGATATATTTTGCATCTCATAGTTTATCTCATGTTGTTGATATGGCTATTTCAACAAAAAATACAGCCCTTTTATATATCACTCGTGGGTTAGAACTTATTTTTCCACCAATGCAAGCCTTAAATATAAAAGATGTTATTGGAAGTTTTACAAATTATTGAACACTCTATTTTGTACAAAATACAATATATGCAATAGTGTATATTACAGTTATTATGGTATTAAGCGTCTTGATTTTTAATAGAAAAAAATTCGAAACATAGTATGAAAAAACAAGAAATTTATTCTCTACTTTCATCATGATTTGATAATTATCAAATCTCCGAAATATTATTACAACACACTGGTTTGAGTAAAAACCAGTTGTTTTTTTGTGAAAATATAGAAAATTTTTCTAAGTGAGATATTAAAAAATATTTAGACTTACAAAAATTATGAACTCCATTTGAGTACATAATACAAAAAGCAGAATTTTATTGATATGAATTTTTTGTTGATTCAAGAGTGTTAATCCCAAGAAATGATACAGAAATAATGGTTGATAGTGTTTTAGAATACTTTAATAAAGGTGAAAAATTAGGACCGGTCTTAATTGATGTTTGAACTTGAAGTTCTTGTATTCCAATTTCAATACTAAAAAACTCAAAAGATTTCTCTGATTGTTTTGTGATAGATATTTCTCAAAAAGCTCTCGAAGTAAGCAAAATAAATATTCAAAAACATAATTTAGAAAATAAAATTTCTCAATTTCATGGGAGTTTATTAGAACCTTTATTATCTAAAGATTTTAATAAAAAAGATATTATAATTACAGCAAATTTACCATATATAAAAGATGGTGATTTTGAAAATATGTCTCCTGAAACAGTAAAATTTGAACCTGATAGTGCCTTGTATTGAGGACCAGTCACGTGATTTGAACTCTATGAAACTCTTATCAAGCAAGCCGTGAATGTAAAAAAATCTCAAAATATTTATTCTATAGAATTATTTATTGAAATTTGATTCGATCAAAAACAATACGCACAAAAATATTTAGAAAATATTAAAAAAGAATATCTTATACATTATGATAATTCTCAGATTGCTCGTTGTATACAAATAAGCATATAAAAATTTTTTTATTCGTAAAAAAATGTTATACTGATTTTAAATATTATTAATTGTTACTTATGGATTTAGATACTTTTACGCCTTCAGAGTCACCTGAATCGTCTTCAAATTCTGCTGAAGTATCAGAAAAGATACAGGAATCAATAAAAAGATGAGCTGCATGAATCAAAAGAACAAAAAAGGACGAACAAAAAGCCAAAAGAAATGATATTCTTTTAGCTGGTTTTTTAGTAAAAATTATTATAGATAAAAAATATGATTTTGTATTAGATTCTTTATTTTCTTGTTTAAATAAAGGTTTTTGATCAAATATTTTATTATGAATAATATCTTTAACCAATGAAGATATTTCAGAAAAAATTAGATTATTTTCTGGAAAAGAATTTAAAAAATATACTTTTAAATACAACCAACCCACTGATTTTGACGATTCTCATGTAGATATTTCTGTGAAAAATAGGATAAACACTTGGGTAGAAGATATTTGTGATATAGTTTCAATCGATTATTCAAATATTCAAATAACAGAACTGAAAACTCATTTTATAACTCACAATGCAGAAATATCTCTATTCACTCAAAAGGTTTTTACTTTTTTCTTACAACAATCAAATATAACAATTTCAGAAACTCAGGCAGAATCTATTACTGAATTTATTTTATCTGAAGTAGAAAAAGCCATAGATCACATTCAAATTGAAGAAGTATAAAAGCTCAGAAAATATTTTTCTGAGCTTTTTATTTATTTATTTATTTATTAACTTGTAAAATAATTAAAGATTTAAGCAAAATTTTAAAATAATTTATAAGCTATTTTTTTTTATAAAAAATAACTCCATTTAGCACCTGTAAAAATATTTGACTTATCGGAAACAATGGGTACAATCCCGGCACAACAAAAATAAATTGGAAAATATTTCTCGTAAATACTTGACTATTTACAGATATTTTTGTTTATAAAAATATTTTTAAAATTTAATATTATTCTATGACTAAAGCAACTCCTTTAGACAAGATTAGAAATATCGGGATCATTGCCCATATTGATGCTGGTAAAACTACTTGTACAGAAAGAATTCTTTACTATACTGGGAGAATTCATAAAATTGGGGAAACTCATGATGGTGAAGGTACTATGGACTGGATGGAACAAGAACAAGAACGAGGTATTACTATTACTTCTGCTGCAACTACTGCGTTCTGGAAAGATCACCAAATTAATATCATTGATACTCCAGGTCACGTAGATTTTACAATTGAAGTTGAAAGATCTCTAAGAGTTCTTGATGGTGGTGTTGCTGTATTTGATGGTTCTCAAGGTGTTGAACCTCAATCTGAAACTGTTTGGAAACAAGCTGATAAATATGATGTACCTAGAATCTGTTTTGTAAACAAAATGGATAAAATGGGTGGAGATTTTGAAATGTCAGTAGATACAATCAAAAAAAGATTAGCAGGAGATAAAGTTGTTGCTATTCAATATCCTATTGGTGCTGATGATTCATTTGAAGGGATCGTTGATCTTATTGAAATGAAAGCATATCATTTTGAAGGTGATTCTGGTGAAAACATTACTGAAATCGAAATTCCAGCTGATATCAAAGATAGATGTGCTGAATTAAGAGAAGAAATGGTAGAAAAAGTTGCTTCGGCTGACGATGCACTTATGGATAAATACTTTGAAGAAGGTGATTTAACTGTTGCTGAAATTAAAGCTGGTTTAAGAACTGCTACTTGTTCAACTGCTTTATATCCTGTTGTTTGTGGATCTGCTCTACAAAATATCGGTGTACAAATGGTTATTGATGCTGCTGTAGAATTCTTACCATCTCCAATGGATGTAAATAATGGTGAAATTGACTGTAAAGATATCGATTCAAAAGAATCTTTTAAACAAATTCCAGTTGCAAATGATTCTTCACTTGCTGCAATTGCATTTAAAATCGCTACTGATCCATTCGTAGGGAGATTAACATTTACAAGAGTTTATACTGGTACAATTAAATCAGGAACATATATTTATAATGCTACTACTGGTTCGAAAGAAAGAGTTGGGAGATTATTACAAATGCATGCAAATGATAGAGTTGAAATTCCTGAAATTACTGCTGGTAATATCGGTGCAATTATTGGTCTAAAAGATACTAAAACTGGTGATACGCTTTGTGATATGAATGATAAATTTTTAGTTGAGTCTATCGAATTTCCAAAACCAGTTATTTCAATTTCTGTTGAACCTAAATCTAAAGCCGATCAAGAAAAAATGGGTATGGCTTTATCTAAATTAGCTGAAGAAGATCCTTCATTTAATGTTCATACAGATGCAGAATCTAGTCAAACTATTATCTCTGGTATGGGTGAACTTCATCTAGATATCATTGTTGATAGAATGAAAAGAGAATTTAAAGTAGAATGTAATGTAGGTGAACCTCAAGTAGCTTACAGAGAAACTATTAAAAATGTTGCTGATAAAATTGAACATAAATATTCTAAACAAACTGGTGGTAGAGGTCAATATGGTCATGTTGTAATCACTTTTGAACCATATACAGAAATGGATGAAGAAGATATTGCAAATGAAGAAAAAGAAAAACCTACACATAAATTTGTTAATAAAATTGTTGGTGGTACTATTCCAAAAGAATATATCCCAGGTGTACAAAAAGGTTTAAATGAGTCGTACCAAAGAGGTTTTGTTGCTGGTTACCCAATGGTTGACATCAAAGCTACTCTAACTTTCGGTTCATTCCATGAAGTTGATTCATCTGAATTATCATTTAAACTTGCTGCTTCTAAAGCATTCCAAGAAGCTTGTAGAAAAGCTAAAGCATGTTTAATGGAACCAATCATGAAAGTTGAAGTTAACACTCCTGAAGAATATATGGGGGACGTTATCGGTCAATTAAACTCAAAAAGAGGGAGAATCGAAGAAATGAGTAATAGAGGTTTAGCTAAAATTATCTCTGCTTACGTTCCTTTATCTGAAATGTTTGGTTATATGACTGACCTAAGATCAGCTTCTCAAGGGAGAGCAACTTACGGTATGGAATTTGATCACTACGAAGAAGTTCCTTCTAATGTAGCTGCTAAAGTTATCGAAGAAAGAGGTTTTAAATTACCTGATGAAGACTAGTCAATTAGTTCTCTAAAAAAAAAGTACTTACCAGTTGGGTAAGTACTTTTTTTTTTTAAAAATAATATTTTGATTTATTAATAATATATAAAATTAGTCAATAATATTTTTTATAATTTTATATGAAATATTGCTTTTGTTTTGCTTTTTTTTAAATTTCCGTAATATATAAATACCTATACAAAAAAATAGGTATTTATTGAAATGGAAACAAAAACTAATCAAAAATAAAGTCTTTAAAAAGATTTTACATCAAAACATATTCACACATATTTTGGTATTACCTTAGCTTTCAACTAAGGATTTTTAAAGAAACTTATTTTTCACACTCTATATTTTTATACACGACACATGGATTTATTAATAATAATAACTTCAGTGATTTTTTGAATGGCTGTATCAGTAGTTTTATTTTATGTTTGGGAAAACAGAAAAACAAATAAAGCTCGCTCTAATGCAGAAAATATTCTAAAAGAAACTGAAATTAAAAAAGATAAAATTTTGCAACAAGCAAAAAACGAAGCTAGTGAAATTACTTCTAAAGCAGAAAAAATTGAAGAAAGAATTCTAGACAGAGAAGAAAAAATTGAAAAAAAACTTGAACAAATTGAGCAAAAATATGATGATATAGCTCATAGAGAAGATGAACTCAAACAAGATAGACAAAATATTGACGACATTAAAAGAGAATTAGATGGGAAACTTCAAGAGTTGTCTCAACTTACTGTCCAAGAAGCTAGAGATTTATTTCTCGAAGAGATAAAACAAAAATATGAAAATGATGGTTTAGATGTTATAAAAAAATATAAGAAAAAAACTGAAGATTCTAAAAAAGAAGTAGCTAGAGAAATTATTCTCAAATCAATTCAACAATACGCTGGTGACGTAACAAGTGAAGTTACCACAACAGTTATTGAAATTCCATCTGATGATATCAAAGGGAAACTTATTGGGAAAGAATGAAGAAATATTACTACATTTGAAAAAACAGCTGGTGTAGCATTAATTATTGATGATACTCCAAACTCTGTATTTATTTCAGCTTTTGATCTATTTAGAAGATATGTAGCAAAAAAATCTCTAGAAAAACTTATTGAAGACGGAAGAATTCAACCGGCTAGAATTGAAGAAGTTATTTCTAAAACAGAAGAAGAAGCAAGTGTACTACTAGCAGAACTTTGAAATAAAGTTCTTGATGAACTTAGCATTACAAATATGCCTGAAGAAATGATTCCAGTTATTGGGAAATTAAGATTCAGAACCAGTTATGGACAAAATATTTTAAAACATTCTAAAGAAGTTGCATTAATTGCAGAACAATTAGCAAGAGATTTAGGAGCAGACCCACAAATTTGTAAAATTGGTGGTTTACTCCATGATATTTGAAAAGCTCTAGACCAAGAATTTGAAGGAACACATCCTGAAATTGGAGGAAAATTAGCAAGAAAATATAAAATGAATGAAAAAGTTATCGACATGATTGAAAATCATCATGGAGAACAATTTAGCATATCTCTAGAAGCTGCCATTGTCCAAGTTGCAGATGCAATTTCATCAGTAAGACCTTGAGCAAGAAGAGAAGTTATTGAAGATTATCTCAAAAGAGTTCAAGAAATGGAAGCGCTCGTTCAAAGTTACTCAGGAGTTTCAAAAGCATATGCTTTAAGCGCAGGACGTGAAGTAAGAGTATTTGTTGATGCTGCTACTGTTTCTGACTTAGACGCACAAAATATGGCAAAAGATATTGCTGAAAATATTCAAGAAAATCTTTCGTACCCTGGTGAAGTTAAAGTAAATCTTATCAGAGAATCTAGAGTTATTGAATTTGCTAAATAAAAATAAAAATTAATTAAAAAAATTATGTATAACGCAAGTGACCTAAAAGTAGGGAAAAAATTTGTTATGGATGAAGCTCCATATGAAGTAGTATCTTATTCTCAAAAAGTAATGGGAAGAGGTGGATCAATTATTAATATCAAGGCAAAAAATTTATTAACAGGAGCAAATATTCCTAAAACATTTTCAGACCACGATAGATTTCCACCTGCTGATATTACCACTACGGAACATGATTATTTATATAATGATGGTACTCATTTCTTTTTTATGAATAATACTACTTTTGATACAGTAGAATTAGAAAAAGCCGTTTTAGATGGAGCAGAATTATTTTTACAAGATGGAGATAAAGTTTTATTACAAGAATACAATGGAAATCCTATAAATGTAAATTTAGAACCTACTTGTACTCTAGAAGTGGAAGATACTCCACCAGGAGAAAAAGGTGATACTGCTACTGGTGGTAAAAAACCTGCTACTATGACTACTGGTTTAACTATTCAAGTACCGTTATTTATCAAAATTGGTGATAAACTTGTTATTGACACAAGAACGAAAGAATATAGATCAAGAGCATAAAAAGCAAAGCAAAAAAGCTTTGCTTTTTTGCTGTAAAAAAATAAAATAAGTCTCATATATTTACTAATTCAAAAAAACGTGTACCCATTTTTTGAACTTTTCACAAATTTTAAGATCTATACTTTTGGTCTTACTTTAACAATATGTTTTTTTCTTGCTCTTTGGATGCTAAAAAAACTTTCTTCGAGATATACTTTGAATATAAATATTTTTACTAATAATATTTTATGGTATTTCTTTGGAATTTTTATATTTTCTCGTTTATTTTATATAATCTGAAAATGGGATGATATAAAATATATACAAAATCCTTTTGATTTTTTTGTGACAAGTGATTATAATTTTTCTCTTGTGTGAGCAGTTATATGATTTTTAGTAATTTTCTTAGTTCATTTAAAAGCAAGAAAAGAAACTATTAATAAATATGTTGATCCATTAGTAATTACATTTATTTTTATCCTGACCATTTGATTTATTTGAGCATTTCTTGGCTGACAAGTATACGGTAAAAATACTCAAATTGGGATAGAAATACTCTATAGCCATGCACATACTCCTGTTCCTTATCAAGTACCAGTATTTCCTCTCCCTTTAATTTATACTGGATTATATTTCATTTTATTTTGTATTTTATATATCTGATCGATGTATGTACATATTAAATGACTTATTTGATATTTTGGACTTATTATATTTAGTTGTATATTATTAATATTTGAATTTTTCAGTGGAAAAACAGATATTTTATATACTAAAATAGACATAAACATAACTCAACTTTTTTCAATACTCTTAATCTTTATATGTATTTATCGTCTTTTTCTCATTATGAAAGAAAATGAAGGAAAAGATATTACAATACTTCATAAAAATTAGATTATGGTTTACTCAAAAAATTTATTATTTTTATTTTTCGCTCACTGATTTTTGTGAGCTATACTAATAAACAATATTTTTGAGTACCATATTTCCTTTAAAGTACTCGCAATTTTGTGAGTACTTTTTTTATTATATATGTTTTTGAAGAAAAAATTTTTGTATTATTTTTCTGTAATTATTTTATGAATGATTCTTTGAATAATTATTTCTCAAATACATATTTTTGAAAATAATAATAAAAATGAAATTATTATTCAAAATTCTCATGATTATAAAAAATATACTTTAGAAATACAACAATTAAGTAAAAAAGATAAAAATGAAAATTATTTTATAGCAAAAATAAATAATATCGATGAAATAATTCTAGATAAAAAAATATACATAGAAATAAAGATTGCTAATATGTATCAGCTCAATCAATGAGATATTATTCAAACTCAAACAAAAATTTATCCATTTCAAAATACAGCTGATTTTGCTTATAAAAGCTATATGAATAGTAAAAATACATTCTGATCTGCTTTTATAAATTCATACGATCTAGTATGAAATAATCAAATAAATATACTGCAAAAATTTTCGCTCCAACTTAGAGAAAATATGCTCGATAAAATCTATAAAATATATCCTGAAAATGAGGCTATATTTTTATGATGAATTTTATTATGAGCCAGAGAAAGCTTGAGTGACGAAATCAAAGAAAATTTTAACAATTCTGGACTTACTCATTTTATCGCAGTAAGTTGATTTAATATTACAATATTAATAATATTTTTTGGTTTCTTAGTAAAATATTTTCCAAGAATAATTCAGTTTATTTTAATGAGTTTTTTTATAATATTTTTTGTAATGATAGTTTGAGATACAGCTCCAGTTATTAGAGCTGCAATTATGTGAGTTATTTGATATGCTATACTACTTTCATGAAGGAATTCACATAGTTACACTTTAGTTATTCTCAGCGGGCTGATAATGGTGTTAATTTCACCTTCTACACTTTCGTATGATGTAAGTTTTCATTTAAGTTTTCTCGCTGTACTTGGAATTATTTTTACTCAAGTATTTTGGAAAAAAATATTTTACTTTGTACCGAGTATTTTTGCTATCAGAGAAGCCCTTGTTTTGACTTTTGCTGCAATGGTTTTTACTTTACCAATTATGATTTTTAATTTTGGACAGCTGTCTATAATGTCACCTTTTGCTAATATTGCCGTTACTTGGACTATTCCTATAGCTATGGCTCTGGGTTTTATTAGTATTATTTTTTATTATATTTCTCCTATACTATGAGAAATATCTGGATATTTTGCACGGATATTTTTAAAATTTGATATGTTGATGGTAGATTTTTTTTGAAACTTAGATTTTTCTGTCGTTGAATTTGATTTTTGAATATATAAAACTCAATTATTTATTTTATATTTTTTAGTCATGATATTTTTAGTGTTATATTTCAGAGAAAATGTAAATACAAAAAAAGAAGTAGCTTAAGTTACTTCTTTTTGATTCGCTAGACTTTCTGAAATTTTATCTATTTCTCAAGCTTGAAAAATATCTCAATCATCTGCTTCAGATTCTTCCATTGCTAAAATTCTTTCGATTTGTGATTGTTTTGATTCTAATTGATCAAGTGTTGTTTGATTAGCTTTTTTTAATAAATCTCTTAGTTCTTGAAATTGTTCTTGTGAAACCAGTTCTTTCACTCAATCCATTTGTTTATTTACTCTAAACTCTCTTGATTGTTTTGCTCATCACATTCATTCATTTGTATGGATAATAGATTTAATTTTTTCAAAATTTACAATTTTTTCCATAGGATTTCCATTATAAATATTTTCACACAAATTATTTATTGTTTCTTGTGGGAAATTCATTTTTCCATCTAACAATTCTCAAATTTGCATATCAAAAGCATAATTGAGCGATTTATTTATCTGTTGTACTCATTTTTCTCATCCTTTTGCATAGACTTCTTGTACAGAGTCAGCATCAACCGGTAAAACACATTTTGCTAAAATAATATCTAAATCTTCTTGTACTTCTGGTTGTTCTAAAAGTGTTTTATTTTGTTTGATGTCTTGAGATTTATCTCACATAAAAGATTCCATAAATGATTCATTTTGATAAATCATTGTTTGCATTTGATCTTTATTTTTTTCTTGTTCTTCTGTTTTATTTAATCTTTGATCTAATTCTTCTGGTTCTAAAGATAAATCATCTGCTAAATTTTGCTTTGCATTATTTCATAGATTTTTTTGATAATCTATTTTTTCTTGTCTCGCAGCAAATGACGCATCTGTGTCTAAATTTACATTTTCTTCATCTGATTTAAGACTTTCTCTTTGTTCTTGAGATAATATAGTTTTATCTTCAGGTTCTTGATTAATTACAGCTAATAAGAGTGTTTTAACTTTTTCAGACTCTTCGAGATTTTTAATAGTATCTACATTTAATTCTATTGCATTGTTAATATCTCCAGACAACTCAAAAGAACCTGCTATTTTTCAAAGCAAATCATTTCATTCTTCTCAGAGAGCATTTTCTAATTTTTCTCTATATGAGATATCAAATAACTCTGCATTTTCATTATACCTTTCTTTGTTTTCAATATTTCATCAAAAAACTTCTTGATTTTGAGGATCTGTAAAAGCACTCATATAAAATGAATAAAAAAATAATCCCTTATATTGTAACATATAAGAGATTATTGTGTCAATTAATTGAAATTAGTCTTCGAATCAAGCTGGATTTTGTTTTCCATACCCTGTAGCTTGTTCAAAAATATGAGCCACTTGTAATAATTTAGATTCTTGTTTTAAGTTTGAAAGAAATTGTACTCAAACAGGAAGAGTTTCACCATCTTGTTCTACAAAACCAGCTGGAACTGATATCCCAGGTAAACCTGCGAGTGAAGCTGGAATAGTATAAGCATCTGCTAAATACATTTTTAGTGGATCTTGAGATTTTTCACCGAGTTTCCATGCAGCTGATGGAGTTGGTGGAGTAAGAAGCACATCAACTGAATTAAAAACTTCGTTAAATTCTTCAATGATTTTTGTTCTCACTTGCGAAGCTTTTATATAATATGCATCATAAAAACCAGCTGAAAGTACGTGAGCACCGACAAGAGATCTTCTTTGAGCTTCATCTCATAAACCTTCTGATCTATTATTCATATACATTTCATCGATACTTTCATAAATTTCTTTTGAAACATGACCATAACGGATTCCATCTAATCTCCCGAGGTTTGTAGAAACTTCAGCAGGTACAATAATATAATATGCAGCAATAGCATATTTTGTCATTGGAAGTGAAACGTCAACAATTTCAGCTCAAAGATCTCTACATTTTTCAATTGCAGCTTCTATTTGAGTTTTTACATTGCTATCAAGACCTTCTTCAAAATATTCTTTTGGAATACCAACTTTTAGACCGGTCATGTCTTTTTTCTCAAAAATTTCATCACTAATAATATCTTTTCCAGTAAATGTTGTATTTTCTTTTACATCTTCACCATTCATGATGTTATATAAAAGTGATGCGTCTTTTACTGTTTTTGTAATAGTTCCAGGACAATCAAAACTTGAAGCCATAGGAATTACACCAAAACGTGAATTTCTCCCATACGATGGTCTAAAACCTACTACATTACACATACTTGCTGGTTGTCTTAAACTCCCACCTGTATCAGTCCCAAGTGATGCTGGAGTTAAACCTGCAGCTACTGCAGCAGCAGAACCAGAACTTGAACCACCAGGAATTCTATTTTTTCCCCATGGATTTACAACTGGACCGGTCTTAGAATTTTCTCATGTAGTTCCCATTGCAAATTCATCCATATTTACTTTTCCAAGAGAATTCATTCCTGATTCATTGAGTCTAGAAATTACTGTGGCATCATATGGAGGTACAAAATTTTGTAACATTATAGAAGAAGCTGTTGTAGGGATACCTTTTTCACAAAAAATATCTTTTATTCCAAGAGCTACTCATGCTAAAGCAGTTTCTGATGAAGTTTCTCTAAAATCTTCATTTATGAAATTATATGCATTTATTGTTTCATTATATTTTTTAGATCTTTCTAAAAAATAACTATTAACTTCGCTTTGAGTTGTTTCTCAGGCTTTAATCTTTGCAATTATTTCTTCAAGTGATAAATCTTTAAATGTCATATTTTCATATTAAGTTTTAATTCTAGCAGATTATAATAAAAAATACAGAATTTAAAAGTTAAATTCTCATAAAAAAATAAAAAAACACTGAAATAAAATATTTCAGTGTTTTTTTGAAAAGTTATAATTATTTAACTTTTTTAACTTCTTTAAGTCTAGCAGCTTTACCAGTAAGATCTCTAATAAATTTAATAGATTTTCTTCTTACTTTAAATTGTCTTAGAATTACAATTTTTTCGATAGTTGAAGAGTGAATAGAAAATACTTTTTCAACACCAAAAGCACCGATTTTTCTTCTAACAGTAATAGTTTTTTCTAATTCTGATTTACCAGCAGTTTTAATAACTAGCCCTTTAAATCTTTGAATTCTTTCTTTACCATTTTCTTTAATAATTTGGTAAACTTCTACTTCCATACCTGTTCTAATATCTTCTCTCCCTTCTTGTAAAAATGAAGATTGAATATTTTTTACTAATGCAGAATTTGTCATAATAAATATTTTTTAGTATTAAAATTTGCGCATATCATATGAAAAAAAAATATTTTTGCAAATTTATTTTTCACTTTTTTTATATTTCATAAAAATAAGCGATTTTTTTGCAAAAATATTTTGTATCTGTTACTATTATAGTAATAATTATTTTATATACAAATTTATTTACCAATGGATTTTAAAAAGTTCGTAGAAACGGCTAAAAATAAAACAAAAGAATATAGTGATAAAGCTGTAGATTTTAGTTCTAAAAAATTATCTGAATCTAAATTAACCCTAAAAACAGCTGAAGAATTACAAAAACTTATAGATTCTTCGCAAAATACAAAATTTACAAATAAAGAAACTTGAGTAGAAAAATCATTTGTAAAACATTCTATTATTATTTTATGAGATGAAAAAAGTGATTTCTTTAAGCAAGCACTCTATATTCTCCCAATTTTAGCAACAAAAGGATTTACAAAAAATACTTCTGTAAAAATTGCTAGAAATGATATAAAAGATTTTGATTATAAAACTATCCAAGTGGAAGAATTTCCATCACTTGTTTTATTTGAAAATAAAGAAGTGAAAAAAGTAATTACAGGAAAAGAAAATATTCTAAAACTTGTAAAAACTTGGAATTTTGATATAAATGAATTAGTAGAAAAACTCTAATTATTTATTAAAATGAGATTATGACTTTAGAAATCATAGATATTTTATATATCACTTTAATTATTTTCACGACTATAATCGGGACACTGCTGACTTTGGTTTTAATCAGAGTTATGAAAGCTTTGTGAATGGTTATGGAAATCGTAGATTTTTATGAAAAAATTAAAGAAATAATCTGAGCATATAAACAAATTCCTGATGTTTTAAAAGAAAAAGCAAAAGAATTTATGAAAAAATAAAAAAGAGCAATTTGCTCTTTTTTTTATTTCCATTATATTTTTAACAACTTATTCATAACTTTTACACATTTATGTGAAAAATTATTCAACTTGATCCAACTCTGGCAAATCAAATAGCTGCAGGTGAGGTAGTCGAAAGACCGGTCTCAGTTATAAAAGAACTCGTAGAAAACTCTATTGATGCATGAGCTGATACAATCACAATAGAAATTACTGAGTGATGAATTTCAGAAATTATCATAACTGATAACTGAAGTGGGATTGGAAAAGATGATTTACTCCTGGCTACAAAAAAATATTCTACCTCTAAAATTAAAAATTTAGATGATTTATATCACGTAATGACATTTGGTTTTCGTGGTGAAGCTTTATCGTCAATTTCATCTGTAAGTCAATTTAAAATTCAGTCTAAGATATCATCAGAAAGCTTTTGATATTCAGTAGAATATAATAATGGACAACATGGACAAATTGAAAAAATCTGATGTGAAAATGGTACCAAAATAAGAGTAGAAAATCTCTTTTATAATACACCTGCAAGATTAAATTATTTAAAAAAACCAAGAACAGAATACAATCATATTTTAGATTTTATTCAACAAATGGCTTTAAGTTATCCAACGGTTTGATTTGAATTTATATCTGATGAAAAACAAGTCTGTAAATTTAAAAAAGATGAAAATCTTCACACAAGAATTTATCAAATATATGGAAAAGATTTTTCTGAAAATATATTAGAGTTAAATATAGAAATATATGGAATAAAAATTTCATGATATATTTCTGATCCAAAAGTAAGTTTCTGAAATAAAAATAAACAATCTCTGTTTATAAATAATAGAGTAGTTAAATCTCCACTTATATTTAAAGCTATTAGTAACGCATTTAATAGATTTATACCTCATGGGTGTTTTCCTGGATATATTTTACATATAGACATTGATCCAACTCAAGTAGACGTAAATGTCCATCCTAGGAAATTAGAAGTGCGTTTTGCTGATGAATCGAGTATTTTTAAAAGTGTGTATTCGAGCGTTTTTAATAAATTAGAGCAAACTACGCTCCTATCAAAAGGACAAGAAGAAATATCTCAAAATACAAATACTCCATGATTTTCAAATAATCAATTTACTACTTCTACGACAAATACTCCTTCAAATCCTCAATATTATACAGGTTCATGAACTAAGTTTAAATCTTATTCACCGTATAAAGACGTTACACCAAATCCATCTCAATGAACTATATCTTCAGCGATGAATTTTTCAAAAGCAGTAACTTGAAATGATAATTTATGAGAAAATAATTCTAGACCGGTCCAAGATAATTTTGAACCAAAAGATCTTCACGACACAAAAATGTGAAAAATAATCGGGCAAATGCACAATTCGTATATTATCGTTCAAACGGTAGAATGAATGCAAATACTCGACCAACATGCACTCGCTGAAAGAATAATTTATGAAAAACTCGTAAAATCTCAATATCAAGCGAAAACTCAATGATTATTAATCTGAGAATCTCTTCATTTAGGTGGAAAAGAGTTTGATATATTACAAGAAAATATTACAACTTTTGAAGAAATGTGATTTGATTTTGAAATTTTATCAGCAAGAAATATTATGATAAATGGTATTCCTGATTTTATAAAAAAAGAAAATTTATCTCAAATTTTTCAATGAATATTATCTGATATTTGAGGTCATAATTTCGAAAAATCAAAAACACTCGAAGAAGTCAGAAACAAAATATTTGCCTACACTGCCTGTCGTAGTGCTATAAAATTTTGAAATAAACTCAATCTCTTCGAAATGAATAAACTCCTCAATGACGCAGTAGCTGACTACTCAGCAACCTGTCCACACGGTAGACCGGTTATCTACGAAATTTGACTACAAGAGTTACAGGATAAATATGAAAGGTAAATTATAATAATAAAATATATAGTATGAAAAAAGTATTTATAATTATTTTATTAACAATAATGCCAAATATTGTTAATGGTTGTAGTTGAAATTGAGCAAATCCATTGTACTATATAATAGTGTGCGTATTTATACTTCAAGCACTTTTTTTAGCATATTCATTATTTAAGATTATAAAAAAGCTAAAGAAATGAAGCAAATGAACTACTAAAAAATTAATATTATTAATAACAATAAATTTATTTACTTTATTTATTTTAAATAGTATATATCAGTGGATAAATTGATTACTACTTTGTAGTTAAAAAAAACTCTCAACATAAGTTGAGAGTTTTTTTATATCTTCTTTTGGTATCCCCAGCTGGGATCGAACCAACGTCTATCCCTTAGGAGGGGATTGTTCTTCCACTGAACTATAGGGACAAAAAAAGTGTTCATAGAATAATTATTTTTTCTATGAACACAAGTTTTATACTGATAAAAACCAAATAGTAGCTGCTACAGCTAAGAGAACTACAACAAAAACAATAAGTATTAAATTTGTTGTTTTTTCGTATTTTAACTCTCCTTGAAGTTTTTTCTTTTCTTTTTTGATTTCATCAACTTCTTTATTCATATGTCCTTTAGATTCTTCTAAAAGAAATTGTGATTTTTTGAATTCAATGACAGAAACAGAGTTTTTAACCATTTCTTCTGCTCTTCCTAATTTTTGAGAAAGTTCTTGAATAGTTTCATCTTTATATTTAATTTCTTTTTTCAAATCAGAATAAATATTTTCAAGCATAGCAGAAGATTTAGGATTATCTTGTTTTTTTGCTACAGCTTTAGATTCTTTTTTTTCTGTTGGAACAATAACTTCTTGTTGAGTTTGTCATCCTCACATCAAAACATCTACATCTGATCATTTAACGTAAACAATCTTACCATCTTTTTTTGATCTGAGTTTACCTGATTTAATATATCTATCCACACTACGTGTAGAAATCCCAAGCATATCAGCTGCATCTTGTCTCGTATATTTGTACATAGACATAAAATTAATAATAATATGTCTACAATATAGACTTTTTCTTTATATATTCAAGTTTTTTATGTATTTTATCTTTGACAATTGTTAGTTTTTTGTCTAAAAAAAAGATTTTTCAAATTGAAAAATCTTTTTTTATTATGAATAAATAGGAAAACTACTACACAAAGTCTTCACTTTTTGTCTGATATGTTTAAGTTCTTGATTTTGAGAAATAAAATTTCTAAAATCTTTGAGTTGTTTTTTTCTTTCTTCTTTATCTTCAATATAACTAAAATCTTTTATTATTTCACTTACTTGAAACATTAAATCAGCCACTTCTTGCATTTGTGATTCTTTCATTCATCTTTGAGTCATGATTGGAGTTCAAAGTCTTATTCCACTTGGGTTAAACGGAGTACATGGATCATTTGGTACTGTATTTTTATTTAAAGTGATCCCTGCTGTATCAAGAGCTTCTTGCATAAAACCTCATCTTCCTTTTCCAACAGCTGCTAAAATTAGATGATTATCAGTCCCTCAGGTTGGTATTTCAAAACCATGATTTTCTAATGCTTTTGCTAAAGTTTTTGCATTTGTAACAATTTGATGATTCATTTGTTTATATTCATCACTCAGAGATTCTTGTAACGCAACTGCTATAGCAAGAGTTTGATGATTATGAGGTCCTCATTGTAATCCTGGAAATACTGATTTATCTATTTTAGTAGACAGTTCTGGGTCTTTTTCTAATCCTTTGTCAGTAACCATTATAAGCGCTCCTCTTGGACCTTTTAATGTTTTATGAGTAGTAGTCATAATAACGTCACAATATGGTGCTGGTGATTCATGAGCTCATGAAATAACGAGTCCTGAAATATGTGAAATATCAGCTAATAAGTACGAACCTGATTTTTTAGCTATTTTAGAAAATGCTTCAAAAGGAAATTCTCTACTATAGGCTGTAAAACCAACAATAATTACTTTTGGTTTATGTTCCATTGCCATTTTTTCAACTTCTTCTAAATCAATATATCATTGATCATTTAATCCGTATTGAAGAGCATTAAAGTATTTTGAAGTTGCTGACACTTTGTGTCCATGTGTTAAATGTCCACCTTGAGAAAGTGATAAACCTAAAATAGTATCATCTTTTTCACATAAAGCATTTAAAATAGCCATATTTGCTGGACTTCCACTATATGCTTGTACATTTACATGTGCGACACCTGGAAATGCTTGTTTTGCTCTAGAAATTGCTAATTCTTCTACTTTATCAATCACTTCGTTTCAACCATAATATCTTTTATGAGCGTATCATTCAGAATATTTATTCGTTAAAGGAGAACCAAGTGCTTCAATAACAGAAAGTGAAGCTATACATTCACTTGGAATAAGTTCGAGAGAAGATTCTTGTCTGGCAATTTCTTCTTGAATAAGATTATAACTAGTAGGATCAGTTTTTTGTAGGTTATCAAAATTCATATTTTTTATAATGAGAAAATAAAATAAAAATGTTTATAATTTTTATTTTTTTACAAATAAAATTAATTTCTTCACAAATGTATACATCATATTTTTATAATTAAAAAATATTTTATTTACTATAAAAGAAATTATAAAATTATCAATGAGAAAATAATTTCTGTGTTAAAAAATGAATATATAAAAAAATAATTTAGGACCGGTCCTAAATTATTTTTTTTATATAATATTGAGTCAATGAAAAAATTCTATATCTCTATCTCAGGTAACTACTAAATCGTAATTTTCTAAATACTTTTCTAATAATTCATCTTGTTTATCATTGAGAAAACCTATTTTCAATAAATTTTTATATTCAAATCATTCAATCATTCCAACATCTCAAAGGGAATCTCACAATAAAATAACATTTTTTCTATTTTCTATTTTTTTATGTATTTCTGGAAAGAGTTCTAATACCGTTTCATCTTTATTAAAAACATGGACAATAGCATTTTTAAAACCTGTTGCAAATCAATCTTCTCAAAATTCAAATTGATTTCAGACAATATGAATATTTTTATAATTACATTTTTCATAATCAAGATAGCTTGAAATAGAGTCTACTCATAAACCATTTGCTGTGATAATTACCAGTGGAATATTTTTTTCATCTAATATTCAAAATAATTCTTTTACTCCTTTTCTTAAGCGAATAATTCATGAGTTTGAAACTTTTGAAATATCATCTTTGTGAAGTTTTGATTCTACTTTGAGTTCTAAATGTTTTGTCCACCATTCTAATATTTTTTCTTTTTTCATTTTAATAGAAATGTTTGGATCTATTTCTATTGGATGATATGTATCAAATAATTGGTATGCTTTTTTAGAATACTCTTCTCACAAATATCATTCACTTCTTAAGACTGATACAATACTTGGTCTTTTTTTTCCATCAACAAAATGATAGGTTAAAGTTCTATCAAAATCTGATAATATATGAATATTTTCGTGTCAATCGACTTGAAAATTTTCAATTAATCTATCAAAATTTTCTTTATTTTTATAATGTATTCACATAAAATAAAATAAAATTAAATTAAAATATATTTTTTTAATTACATATTTTATTATATAAAAAAAATGAAGAATAAAAATTATTCTTCATTTTGAGTATTTTCTTCAAGAGTTTTTTCTTGATTAAATAATTCTATAGTTTGAGTAAAATTATTATTTTGGATAAATGTATCTAAAATATTTTTTGCTTCTTCTAATTGTCTGTCGTATTTGTCTACATAATCTTGTTTTTCAAAACTTACTTCTATATCTGGAGCAATCCCTTGTTTATCAATATTTTTATCTTTTGGTGTAAACCATTTTGCAATAGTGATTTTTAATAGAGAATCATTTGATGTTTGAAATGGTTGTTGAACTGATCATTTTCCATAGGTATTTTTTCAAACTAAGATTCACCTTTGATGGTCATGAAGTGCTCAAGCTAAAATTTCAGAAGCACTGGCAGAATTTTCATTTATTAGAACTACAATTGGTTTTTCGTAGACCGGTCCAAAATTTACAGATTTATATACATCATTTGGTTGAAATCATGGGTATTTTGTAACCACTAATAACGTATCGTCTGGTAATAATTCACTTAAAATTTCTGTAGCTGTATGAAGGTATCAACCTCCATTATCACGAACATCTATGATTAACCCATCGGTATCATTAAGTTGCTCTAATGCTTTTTCAAATTCGTTTACTGTGTCTTCACCAAACATATTCAATGCAATGTAACCTGTATTATTATCAAGTAATTTAGATTCAATCGAAGGAATAACTATTTTATCACGTATAACCGTAATTTCTAAAACTTCCGTTTCTCATTCACGTAAAACTTCTAAGTCTACACTGGTTCCAGCTGGTCATTTTATTAAATCAATTGCGTCATATAAATCCAAATCTTGTAAAATTGTTTCATTTGCAGTGATGAGAATATCATTTGCTAATATTCCATATTGTAAAGCTGGAGATCCTTTTATAACTCTATCAATTTTTACTCATAATGGATGTTCTTCTACAACAGCTCAGATTCATTCAAAATCTCACGATAAACTTTCTTCAAATCTTTGTTTTTCTTTCAAAGTCATATATTCAGAATGTTTATCTCACAATCATTCAACTAATCACTTAATTGCTCAGTCAATAAGATTTTGTTTTTCTATATGATCTATATCATAACTATACTTTTCTATGATTTCATAAACTTGCCAGAAACGACTTAAATCTAAGTTTTCTCCATCTTTTTGCACTATTTGTTTATATTCATTGAGAGTTTTTCACAATGGTGATGTATTATTTTGGCTTATAAAAAGGCAAAATAATATTCACAATAAGAAACTTGTTAAAAAAGTTATAAAAACTACCGGAAAAACACTTTTTTGTTTAAAACTATTCATAAATGTCAAAATATCTTTTTAATAAAATTTTCACAAACAACTATAAAGTTTTACGAAAAAAAGACAAGTCAATAAATAATTTTATAAATTGTGAAAAACTTGTAAAATTCATAAATAATAGCTTTATAAAGACATAAAAATATATTTTTCATAAGAGTGTTAAAAACTAATTTACTATAAAATGGCTTAAATAAGCTATTTTAACATTTTAACATAAATCATTAATACTAATACTAAGTATATAAAATATAAATAATTACATAAGTAGTACACAAATGTGTAAAAGATAAAAAGATGAAATCTTAAATTTGTAATTCAATAAAAAATGTGTTATTTTATATATGAATATTTATTAATTATCAACGTATGATTTTTGATTTCTTGAAAAAACAAAATGAAATTGCAAAGAAAAAAGAACTCATCACGATTATGATTCAGTCTATAAACATCTCTGAAGAACAAAAAGAACTCTATTTAGAATCTTTAGATGTGTTAGATAAACAATGAGTTGATAATCTGTATGAAGAACTTTCTCATTTTATTGAAAATATAGAATTAAAAGAACTAGAAGATATAAAACAACAAAATTTCTGAACTATTTCAGGAATGAGAAAAAAAGAAGCCGAAGAAAAGAAAAAAGAAATGAATTCTTTTTCGTTTTTACTCCATAATTTATAAAAAATGTCGAATTTTGAAAATACACAAAATATAGAATCTCAAGATATTTTAAAAAATTTATCTGAGTGTACATCTGCTGATGAAGCTCTTAATTTAATGCAAAATAGAGTAGAAAATAATTTAGAAAAAGCTGAATGACTTTTTGCTGCAAAAGAATGATGTAAATTTTTATTAGAAAAAAATTCAGAAGAATGTACTCCTAAAATCACGAGTATTTTAGATAAATATCTACAAACAACAACTGCATAAAAATAATTTTATAGTGAAATAGTGTATATGAAAAAATTTAAAATAGCTGTATCCAAAGGTCAGAAAAAATATACTCTGGTCCTAAAAGCTGAAAATGAAACCGAGGCAAAGCTGAGAGTTCACAAGGAATGATACTCTATTTTAAGTTTGCAAGAAATCTGAGATGAATTGCAAGTTTGACACGCATATTCATTTGTGTGAAGAAAAGATTGAGAAGAAAAAAAAGGGAAAGTAATGGGAAATGAAATATTTAAAGTATATATAAAATTAAGAAAAGACCTTGGATATGAAATTTCTGAAATTTATTCTGACGATCAACCAAAACCTACACAAGCAGAAATTCAAAAACAACTTCGTAATCTCGAACAAGAATACCAAATATATCTTGAAACTCTTAAAAAATCAGAAAAAAAACAACCAAAAAAAATAATAGAAGAGAAGGTTGATAAAACACAAGAAACAAATATAGATTCTTTTTTTATAAAAAAAGAATTAGAACAAACCTATAAACTTATTGATTTTGTATTATTAAAATTGCAAAATCTTATTGATAATAAAGAAATTGAAAATTTAGATCCTATACAAAAAGAAAAATTAAAAACGTTGTATAATTCTATAATTAAAATTAAAAAATCTACAAATATTGCGAAACTTAAAGAAGTTTGAGAATTAGCATTATATAAAATCGGTTTATTAGAGCTCAAAGAACTCGAAGAAAATAAATCTGATAATATGAAAGGTTTACTTAAAGATACCAATAAATTATTAAAACAAATTGGTTCGAGTAAACAATTTATAGAAAAAGAAAAAGATTATAAGAGAATTATTACAGAAAAATTTTCAAAATTATTTTCTCCTTGAGAAAAAAAATCAAAAAAAGTTAAAGTTGATAAAACATCTCATGAATATATTAGGACTGAGTTACTTATTAGGAAATATGATGAAAAATTAAAAGAAAATACAAAAGAAATAATTAAAAATTTCTTTGCTTCAAAGAAAAATAAAAAAGATGATTTACTTCTAAGAAGAAAAGTAATAAAACAAAATCTAGTATTATATACAGTAAAACAAAAATGAATCAATTATTCATATACAGCTATAAAAAAATGATATAGTTATATCCTACAAATGATTGATAAAATCATCACTATTGTTCGTCAGTATATTTTTGCAATTATATTTTTTTACAGTTTCTTTGTATTAGTCTATATTATTGCTTTTCCGCTTATTTCACCAAATCAAGCGACATTGAGTGAAATATCATTTAACTTCCAATGACTCAGATATTTTATACTATTTATTTTTGTATATATTACTTTATACATCAGAAAAGGATATATTTCTCTCGGAGTAAATTTTGTAATTTTGTTTTTTATCGTTATATTTGGAATAATTAACTTCTAAATACATCATATGAGATTTTTAATCGTGGGAGTTTCATTATTATTTTCATTCATTTTTTATCTATTTTATACAGCAAACTTAGGAAAAAATATTTTTTTTCAAAGTAGTGAAAATGTCTTTTATGGTAAAAATTTATTGTGAAGTTTTATATATTTTCCTATTTTATTCCTCTTTTTAGCTGTATTTTTCTTTTTTATATTTAAATGAAATGTAAAAAATATTTCAAATAATCAATCAGAAGAAGAAGATTTCGGACCGGTCCAAGAAAAAGAACCAAATTATATATCTTTCTATATTATTTTTTGAATAATTATTTGAATTATTTTTTATTTTTTCTGATTTAATTTTATCTATTTATTCGGACTATTTACTACATTTATAAGTTTTCACTTTTTATCTCGAGTTTTATATTTCTATCATAAAATAGAAAATAATTCTTATGTAAAAATAAATATTTTTTCTATTATATTTTGATATTTATTTTCGATTGGATCAGTTTTATTTATATATTTTTATAATGAATTTCAATTATTTTCTCAATTTCAAGCCATTTTATTTTATATTTGGATTTGAGTAATAAGTTTTTTTCATATATATATTCATATTCGTTACACAAATATTATTTCACTACTTATATGAGTTATTACATTTATTTTTAGTTTGTACAGTATTATTCATAGCTTGTTTCCTTGAATTATTTAGTATTTTTCTTATATTAAGAAAAATACTTTTTTAATGAAAAAAATATGTTTGAAATTATTCACAAACTCAAAAAAGAGCATAATAATCACGTTTATGTGATTCAAAATAAATCTGACCTAAAAAATATTTTAGAAATATCTGAAAATAAAACTCTAAAAGATAAAATTATTTCTCTTTTAGAAGGGAAAAAATCAACAAAATTAGATATTTTTATTTGAGAAAAAAATTGTGAAAATATATTTTTATTTATTCTCGCAAAAAAAGATGAATCAAAACTCGTAGATTTTGTTTCTACTCAAACAAAAATACTTCCAAAGAATTTCACATTTTGTGTACAAAATGACAAAAACTTGTCAAACTTGTTAAAATCTCTTTTTTTATCAAACTACAGTTTTGATGAATATAAAAGCAAAAAAGAAGAAAAAAACTATAGTGTTTTTATAGACAAATCTCTCAATAAACTTGTAGAAGCAGAAAAAGAACTTATAGATAATATTTCTTTAGCTCGTGATTTAGGTGAAACTCCGAGTAATTTTCTTTACCCAGAATCATTTGCAAAAATAGTAAAAAATACCAAATGGAAAAATACTAAAATAAAAATTCTTACACCAAAACAAATAGAAAAAAAATGACTGTGATTATTACACGCCGTTTGAAAATGAAGTGTTCATAAACCATATGTAGTAATCATGGAAAGAATTGTTGATAAAAAACTACCAACAATCTGACTTGTTTGAAAATGAGTAACTTTTGATACCGGTGGAATCCAAGTAAAACCAGGTGATCATATGTATGAAATGAAATGAGATATGTGAGGTTGAGCAAGTGTATTTGCTACAATGAAACAACTCGATAATAAAGATCTCAATGTAAATATAGTTGCTGCGATTTGATTAGCTGAAAATCATATCTCAGGAGAATCATATAAACCTTCAGATATAATCACAGCCTACAATGGAAAAACTGTTGATATAATCCATACAGATGCTGAATGAAGACTCGTTATGGCTGACGTTATGAGTTATATTTCAAACAAATATAAACTAGATAATCTCATTACAGTTGCTACTCTTACAGGAGCATGTATGGTTGCGTTAGGATTTCGTTATGCATGAATAATGTGAAATGATGAAGAAATGATTGAAAATCTTTTAGAATATTCAAAATCACATGAAGAAAAATATAACAGACTTCCATTTGATGATTATTTTGTATCAAAAACAAAATGAAAAATTGCTGATTTAGAAAATTTAAATAGATGAACTATGGCAGGATCGTCTATGGCTGCAGCATTTTTATCAAATTTTTGTGATAATAATGAAAAATATACACATCTAGATATTGCAGGAGTTTGACTCAATTCATACGAATCATATGGTTATGTAAACCAATGAAATACAGGTTTTTGAGTAGAATCGCTTTCTACAATTTTTCAAAATATTAAATAATTCCTCCAAAATTATTTAAAATAAAAATATGAAATACGTAAAAATTATAAAAATAATTAAAGATATTTTTTCACCGAAAAAATGTTATTCTTGCTGAAAAGAATGACATTTTTTGTGTTTAGAGTGTTTAAATAAACAAAATAATTTTGAAGAAATATGTTATATTTGTAAAAATCCAAGCAAAAATTTTGAAATTCATAAAGACTGTAGGACCGGTCTTTATTTTAAAAAAGTTATTTTATTAACTCATTACAAAAACCCAGTGATAAAAAAACTTATCACACACGGAAAATTTTATAAGAAAAAAGATATTTTTGAAGATTTTGGAAAGTATTTATCAAAATTGTTAATAAAATATCAAAAAGATGTCAATAAAAATAATACTATCATTATCCCTACTCCAGTATCTTTTTTAAGAAAATTAAAAAGATGATACAATCAAAGCCAAATTTTAGCACAAAGTATTTCAAATAGGACCGGTCTAGAAGTTATTCCAGACCTTATTTTAAAATCAAAACATACCAGACAACAAAGTAAAATATCAAAGAAACATAGAAAAAAAAATTTAGAAAATAGCTTTGTATTCAATAAAAAGTATAGAGACAAGTTTGACAATTTTCATATTATTATTGTGGATGATGTTATTTCAACATGAAATACCTTAAATGAAATTTCTAAAGTTTTATACCAAAATTGATTTAAAAATATTTCTTGTTTAGTCATTGCTTCTGATTAACAATTTGACATTTATTAATTATTAAGATATAATAATATTAATAAAAAAAGGAGGAAAATTTATTCATATAATTTTCCTAAAAATGGTGCTTACAGCTCATACTCATAATACTCAATATGACATTATTGAAAGTGATTCTAATACTGATGATACTATAGAAAATCAAGAACCAGGACAACTTGATTTATTTTCATGAGAAGTTTTTGATGTAATAAAAACAAATCAATCTAGAGTAGATAGATTTATTCAGCCACCAAGATTACAAGAAGTTCCTGTTCAAGAAAATATTCCTCTTACAGATCAAGAGTTTTTTTTAAGCTTAAATGAAAATTATGAACATTTATTTAAAGATGTAAATCTTGAAAATGTTAAATATGATAAAATAAATTCTACTATGGAATTTCAATCGAAAGGTTTAGAATTTAGAGTTGAATTTCAATGAAAAAATGTTCAATACTTTGTTGAAAATACAAAATTTACTGTTGCAGATTTATGAAAATTTTCTGTTAATTTTAGTTTTTTATTTGCTAAAATATGTACATATTTTGGTTTTGATAATAAACAAATGCATCATGTGAAAAATTGAAATAATATTTCTGCTAAAAAAGCTAAAGAACTTCCAGAACCTCAGGATAGAATTTTTTTAGCAAAAACAACTGTAGATAAACAAAATATTCATTATTTAAAATATAATGGAAATATAGAAAAATATAAAGCTTCTTTGCATTTTAAAATTTGACCAGATATTTATAGGATTGCAAATATTTCTTATACTATTCATGCTAAAGATCCAAGAGATGTAGAGTCAGAAATAGCTATTTCAATAAATAATCCAAACAATTTAAATATAAAAAAATTTGATAAAAATAAATGATGGATTGATGTAAATAGTCCAGAAATGATAAATTGATTAAAAGATTTATCGTATCATGTTTTATTAAATCATAATGATCATATTGTTTAAAAAAAATATTCAAATTTTCTATTTGAATATTTTTTTTTATGGGTAAAATGAAATGAACAAAATTTTACGTTTTATTATTACAAAACATATATGTCAAAATATCTAGAAGTTATTTGAGCACGTACACATAATTTGAAAAATATAAGTGTTAAAATCCCAAAAAACAAAATGACGGTTATTACTGGACTTTCTGGTTCTGGAAAATCTTCGCTCGCTTTTAATACAATTTACTCTGTTGGACAACAAAAATATCTCGAAAGTTTGTCGAGTTATGCACGTATGTTCATCGGTGGAATGAAAGAAGAAGCTGAGGTTGATGAAATAAAATGACTTTCTCCAACTATTTCAATTGATCAAAAAACAACCAGTAAAAATCCACGTTCTACGGTGGGAACTATTACTGAAATTTTTGATTATTATAAACTTTTTTATCTTAATATTGGACAAAGAACTTGTACAAAATGTGGTACAACCGTTAAAAAAGATAGTTTAGTTGATGTAGTAAATTATATTTCATCACTTTGAGAAAATGAAAAATATATGATTGTTTCTCCGTTAAGTGAAACATTTGAAAATTTTGCAGAACTCAAAAAAGAATTATTAGAAATGTGATTTATTCGTTTTTTATATCAAGGAAAAATCTTGACAATTAACGATGAAATAACTGATTTTGATTCTCAAGAAAAAATATTCATTGTCTTAGATAGACTGGTGGTAAAAGATTATTCAGATTTAGATTCATCAGATACAAAAAGACTGAAAGATTCACTTGAATTGTCGTTTAAAATCTGACAATGACAAACAGGTATTTACACTCTTGATGGGAAAAATGAAGGTTTTTCTAATGTTTTTGTTTGTTCAAATTGTGGACATATTCCAGCAGAATTGTCTATTTCTAGTTTTTCATTTAATTCGCATTCATGAGCCTGTGGAGAGTGTCAATGACTTGGAATAAAAAAAGTTTTTCTCGAAGAAAAAATTATAAATCCAAAACTTACTCTTCTAGAATGAGCCGTTGTTGCTCCATGATTTGGTTGAGATTATTTCTTTGCTTTATTACAAGAAATAGCAAAACATAATCCTGTAGATATAAATCTGGAATATTCTAAGCTTACAAAAAAACAAAGAGATATTATTTTGTACGGAACTTGAGATAAAAAATATGATGTAAAATTTACCAATGAATATTGAGTAGAAAACACATATAACTCACGTTTTGAGTGAGTTATAAATACACTTACGAGAAGATATTTTGATGGTGGTTGAGAAAAAGGTACTTATGAAGATTATGTTGTGGATATGGATTGTCACTTATGTGATGGACATAGATTAAATCAAGAATCTTTAGCCGTAAAATTAGGTGGAAAAAATATTTGAGAATTAGCCAATTTATCAGTTGATAAAGCTATAGATTTCCTAAAAAATCTAGACATTTCTCAAACACAACAAAAAATGGTGCAAAAAGTATTTAAAAATGCTGTTGAACGTTTAGAATTTCTTCAGTGAGTAGGACTTTCTTATATGACTATTTCTAGAAAAGCTTGAACACTTTCATGATGAGAAGCTCAAAGAATCCGTCTAGCTACACAAATTGGGACAAAACTAGAAGGAATTATCTATGTTTTAGACGAACCATCAATTGGTCTGCATCCTCGTGATAATGATATGCTGATAGAAAATCTAAAAAAACTTAGAGATATTTGAAATACACTTATCATTGTCGAACATGATGAAGATATTATGAGACAAGCAGATCATATTATCGATATTTGACCTGGAGCATGAGTTCATGGATGACAAATAATTGCGCAGTGAAGTATGCAAGAGCTTATAGATAGCGGAGAATCTGTGACCGGTCCATTTTTACATTCAGATTCTAATATTGTAATAGATAGACCACAAAGAAAAATAGAAAAACATTTAGAAATTATTTGAGCGAGTCAAAATAATCTAAAAAATATAGATGTAAAAATTCCTCTATCAAATTTTGTAGTTGTAACAGGAGTTTCAGGTTCTTGAAAATCAAGTCTTGTAAATGACATACTTGCAAATCATTTAATGAATCAGCTCAATAGAGCAAAAAGACAAGTTGGACAACATAAAGAAATAAAATGAATCGAAAACCTTGATAAAGCTGTGGTTATTGACCAAAGCCCAATTGGGAAGACTCCTCGTTCAAATCCAGCTACATATACAGGAGTATTTACTGCTATTCGTGAAGTATTTGCTCAAACAAGTGAAGCTCAAGTGAGATGATATGGACCAGGTAGATTTAGTTTTAATACCAAACAAGGTCGTTGTGCTGAATGTGAATGAGATGGGGTAAAAAAGATTGAAATGCACTTTTTACCACCAGTATATATAGAATGTGAATCATGTAGATGACAAAGATATAATACAGAAACACTCCAAATAAAATATAAATGAAAAACTATTTCTCAGGTCTTAAATATGACAATAGAGGAAACAATGGATTTTTTCTCAGCTCATCCAAAAATCATAAAAACCATAGAAGTTCTCAATGATGTTGGACTTTGATATATTAAACTTGGACAATCAAGTGTCACTCTTTCAGGGTGAGAAGCTCAAAGAATTAAACTGGCAACAGAACTTTCAAAAAGATCAACAACAAAGACATTTTACATATTAGATGAACCTACGACCGGTCTACATTTCCAAGATGTACAAAAACTTCTTAATATTCTCCATACTCTGGTAAATAAAGGAAACAGTGTATTAGTAATTGAACATAATATGGACGTTATTATGAATGCTGACCATATTATTGACATCTGAAAACAAGGATGAGATGCAGGTTGAGAACTCCTATGAACAGGAACGGTAGACGATATTTCTAAATTGAAAGATTCTTATACAGCTGAAGCGATAAACAAATATTTAAAAAAATAAAATAATGTTAGATTTTTTAGAAAAAAATAAAGATATTACACAATATTCAAATTTCAAAACTCAGGCAAAAGCAAAATATTTTTATGAAATCACTCATTTAGATCAATTGCAAAAATTAAAAGAGATATTTGAATATATTAAAGAAAATAATATAGATCATTTAATTATTTCTTGAGGTACAAATATGTTATTTGCCTTTGATGAATTTAATGGGATTGTTATTAAAAATAGTCTCTATTGATGGAGCTATAGTCCAGAAAATAAAATTCTTGAAAGTTATTCTGCAGAAAATATTTGGAATATTGCAGAAGTCTTAGAAACAGACGACAACCAAGATCTGTGGCATAGATTCATAGGTCTGCCTGGTTCAGTTGCTGGAGCTGTTTTTTGAAATGCTGGTTGTTTTGGTCTTGAAACTCAAAATAATTTTACCGAAGCATTTGTCTTGGATAAAGTAAGTTGAGAAACAAAATTTCTCTCAGCAGAAGATATGCAATTTGAATATAGAAGTAGTATTTTGAAAACTTCTGAAAAATATTTTTTGATAAAAGCAAAGTTTGATCTTTCAGAAAAAAAAGAAAAATATGCTTCAGAGGTTGATAATATATATTTTCGTGAACACAAACAACCAAAGTGAAATACCTGTGGTTCGTTTTTCAAAAATCCAAGCCGAGAATTTTCAGCTGGAAAACTCATAGAAGATGTTTGACTTAAATGATATAAAATATGATGAGCTTATTTTTCTGAACTACATGCAAATTTTTTAATGCATGATGGACAATGAAATTTTCAAGATTTATTAGATCTTATAGAATTAGCACAAAAAAAAGTATTTGAAAAATTTAATATTCATCTAGAAAATGAGGTGAGAATAATTACTAATAAATAAAAATTATGGAAAAAATGAGACTGCAAAAATATATGTCTCAAGCCGGAATTTGTTCTCGTAGAAAAGCTGAGGATTTTATTCAAAGAGGTTTGGTTAAAGTAAATGGACAAGTGGCTGAAATAGGTATGCAAGTTGATCCAGGTGGAGATAAAGTAGAAATGCAAGGGCAAGCAATCGAAGAACAAAAAAAACAAGTCTATTATAAAATAAATAAACCAAGAGGAATTGTCACTACATGTGCAGAACATGGAGATCAAAATATTATTGATATTGTCGATATTCCAGAAAGAGTGTTTCCAGTTTGAAGACTTGATAAAGAAAGTGATGGACTTATTATTTTGACAAATGATGGAAGACTAACAAATTTTCTTATTCATCCTCGTTATGAACATGAAAAAGAATATTTAGTAGAAACATTTGGACCAATTGACGATAATCAATTAGAGGATATGTCTTGAGGTGTTAAAATTTTAGGTTGATTAACGAAGAAAGCAAAAGTTACGAGAGTTGCTTCATGAAAATTTCAAATCGTTCTTACAGAAGGAAAGAATAGACAAATCAGAAGAATGGTTGAATCAGTAGGAGGACAAGTTAAAAAATTAAAAAGAATCCGTATTGAAAATATCCAACTTGGAAATCTGCAACCAGGAGAATTTAAACCACTCGGAAAAAAAGAAAAAGATATTCTTTTTGCAAAATTAGGTTTAGATCAAAAATAGGACCGGTCCAAAAATAAAAAAACAAATTCTAGTGAATTTGTTTTTTTATTTTTGTAATAAATTATTTATTTCTCAGAGATCTTTTTTTATTTCTTGAAATACTTTAGTAAAAGATTTTTTCATATCTTCTTGATTTGTAAAATTCTTATTTTTAAAATTTTTTAAATATAAGGCATTTTTTTCCAAATTTCTCAGATGAATAACAATTTTTAATTTATTTTGAGTAGTTAGATCAGATTTTTTTATTATTTCTATTTGTTGATTTATTTTCTTGTAAATACTACTTCAAATTTCTTCTCAGATTTGACTATATGCTTTATGTTTTTTATTTAAATTTTGCTCAAATTTATATTTTTCATAAGTAAGTATTTCTTTGAGTTGAATATTTATATTTTTTAATTTTTTGACTATTTGGTCTCAAACAAGCTTTCTATCATAATCTATTTTTTTATTTTTATAGATATTACCAGCTATTTTTTCTAAATCTTCAATTTGATATACTAAAAAATTAATTTTTTGATTGTCATAAATTTGATACTTTTCTTGAAATCATAATATTTTATTTTTATGATTTTTTAAATATTCTTCTAATAATCAAAATTCACTAAAATTCGAATCAATCTTCACATTATCTTCATATACTAACGCAGTAGTTCAATTTACATTCAATAGGAATATAATAAACAAAAATGCCCCAATGATTTTTTTCATTATTGTTTGTTTAATCTGTAATTATACTTATTATATGACAATATAAATTTATTCAAGAAAAATTATAAAAATGATTATATGATTTGATTTAGAGACGACCGGTCTAGATAAAAATAATGATAGAATAATAGAAATAGCATTAGTGAAATTTGACGAGAAAACTTTTGAAATAATCGATACATATTCAACCTTTATTAATCCTCAAATACCTATTCCTGATTTAATATCAAATCTCACAAATATTCACGATGGAGATGTAGAAAACGCACCAACTATTGATGAAGTAAAACAAGAAGTATTAGATTTTATTGGAAATACTCCTCTGCTTTGACATAATATATTTTTTGACAGGGATTTTTTTGTAAAAAATAATATTCATGTTGAACATAATAATCTTATTGATACATTTTTTCTTGCTAATTTTTTATGTCCATATGAAAAATCACTCAATCTAGAAATGCTTTGTAAAAGTTTTTGAATAGGATTTTCTTGAGCACATAGAGCTTTAAACGATGTCCATGCAACAATAAAATTACTCGAAAAATTATTAGAAAAATTCAAAAAATTACCACAAGAAAAAAAAGATATTTTACAATATTTATTTTCACTGAGTGAAGATCAACATATTTGATATTGTGAATCACTATTATTTGAAAATACTGAAACATCAATAAAATTTGAAACATTTGAAGAAAAGATTCTTTGAGTTTTAAAATCTAAGCTGACTGTAAATGAAGATGCATGAGATAGAAAAATAAAGAAACAAAAACTTTCAAAATTATTTTCAAGTTTATGAAATGTAGAAAGTAGAGAAAATCAATTAAAAATGGCTGAAATAGTTGAAAATACATTAGAATTTAATAAAAAATCTGTTATTGAAGCTCCGACCGGTCTAGGAAAATCATTTGCTTATTTATTACCATCAATTCAATATTGTGTGAAGAATAAACAAAAAATATATGTTTCTACAAATACAAAAAACCTACAAGATCAATTATTTGAAAAAGATTTAGAATTTTTAAGTAAAAACTTAGATATTCCTTTTAATTATGCAAAGTTAAAATGAAAATCTAATTATATTTCTACTAAATCTTATTTTGATGAAATTATTTTATGAGATTTATGATATTCTAAATTAAATTTCTTTTTAAAACTCACATTATGGTTATTTGATACAAAACATGGAGAATTAGATGAGCTTAATTTTTTCTGAGTTGAATATAGTTTACTGCGTTTTGTAAACTCAGAAGGATTATTTATAATGAGTGAAGAAAATCCATATAAAAATTACGAATTTTATTTATTTGCTCGTGGAAATGTAGAAAATGCAGATGTAGTTATAATAAATCATAGTTTATTATTTTCAGATATAAATTCTCAAAATCCTTTTTTAGGAAAAATGAAATATCTTGTTATTGATGAGGCACATAATATTGAAGATTCTGTTACTCAATCAGTTCAACAAAGAATAAATGAAAAAAGTGTAAAAGATATTTTTGATGTAGTAGAAAATATTCTCACGAAAAAAAATATAAAAAAAATTGATTTTATAAACCAAAAAGAAACATTTCTTTCTTCAATGGATATTCTCATGGATTATTGCGCATCATATGTAGAATCAAAAACACCATCTGGACATAATTATAAAACCACTTTAGTAAAAGATGATTTTTTTGATGATATAGATTTGCAAGCATTAGCGAAAAAAATAGAATTATCACTTATTGACATTGTTGACATTTTGGCAGTTAAAAATGAATTTGATTTTACAAAAGAAATTACATTGATTAATAATTTATCAGCAAATATAAAAATCTTTCTTGATATTACTAAAAAAGATTTTATAAAAACAGCCAGTTATAATGATAGGACCGGTGTAAGTTTTGAATATACTCTTTTAAACCCTTGAAATTATTTATATGAAAAATTGTGGACCGGTCTTCAATGAGTTATTTTAACTTCTGCCACTCTACAAATTTCAGGTTCATTTGATTATTTAGAAAAAATACTTCATTTAAAAGAGTTTGATTATCATATATTCGAAAGTGACTTTGATTATAAAAAACAAGCAACTCTTTTTGTTCCAACTGATTTATGAAGTATTAAAAATAATAGCGAAAAAATAGTAGATTTTCTATGAAAATTTTATCATGCTGTTCGTGGAAATACACTTACACTTTTAACGAGTTTTTCTATTATAAAAAAAATATATACTACTTTAAATTCAGATTTAGTTGATCAAGGAGTTCATTTATATCCACAATGAGTTTGATGAAGTAAGTCGAAGTTATTGAGTTTTTATTTAGAAAATGCAAATAACTCAATATTACTTGGAACGGATAGTTTTTGGGAAGGAGTAGATATTCCCGGAGATACTCTGAAATATTTAGTGATTCATAAATTTCCTTTTGGTGTTCCATCTGATCCTGTATTTCAAGCTCGTAGTGAATTTTTTGAAGATTCATTTCGTGATTATGCTATTCCAAAAGCAATAATAAAACTCAAACAATGATTTTGAAGACTTATTAGAAGTAAGACTGATACTGGAATTGTAGTATTATTAGACGATAGATTATATTCAACTGCTTGGTGAGAAAAATTTTTAGATGCTTTTCCAAAAGATATAAATAAAAAGTATGTTTGATCACAGAGTTTTATTGATATATTAGAGAAAAAAAATAATAAAAATTAAATTAAAGTTTATTAAATTGATTTGTAAAGAGGAACTTTTTGAGTGTTCCTTTTTTTTGTGTTATTATTATATAGATTATTTTAATAACTATTAATTATGACATCAGAAAATAAAGATGTATTAGAATCTATCGACTCATCAAATATATTTGATGAATTCGAAACTGGTGAGTTAACTCAAGAATTGGAAAATAAAAAGAAAAAAAAGGATATGTATGATTATCTTTCTATGATTGGATCTGCAATGTCTACTGTATTTTGGATTGCGTTTATTATAGCAGTTATTGGATTTGCATATACTCATTATCAATCAGATGAGAAAAGAGAAAATTCATCTCTATTAGCTCCAATTTGTTTTTTATTTACATGAGATACTCCTTCGGCAACTGCAAATTCTTGTACATCAATAACAGCATTAAATAAATATTATGAAGGTTTGATTAGTACTACACAATCACAACAATTTGAAAAAATTAATGCATTATTAGAAGAAGTATATAAAATTGAAAACTTTAATAAATCAAAAGAAGTTATATTTTTAACTACACAAACTCAAAATAAAGTACCAATAACTGAAATATTAACTGATTTTGATAATTTAATTTATGAATATGATTCATCTAAATTAAATCAAATACAATGTAAAGATATATCAGTTGATGATTCAATGGTAGTAACATTAAATTGTAGTACTTACACAGGAGATTCTGATAGAAGTATTAGATGAATGTCTGGAAATGAAAAAATAAATGGTACTTCAATTACTCTTGCAACAAGTTTTCTATATTATATAGAAAATAATTCAGATAGTTTTATTATTCAAGATAAACAAAGAACATTTAAAAAAGAACCTTATTATTCAGATGATAATATTTATACTTCTGAAACAAAATTTGAATTAAAAATGCAATACATTCCATCTAATAATTTACAAACTAAATAGTTATCATGAAAAGAACAAAAAGACAAGAAACGTCGATTATTTTATATTTTTCATTTTACTTATTATTATCTATTGGTTTACTTAGTTACTATGTTTTTGGCTTAATACCAAATGTAAGTGAAATAGAAACATTAAAAGACTCAACCAATCAAACATATAATAAACATGAAAATATTGTAAAAAAATGACTTTGATTTGAAGAATTTACTACTTTAGCAAAATCTTCAGATTTAAATACATATTCAAAAGAATTAGTTCAAAGTTTAGATGAAAGCTTTTATACAAAATATTTTAAAAATACGAGTTGAGTTGCATATAAAAATTTTATAGAAGACCAAAATAAAAAAATTACACAATGACAAAATTATGAAGATTTTCTTGATAAATCTCAAGAAGTTTCAAAAATTCTTCCTATTTATACAGAAGTAAATATGTGAAATTCAAGTGAATATTTATCAGATTTTGAATTTACTCACTATATTGAATCAATATTAAAAACATTTAATTTAGAATATTCAAATGAAATTTGAGTATCTGAACTTGTACTTGTAGAAGAATTTTCAAATTCTGAAAATAAATCAAAATTAGATACAAACATATTTTATGTACCAGTTACATTGGAACTTGAATGAGTTAAATCAGATATTCTTAATTTTCTTTATTTTATTGAACATGTAGGAAACACAACTATCTTAACTGATAAAATAACTGTAGAACATCAAGATGATGATAAATTTTTATATAGAGGTACTTCACAAGCACCAGGACAAAAAATTATTCTAGATGGTGCGAATACATTTTCTCGTACACAATATAATATTTTTCAAAATCAATTTATAGATTTCGAATCAATTGAATTTAATGATTTTATAGATGATGAAAGATCGAGAATCTCACAATCTCAAGATCTTATTAAAAGAATAAAAGATGACCAAGCAAATGATAAATATGGTGTATGAGTTACTCTTCGTTTTTATGTTAAATGAGTACAAAACTTAAAAATAATTAATCAGTTAAATGATTATCTTGCTTATTATCAATCAACGAAACAATTATTCAATCAACTAAAATCATCTGAATCTACACCAGAATCAGTTAAACCAATTTTAGATGATGCAATACAAATACATGGAGAATTAGAAAAAGAACAAAAAACAATCAACCAAGCTATTGCGAAACAAGAAGAATTATTACAATCATTAAAAAGTGTTTCAGAATATACTGAATTACTTCACAAATTACATGGAAAAATTTGATATAATTATTATATTTTAAATGTTGTAAATAAAATAAAAACATATCAAAATAATAAAAATTTAGAAACATCAAATAAAGCATTATTTGAATATTTAAAAGAAACAGAAAAAACTATTACTGGATTAATGAAGACAGAAAAAGAAACACAACAACAATATGAAAATAGATTAAATAACAGAAATATTTTTATTACTGTTCTGCAAATTGAAAAATCGATAAATACTTTAAAATAAAATATCTACTAAGAGAAATTTATGAAATACCAAGAAGTCGTAGAATTATTGAAAGATTTTATGTACAAATGAGATGAAATACAATCAATCTGTGATTACATGATTTTAGGAGCTGTATTATGAGAATCTTCGGATATTCATATAGAGCCACTGACAAGTTATGTACGTTTGAGATATAGAGTTGATGGTGAATTAAAAGAAATTTTAGAATACCAAAACTTCCTTCATCAATGAATAGTAGCAAGATTTAAAATTCTTGCTGATTTAAAGATTGATGAATCTCGTGTTCCTCAAGATGGGAGAATTTCAAAAACTATTGAATGAAAATCACTTGATTTGAGAGTCTCTACGCTTCCAACGGTTCACGGTGAAAAAATAGTAATGCGTATCGTAGATAAATCTAAAAAAATACCAGAGCTTTGATCTCTAGGTATTCAAGGACAAAACTATGACTTACTTATGAAGGCTATTTCACTTCCAAATGGTATTATATTAACCTCTGGTCCAACAGGTTCTGGGAAATCTACGACACTTTATTCAGCAATGAGTGTATTAAATAAACCAGGTGTAAATCTAATGACCTTAGAAGATCCAGTGGAAAATCAGCTAGATGGTCTCAATCAGTCACAAGTAAAACCAGATATTGGATATACATTTGCGTATTGATTAAGAACAGCTTTGAGACAAGATCCTGATATTATCATGGTATGAGAAATGAGGGATAAAGAAACCGTAGATATTGCTATTGAAGCATCACTTACGGGTCACTTGGTTCTCTCAACAATCCATACGAATTCAGCTTCTGAAACTATTACCAGAATAGTAAATATGTGAGTTCAACCATTTTTGATTCCTGCATCAGTAAACGCTATTATTGCACAAAGACTGATTAAAAGACTTTGTCCACATTGTAAAGAGAAAATGTCTATGAAAGATATTTGAGCAAATACATTATCAAATATAAAACATGCGATTAATATTACAAAAAAAGAAGAACTTCAATCAAGAGTATGAGATAAATTAAAACAACCAGTATTTTATAAACCTGTAGGTTGTGAACACTGTGATAACTCTGGATACAAATGAAGAGTTGGTTTATATGAAGTACTTGAAATTACTCCAGGAGTAAAAGAAATGGTTCTAGCTGGGAGTTCAGCATATGATATTAATAGACAAGCAATTAAAGATGGAATGATATCACTCGAACAAGATGGTATTATGAAAGCACTCAATTGAGAAACTTCTTTAGAAGAAGTCTATAGAGTTGCAAAATCACAAAAATGATAATATTTAATTATAAAATCCTATGTCAGATATTTTAATCTTGGATAATGATTCTCAAGATAATCAAAATTCAAACAATAAAAAAAATAATAATCAACATGAATCTCCAGCATCAAAAAGTTTAATGGACAAAATAAATTTGTACTTACTTTCAATGCAAAAGATTAAAACAAAAGATAAGGTTCTGTTTTATCGTCTCCTTGCTACAATGACAAATGCATGAATGAGTGTATTAAAATCAGTTATTGTATTAGAAAGACAAGAGAAAAATCAAGCAATTAAGATGATTTTAGCTAAATTTATTGAGTGACTTAAAAGTGGACAAAACTTATCTGAGTGTATGGAAAAATATCCAGCGAGTTTTGCAGAAGCGGAAGTTTGAATTATACGTTCTGGTGAAAAAACAGGGAAACTGAATGAATCACTTTTAGAACTCTCTAGTCAAATAGAAAAAGTAGAATCTATATCTGGAAAATTAAAATCAGCAATGATGTATCCAGCTTTTATTATTGTGGTGGTAATTTGAGTTGTGGTTGTAATGATGGTAGTAGTTGTTCCGAAGCTTTTAGAAATATTTAGTGGATGAGATGTTGATTTACCAGCTTCTACGCAGTTACTTATTGCTATATCAGATTTTTTTAGAGATTTTTGGCTCGCTATGATTATATTTTTTATAGCTTTTACTGTATTTGTACTTATCTGGAAAAAAACACCAAGTGGACATTATATTTATGATAATATCATGTTGCATATTCCTGTTTTTGGACAAATAAATGCAAAATTGACACTGTCTAAATTCTCAAGAGTATTTTCTGGTTTACTTGGTTCAGGAGTTTCTGTAGTTGAAAGTCTTAGAATTACAGCTGTAGCAACTTGAAATGAAGTATACAAACAAAGAATATTACTCTTATCAAATGATGTCCAACAAGGGATTAAAATTTGGGAATCACTTGATGGAGATACATTATTTCCAGATATGATGGTTCAAATGATTCAAGTTTGAGAACAAACAGCAAAATTAGATAAAACGGTTATAAAAGTTGCAGACTTTTATGACGAACAAGTAGATAATACCATTAGTATTATTAATAAATTACTTGAACCATTTATTATTGTTACTCTTGCTGTTATTGTATGATTTATTGCTATTGCAATTATGCAACCGATTATGAATATGGCAGATACTATTACTCAATAAAATAATAAAAAAATATTCCCGGGAAAATTTCCCGGGAATATTTTTTTATTTGTGAAGACTTTGTGAAGATATAAAATATGTTTGTAAAAAATAATTCTTTTCTCATAATAGTAAAAATATTTTTTATATAAATAAAAATGAGAAAATTATTTATTCAATGTATTTTGAAAATAAATACACTGTTTCCTAAAAAAAATCATCCTTTTGATTTATTAGAAAATTGAGTTTCTGATATGAATTATACACAATTTGAATATGACCATGCAGAAGAATTACTCAATCAATATAAGAATTTTATTGACTTAAATGAACTTCAAGGAAAAAAAATACTTGAAATAGGTTCAGGTTGAGGATGAAAAATTATCTACATTGCACAAAAATATAATGCTCAAGCTATTTGAATAGATTTAAATCAACACTTTCTGTCACAAGCAAATAATAAATCGCAAGAACTTTGAGTACAAAATCAAGTAGAATTCCTCGAAATGGATGCACTTAATATGGATTTTTGAGATAATTCATTTGATATAGTTTTGATGAGTGATGTGATCGAACATATACCACAAACTCAAAAACTTATTTGAGAAGTTTTGAGAGTAACAAAAAAGTGATGAAATATATTATTTGATTTTGCACCATATTATCACTATTATGGTCATCATATTTGGGATACAATTTATATTCCATGGTTACATATATTTTGTAACGATAACCTTATGGCAGATATTTATGAAGCTTCTTTAGAATGATTTTATGATAAACAAAAACGCTTAAATCTCAGAGTTTCTCAGATTTGAAGCAGAAGAGAGTTTACATATTTAAATAAAATATCACGAAAAAAATTCGAAAATATCATAGGCAATTATGAAGATTTGTGAGTTTTTCAAAATTGTACAATTAGGTATTTTATGTTAAAAAATATTGATTTCTTTTCTAAAATCCCTATAATCAGGGAAATTTTTATCAGACATATTATTTGAGTCCTCAAAAAGTAATTGTGAAGAAAGTGTGAATTGCACGTTCGGATATTTGCAAATCAAAATAAATATGATAAACTGATGATGTTTTAAATAACGGTCATTAAAATAGACTGAAAAACAAACACAAAAAACAATTTAAAAGTTTTAACCGTTTGTTTGAAATACTGCCTTGGGATAGAGTATATATAATAGGTTATATATATTGTATCCCGAGGTTGTGTAAACAACAACGGGTTAAGGCTTTAACCTTTATATATCTATTCTTAGATATATTATTTTTATTTCTTAAATAAGATTTCATGAACTTATTTAAAAAGACTACTGCATCTGTTGCTTTAGTTGCACTTGTTTCAGGGACTTTCTCTGCTGGTGTTGCTGCAATGGATTTAGCTGAAATCAATGCTGCTACTTCGTTAGCTGACAAAGGTTTCATTAATAGTGTTGGTACTGTTGCTGAATTTAGACTTGATGCTACAATCACAAGAGCTGAATCTGCAAAAGTTGCTGCTATGATCGCTGGAGTTACTCCAAACGATTCTTGTGAAGGTAAATTTGCTGACGTTTCTGCTACTACTCCAAATGATTGGGTATGTGGATATGTTGAAGCTTTATTAGAAGAAGGTTTACTTTCTGCTAATGAAAATTATAATCCAGAAAGAAATCTTTCTAAAACTGAATCATTAAAATTAATGATGGAAGCTGCTGGTGAAACAGTAGATTATTCAGATGCTACTTGGCAAGCTGATTTCGTAGCTCACGCTGTTGCTGAAGGTTATGTTTCTAACTTTACAGATTACAATACTGCTGCTACTAGAGGTTTTGTATTCGTTGCTGCTGATAACTCATACGAAGCTAATAACGAAGGTGATATCTTAGATGATATTATCGACGAAATTACTGGTGGTGATAACGGTGAAGATAACGGTGAAGATAACGGTGAAGATAACGGTTCTGAAACTCCTGTTTCTGGAGACGATGAATTAATGGTTACTTTATCTGCTACTACTCCTGCAGCTGCTACTGTTCCTGGGAAAATTTCAGGTTTACCAGTTGCTAAATTTGACTTTACTGCTGGTTCTGAAGATGTTAAAATTACATCTTTAACAGTTAAAAGAACAGGTTTATCTACTAAAGATACTATTACTTCAATTGCTGTATTTACAGATGAAGGAAGAGCTTCTAAAGGTAAAAATGATTCACAAGAAAATGATACTCAAGCTCTAATTAACTTAGATAACGGAGGTGTTGTTGTAAAAGCTGGTGAAACTAAAACTTTAACATTAGTTGCAGATATTGCTTCTTCAGATCTTATTAATGGACATGAATTTGCATTATCAATTACTGAAGTTGTTGCTGAAGGAACTAACTTAGAACTTGCTTCTAACTTAACTTCAAACACAATTAAAATTGGTGGTGTTGATGCTCCACAAATCGTAGTTTCAACTGACGGTTCAGTTTCAGATCCAAAAATTGGTGAAGAAGCTGCTGAAATCTTCAAATTTAAAATTGAAGGTGCTTCAGATGAAGATGTTACTTTAAAATCTATCACTCTTAAAGCATCTGAAAATGATGTAGATGAAAATTTTGAAAACTATGTATTAGTAAATGACGGAGACGTTATTGCTACTCTAGATTACTCAAATGGTAAATATATTACTTTTAACTTAAACGAAGGTTTTGTTATCGATGAAGATAAAACTGAAAAATTTATTGTTAAAGCTGATGTTATTACTGGTGCTGGAGACGAAATTGAATTCTATGTTGATAAAAACTTAGATGTTAGAGCTGAAGGTTCTAAATTTAATTATGGTGCTTCTGCTAATATTTTAGCTATTGCTGAAACTGGTAATGAAGATGCTAAAATTGAAATTCAAGCTGGTAAATTAACTTTATCTGATATGGATGCTCCTTCTGATAAAATCAGAGCGGACAAAAAAAATACTGTATTAGGTACAATTAAAGTAAGAAATGTTGCTGGTACAAACTTAGAACTACAAAAATTTGCAGTTCAAGTTACAAAAACTGGAGGTGACAATAATCAAGCTTTAAAAGATATTTTAGAAAATGTTGAAGCTAGAATTAATGGTTCAGCATATGAACTAACTGCATCTAACTCAGAAACTTCTGCTACAGGTGCTTCTGTTTCAGCTGATTATGCTGATAGTGATTTAAATGTTTCTTTACCACAAGGAGATGTTGAAATTATTATTGAAGCTGATATCAAAGAAGATGTTGATGCTAATACAGAATTAAAATTAGATATTATTGGTACAAATGGTACTAAATATTTTACAGTTAAAGAAACTGAAGATGATAAAACTGTTTCAGATATCACTCCTTCTTCTTTATCTTTCAAAAAAGTAACAGTTATTACTTCTGGAGCTAAAGTTGCTGCTATTCCTTTAGCTGATACTGATGCTGTAAGAGGTGCTAAAGATATTTCTATTGCTCAATTCGAAGTTGAAGCAGAAGAAGCATCATTAGTTACTGTTGATGAAGTTCAATTTAAATTAACTTCTTCTACTGGAGCTGCTTTCTCTAAACAAGTTTCTAGAGTTGCTCTATATAAAGGATCAATTTCTGATTCTAACTTATTAGATGATGAATCATCTATCCCTACTTCAGGTATTGTTACTTTCAACTCATTTAGAGATGGAAAAGTTTCTATTGCTGCTAAAGCAAAACAAACTTTTGTTGTTGCTATTGATTTAGTTGATGGTGTTGATGTAGAAAATGCTACTCTTTCTGGTGCTATCGTTTCTGTTTCTGCAGAAGATGATGATTCAGATGATGTTAAAGTTGTTGTTAATGGTACTTCTAACGAAGTATCTACTGGTACTCCAGTAGCAGGAGGTAAAGACTTAGATGTTAAAGCTTCTGGTAAAGTTGAAATTACAGCTGATGCTGGTAATGATGCTAATAAAGATGTTAAAACTATCTTAGCTGGTGAATCAGCTACTGTTTTCTCTGCTGATGTATCTGCATTAAATGAAGGTGCTGATGTTGAAGAAGTTACTTTCACTTTCTCTGGATCTAATTTATCAAACTTCAAGAAAACTGTTACTTCTGCTTCTCTATACTTAGACGGAGTATTAGTTAAAACTAACTCAAACTCTGATGTTACTGTTATTAATAGTGGTTCAGGAGCTGAAGTTAAATTTAATAACTTAACTGATTTCATTGTTCCTCAAGCGAACGTTGAAGTTTCTGTTAAATTAAACACTGCTAATATTGGTTTCGAAAAAGTTGGTAAAACTTTATTAAATGCTAAAGTTGTTGGTGTAGCTTTCGCTAAAGTTGATGGTGAATCTTCTGGTAAAGAAATTACTGGTTCTGATTTAACTAACTTAATTACTAATGCTGGTGCAAAAGAATTTTCTGTTGTTCCTGCTGTAGTTACTCCTAGTGTTGCTACTTCTCTAAATAACTCTTCATCTGCAGAAATTAAAATTACTGCTAATGCTGGAAACAATAGAGAAACTAACTCTAACTCTGTACCTAATACAAATGTTAAAACATTAACTTTTGATTTAGCTGGTACTAGTTATGCAACAGGTACTACTCTAACATTAATCAATACTGATGATGCTGGTGAAAGAGTACTTGCTACAATCGCTAACGATTATACTGTTACATTTACATTAACTGATGTTTCTAACGGTACAGTTGATAGAGTTATTTCAAATGGAGGAAGTGAAACTTTTAGAATCACTGTTCCTGCTGAAAATGATAAAACTCTAAGTTTAAGACTAATCAAAACAGGTGTTACATATACTGTAGGTACATCTATTGATGAAATTAAAACTAACCTAACAAAAGATATCGATTTTGGTTCTAGAAAATACTAGTAACTCGATGACAAATATACTTTGTTAAATAAACTATTTATTTAGTTCAAAAAAACACACTTGAAAAAGTGTGTTTTTTTGTTGTTTATTTTTCCAGACCGGTCTTTAAAAAATATTAAATATTCTCCTTGCTTTTATTTTATAGCAGGGTAAAATAAAATAAATATTATTAATTAAAATTTATGAAAAAAATTATATCTGCATTAAGTATTTTGAGTATTTTATTTTTACAAAATATTTCTGTATATTGATACTCCCAATGAGAAATAAATTCTATTACTCAAGAAATTCAAGAATTACCAAAATGAGAAAAATATATACAAACACTTGATTTATTTTCTAAAAAATATGAAAATAATTTAAATAGAGCAAAACAAATCAAATCAAATATTACAAAAGTGTTGTCAAAATATAGTGATTCTACTCATAGAGATGCTCAATTAGTGCTTCTTATTTTAAAATATTTAGATATCAAATTTTTAGATATTATTGATTCGTTTGATTTAATTGATAATAATGGATCTACAAACCAAGATGATAGTTTAGAAGATAACTCTTGAGAAATTGAAGAAGATAAAGAGGATATAATATATACTAAAGAAGCTTTATATCCATGATTTTCTACAAACTATGAAGATGATACTACTAAAACTATTTTAGCTGGAAAAGAATCATTTATTTATAATGGATCTCTCGTTGCTAATATTGAAGAAATAGAAGTAGAAAAAATGGAATTTACTTTTGAGAGTTCAGATCTTTCAAATTTTAAATATGGTTTTAAAGAAGCTATTTTATATGTTGAATGACATAAAGCACAAACAATAACTTCAAATAAATTTACACTAACAAATTTATCTCAAGGTATACTAGAATTTGATAGTATTCAAGGGGTATTTCTTCCAAAAGAAGAAGTTGAGTTTAGGTTAGCACTTGTACCTCAAGAAATTTGATATGAAAAATTAGGAAAATATATTCCTGAAATTACTGTATCTCAAGTAAAAGTAACTCAATGAAAATGAGTTATATCAGGTGCTGATATTTCAATGAAAACATTAAGTGAATGATCTGAAAAATTTCAAATTTCTCCTGTTATTTTAAATATATCAGTTGAAAATAGTTTATTAGAATCATCAAGAGCAACTATAAATATATCAGCAGATTGATGAAAAAATACACAAAATTCTTCATCAAGAGAATTAAAAGCTAAATTAGAAAGTATCAAACTTATATATAGAGAAACTTATTGAGATGCTATTTTTAAAATCTATAATAGTGACAATAGTGATAATGGAGTTGTTTGAATAAAAAATGGATGATACTTAGAGTTTGATTTATCATGACTATGAAACGATTGATTTATTTCATCTTGAAGTAATGAATCATATGATATTCAAATTTCTGCTAAAAATGATTCAACTATTTCTTTAGATATTGTAAATCAAGGTGTTATCTATAGTGTTGAATGAATAACTAATGCAAATAATATAAATGCAAACTTATTACAATCAATTAATCTTTGATCTAGAAAATATTAAAAAAGACTCATTTGAGTCTTTTTTAATTACTTAATTTCTAGACCGGTCCTATATTTGCTTTTTTTGCATTGATTGTGTATACTAATAATAATATTTATTAATTCCATATATTATGTGAAATGCAAGAGTTGAGTTTCTCGAAAACTCTTACTATCATATATTTAATTCTTCGTTTACTCTCGATCCATTATTTCATGATGATGAAGAATATAAAAAATTTTATGAACTTCTTATAAAATATTTATGAGCATATGAAAATATTAAACTGGTTTCATATTGTTTTATAAATTCTGAATTTCACCTGATTCTAAAAAATATAGAAAATTGATATACACTTTCTGAGTTTATGAGAAAACTCCAAGTGAGTTATGCTACTTGGTATAGGAAAAGACACCCAAGTGAATTAAAACATCCAGTGTTTTTTTGAAGGTTTCAGTCTCATTTATTACACAAAGATGAAGATTTACATACAGCTATTTCATATGTAAACTATTTACCAATCAAATATGCAGCTGTAGAGGACATAAAAGACTTTTTATATACTTCATATCATAAAGTAATTAAAAGTCCTTCAGGAGCGTATTTACAAGAAGTTATTACAGATTTTCCAGAGTTGGAAAATAAATTGAAAAAAAAGAACTAAAAAAAGGTTCCCGGAAATTTTCCCGGGAACCTTTTTTTAGTTTTATTTTATATCAACTAATTCGATATCAAAATTAAGAGTTTTTCCAGATAAAGTATGATTTATATCAATAATCACATCTTCGTCTTGAACTTCTTTTATTTTAAATACTCCAAATTGAGTTGGTAGATCTGCTCATGCTTCGATTTTTATCCCAGCTTGTTCAAATGATACCATATCTTTTTTTCTCATTGTTTGTACTTTTGTTTCATCATATTCTCCATATGCGTCTTTTGGTTCGAGTGTCACAGATTTAGTTTCACCGATTTTCATACCAGTTACTGATGTATCAAATCCAGGAATCATTTGTCCAGCACCAAGAGTGAAATCAATTGTTTGTCCTCTATCATGAGAAGAGTCGAACTTAGATCCATCTTCTAAAGTTCCAGTATAGTGTACTGCTACGAGATCTCCAGATTCTGCTGCTTTTGATTTTTTTTCTGCAGCTATTTTTTCTGCTTGAGCTTTTGTTTCTTCTAGTTGAGCATCTACATCGACTTTGTGATCTTTAAGAGTTCCATTTTCGTATTTTTTTATTTCAAGAGAAATAATTTTTACTTCTTTAAGAGGTTTATCTTGTCCATCAGTTTTAACTTTTGAAATTTTATCTACGTTGTCCATTCCTTCTACAACTTGTCCAAAAACAGAATGTTTATTGTCTAAGTAGTTGTTATCAGCTTGGTTAATAAAAAATTGGCTCCCATTTGTATTTGGTCCAGCATTGGCCATTGAAAGAGAATAAGTAATATTTTTTAATTCTGAATTAAATTCATCATCAAATTTTTCTCCATAAATAGATTCCCCTCACATACCGGTCCCAGTTGGATCTCCACCTTGGAGCATAAATCCTTTGATAATTCTATGAAAAATAATTCCATCGTAATATCCTTTTTGAGCTAAACCTATAAAGTTTAAAGTTGTTTTTGGAACATGCCCGGTAAATAATTTAATTGTCATTGTCCCGTTTGTTGTTTTCATAACAGCAGCTATGTCTCCATTTTGTAGTCTTTCTTCTTGATTAAATGTCATTGTTTATTAGTTTACGAAATATACCACTTTTACAGTGTAGTTTAAATTTTTTCCAGCAGCTGGATGAGGATTTTTTATAGTTACTATAGTGTCAGTTACGTCAAGTACTTCTATTTCTCCACCTTGAACAGGAAGTGTGTTTCATGCTTCAAGTGTTAAACCAGCATCTTCAAAATCTTTCATTTGTTCTCTTGGAACTTCTATAGTTTCTGGACCATAGGCATCAGTTGGTTCTAAGCTACCAGTCTTTGTTTCTCAAATTTTCATACCTGTAAGGACACTATTGAGACCTGGAAGAGGATTTTGTCCATCAATTTGAACTTGTCCACCAAATTCTTCTTCAAGTGTTGAATCTATAATAGTTCCATCTTCTAAAGCAAATTCATATTTAAATTCCACTACATCACCACTTTGAGCAACTCTAGCAATATCTTGTTGAATTTTTGCTTCTCTTTGTTCTTTTATTTTATTTCATGCGTTTTGAATCATAGTATTATGATTTTCTTGAGCTTGTTGTATAAATTCAGCTTTATTTTCGAGAGTGTAATCTATTAATTCACCATTTGTATAAGTAAATATAGCAACATCTTTAATAACTACGTCTGTAGCTGGAGTTTCACCATTAAGTGGAACTTGTGTAATTTTGTCTACTATATCCATTCATTCATATACTTTTCCGAATACAGCATGTTTTCCATTGAGAAATGAATTATTTGCTTCATTAATAAAAAATTGGCTTCCATTTGTATTTACACCACTATTTGCCATTGAAATAGTCCCTGGGAGATTTTCAATTTTATCAAAAAATTCATCAGCAAATGCTTCTCCATATACTGATTCACCACCCATACCATTTCCAAGAGGATCTCCTCATTGAATCATAAAGTCATCTATAACTCTATGAAAAATAGTATCTTTATAGTAGTCATCCATAGCATGGACAATAAAATTTGTTGTCGTTAATGGAGCAGCTTGTGTATAAAGTTGTAATTTAATATCTCATTTAGATGTTTCAATAATAGCAACTGTATCATTTTCTTCTAAAATAACATCACTTTCATATGCGCTTGCTTGCTCATTTGTAATATTTTCTTGAGAATTATTTCATTGATCTTGTTTTGTATCATCTACTGTACTACAAGCAGTAAATATAAGAGTCATGATCATTAATGCTCAAATTTTATGTATTAGATTCATAATTGTAATATTAATAAATAATATGTGTCACTATATGGCTTAGGATTTTAATTTCAACTTAATCTTTTTTTTCTTACTTGAAGTCTGAAAAAAAATATCTGTCATATATTTTAAAAATGCTTCATCATTTTGAAAATTCTTTTTTCCACTACGTAAACGGTAACCATTTACTACACTAAATTTTACTTTTTCATCTAGGAGAAGAAATTTTTTAATATCTGGCAATTGTGCAGAAGTATCAAAATCAATCTGATAATTTATGCCGGCTGATTTAATCGCATTTATCTTATAATCTGGTGCTTTAAGTTTGAGCTTTAAAAGACTAAAAAAGTTTTGAGTTTCTCCAGGAATTTTTTCATTTATAGTCATGAAATCTTTAATTATTTCATCGAGATCTTCGAGTGTATCAAGAGATTCTAACTCTCTATAAAAATTTATTTTATCGAGTTCTCCATCAAAAAATTGTTCATCGATATACGCTCAAATCTGCAATTCTATAGAGGTTTGAATTGTGTTGTTTTGAATAATATTTGTTTCATCTGGACCGGTCCTCTTGAGTTGTTCGATTTTATCTTCGAGCATTTCGAGATATAAATTCATACCAACTTGGGTTGATTGTCCACTTTGTTTGAGTCATAAAATATCTCATCAACCTCTTATTTCCAAGTCTTTTACCGCAAGTTCAAATCCTGCACCTAAATGACTATATTCGACAATAGTTTTGAGACGTTTTGCTGCATCTTCTGCAATTTTATCTTTATTAAACAGTAAATAACAAAATCATTGTGTATCACTACGACCAACTCTTCATCTTAATTGGTGAATTTGAGAAATACCAAAATTGTAGGCATCGTTGATAAATATTGTATTTACGTTTGAGAAATCAATCCCATTTTCTATAACGGTTGTTGCCAGGAGGATGTCGTATTGTTTTTGCTTAAACGCTAGAATTCTTTTTTCAAGTTGATCACCAGGAAGTTGTCCGTGAGCAATAATAATTTTTTTCTTCGGAAATATTATTCCTAATGAATCACGAAGTGATTCAATATCTGAAACTTTATTATGTATAAAAAATAATTGTCCACCACGGTCAAATTCTCTTTTTCCTGCTTCTTTAATTAATTTTTCATCAAAACGAGAAACAATAGTAGAAATTGATTGTCTTCCAATTGGTGGAGTAGTAAGCATAGACATTTGTTTGATACCATTGAGAGCCATATTGAGACTTCTAGGAATAGGAGTTGCTGAAAGTGCTAACACATCAATATTATGACGAATTTTTTTAATTTTGTCTTTGTCTTTCACTCAAAATTTATGTTCTTCGTCTATTACTAATACTCATAAATCTTTGAATTCGACATCTTCACTTAGCAGTCTATGGGTTCATACGATTAAATCTATTTTCCCATTTTTAAGTTTTTGCATTGTTTCATCTCTGCTTTTTTTACTTTCAAAACGAGTAATAACTCAAATATTTATAGGAAATGGAGCAAAACGTTTTAATGATTTTTGATAATGTTCATATGCCAAAACAACCAATGGAGAAATAAGAGCAGCTTGTTTCCCAGCAATAATAGATTTATAAATCGCTGCAAATGCTATTTCTGTTTTTCAAAATCATACATCTCCAGAAACCAATCGATCCATCGGTTTATCAGATTGCATGTCTGTGTAAATATCTTGGATTATTTCGTATTGATCTGGAGTATAGTTGTGTTCAAAACTTTGGAAAAATTTTGCTTCTTCATCCGGTAAACTGGGGAAACTATATCATTTTTCTAATGCTCTTTGTGCATATATTTCTAAAAGTTCTCCAGCTACTTCTTCGATATTTTCGTGGACTTTTTTCATTGTTTTTTCCCACTGTTTTGTCGACAATCATGTGAGTTTAGGATTTTCTACTCAGACATATCTGTTGATTCTCCCAACTTCAGTGATTGGAACAAATAGTTTATCATTTCCACTATATTCTAACTCTATATATTCTTTTTTGATTATTTTTTTGATTCATACTTGGAGTTGTTTTTCTATGGTTTGTTTAAAAATACCAATCCCATGATCAACATGTACCACATAATCTCCCGGTTTGATTTGTAAGAGTAAATCAAGTTTTTTACTCATTGATTTTTTTACTCTTTTTTTCACAAATATACGAGCAATATTGTCATCACAGACATAAATTTCTGTTTGTGTTTGAAAACTTTTTAGATTAGATAATTTTGTTTCAAAAGTTTCTATATTTTCTATTGAATTATAATCAACAAAATTTTTAATAGCTTTTGGATTTTTTGTATAGACTTTTACTGATTTATCTTGAGAGAGAATTTTTTGAAATTCATCAATGGTATCAACAAAAATATCTGAGATTCATAGAGATATTTCTTTAAAAGAATTATTTTGCGGAAAATTATGAAAAAATATTCATTCACTGAAATTATTATAAATTTCCTGAGCAAATTGGAAAAAATCTATTTCATAAAATATACAATTTTTTTGTTGTAAACTCGAAAATATTTCTTGATTAAATATTTTATTTTCTGCTTGGAAAAAATCATAATTTCTGTCTCAAATTTGTATTTTTTGACGAGTTTGAGATTTTTTTGTCAACATGTCTATTATAAATATTTCCTCTATTTCATCTCACCAAAAGCTTATTTTGTATTCATGAGTTTCATTATTATTGACAATCGATAATATTTCTCATTGTATATGAAAACTCGCTTTTGAACTATGTTGAGAATGTTTATATCATAACTCATGGAGCTGTTTTGATATTTCATCGAGTGCAACTTCTTGTCCTTTTTCTAAGGTTAAAATATGTTTTTGTATATCGTAGTCTTTTTGAGGAATTTGTGCAAAAAATATATCAGTTGTTACTCAATAATTTCAAATATCATTTTTAGAAAATTCAATATAATCAGAAAAATCCAACACTGGGTATTGGTTATTTTTAAGATAATTTGCCATCTTAATAGAACTTTTTAATTGAGAATCATCACTATAAATATTTAGGACCGGTCCATTATTATTTTCTAAATATCTGGCAGTGAGAATATTTTTTGAAAAAATATTTCCTGTATCAATATAGTGATTATGTTTATTTATTTGTATCAAAATATTTGATTTTATAAATTAGTGGTGTGATTATAAACAAAATACTTAAAAACGAAAGTATAATCTTTACAAATCACGGCTTTTTTATACTATAAAGTATATAATTTTTAATTAAGAATAAAGTATGAATTTATTCATAAATGCTGTAAGTGATAGATGATATGTGGCATTATTTGATGAAAAAAGAAATATTATAGCTTCGATGGATCTATATATCAGAGGAAATGAATCTTCACAGTTTATCACAACGTTAGATGAGTTCCTGGAACACAATAAAACACTCTATAATCAAATTAACAATATTGTTTGTGTAAACGGTCCTGGAAGCTTTACTTGAGTGAGAACGATTGTTTTAGTTGTAAATACTCTCGGTTTTCTCCATGATATACACCTTACACACATGAGCTATTTTGAATTATTTAATAATTTTCCTGTGATTAAATCTTCTTCTAAAAGAGATAGTTTTTTTCTCAAATCAACATGAGAGGAAATTCAAATTATACAAAATACTCATTTAGATGAATTATTTCATACTGAAAATATAAAAAATATTTATTGAGAAAGTAATTTTACCTTTGAAAATGTCTCAATAATTGAAAATATAGATTATTCTGATATAATAAAGACCTTAGAGTTTCAAAAACATAAAAAAATAGAAGCTCTGTATATTAAAAAACCAAATATTTCATAAATTTATTTTATGCTTCCTATTGAAAATCTTAAAGAAGGAGAATTAGTTCAAATAGCTATTCGTAGACACTGGATTGTATATGTTTTTGTTGCTTTGTATGCATTTGTATGAGTTATAATTTCATTAATAACATTCTGATTTCTATGAATGAATTTTTTTATAACACTCTTAAATATTTTATTTTGGATGTTTTTTTCAATTTTTTTATATATTCAATGGTTAAATCATGAGCTTGATTTATATATTGTTACCAACAATAGAGTCATCTGAGTTGAACAAATATCATGGATGAATAGAGTAACTCGTGAATACAATCTCTGACAAGTACAAGAAGTAAGTTCTAAAACAAAAGGTATTTTTGCAAATATTTTTAATTATGGGACACTATCAATACAAACAGCTGGAACAAATACACATAATCTTGATATGGATTTTTGTCCAGATTCTATTTGAGAAGCGAGAAGAGTCTTAAATATTGTAGATGCGTATAGAGATAATGAAGCAAGATTAAAATCATGAATGACATGAGAACCAATAACTAACCAACAAAAATAATGAAAGAACTAAACTTACAAGATATACTCGACAATACATCAGAACTAAAAGAAAAAAAAGTATGATACGTTGCTATTATTGGGAGACCAAATGCATGAAAATCAACTTTTGTTAACGCACTTATTTGAGAAAAAATCTCAATCACAACAAATGTTCCACAAACTACTCGTAATAAAATTTTAGCAATTTTTAACGACGAAGAATCACAAATAGTATTTTTTGATACTCCAGGTATTCATAAATCTACTAAAGCATTCAATGAAGAAATAAATAATCAAGCAATTTCTTCTCTAAAAGATGCAGAAATGATTTTATATTTTATTGATTCAACTCGTGAGTGAGGAGAAGAAGAAAATTATGTAAAAGAAATCATTTCAAAAGCAAATGCTCCAGTTATAAGAATTTATACAAAATGTGATCTCCCTGCAAAGATAACTATTCCAAGTGGAGATAACGTATTTAAAATTTCATCTGTGACTCAAGAAGGATTTGATCCATTGATTGCTAAAATAAAAGAAAACCTTCAGACCGGTCCAGCTTTTTTTCCAGATGATTATTATACAAAACAAGATATTTATTTTAGAATATCTGAAATAATCAGAGAAAAAGTATTTCTTCACACAAAAGAAGAAATTCCTCATGCAACATTTATTTGAGTTGATGAATTAGAAGATAAACCTGAAATTCTCAGAATAGTTGCGTATGTGTACGCTGAATCAGATTCACAAAAATATGTACTTATCTGAAAAAATTGAGCATTAGTAACAAAAATTGGTACACTGGCAAGAAAAGAATTAGAAAAAGTATTCGATAAAAAAGTATTTTTAGCTCTGAGAGTAAAAATAAAAAAGAATTGGAGAAAAGACGATAAATTTACTAAACACATGTTACAATAAAAAAAAGAGAAAATATTTATTTTCTCTTTTTTTTTTATTTATTTTTTCAAAATAACTATTTAATGAAAGCTTCAATATCACTTTCTACATTTTGAGTTTTTACATATTCACCAGTTTCCATGTTGAATAAAATATTTGTAGGAGTAGCAGATACACCAAAGATTCTAGATCCATTATCTCTTACAGATTCACGAGTAGCAATATGTTTATCACTAGCCATACATGATTCAATTTGAGCAACATCAGCACCTAAATCAGCAGCTTTTTGTTTTAAAACTTCTACATCTAATATTTCTTCTTGGAAAATATTTTTTTCTATCGAGTAAAATCCTTCACTTCCTAGTTGATCGGCAACACATTCAATTAATTCAGATGGTTCATACGCATCATCAAAGAAATGGAAATGTTTTGTAGCATATTTAATTTCTTCGCCATATTGTTCTAATACTCTATCGTGAACACCAGATTTATGAAATGATATACAAGCTGGACAAGCAAAATTTGTATATTCAAACCAAACATATGGAGAATCTGTAGCACCTTTTGTATATTTAGTTTCGTCATTTAAAATAGCTAAATCTTCATCACTTACCATAGCATATCCTTTTTCACTTCTTTCTGCGAATGGATCAAATTCTGACGATGTATTAAGAACAAAAACACCATCATTTCTTTTTTCTAAATATTGGTTGATTCCAGCATCTACATAACTTGTAGGAAAAACAAAAGCTGGTAACATTGTTATATTATTTTCTTTTAAATATTCTGAAACTCCATTTTCACTAAAATCTTTTATTTCAAAACTTGCAGTTGATAGAGAAGGAATTCATTTTAAAGATTCAACAATTTCTCAAGTTGCACATGTTGTACATCTTACATCATCAATAACCGTAACTTTCATACCTTGCGTATTTGTAGGTTGAGTAGTTGTAGTATTTCCGGCTGTTTGATTATTATTACTTGCTAACATTTGTCCTAAGAAAAATGCTCATACTGCAATGATTAATAATAAAACTATAATCACTCCGAGAAGAACATTATTTGTGTTATTTTTTGGTTCTTCTTTATGTAATAGACTCATTTTTAAGAATATTAAAATGTAAAATGTATATTGGTACTCAAAAATTATATTTCTTTATTCAAAAAGTAAACAAGATTTTATTTTTTTCGCTTGAACAATATGTATTTTGTTTACTGATATACCTTAATTTTTTCTTAAATTAAAAGTTTATAAAATAAAAAATCCCTTTAAATAGGGATTTTTTATTTTATAAACATTGCATCTCAAAAAGAGAAAAAACGAAATTTATTTTCTACAGCATATTTATACGCTTCTTCTATATTTTGTTTTCCTGCAAAACTTGATACAAGCATTACTAGTGTTGATTTTGGTAAATGAAAATTGGTAATAATTCCATCTACAAATTTCCATTTATACCCAGGATAAATAAAAATATTTGTATCCATAGAACCTGCTTTTATAAGACCGGTCTCATCTGTAAAACTTTCTAAAACTCTAATAGAAGTAGTTCAAACGGAAATAATTTTTTTTCATTGTTTTTTATATTTATTTAATCTTTCAGCTACATCTTCTTCTAATTGAATATATTCTTTATGCATATTATGTGTTGTAACATCTTCTACTTCTACATTCTTAAAAGTACCTAATCCTACGTGTAACAATACTTTTTCAAACTTCACTCATTTTTTTTCTAATTTTTCTATTAATTCTGGTGTAAAATGTAGTCCAGCAGTTGGAGCAGCAACAGAACCAGATATTTCATTAAAAACAGTTTGATATCTATCTGAGTTTTCTAATTTTTCTTTAATATATGGAGGAAGTGGGATTTCTCATAATTTTTCAATTATTTCCATAAATTCTAGATCTCATTTTGAAAATTCAACAATCCTTCATGAATCAGAAGTATCTTTAATAAGGCCTGTCATTATGACCGGTCCATTTTTTTCGAGTTTAAATTCAACTTTTTTTCCAGGTTTTAGTTTTTTTCCAGGATACACTAAACAATCCCATGTAATATCATCTATTTGTTTGTGAAGAAATATTTCTACTTCTTTTTCTTCTCACTGAATATTTGTGATATATCCATGAAGTCTGGCATTTATTACTTTTGTTTTATTGAGAACTAATACATCATTTTCTCAGAGTTGATCTAAAATATCATAAAATTTAGATTCTTGTATTTCTCCAGTATTTTTATTTAATCCGAGTAAACGAGAATGATCTCTAGGTTCTATAGGAGTCTGAGCTATAAGCTCTTCGGGTAAGTGATAATCAAAATCTGACAGTTTCATAAACTTTTACAATAAAAAATAATTTCCCTTATTTTAAGGGAAATTATTTTTTTGCAAGGGATTATTTTTGAACTTTTTGAAATTCTAGTCAGAAAAAATTATCTTTTTGAATATCAACTTGATTAATTCAAGTATGTAATTGTTTAAAAAGATCTTTTAAATCTATTTTAATTCATAAACCACTATTCTTAAGAATATATTTTCATCATTCTTCTTTTATATCAAATGTTACATCTCAATTGATAACTTCATTAGCCCAATCGAGACTATTTTTATAATTGAGTTTATAAGTAACACTTTTTCAATCCTCATCTACGAGATTTATTTCTTTATCTACATTAAATGGAGATATTAAACTCATTGATTTATATTTATACATATTTCATTCAAAAATTTCTCATTGAATACTTTCTTTTTCAGGAGATTTTTTAGAAATTCAACTATCTGCAGTAATTCAAGTTCAAGAATTTTTAGTTCTTTTATCTATTACGTTTGTAGTTTTAATTATAAAATCTATTTTTCCTTCTTGATTTGTAATAGAATGTTCTAATTTATTATTAATATTTCATTTTGCAATTAATAATGGAATTATTCATTTTACTGCTTGAATATCAACTTTTTCTCAGTGTTCTTTAAAAAAATCATTATTTGTAAAACTTGAACTTCATTGAATTCACCATTTTTCACCATGTCATACAATTGAATCTACAAAATAAAAATATTTTTTATTTTCACTTTGGAGTTGTATCTCTCAGTGTTTATTCCATAAAATATTATACCATTGTCCATTCACTTCACATGTAGATTTTAGTTCTGTATCTGTTTTTTCAAAACTTTCTTCTTGTTTTATAGATTCAAACTTATTTAATGCGGCTATTTTTTGAGCTTCTTCTTTTTGAATTTCTATAATAAATTCATCAAGTGTAATTTTAGGATTTTCAGATTTTTTAGCATCAAATTGAGTATATAATTCTATTGATTTACTTAAGCTAAAATAGTTTAAATTTCATTCAACTTGTGTTGGTGAAATAACTTTTTTTTCTTGTAGTGTATTATTAAAATTTTCAAAATTAGATCATTTTTTTAATAATCATTCGAGTATTTTTTTATAATCATCACTTCCATTAGAGAATGATTTTAAATTTGTTAATAAATTTAAATCATTTTTATTTCAAATTTTTAAAAAATCATCTGAAATATTTAATCAATGGACAAATAGTTCTTTATTTTTAAAGAGTTTAGAAAGTTCTTTTTGAATTTCTCAAAACTGTGAATTTTCAAACATATCCTCAAATGAACCTATTCACAATAAATCAGCGAAAAATTTTAATATATCACCGATAAGAGGCATTGATTCTAGTCATGCTAAAACTTCAAGTATTTTAGGAGATTGAGTTATTCATAATTTAATAGTTTCTTTATAATCTTCAACACTATTAAATATATCACTCATTCAACCTAATTTACTTCAAACTGATTCTGGAATTAAATCTCACCATGTATTTCAAATTTCTTTGAGGTTATTTAGGCTAGAGTCTTCAATAACTACAGGATTAGAAGTTTGTTTTTGAATGACATAGCTTTGTATATTCATAATACTTCCATCTAAAACTCAATTGAAAAATTTTACAGTTTCATTGGGATTCATTATTATTTCATTATTTTCTCAACCGTTTGTAAATATATCACTATTAAGTTCAGTTTTAATAATTTCTAATTTTCAAGTCAAAGCTCAAAAACTTGATTTTAGATTATTAATAATTTCTGATGATTTATCTCAAAGTGAAAAAATATCTCATAAATTTGAAAAATTTCATTCTAATAATCATCAAATATTATTAGTAAAGTATGAAATATTTTTTTCAATATCAAAATTTTCCTTATTTTTTGATAAAAAATCAAAAATAAAAAAGTTAAATCATACTACAATATTTTGTTTTGCATCCTGATTGAGTCATAAATGAGATAGCAGACTATCATTTCAATTAAATAAATAGTTTGATAATATTCTTTCTGATACTTGAGTGAACTTTTCTAAATTTTCTTTTCATCCTAAATTTTTTTCTATACTCGTTCAATCAAGTATTTCGCTGGTAGTGATAGTTTCTTGAATTTGTTGATCAATAAATTCACTTAAAGTATCATTTTGATGAATGTTATTTTTCAATTCTTCTAATTCATCACTGGTTAATACCATTATTCAGAGCTTTTCACTATTTTTATTTTCTTCTCTATATTTGTTCAATGCTTCAATGATTTCTTTTTTTTCTTCACTAGTAAGAGTCTCAAGTAAATTTTTTTCTACTTGAGTTTCTCTTAAATCTATTTTTTGTGAAATATTTTCATTCATAATATTATTTTATTTATTATCTTTTGTATCCATATAATCCATTGCAACCATTGCTCAACCAACTCTTAAAATAAATCATAATGTTTTATGTTTGTCTTTTGCTTTTTTCAACCATTCTACTCAAGCTTTTGAACTTTCTCCTACTACAGGTACTTTATTAACTAATTTTCAAATCATATCTAATCATTGATCAGAACTTGCAAATAATATAGTTAAACCTGTTCAAATAGCTGTTAAGTCGATATCCCCATCATTCATATAATCAAAACCAAGAATTCAACCTCAAGCTAATAAGGTAGCAAATAATGATTTTTTCACTAAACCTTTTATAAATCAAGCAGGTTTATTTAATAAATATTCTTGAATTTTTCCCGCTTGTTTTTTTTGTTCTGGAGTTACATTAGGGTTATTTTTGATTCATTCGAATTTTTGTAATAAGTTCTTTTTAAATACCGTACCATCTGCAAAATTTTCTTCAAATGCTTTATCAAAACTTCTCTTAATTTCTGTTTTATTTTTTATCGTTAATCCAGCTTCAGAAATTTCTTTTGTCGTAAATTTTCCATTACTTGCTAGTGTATGCGTATCAAATTTATCACTCACTCATTTTTTAAAGATTTTTGCACTTTTATTACCATTTTTTGTGTAATATATTATGTTCCCACTATTTTCTGTATGTCTATATCATGCTAAATTTCACTTTTGATTATAAATTCATTCTAATGAACCAGGTTTAGATTGAAGTTCTCAAAGTATTTTTTTATAAGCATCCATATTTCCATTAAATTCTTTAGAATTTTGTAGTCTTAAAATTTTTCCATCACTCATTTCAAGAGTAGGTATTCTTTTATTTCAAAAATTTAAATATTGCACAGATTGAATTTTTACTCAATCCGGTAAAACTCAGACAGTTTGAAAATCTCTATTTACTATTTCTTTTCAATTTTTTAAAGTAAAACCATTTCATAAGTCATTATATTTTGCTGTATGATCTATTTTTTTCAAAGATTCTAAACGAGCAGTTCTATTTTCTGCTAAAAATTTATTCAATGATAGTTTAGCATTATCAGGAGAATTTTTTAGTGAATTAGAAATTTTTAACTTAGAATTTTGAATTCAGTTTTTTAAATTTACTTTATTGCTTTCAAATATTTTTCTAGTTTTTCACATTTGTGTATTACTATCTATCGAAGCAATTTCAGAATTTGTTCTATTATTATTATTTCTAATAGCATTATTTAATCTTACTTCAGATTGTCACAATGATTGTCATATAGTTCTAGTATTAGATTGATTTTTTAGTATTTTTGTTTGTAACTCTATAGGTAAAGATTTTCAAATTCTACTTTTTTGTGCAGAATCTCTATTGGCAAAATTTTCTCACCATTTTTTTCATTGATTTTGTAAACCTCTATGTTTCATCAAAGGAAACATTAACCCACCCATTAATATTCATTGTGTCATCATACCTCCAGCATCTTCGACTGATAAACCATCTGGAAAATCTTCTGTCATTATAAGTGCACTTGTTCAACCAATTGAACCTCAAAGTATTTGAGAAAGTGTTTTTGTAAAATCTCAACTATTTCTCGGAATAATTTTTTCTCAAACTTTCATACCAGTTATACCACCAGCAAAAAGTGCTAAATTAGTAATGTAACTATCAAGACTTATTTCTTGATTTTCATACATCATTCATGCTCAAAGAGTATAGATTCACGCTTCAAATGATCTTGCTGCTGTAAATTTAGCAGTATTTAATCAAAAGGCAGTTACTTTTTGACCAATAGATCTTCCATCTTCTGCATATTTAGCTGCAGCATTAATAGTTCTTCAGACTTTACTTGCATATAGACTTCATCATAATCTAGCAGATGTAACGGCCCATCAACCAGTTCAAGCAGTTAATACACTCGTAAGGGCAAATATAATAGCTTCTTTAATAAGTGTCTCAGCAATATCTACAGTACCACTTAATATATTATTCATCATACTATCATGTTTTTGCATATAGACTTTATGCATACCGTCAAGATTATTACCATCTTGAACCATTGAAAGTATATTTTTATGAAACAGGGTTCTATAAGCAGTTTGCTTTAAAGCTGTTTGTTTAATAATATCTAATACAGCATAATCCAAATCAATGCCTTTTAAACTAGGGTCTTTAATTATTTGTTGTTTTTGAGCATCAGATAATTTAGAAATTTCTTCTAAAAATACATTTTTATTTATTTGTTTATCTAGATTTTTAGCCTCTGCTTCTACTTGTTCCTCATTTGGTTGAAGTGCTTGAGTTGTGGTAATTTCTTTATCTTCTAAATATTTAACTATATCACTTTCTATAAAACTAAATACCTGTTGTTTTGCTCCAGTATTCCAGCTAATCATATCTGTTGCTTGAGCTAATTTTATATTTTTTAATGTATTTCCATTTCTATTATCTATATCTTCTAGTTTTTTGTCTAAATCTTCCATAGAAATATGAAATAAGTCCATATCCCAGTCGTCTTTTACTCATAATGTTTCAGAAATTCTTGCGATAGAAGGATCATTTATATCATCAAGTACTTCATCTTTTAAGTAATTCCAATATTCTTGTAAAATATTTCACTCATCAGAATCAGTAAAATAATTTTCTTTTTCTAAATCTTTGAAAGAAGTAATTTCTCATTTTTTAATTTTTTCTTTGACAGATTTTATTTTATCAAAGTCTTCTTCTGAAAAATTAAAGAGATTTGCTTTTGAAATATTTACTAAACTTTTAGAGTCATCAAATTTCATCCATTCTTCACACATATCTAAAAATTGTAGCATTTTTCTAGCTTTTTGTGTATCTTGATTATTACTTTCAAGGAATAAATGGTTTCATACAGATTCTAGAGTAGATTTATAAATAAGATAATCATAAGGTATATATCCATGTTCTTCTTGAATTTGTTTTATTAAAATACCGAAATCAGATTCCATTTTACGGTAATCCTTTAAGTTAATAGTATTAATTTTTTTATTTGATATGTTTGAAAAAATTTCACTATTTTTCTTGTTAGACATAAATAGATCAAATTTTTCAATTCATATAAGGGTTTTAGTATTTACTAATCTTTCAGCTATTGAATTAATATTTATATCATCTATATCCTGAGTATTTACTTCACTCAGTTGAATAGATTTTTGACCAATTCACCTGATTCATTCTTCATTTTGAATATAAAATTGTAAAGCAAGAGGATCGAGTACTCCTGTTTGAGTATATTCGTATGTAAGTGTATTAAATTTGGAAAGTGTTTGAGTTGGAATGATTCAAGGAGCATAGTTTGCTGAAGCAGTAACAATTCAAATTTTTTCAACTGTTTGTAAGCTTAAAAATTTTATATTTTCAGTATTTGTTCAATCAATATAATCTTCTAAGTATTGTTTTTGATTATTATCTAATTGATTAAAAAATTCAAGATAATTTTCAATAAAAGAGACTTTATCAATAATAGTGTTATTATCCGACAAGTAATCATTTAAATGAGTTTTATCTAAAAATTTAGAGCTTATAGAACTAATTTCATTTTTTAATTCATTTTTAAGTTTGATTTTTAGATTTTCTTGAATATTTATAGGAATTAAATTAAGACTATCAGTTCACAGTAAATCTTTAATTTCTGAAATAGATAAATTTTGCTTTTCTGATTTTTCCTTTAATTGTAGTAGTTTTGGCTCAAGATTATTCATAAAATTATCAAAAACTTCTTTTTGAAATTCATTTAAATCTCAACTCAGAAAATCATCTAAATTTTTATTAAATTTAGATGCAAATTCTTTCTTTGCAATATTTTGAAAGTCTGATAATTTTTTTAACCTTATTTCTCTTTCAGGAGATCTAAATTCTCAGAGTAATTCAGGAGTTGAGGTAGTCATAATATATTATTATTTTTTAAAGTTTTATAATTGAAGTTCTTTTATTTTATTTTCATTTCCAGTATTTAAATATTCACTTATCTGAGATGAAAATGTTTTTTGAATTGTTTGAGTAGATCATCATAATTGAGATAATGACGATATTTTTTCTTTAATTTTCGATGACCTTTCTTGTAGAGTAATCATTTTTTCCGAATATTTTGATTCAGAATTATGAAACTCTATCTCTGATAATTGATTATCATTTAATCTAATTCAAGTGTTATCTTTTATATCCAATATCATATTAGTATGACCAAATAGTATATTTTTATATAGTTCTTCTTTGGGTAAATTATTTTTAGATACTAGAAAATCTACCATTTCTGAGTTAGCATTTTGTTTTATTGTGTCAATATTTACATCTAATCATAAATTAGTATTTCATATTGTCATATAAGTTAAAGCCCTAAATTCTCATAAATTTATATTCTCTTTATTTTCTTCTAATAATTTTGCTTGTTTTTTTAAATCTTTAGCATTATCAGTTCATTGAAACATTTCTCAAACTTTACTAAGTGTTTCTCAAGTAATAGATTTTCCACTAACTACTTGACCAATTAATTCTACAGCAAGTCATCCAAATATTACTTTTAACCAATTTCATTTCATTTTATCACTAACCCATGAAAATAATTTAAATGCAGCATATAATGAACCTCATCAAATTACTGTTGTTTTTAATAAAGGATTTATTTTATCAAAATTTTCTGCATATTCTTCTCAAACTAAGTTTTCTATTCATTGATTAAAACCTCATTTTTGATCAAGAAAATTTTCATTATTTGTTTTTGTATATCCTAATGCTTGTATTCAGACTCATAAATCTTTCAAAAAGTCCATTCATAATAAGTTTATTAATACTGATGTATTTTTTCAAAGTTTAGTGTTTAAATATTCAAGTAATTTTTCAGGATTCCTAGTAATCTCTTTTATTTCACTTGGTTCTAAATTATCTGCTAATAATTGATTTATTCAATATTCTACTATATTTTTCTCTCATAAATATTCTTTGAAATACTCTTCTTTAAAATAATCTTCAACTCAGCTAATAATAAGTTCATTGTTTAATTCTACAGGGAGTGTAAAAACTTCATTATTAATTTCTATTTTTTTCCTATCAATAGAGTATGAAATATCATTCCCAAGAACTATTGAACTGAGTGTTAAATGTTTTCAAATTGTATAAGATAGATACTCTTTATTAAGAATATCTTTTTTTTCTTTTGTTTCTCATTGAAGTTTTTCTTCTTTTTCATTGAGTTCTTTATTTAATGCTAAATATAAATCTTTTTCTAACTTATTATTAAGCATTTCTTGTGTAGGTTTTACAGATTCTTGCGAAAAATTTCCTGTTTCAAATGACATAATTTTTACACTTACTTTTTAAATTCCTTTTTATGATATCACAGTTTTGTATCCCAAGTCAAATTCCTAACTTGACAAAATTAGAATTTATTTTTTATAAATAATTATTTCTACTGCATTTGTAAAAATCAAAAAAATCTATATCTTTACTCCAGATGAAATAAATAATATATTATATATATAATAAGGTAGAGAATGATTCTTCGTATTACAAAATATTCGATTAAAAATATTCTGAGAAATAAATTTTTAAGTTTATCATCAGTATTAGTATTAACACTTTTGATGTTTTTTATAAACATCCTGGTTATTTTACATGATGTGAGTTTTAAACTTATTGATTCAGTGAGTTCTAAAATGACTATATCTTTATATATCAGTAATGAATATGATAAAAATTCATTAAAGGTTACTGATTTGATGAATGAGATTTGAGCTTTACATCCAGGTATTTGAGTAGAATATAAAACAAAAGATGTTATTTTAGATGAACTTAGAGCTAGAGAACCAGATTTAGTAAAAATACTAGAAAGATCAAATCCTCTTCCAGATACAATAATACTTTCAAATATTTGAATAAATTATTATGAAGCAGTAAATGCAATAATTCAACCAAAAGAATTTCTCCTTTCAACTTATTCTGACGATCAAACACATTTTTCTCATTATGCGACACAATATGAAAATATTAAAAGTATTCTGAGTGTGTTAAATATTCTTACTTTAGGATTATATATTATTATTGGAGTGTTTATATTATCAATATTTATTATTACTTATTCTATAATAGGAAACTTTATATATTACTTTAAAGATGAAATATATATTACTCGTTTAGTATGAGGAAGTAAAAAATTTATTTATGGACCATTTGTACTCCAATGAATGATTTATAGTTTTGTTTCATTTGTATTAAGTTTCATAGTATTTATCATTTTATTAAAAAATGTGAACAATGCTTTTGGGGACTTTTACATCTTTCAAGCAGATTATATAATATTATCAACAGAATTATTGATTTTTGTATTAGTAGGAGGGGCTAGTGGGCTATTTTCTTCTAGAAAATATCTTGATAAATAAAAAAAATAAATAATTATTTTCTGATTAATAAGCCGTTTTATATAAAAAAGTAAAAAAAAGTAAAAAAAAGATTTGCAAAGAATAAAAATTTTTATATACTACGGCTCGTTAATTACAACAGAGCAAAACACTCACAGCTTAATTAATACAAAAATATGTTTGGATGCGTAGCTCAGTTTTGGTTAGAGCGCTGCACTGTCACTGCAGAGGTCGCGGGTTCGAGTCCCGTCGCGTCCGCCATTCATTTTCTTTAAAGTACATAATCTGATAATTATAATAGAGAGTTGAAAACGAATCAAATATAAAAATGATTTGCCTCCCTGTTACTTTAAAAGATGTGTATTATCCACACTATTGTGTGGGGCCTTAGCTCAGTTGGCTAGAGCGCTCGCCTTGCACGCGAGAGGTCAGGAGTTCGACTCTCCTAGGCTCCACCATTTTTTTTTAGATGAGATTGGGAAAATGAGATAAAAAGTCGAAATTTTGTTAATTTAATCTTTATAATAAAAATATTATGCCTGCAAATAAAAGACCAAGAAAGGTCAACTATTCGGTTAACAAAAAAGGACCGAAAAGTGGAAGTAAAGTTGGTAAGGCTGTAGCTCATTACCAAAAGTTACAAAAAAGAGTAGAATTTGAAGGACAAACTAAATGGTTAGAAAATGCCCTAAAAATTGTTACTGTAAAATTAAAAAAATACCAAATAAATCTTAATAAAATATAGTATGCCTAGATTAACAGGACACGCTCATAGAAAGTTAAGAAGAAAACTAGAGTTGATAGAAAAAAGAGTAAAGAAAACAAGAAGATAGTAAGTTAAATTTGATATTTTCAAAAATATTACTAAAATTTAGAAACATTTATTTTATATTATTACATATCGTATTATGTCTTTTGATAGATCTAAACCACATATGAATATTGGTACTATTGGTCATGTTGATCATGGTAAAACTACTACTACTGCTGCAATTTCAGCTGTATTAACAACTATGTTAGGTGGTGATGTTAGAGATTTTGCTTCTATTGATAACGCTCCTGAAGAAAGAGCAAGAGGGATTACTATTAATACTTCTCACGTAGAATATGAAACTGCTAATAGACACTACGCTCATGTAGATTGTCCAGGTCATGCCGATTATGTTAAAAACATGATTACAGGTGCTGCTCAAATGGATGCTGCGATTCTTATCGTTGCTGCTACTGACGGTCCTATGGCTCAAACTAGAGAACATATCCTTTTATCTAGACAAGTAGGTGTTCCTTACATCGTTGTTTATATGAACAAATGTGACATGGTTGATGACGAAGAAATGGTAGAATTAGTTGAAATGGAAATTAGAGACCTTTTAACTAAATATGATTTCCCAGGAGATGATACTCCAGTTATTAAAGGTTCAGGGTTAGTTGCTCTTGAAAATCCAGCTGATATGGATAAAGAATTTGGTGCAAAAACTATTGTTGAATTATTCGAAGAAATCGAAAAATTCGTACCAGTTCCTGATAGACCAGTTGATAAAGATTTCCTAATGCCAGTTGAAGATGTATTTTCAATTAAAGGTAGAGGTACTGTTGTTACTGGTAAAATTGAAACAGGTGTAATTAAAGTAGGTGAAGAAGTTGAAATCGTAGGGATTAGAGACACTCAAAAAACTACTGTTACAGGTGTTGAAATGTTCCACAAACTTCTTGATCAAGGTCAAGCTGGTGATAACGCTGGTTTACTATTAAGAGGTGTTCAAAGAGAAGATGTTGAAAGAGGTCAAGTGTTAGCTAAACCAGGATCAATTAATCCTCATACTGAATTCGAATCAGAAGTATACGTACTTTCGAAAGATGAAGGTGGTAGACATACTCCATTCTTCAAAGGTTATAAACCTCAATTCTACTTCAGAACTACTGATGTAACTGGTGATATTGAATTACCTGCTGGAGTTGAAATGGTTATGCCTGGTGATAACATTAAAATGTCAGTTAAATTACAATCTCCAATTGCGATGACTCAAGGGTTAAAATTTGCGATCAGAGAAGGTGGTAGAACTGTAGGTTCTGGTGTTGTTGCTTCTGTAAAAGCATAATTAATAATACATTAATGTAAGTTAATGTATCCAACATTATCAAGATATCTTGATAGTGTTGGCTCATTAAATTATATTAAATTTAATTTTTCATTTAATTAAGAAAATGTCAGCAAATAAAAATACTCAAAAAATTAGAATTTCTGTTAAATCTTTTGATTACAAATTATTAGATGAAGCTGTGAAAAAAATTGTTTTACTTGGAAATGATTCTGGAGCTAAAGTTGTAGGTCCAATCCCTCTTCCTACTAGAATTGAAAAAATCACTGTTAATAGATCTACATTCGTTAACAAAGATGCAAGAGAACAATTTGAAATTAGAAGACATAAAAGATTAATTGATATCTTAGAACCAACTGCAAAAACAATGGAATTATTACAAGATATTTCTATTCCAAGTGGTGTAGGTATTGAAATTAAAGCGTAAGCTTGCAATTTATTAAATCCATAATTTTAAAAAAAATGTCTAGAGTTTGTGAAATAACTGGAAAAAGAACTGCGGTTTGAAATAATAGATCTCATTCAATGAGAGCAACAAAAAGAAAATTCTACCCAAATCTTTTCAAGAAAAAAATTAAAGATCCTGAAACAGGATTAATCTACGAAATTAAAGTTTCTGCAAAAGGTTTAAGAACTTTAAGAAAACACGGAATTGTTTAGTATATTCTAAACTTTCCTTGTGCCCAGATGGTGGAATTGGTAGACACGCGAGACTTAAAATCTCGTTTCCATAGGAAGTGCGGGTTCGATTCCCGCTCTGGGCACCATTTAAAACACACTTAAAAAAAATAATTACGAATTATTATTAGTTGTTATTACTAATAACATTTGATTTGTAATTCGTAATTGATTATTTAGTTATAAATTATATAAATATGTTAAAAATTAGATTAGCAAGAGCTGGTAAAAGAAATATGCCTTTCTTTAGAGTAGTTATTACAGAACATACTAAAGCTGCAAAACACGGATATAAAGAAGTATTAGGTTTTTATAATCCAATTTCAAAAGAATTTAAAATTAAAGATCTTGATAAAGTGAAAACATATGTTTCTCATGGAGCACAATTTTCACCAAGAGTTGAAAAATTATTAAAAGTAAATAATGTTGCTCTTTAGTAAAATAAAAGTATCCTTCAATTGTATTTACGGTTGGAGGAATTTTTTATATCTTAAATTTAATCAATGAAAGAAGTAGAATTTTTACAATTTATTATTGAAAATCTTGTATCTCAACCAAATGATATAAAAATAGAAAGAGTTCAAGATGAATTAGGGATCCTTTTGACACTTAGTGTTGCAAAAGATGATATGTGAATTATTATAGGAAAAGGAGGAAATACTATAAACTCTATTCGTTCTATATTAAGAATTTATGGTTTAAAAATAGATCAAAGAGTAAATTTAAAAGTTTTAGATTAGTATTTTATAAAATATTGTTATGGTAGAAACTACATATGCTACTGCTCAAAGTAGCTCAATTTTATGAGAATCGATGGCTTTTGGAGATTTTATCTTATTAGCAATTTCACTGTTTGTTTTAGCTGCAGGTATTTTCTCAATTGTATTTATTTTATGGTGAGGACTTCTTTTAATCCTTTCAGGTGGGAAAGACGATAAAATAAAACCAGCTATCAATACAATTCGTTATGCTATAATTTGAGTAGTTATTACCGTTTTATCTATATTTTTATTCCCAATTTTATGAAGACTATTAGGATTGGATGTAGAAAAATATGCAAAACCAGATAGAATTTTTCAAAAAATCGAAGAAATTTGAAACGCTATATTTTGAGGAGGATCTATTTCAACTCAATCAACTGATATGAATAATATTGATGAACTTTGATCAGATTTTTCAGATCTATAAAAAAAATACTTTTTGTAAAAAAGTATTTTTTTTATTCTGTATATTTTATAAATCATTTTTTAGAAAATGATTCCATTTTTCCTGGATAGTCATATTATCTGTTGGTTTGTAGGTCTTAACTTCTATTTCTTCCTGAGTTTTCTCAAAACTTACTTCTTGAGTATATTTATTATAATTCTCTTGGGTTGTGAGATATACAACTTTTTCTCATTTATTTTTGAGTCATTGTTCTTGTTTGAGAATCATATTTTTATAAGCACTCGATTGTTTATATTCAATAATTCACAATGCTTTTTTGTTATGTTCTTGAGTTTGAATGATAAAAGTTTCTATTTTTTCTATATGTTTATCTATTTCATATTCTTGAATACTAAAACTCAGTATGAGATATAAAATATATAAAATCACACTAATCATAGTGAGAAATACGTATTGTTTGTTCATAATTTTGATAAATATTTATTTTTCGATAATATGGTGACATATTCTATCTTATAATACCCAAAAATGAAAAAAGTAAAAAATAAATTTATAGTTTTTGTTATTTTTATACTTTCAGCAGTAGTTTGATTTTTATTATTCTCACCAAGTAATAAAAATTTGGACTCTAGTGTAACCTTAAAATCCTGAGAGGCAATTATATTACAAAATCAGTCAGAAGTTAATCTGGTCGAAAATATGCCAGTTATTTTGACTGCTTGAGATACTCTTAAGACTCTGAGTGATGAATCATTAGCCATTATAAAATGGTGAGATGGAAGTGTCACACGTTTATGAGGTATTTGAGAGTTAAAAGTAGAAGAAGATTTTGTTTCATATGATAAAACACAAATAAATATTAAATTTGATCTCCTTGCGGGTAAATCTTGGTCTAACGTGCTAAATTATATTCCAACTGACTCTCACTTTATTCAAACGTTTAATGACCATGAAGCTGCAGTAAGAGGAACAATATTTGACATTAACTTAGACAAACAATATGTCTATGTAACGGATCATTTAGTAAATATTACAAAACCAAATGGTGAAACTGTTAAAGTGTGAGAAAATAAACCGTTTTCACTAGAAAAATGAGATTTTATTTCACTATTAGAATTTATTCAAAATTTTAAAGATGGAACATGGACAAATATAAATAAAAATTTAGATAAGCTCCGTTTAGAAGATTTACAAGCTGAAATGTTAAATACATTACAAGCATGAATTTGATTTATTGAATATGAAAATATTACAAAAAATAATAATATTGCTCAATATATTAGAAATCTCAACAGTGAAGAAAAAAGAAAGAAATACAGAGAATTATTATCAGAATATCAAAATCTTCATTTTGCAAATTCTGATACTCCAGAATTATTGGATGAAAAAATTAAAATCAAACAAGTATTAGTAGAGTTCGCAGATGAAGAAAATAAAGAGCGTTTAATGCAATCAACGCTTTATGATCTCGATGAAGTCTTTAAAACAAATAATCCACTTTCTTTTGAAAGAATTATACAAATGTTTGAAACTCAAAATGAGGTTATAGAAAAACTAAAAATTTCACTTCCAGATACGCTAAAATTTGATAGACTTTCAGATGAATTTACTGTGGTGTTACAATCTCGTTTAGAAACTATGAAGCAAAAATTTGATAATGTAGATTTTAATACTATTCCTACAATAACACCAGAAATGTTAAAAAATCTACAAAATTCAGCAGATCAAAAAGTACAAGATTTTTTAAATAATACTCTTGATCCTGAAGCAATTAAAAATTTTTGAAATTCAGCACTTGATACATTTAATTCACTTTTTAAAAATAAATAATGAAAAAAAGCGAAAAATTATTAAAAAATAAAAATATTCTCACTTTAGGAATTAGTGTGATTATTTTTGTTATCATCTGGTTTTTATCTGTTCTATTTAATTTTTTTATTCCATCAAATACAGTTGTACAAAATATTATTTTAGATGTTGCTCATAAAGCAGAAGTTTCTAAAGATATTATTGTGATTGAGATCGATGAAAAAACGACAACAGGATTAGAACGTTTTCCTTTTGATAGAAAAGTATATGCACCAGTGATCCAAAGGTTAAATCAAGCCTGAGCAAGTATTATAGCTTTTGATGTGATTTTTGCGGACAAAACCAATGACCAATCAGATAAAATATTTTCTGATGCTGTAAAAAGAGCCTGAAATGTAATATTTGGTTTATCATTTTCTCAAGATGGATTATTTGAATTCCCAATTGAAAGTATTAGAAAGTACGCAAAAGATTTCTGATTTTTTTCACCGAGAATTCACCCAGTTACGAATAATGCGGATGCTTATTATCCAGTATTATCTGATAAACAAAAAACACAAAGTTTTGAATTTTTTCCTTTAGTTATTGCAAAAAATTATTTAGGAATTTGAGGAATGTGAGTCAAAACTCAAGATTTTTATAATTTATGAAATGATATTTCACTTCCTTTTTGATATAAAGATTCACCACTGGTTTATGTAAATCATCCAGAAATCCATAATTATCAAAAAGTTTCTTTTATAGACATTTATGATGAAAATGAGTTTGAAAGGATAAAAAATAATGTCGACTTCAAAGATAAAATTATTATTATTTGAGCAACTGCAAAAGGAATAAAAGATACATTTCAAACTTCTGAGTGAATTATGTACGGTGTCTATTTTCATGCAAATGCTCTGAGTAATATTTTACATAATGATGCGGTTAAATTTTTATCAAAACATTTAGAGTGGATTATATTTTTTCTTATTATGAATGTTTCAATATTTTTTAATTTACATCGTTCGGGGAAAATATTAGTCTGAAGTAATATTACGGTTTTAATTATTTTTGCATTTTTCTTTCCAGTTTTATTATATTCTCAAGCTTGATTGTTAGTAAATTATTATTATGAATTAATTGTTTGACTAATTATTTCATTAGCTTGAGCAAATATTGTAAAATATTTAATAGAAAATAAACATAAAAATAAACTAAACAAAGCTCTGTGAGAATATGTTTCAAAAGATATTGCTGCAGAAATATTATCAGGTTCTGGGAAAATAAATCTCGATGGAGAGAGTAAAAAAATTACTATGTTTTTTTCAGATATTGAATGATTTACTACCATTTCTGAAAAGTTCACTCCAGCAACATTAGTAAAATTCTTAAGAGAATATTTATCAAGTATGTCAGATATTATTTTAGATTTGAGATGATTTATTAATAAATATGAATGAGATGCAATAATGGCTCTATGGTGAGTATTTGGAGGTGAACACGAACAAAATGTTTATGAAGCTTGTGAAGCTGCACTGCAACAACAAGAAAAATTACAAAAACTCAATGTTTGATGGGAATCAGAATGATTTTCTCAAATAAAAGCAAGGATTTGAATCCACTGTTGAGATGCAATTATTTGAAATATTTGATCAGCAGGGAGGAAAATGGAATTTACAGCACTATGAGATAATGTAAATTTGGCTTCACGTTTAGAATGAGTAAATAAATTTTATGGAACCTATATTTGTGTTTCATCAGATGTAATTCAAGCTACTGCAGATAAATTTTCATACAGATACTTAGATAAAATTCGTGTAAAATGAAAAGACACTCCAGTAATTATTTATGAATTATTATCAAGAAAATGATGTATAGATGATGATAAAAAATCAATAATTTTAGATTATACAAAAGCAATTGAGTTATATTTAGCTTGAGATTTTGAATCGGCAAAAGATATCTTTAAAAAATGTGCAGACAATAATGACGCACCAAGTTATACTTATTTCAAAAGATGTCAAAAATTTATATACGAAAAAACTCCAGAAAACTGGGATGGAGTATGGAATTTTGATGAAAAATAAAAAAACTTAGAATATATTCTAAGTTTTT
>CAXHZN010000004.1:0-132470 GCA_964022365.1 uncultured Candidatus Altimarinota bacterium
TAATTTATTTATACTGTTTTAAATAAAAAATTCTTTTTCTTCTTTATCATCTTTTATTTTTCCAATCCATTTAACATTAGGATATTCACTCGAAGCTAAAAATGGTCCGTATCTCCCAGTTTTAACTACAATTGTTCCCTCTATTCCATCTGGACATGGTTTTCATTCGTATTTTGCTTTTATAGCATCAAGCGCATTTTTTTCTTCTTCAGGTTGATCGATATAATCACATTCTGGATACCCAGAACAACCTATAAACTTCCCTGCTTTTGAAAATCTATAAATAAGCTCTTCACTACATTTTGGACATTTTTTTCCAACTTTTTCGATTACTTTTTCAGAATTTTCATCTGCGTTGAGTAAGTCTTTTTTTAATGTTGAATTCCAAAATTCCTCTAACATAGAAGTATATGTAAGATTTCATTCAGCAATTTTATCGAAATCTTCCTCTACATCTTTTGTAAATTTATATTCCATCATTTCAGAGAAATATTTTTGAAGAAAGTCAGTTACAGTAAAAGCAATTTCTGTAGGTCATAAATATTTTTTATCTGTTTTTTCTACATATCATCTATCAATAATAGTTGAAATAGTTGGAGCATAAGTAGAAGGTCTCCCAATTCATTCTCATTCTAATTTTTTAACCAGAGATGCTTCAGTATAACGAGCTGGTGGGCGAGAAAACACTTGATTTGATTCAATATGTTTTGCTTCTAATAATTCTCCAATTTCAATTGCTGGAAGTACTCCAGAATCATCAGAATCATCATTTTCATCATCAGTTCACTCAATATAGAGTTTCATAAAACCATCAAATTTTATTACTTCCCCTTTTGTTTGCCATTGTTGATTTAATGCTCTTGTTGGTGAAAATTGAAATGTAGTTACTTCTACAACCGCGTCAGCCATTTGTGATGCAACGGTTCTTTTCCAAATAAGAGTATAGAGTTTTAATTGTTGAGGTTCTAAAACTCCGGCTAGAGATTCTGGTTTTCTTGTTAAGTCAGACGGACGAATCGCTTCATGCGCTTCTTGAGCTCATGATGATTTTGTTTTAAAAGATCTTGATTGGTGATAATTTTTTCCAAAATCTCACATAATCATATCTTTAGCTTGATTTTTAGCTTGATCAGAAAGATTTACACTATCAGTTCTCATATATGTAATTAAACCTGTTCTTTCTCCATTTCATAGATCAACTCATTCATAGAGTCTTTGAGCGACCATCATAGTTTGTTTTACACCAAAACCAAATTTTCTAGCAGCTTCTTGTTGAAGTGTAGAAGTAGTAAATGGAGCTCATGGTTTTCTTTTTGAATCTTTTTTAACAGAATCTACTAAAGTAAATTCTACTGGTGAATCAACTTGCAGAGCAACAGTATCTTTTTTTGTTTTAGATTCTTTAATTAAATCAAGTGTATCATATAATGTAGCAAGTATTTTTTCTACATCTGCTCTTGATTTTAATTTTTTAACTTTTCCTGAGAGTTTATGAAATTCAGCTTTAAATTTTGAAGTTCCGTATGATAATTCTACAAAGATTTTCCAAGATTCTTCTGGTATAAAGTTTTTGATTTCTCTTTCTTTTTCAACGATTAATTTAACAGCAACGGATTGAACTCTTCAAGCTGATAATCATTTTCTAATTTTTTTCCAAAGAATTGGACTCACTTTATATCAAACAAGTCTATCTAAGATTCTTCTTGCTTGTTGTGCATCAACTAAACTTAAATCTATAGTTTTAGGATTTTTAACAGCTTTTTGAATAGCAGTTTTTGTAATTTCATGAAATACTATTCTTTTTGTAGTCGCAGGATCAACATTTAAAGTATGACAAAGATGCCAACCAATTGCTTCTCATTCACGATCCTCATCGGTAGCTATCCAAACTTCGTTTGATTCTTTTGCCAGTTTTTTCAACGAAGTTACAGTTTTTTTCTTATCATCATTTATTCCATATTCTGGAGTAAAATTGTTTTCAATATCTATTCAAAGTGATTTTACTGGAAGATCTCTAATATGTCACATAGAAGCAACAACTTTAAAGTCAGGTCATAAAAATTTTTCTATTGTTTTTCATTTCGCTGGGGATTCGACTATCACAAGATTTTTTGCCATAATTTTTTCTTAAAATCTATTTTTTATCTAATCCATATATACCAAGATTATTTTTGAAGTCAAAAAAAAATATTTTTTGCACGAAAAAAGTCCCCAAAATAAGAGGACTTAATTTTAATGAAATTTCAGTTACATTATTATGCAACTTTAAATTCTTTTCCTTGTATGATTTTTTGACATAATTCTAAACAGGTCCCTAGTTTTTCAACGGTTCCAATTGTACTATTATTATCTAAATCAACATATTTTTTTCCTACTAAAGCAATTCTTGTTTTAATAAAACCTTTGTTATTTGCTTTTTTGTAGGAAATTTCTCCAGTTTCTTTACATATTTCTAATCTATAAAGAATACCTAAGTATGGAAAATTACCTGTTAAAACTTCATTTCTTTTACTTCTTTTATTCACCAGTATTACTCCTATTTTATGTTTGCACGGTGATAATTCAGTAAAAAAAATATAAAAAATAAAATCAAAATGTCAATATAATTTGAAAAATAAAAAAAATCGCATCCATGCAATTTTTTTACTGTAAATTTTGTACTACATTATCACCACGAAATTTTAGTAGCTTATCTCGGAATAATGTTTGTACAAAATCAGTTATTTTTGTATTTTCTTGGGAATCTAATTCACCATATTTATCAAAATAATGAATAGTTTTCCCTTCTTTTTTAATCAATAAGTCGGAAAAAAATAATTTTCCAGAAATAAATAATTTTCCATTTTTTATCTCTAGTAAAATATCATGTCCAGAAATTTTTACATTTCTTTTGAAATTATTCATTAATTTCAACATTATTCACTCCTTAATTTAAAAATCAAAAAAGCCTGTAAATTTATTCTACAGACTTTTAAAATAATTCAAGAAATTATTATACAGATAACACATTTTTTATAAGATTTTTATTATCATACGGAAATTTATAATTTTCCATATATCTCACAATAGTATAAAAAATACTCCAAGGATTTTCATTATCATAATAAAATGAATTTCCTTCATTTTTTAATGGATTAAATTCTTTTAAAACAGATGTTAGGTGATTATTTTTATTAATAATCGGAGTGACTCCGGCTTGTGTGTATTGATGAATATTTCCAATTGTAGAATCAGCTACAATAAAATCAAAACCTAAAAGTGAAGTTGCGTCAATTTTATCAGTTACGATAATATTGTCTGCGATTTGTTCTTGAGAAGCATTTTCAATAATAACTACAAATCCTGCATTTAATACTTTTAAACCTTCTAAAAGTTCTTGATTTACTTCCATATCAGAAATATGAATAAGACCAAGAGGTTTAAATTTTTGGAATAGACCATAATTTTTTTTCAATGTAGAATTAAGTGTCTTTTTTTCACTTAAAGTTGCTGAAACATTCATAATGAATATGTTATAAATTTAAATCTATAATAATCATATCATACTCTAAATAGTTTTTACAAATATTATGTATTGACAAATAAAAAGTTATTTATAAAGTTATGAAAATTTTTATATAAATTTGTAATATTTTCAATGAAAGATTTCTGGAAAAAACAAGTAGAAAAATGACCTTTATGCCTTTTAGCTCCTATGGATTGATATGGAGATAGTGCATACAGACAGGCAATGAAAAGAGTTGCTCCGAATGTAATTTGTATTTCGGAGTTTTATAGTGCGGATGGATTAGTTCACTCAAAATTTTTAGCTGATGCAGTTTTACCACACCAAACTCTTGAGGATCCTGTTATTATTCAAATATTTTGAAAAGATCCAGAAATGTTTGCGCGTGCTGCAAAGATAATTTCTCAAGAAAAATATAATATTGCCGGAATAGATATAAATATGTGATGTCCAGCAAAAAAAGTAGTTAGAAGTGGTCACGGTTCAAGTTTACTGATAAATGAAGATACTGCTTTTCAAATTGTAGATTCACTCAATCAAGCAACTCATTTACCGATTTCTGTTAAAACTCGTCTGAGTTTTGATGGAAATCAAGATCTATTAAAATTTTGAAAAGGTCTTGAAAATGCATGAGCAACACTCTTAACGATTCATGGAAGAACGGCAAAACAAGCCTACACTTGAAATGCAGATTGGACAAATATTTATGAACTCAAAAAACACCTAAATATTCCAGTTGTTGGAAATGGTGATGTTGTAAATTACACAGATGGGATAGCAAGAATGAAATCAACTAACCCAAATGGAGAAGATTTAAGTGGTTTTATGATTGGAAGACATAGTTTCTGAAATCCTTGGACATTTTTAGATCCACAAGCAGATCATAGTGAAAATAAAATTATTGACCCAACAAATTTTATAGATAATACATATTATCCAACATGAGCAGAAATGCTTGATGCAATGGAATATCATGCAAAACAACTTGTTGAAACAAAATGAGAAAGAAAAGGTTCATTAGAAATCAGGAAACATTTAGTACAATATATAAAATCTTTTCCTGGAGTAAAACAATACAGAAAAAGATTAGTTACTACTGAGAGTTTTGAAAATTCTCAAAATGTTATCAACGAAATAAGAGATATATTTAAACAAGATCTTCAAAAAAGACCGAGTTTAGACGAAATAGAAAAAGATGATTACGATATGTAATCATCTTTTTTGATAATAATTATTTACTTTTCATATATTTATTTTATAATAAATATTATATATATATATTTCCTCCTTTAAAATATATGAATAAAAATACAACAAAAAATATATTATTTTCAACAGTTTTAGGTTTAGCTATTCAAAATAATCCAGTTCAAGCAGATCAAAAAGACATCTCAAATACTGTATGAGAAATTTTATCGACACAATGTTGAGAAAATATACAGTCTCCTTTAAATTATAATGGTCAATGATTACAAAAATATATACAAGAAACTTTTTGAGTAAAAATAGAAGATTGTATTTTAAATAATCTGGCTGAAATTAAAAATATAGAAAATCTACTTTTAGAATTTTATGGAAAAAATAATCCTCAAATATTTGTAGATTTTAAACAAAATTCTCTTCATATATTAGAAATTTTTACCAATCCATATTTATTACAAGATATTCTTAATTATCATTTACAATTTCCAGATATTCAAAAAACCGTAAAAAATTATGATTTATATGTACAAATATTTCATAATAAAAATAAAATTTATGATATTACAATTGAAATTCAAAAAATTAATTCAGAAAAACAAATATCTCATCAACTTATAAATTTAATTGAAATATTGACTAGTGATGTAAATGCGTATGAAAAATATATTCCTAAAATACAGTACTTATCAGAAATTTGATACAAACTACCATTTTATTATATTCAATGAGAAAAAACTAATTATTCTAATATTTTTTGAAATATTTCTGAATTATATTATTTGGTAAATAGTTGATATATTTATAATTTTTTGAAAAAAAAGAATAAAATCATTCAGAATAATTTTACAAATTATTTTGAATGAATTAATTTATATAATGCTCAACCTTTAGAAGATATTTCTAAAAGTAACAGTAGTGAAAAATTAGATGAAATACTTCACATAAAAAAACTATTCGATGAAATAAATCAAAAAATGTCATTTATTTGAATTATCAAAATACTTCAAACAAATACATTTAGTGACGTAAAAAATATTTTTTTGTATTTAAAAAATTTACAATCTCAAAAGCAAAATAAAATTATAAGAACTTTACACATTAAAAATATTTCAGATATTACAAATCAAGAAGATTTAGAAAAAATTATTTCACCAAAAAAAAGTATAGAAAGTTCAATATTTTGAGAAATACATAATACTATTTCATCAAAAAAATATTCAGAGATATTGAATCATAAAAATATTATTATTACATCTCAAAAACCTTGATTACACCTGAGTAACATGCAAGAGCTAATAAAAATATATAATTTATGATATCATCATGAACTATTATATTTATTAAATAATATAAATAAACCAATATTTATACATGGAATTAATCAACTATTATCAAAAAAAATATTAATAAATCCATATAAAGAAATTGAACTAAATAATGAAGAATTTAAAAAATCATTAAATAGATTAATCATTTATATAAATAATAATCAACAATTAGAATCAAATGAATTAGATCAAAAGTTAAAATTCAAACAAATTATATATGATATAAATTCTTGAAAAAATATTGATAAAATATTAAAAATATTGTGATTATTTAAAAGTCAGATAAATTCTATGCAACAAGTAATAGAATTATTTAATGATGAAAAATATAATGTGTATTTAGATGATAAAAATTTTCATAATTATATTGAAAAATACAATCATCTTAATCAAAATGAAAAAATACATATAAATCAAATCTGATTTATTTATAAAATGTATAAAAAAAATACTTCGTTAGAAATGTTAAAAAAAGACAGATTAAAAGAATTAATTACAAATAAATTAGAAGAAAAACGAATCGTACACAGAATCGATTCCAATGGTATTAATTATGATAATTATACTATTAAAAAATTAGAAAATTTTTCAACACTAGAATTACTAGAATTATTATATTTTATTAATGCATTAGAATCTAAAGAAATAAAAGATTCTGTTACAAAATTATTAAAAAATGATTATAACAATACCAATAGTGAAATATGATGAAAGATACAAATTAATGCAAATAATGAAATAGTAATTCAACCTTTTTCATCAGAATCAAAAAATGATTGAACATATTTACCAACAAAAAATTTTTATAACAATGATTTAGATTATAATTATCATTTTCATATTCATGGAGTAAAAAATATGCGAAATAATATGTATGCTGGACCTAGTACAATGGACTTACTAAATAATAGTTTCAATCAAAAAACATCAATTGTTATAACAAGAATAAATGAAAACTCATATAATATTGATTTATATAAAGCTATGGATACAGTGATAGATTTATGAATATACACAATACAGTAAAAAAACTTTACAATTTATATATTTCATTATCATTGTGCTACGTGAAAAACGTTGAAGAGATAAATAATTCTCCTTTAAAATTTTTCCATCTTAAAAAGCGAATAAAAGCTGATTGTTTTACAATCAGCTTTTATTTTTTTACATATCTTCAAAGTGTTCAGTTGAAGCATGAGCTTTGTCAATTTCAACAAATTTTTGATTATTTTTATTAAACATAAGTTCAATATTCCCTATTGGACCGTTTCTATTTTTTCTCATCAAAATATCAGTCACTCATTTTTTTTCTGTAAATTCGTCGTAATACTCTTCTCTATACATCATCATAATAATATCAGCATCTTGTTCTATCGAACCAGATTCTCTTAAATCCGACATTATAGGACGTTTATCAGGTCTTTGTTCTACCGTTCTTGATAATTGAGAAAGTGCTATAATTGGCACATTCAATTCTCTGGCAAGTGATTTAATACCACGAGAAATTTCAGATACTTCTTGTACTCTATTCATTGAGTTCCCATTAGACATGAGTTGTAAGTAATCAATAACAATTAAATCTAAACCAGATTCAATTTTTAACCTTCTACATTTTGACTTTAAATCCATTAAATTACCTCAAGCAGTATCATCGATATAAATATTTGCTTCTGATAGTTTTTCCATTGCTTCTCAAATTTTTGCAAATTCGTGATCTTCAAGTTCTCATTTTGCTAATTTCCATGAATCAATTTCCATAGCACTGGCAATCATTCTATCAGTAAGTTGTTCTTTTGACATTTCTAGTGAAAAAACAGCTACATTTTTTCCACCATATCAAACATTTTGTGCTATATTTAATGCAAATGCAGTTTTCCCCATTGACGGTCTAGCAGCTAAAATAACCATATCTCATCATTTCAAACCACCACATTTATGATCAAAATCTTTGAAACCTAGTTGTAATCTATGTTGAGTTATAAGTTCTGGATTTTCATGAATTTCAGCAAATTCTTCATATCTTTGTGTTAGGATATCATTAATATGAACTAATTTATTTTTTATAAATGTTTGTGTGATTCCAAATAGTGACTTTTCAGCTTTTTCTAATAATTCATTAATTTTTCCTTCTTCATCATAACCATGAGAAATAATTTGATTCCCTGCTTTTATAAGATTTCTTAAAACAGCTTTGTTTTTTACTATTTGTGCATATTCAAAAACATTTGCCGTTGTTGGTACTATTTCTGTTAATTCTATTAAATAAGTCATTCAACCTATTTTATCTAATAGCTTTTTATCTTCTAATTTTTCTTTTACAGTTACAAGATCAATTGGTTTATTATTTTTATAAAGATCAAACATCACTTCATAAATTTTTGCATTTGACTCATTATAAAAATCTTCATGAGTTAATACATCTCAAACCGTTAAAAAACAATCTTTATCAATCATTAAACTCCCTAAAACTGATTGTTCAGATTCAAGAGCGTGTGGAGGTACTTTTAACATTACAGTTTACATATTTAAAAAATATATTTTATATAAATGTATAAAAAAAAAGCTAAAAGTAAACTTACTTTTAGCTTTTTATGTTAATAACTTTTGCTTGAAAATATATTTTTGTCAAAAACTAATTTTTAACTGCAAATAATTCATTGAGTTTATTTCTTGCTAGAGTATTATATGGTTGAAGTTCTACTATTTTTTTATACGTTTCAAAAGCATCTTCTGATTCTTCGAGTGATTCAAAACATACAGCTAACATTAGTAATCTATCAACATTTCTTGGTTTGTCTTTCAAAATTAACTTCAAATATGTTAATGCTTGTTGATAATCTTGTAATTCAAATGTAATGTCTGCTAACATATTTATAACCTCAGCATCATCTTTTTTTCTTTTATGAACTTGTTGATACATATCTTTTGCATCAACTAATTTATTTTGCAAAGCATAAATCATTCATAATTTCTTCATAACATCACAATCCTTTCAAATAGCGTCAATTAAATCTTTATAAATAAATTCAGCATTTTTATAATTATGTTCTTTTTCATAAATTCCTGCTAATTCAACATTAAGATCTTTGTTAAATTTATCAATAGACAATCACTCAACAATAATATGTCTTGCTGTTTCAAAATATCATTTAGATGCATTTATTTTTGCTCTTTTAACAATATCAATCAGCTTTTGTTTATCTTGATCAGAAATTTTCACAACTTGTACTTCTTGTTGAGTATCTTGTTTTGATATTTTTAATTTTTTTGATTTCTTTTTTCTTGGTTTTGATTTTTTTGGTTCTACGATTTTTTTCACGTGAAAATATGCTCTATATATTTTTTCTAAAACAAAAAATATAGCATATATAAAAGATAAAAAGAATATGATTATCTCTATTTTCACAAATATACTCGTTTCCATAGGAAATATTTATAAATAAAACTGATGCTAACTATATAAAAAAATCGCAATTTGTAAAGATTTTATTGAATTTCATAATCTCAACTCAGAGATTTTTTAATCAGTCCTCATACTTCCAACATACTCATTTTAAATCATAAAGTCATCACATCCATAGAGAGTTTTTTTCATATTTCATTTATATTTAATTTTTCCACTAATAATAGGTTATAGATTTTTTCTTCTATATCATCTTGGAAAGATATTTTTTGGATATTTCAGATTCAAATTTTTTTATCACTTTGAGAAATAATATTAAATTGTTCTAAGATATTTTCAGCCTGGATAACTGGATATGCTGATGAATTTTGTATCAAAATATTTGATCATTCACATTGCGAAGAAAAAATATCTCACGGAGTAGCAAAAACTTCTTTTCATAATTCTAATGCTAAACGAGCCGTAATGAGTGTACCTGATTTTTGTTTTGCTTCGACAATCAAAGTTCCTGCAGAAATACCAGCAACTAATTGGTTTCTGATTGGAAAATTATACGGATTTCAAATCTCTCCTATCGGAAACATAGATAAAACTCATCCTCATTTTTCTACTATTTCATCATAAATTTTTTTATTATTTACTGGATAATCTTGATCGATTCCAGTTCCAATAATACTGATGGTATTTACATTGTTTTCTAAAGAGATTTTATGTGCCCAAGTATCACACCCAGCAGCTCAACCCGAAACAATAGTAAAATATTTTCATAAAATTGGGATAAAATTTTCTATAATTTTTTTTCAATAAGAAGATATTTTACGAGATCATACAATAGAAATTTTTTGTCCTTTTGTTATATTTCAACGAACATAAATCACAAAAGGAACTTGTGATAAATTATGAAAATCTTGAGGAAAATCTTCATCAAAAACTGTAATTATTTTTACATTTCTTTTTAAAATATTTTTTTGAATAAATTCTACAGAAAATTTATTTTTTCTCTCTAAAATAATTTTTATTTGATTGTCTTTTAGTCAAAACTCTCGTAAATAATTTTCAGAAATATTTTCATAAAATTTTTGATAGTTTTGATTTTCTTTAAAAATAAAATGTAGTTTGTTTTGTGTAAATCACAAAGTATGTAAAAGTGCTAAATATATTTTTTCCTCCATAAAAAATAAAATTAATTTAATATATATACAAAATATATACAGATAATTATATTTAGCAAATAATTATCAAAAAAACTTCGCTATAGCGAAGTTTTTTATAATTCTCAATCAAGATTATTTATAATAATATCATCAGTGTTATTTTGGTTTTCATCCTCTAAACGAAGCATGAATACATAGGTGAACATTAAAATAAATACAATTCAAATAACTTGTAAAATATTTTTAATAATAGCATTTAAAATATGTAAAAATGGATTAAATGTATCAAGAATTCAAATGATTTTTTCAAAATTAATTGAATCAAAACTTCATTGAAATAATGCTTCAAAATTGAAACTTCCTGGAATTAATAAACCAAGTATTCCATTAATAAAACTCATTGAGAAACCAATTATAATTCAGATTAAAAATAAATTTCAAAAGATCCTCCACCAATTATTTTGAGTAATTTCTATTGATTTTGTAAAATTTTGATTATTAAAATTTTCTTTATTTACCGCATAAATTAATGAAAAACTAGTTTTTGTTCCTCTATAAATAGCAAAAAATAAAAATAATATAAATGATATAATCATAAAAATAATTCAAAAATTTATCAATCATTGAATTTTATTTTCTCACATTCCACCTATAAACATTATTCATCAAGTAATAAATATGAGAGCTGGAATCAAGTAAATATAAGCAAAAATAAACCAATAGGTTTTAAAAGATTGAAAAATATTTTTTAATCACCATTTTATATTTTCTAGTGGAGTTATTTCTTGTTTATTTAAACATTGACGAATTGATTTAAGCGTTGCCAAAATAATAGGAATATTACTCAGTGCAAAGATTAAAAATAAAATAAAACCAAAAAACATAAAATAAATAATCATTGGATTATATAAAATTTCTCAAAAATTTCATCCATTAGATTTTAATATTCATAATATTCAAACTCAAACGTAAAACATAAATACACTTCACACAATAGTAACGAATAAAACTTGATATAAAATATATGGTAGAACAAGTTTAAAAATATTTTTTAGAAAAATTGGTACTGTTTGTTCAATTCTATCAAAAACTCATTCTTTTGGTTGAAAAATTTTCATACTTTTAAATTAATAAATATTTTTATTACTATAATATAAATATAACAAAAAACAAAATCTTATTAATAATATAATTATTTGACTTTAATATTAAAAGATATTATATTTAATATACTTTATATAAATAATACATCGCATATGAAAGAATTTTTAGAGGCTTGTAATACTCCTCACGGGAGATGGAATAGACAAAAAATTTGGTTATACCCACTAGGTTTATCATTATTATTATTTATTCCAATTGGAGTTATTAGTGCTATTATTCCAGAATTAGGGGCAGTTTTAGCTATAGTTGCATATCTTTATCTTTTATATGTTTCAGTAGTTGCTACAATAAAAAGATTACGTGATTTAGATAAAAATCCATGGATGACATTATTAATGTTTGTTCCAATAGCAAATATCTACTTAGCTATTATTTGTTATTTCTTCAAAGGCACAACAGGTCCAAATCAATATGGCCCAGATCCACTTGCTGGAGAAAATACTCCAAAAGAACAACAAGAAACTGTTGAATTATAGTTTTCAAAATAAAAAAACTCTCAAATTAATTTGAGAGTTTTTTATTTTTATTTCATATGTTTTCTAATGAAATTATTTAATTCAGATATAACAACAATTTCTTGTTCCATAGAATCTCTGAAACGAACTGTAACATTTCCTTCATCATAGTTTGTAGAATCTACTGAAATACAAAATGGAGTTCAGATTTCATCCATTCTTGCATATCTTTTTCAGATAGAACCAACTTCATCATATTCACAGATAAAATCTTCTGCTAATTGTGCATAAACTTCTTTTGCAAGATGACCAATTTTTTTCACTACTGGAAGTACTCATACTTTAATAGGAGCAACTTTTGGATCAAGTTTTAAATATGTTCTATTATTTTCCTCATCAACTGTATACGCGTCACACATAATGGCTAATAAAATTCTCCCAAGTCCCATTGCAGGTTCAATAACATAAGGTAAGAATTTTTTATTATTAACAGCATCAAAATATGCTAAATTTTGTTTAGACGCTTCCATATGAGCTTTTAAATCATAATCTGTTCTATTAGCTAGAGTTTCAATTTCTCCCCAACCAAATGGATATTTGTAATCAAAATCCCCTGCTTGTTTTGAATAATGTGGAAGTTCTTCTTGTTTAATAGGAGTAAATCTAATATTTTCTTCTTTTAAACCAAGTATTTGAGTAAAATATCTATGAGATTGATCTTTCCATTCTTGGAATGCTGCATCATCTTCTCCTGGAGTAACAAAATATTCTATTTCCATTTGTTCGAATTCTCTCGTTCTGAAAATAAAATTCCCTGGAGTAATTTCATTTCTAAAAGATTTCCCAACTTGAGCAATCCCAAATGGTAATTTTCTTCTTGAACTTCTTGCTACATGAGTAAAATCAACAAATTGTCCTTGAGCTGTTTCTGGTCTTAAATATGCTTGAGAAGCTGAATCATCCGTTACACCAAGAAATGTTTTTAACATCAAGTTAAATTTTTTAATTGGAGTAAAAGATTTTGCTTTACAATTTGGACATTCAATATTCAGATCTACTAAAATTTGATCTAATTCAACAGAGTCTGTTTTATCACCAGCATAATTATCTGGAGCGACAGTATCAGTAGTTTCTAATAAATTATCAACCAGTTTATCTGCTCTATGTCTTGTATTACATTCTCTACAATCAGTTAAAGGATCCGCAAAACCTAATAAATGCCAAAAAATTTCCCAAATTTTTTGATTCATAATTAAAAAAAAATCTTTTTGCTTCAAATAATTTTTTTTTTTAATAAATTTTTTTTGCCAAAGAAATTTAATATTATCTTTCATAATAGAACCATAAGGACCATAATCCCAAGAATTTGCTAAACCTCCATAAATTTCTGATCATGGATATACAAAACCTCTGTTTTGAGCTAAGTTAACTATATCTTTCATTTCTACTTGTGCCATAGTTTGAAAAAATTAAAAAGTAATAATTTTTTCATAAAAAAATCCCTGTGGACATTTTTATGAAAAATGCCTACAGGGTCCTTTTTGAGGACGGTTCCACCTGAAGTTTTACTTTTGTAAAAATATTTACAGAAAACACGGATTCCATCCCGGTTTTTTTATCTGTAAATATTTCTTACTTAAAAGTATTATATTATAATTTTTAAAATATCAATAGTAATTTTAAAAAACACACTTTAATCTTTAATTATTATTCATAGATAATGTATTAATAATTCTTTTTTTATAAAAAATTCTGAATATTTTTTATTATCATTTTCTATAATATATGGGTTTTTAATTATTAATAATTTCTTATAAATAGATTTTAATTTTTCCTTATTATCATATGAATAATTTAATGTCAGCATTTTATTTCATAGATTATTTATTTCAAATAATTGTTGACTATTTGATGAAAAAAGATCAGCTGTATCTAAGATAAATCATGAATGAAGTCACTTTGATTCTTTATTATTTAAAAATGCACTATAAAAGTTTTTCTCATCAGTATAAATGAATGAATTAATTTGTCTAAAATCTTTTATTTTTTCAATATTATTTATTTTATAAATCCCTAAATTGTAAGAAATATATCAATCAGAAATATTTATACTATATAGTTCTCATTTTACTTGTAATAAATAACTAGAAGAATTATCAGTTTCATAAAATGTATAAATTTTTAGATTTGGTACATATTTTGAAATATATAAATATACATCTTGAGTTTTAATGAATATATTTTTCTTATCCGTAAAAATATATTCATTAATTTCTTTAAAATCAGATCAATCTTTTTGTGAAACTATATAATTTTGATAAAAATTATAATATGCATCACTTGCTTGATTTTTATCATTTTTATTTATAACAAAGCTATTTTTATCTATAAAAGGTATAATAGTAGAGAATTCTTCATCGCATGAAGTTATTCAGTAAACATTATTACCTTTTATTTCGTATCATCAAAAGTCACATATTGTTGCATAAGTTTTAGCGGTAAAAATAAGAAAAATTGTAATAATGAGAATATATTTCATAATGATTTTATTAGTAATTATTTTTGTTGATATTTTTTTGATTCAGCATGAATTAAATTCCAAATATTTTTTACAAAATCATCATCTAAAAATCTTTCTTTTGATTCTTCTAAAATATCTACCAGTAAATTATTCCAAATATCTTCTTGATGAACTTCTAAATCTAACTCTTTTTTCAAAGCTCAGATTTGTTTCACATTTTCAAATCTTCTTGAAAGGAGATAAATTATTTCTAAATCAATCGTTTTTACTTGGTCTCTAAATTGTTGCAACAGTTCTTTTTCCATAATTTTTATAAAAAAATAAGAAAAACTAAAATTAGTTTTTCTTATTCTAAATATTTTTTAATTAAAATCTAGGAAATATTCTAAAGTTTTTAAAACTTCATCAGAATATTGTTCATCTTCATCTTTTTGCATTTCTTCTTGAGCTTCTTCTTTTTGTTTTACTTCGATAGTATGAGCAGCAATTACAAATACCCAACCTCTTGAAGCTTTTACATTATAATCACTAAATTCATCAGTAATTCCTTTTTCTACAGCAAAATCAACATATTGTTCTTGCCAAGAAACACTCGAGTTTTTATCATATTCAAAATCATAACCAATTGCTTTTATGAGCATTTTTAATGACTCAGCTTTAGTTATATTATCTTCTGGTCTAAAATATTCATTCGCTGAAATTAAATCATTATCAACTAATGCTTCAATATGTGCACAAGCCCAGTCATTTGGTGCCGTTGCTGAAATATCTTTAAATAAACCAGAACAAGTAGATTTTTTATCTAATTTTGCAACTCTCATTGCAATTAAACCAATTTCTTGTCTGAGAACATTTGCATTTAAATTATAGTCTGATGGATTTTGTGATTTATCAGAAATCACTTCTCTTTGTGCTAAATCATTTGCAGATTCTAACATTTCATCAAAATCATAACTCGCAAAAGAGCTCAGAGATATAGAAAATAATGCAATGGCTGCTAATATTTTTTTCATGTTTTGTACCTTAAGAATTATTTTAGGTTGAGGTTTTGTATCTCAAAATTATTATACGTAAAATCTAGATTATAAAAAACTTTTTTCAATAAAAAAATCTAGAATGAATCTAGATTTTTTTATATGTTTGCATTTTCTAAAGCTGTAATTCTTTCTCAGAGATCTGGATGAGATGAAAATAAACTTAAAATACCTGATTTTTTATTTTTTGTAGAAATTTTCATCGTTGCCATTTTAGAATCATCAGACGACAACATTCTATTTTGCATTCATTCAAGAGCTTTCAGTGCTGCAATCATTTTTCTTTTTCAAACATATTGAGCGCTTCCATAGTCAGCTCTAAATTCTCTATAACGACTAAATTTCATTGCTACAAGAGAGGCAAAAATACCAAAAATAATATCTAAAACAATAGAAGAAACATAGTATACCCAACTTGGTCCAGTAGATTCTTCTTCCCCTTGCATAAATGTATCAATTATATTTGCAATAATTCTAGAGAAAAATACTACAAATGTATTTAATACTCATTGAACTAAAGCCATCGTAACCATATCACCATTTAATACATGAGCCATTTCATGAGCCACAACTCATTCTATTTCATCAGCATTCATCATATCAAGTAATCCAGAAGAAACTGCTACAAGTGAAGAATTTTTTGAAGCTCCCGTTGCAAATGCATTTGGTTCTGGAGAAATATAAAATCCTATTTCTGGAGTTTTAATATTATGTCTTTGCGCTAAATCTTCTACAGTTGTAAAAACTAATTTTTGTTTTTCATCTAATGCATCAAAATTTTGTTTTGTTGCTAAATTAATTTTATATGCCATTTTTGCCATATATTTTGATAGAGCCAGTGAAATAAAACTCCCAGCAAATCATACAACTAAAGCAAAAATAAATATTCCAAGATAACTTCATCCATATACAGTAACATTAATCCCAAATACAGCTTGAATAACTGATAATGAAATCATAATAGTCGCTAGTACCGCGATGTTTGTAAGTAAAAATATAGCAATTCTTTTAAACATTTTTTATATATAAATAATAAAATTTTATACTTTATTTCGTTTTTATTAATTTTAATTTACAAAAAAGAAAATAAAAAGTATTTTATAAAAATGACATTTGTCATTGAGAAGTTTCTTCTTGAGAAGTTTCTTCTTGAGAAGTTTCTTCTTGAGAAGTTTCATCTCAGATATGATTATTATGATATTTCATAAATAATTCTAAAATTTGAAGATCATATTTAATATTATGACCAATTATAAGAATATCACTCGAAAGTAAGAAATCAATAAAATTATGCAAAGTTTTATCATCAACTGCTGGTCATCTGTGTTTTCTATTGATATAATAAATTTCTTTATCATTAATATAAATAGAAATTCAAACCAATTGTGCATCAATAATAGAAAGAGAAGTTGTTTCTGTATCTAAAATTATTTTATTTTGTTTCTTGATAAGATTTTTTAATTTTTGTAATTCTTCTTCGTCTCAAATAATTTTTGGAGAAATATTTGTATCTTTCCAAGTTTTTTTAGCTTCTTGAGCATCTTGTGGAATCAAAGATGTAAATTCAAAATCTTTAAAAATTTCTACTACTTTTTGAGAAATTAAATCTTTTGGAAAAAATTTATAATTTTCTAAATCAAAATTATCTCAAATCGGAGCATCTAAACAAACTGTTGCAAGCTTTTTAGATAAAAATGCATTTTCTCTATTTTCAGCTAATTTTTCTAAAGCCTTTCATTTATAGATTTTTTTTGCATCATCTGATAAATTTTCATAATCTCCAGAATCTAAAACTTCATATACTTTTTCTACATTTCAAATTTCATTTAACATTGTCACAGCTTTTTTCGGTCAAAATCCTGCAATTCCAGGAATATTATCAGCTGTATCTCAAACAATTGCTAAATAATCAATAATCATTTCAGGATCAATTCAAAACTTTTCACGAGTTTCATCTGGTCCAGAAATTTTTTTCTTCATTGTATCGTAAATTTTTACATTATTTTTTACCAGAGAATATAAATCTTTATCTCAAGTTAAAATAAAAACATCATTATCTTGATCTTCTCAAAGTTTTGTCGCAAGTGTCCCGATAACGTCATCAGCTTCAAATCATTCAGCTCAAATAGTTGGAACTCACATTTCATCGATAATAGTATCAATATCTGCAATTTGACTTCTCAAATTATCTGGCATCCTTTCACGAGTTGCTTTGTATTCTTTAAATATTTCCGTGCGGAATGTTGGTCATTTTGAATCTTTCACAAAAAATACATAATCAGGATTTTCTTTTACTAATTGGCTCGTAAAAAATTTTGCCATCCCAAAAACAGCATTTACTATTTTCCCGTCTTTTGTTGCAAATTCTGGAAGTCAAAAAAACATTCTGTAAATAAAATTATTTCCATCGATTAAATAAATTTTTCTTTTCATTTTTATTTTTCAAAAATTATTTTTTATATTTTATTTTAATACTTTCAAAAGGCAAGAAATAATTTTTATTGACAAAATAAATATTTAAGTTAATTTAATAATCCAAATTAAATCAGCTTTTTTTAAAAAAAAGGAAAATAAAATGTCTGATGAAATACTAACAATGGCTCAAGCGAGAAAAAAATTATCTCGAGAAATATTAAGACCATTAAACAAAGTTTCTAAAAAGAAAGTCCTCTCATCTGGTCGCTTTAAAATAATACAAAAAGCCGATCCCACCAAAGGACATAAATGGAAACTTACATTAAAAACAAAAGCCTGACGTGTCAGGCTTTTTTATTACAAAAAATAATCTTGACAATCTTAATAATTTAAGTAAATTTCTGATACAAAATTGGAGGGATTATCAATGACAGTAGAAAAATACGGTTCTCGTAAATTTGCAACAATGAGTGCTAGAAATATTTTCAAAGCACTAAGATTAGCGCAAAGAAAAAAAATTATTTCTGAAGTACCTGATGATGAAGAAAATAGAATTAATTTATTAAGAGAAATTGCCGTTGTTTCAAACAACTCACAAGGCTATTGTTTTTTAGAAAAACAATCTGCCTAAAATCATTGAAAAAAAGAAGCTTTTTTAAAAGCTTCTTTTTTATTTATCAAACATATTTTAAATTAAGCAATTTTAAAAACTTGATAACTTTATTATTTGAGTATACTAATAAGTATTCAATTGTTTCGAGGAAGGAGACGAAGTATTGAATATGTGTAATTATACTATTTATTAAAAGCCTATTTAAAAATAGGCTTTTTTTTATTTTTATAATACTAACTCTAAAACTAATACTGAATTATTCATAGCAAAATCTAAATTATCCATATGTACTTCTTTCGCTTCATTATCTGCTCAATCAGAAACAGCTTTTATCACAACACATTTATCTAACGCATCATAATCACGAGCTACCGATAAAATCGCAAAAGCCTCCATTTCACAGACATCTGCTCCATAGTCAGCAGAAAATTTTGCAACTTTTTCTGGATCATCAATAAATTGGTCTCCAGTAACACATACTCCATTCATAACTAATCCAAATTTAGTTAAATCAATATTTTCTCAAATCGCATATTCTAAGAAAATTGGTTTTTTAGCATAATCTAAATGATCTCATTCAAAAGGAAGATATAAATCATGTTGAATAAATGTATTTGGTAAAAATACATCTCAAATTTTTGTATCTAGAGGATTTACACTTCCAGCAATTCAAATATTTACTAATTTAAAAATATCATAATTTTCAAATAAATATGTTGTAGCCATTGCTGCTGAAATTTTTCCAATTCCTGCAAGCGCTAAAACAATTTTATCTTTTCAATCTGTAGTTTCGAATTCTCATTCAAAAATTGTGAGGTTTCCTTTTTTTGTAGTTTCTACAAGATTAAACTTTTTAATGATAATATCTGCTTCTTCTTTCATCGCGGTAACAATTGCTTTTGTAACTTGCATATTTTTAGTTGTATTAAAAATAAATAATTGGAAAGAAATATAAGATAAAATTCAAAAAAATCAACAACAAACTTTACAAATATTTATATTTTGGTACTCTAGAGGTGAAATATTTGGGCAATTGCAAAATATTTTTTATTATTTTTTTTAAGAAAAATAAATGGAATCAAATCTCATTTTAATATTTTCGTTTTGAATCGCGACATTTCTTGTTTGATTCATTTTAATTCCAAGTTTTATTAATTTTCTCATAGAGTTTAAATTTGGAAAACAAATTCGTAGTGATGCGACTATTTGAAAGGCAACAATATTTGAAAAAATGCATAAAGCAAAAGCCTGAACTCCAACAATGTGATGAGCTATAATCTTATTTACCGTGTTTCTCATGGTACTCATAAGTATTGTTTTACAAGGATTTGGGTTTACAAATAATTCTCTGTTTAATCAAAAAGAAACATATTTATCACTTTTTACACTTTTAACTGTTTGAGGATTAGGTTTAATCGATGACGTTTTAAATATAAAGTGAATTTGAAGAACAAAGTGACTTTCAGCTAAAATGAAAATGTTTTGACTCATGTTTTTTGCTACACTTTGAGCTGCGTGGTTTTATTATAAATTAGGTTGGAATGTGGTTGATGAAATGTGAAATTTTGTCAGAACACTCAATAATCCATTTTGAAATGATATACAACTTTGATTATTATTTATCCCCTTATTTGTATTTATGATATTAGCAACGTCTAATAGTGTAAATGTAACTGATGGATTAGATTGACTCGCAGGTGGATTATTATTATTCAACTATTGAGTTTACACGTATATAACCTACGATCAATGAATGTTTTTACTCTCTGCACTTTGTATGAGTATAGTTTGAGCACTCGTGGCATTTTTATGGTTTAATGTAAAACCGGCAAAGTTTTATATGTGAGATGTGTGAAGTTTAGCACTGTGAGCAAATTTATGAATCATCGCGATGATTACTAATACAGTTTTTATACTAATAATTATCTGAGCAATATTTATTTTTGAAACTGTAAGTGTAATAATTCAACTCACAAGTAAAAGACTGAGAAAATGAAAAAAAGTATTTCTAGTAGCTCCGTTTCATCATCATTTAGAAGCAAAAGGTTGGAGTGAAGAAAATGTAGTATTTAGACTCTGGTTAGTATGAATGATGACATCAATTGTCGGAATTATATTTTATATATTACAAGGATAAAAATATGTGATTTAAAATGTTAAATGAGAATTTTACTTGTGAAAATTGTTGATTCGAAGTAGAAAAACATCCTGAATGATCCGCAAGAAATCATTGTCCAAACTGTTTATCTTCAAAACATTTAGATGATAAATTTCCAGGTGATAGAGCGAGTGAATGTCATGGAATAATGGTTCCAGTTGGAATAGATTTCAAAAAGAATAAATGAAATATGATTAAACATAAATGTAAAAAATGTTGAAAAGTAATTTTAAATAAAGTTGCTCCAGACGATAATTTTTTAGATTTCGTAAAAAAAATAAATAAAACTTTTTAGTTTTATTTATTTTTTTTTATTTTTATATTTGATAATTTTATATTTTTAAATATATTTTTCATGCAAATATAAATGTGTCAAAATACAAAAAAAGGAGTAATTATGACGCAGCAAAAAAAATTCTATCCACTATTATCACAATTGATAAATTTTATAGCGCTCTGGGAAAAAGATTCAAAAACGCAATTGCAATTTGAATTAAACAGACCTATAAAACTCAGCGAGATTGAAAATATATTACAATCTTCTCGTCTTGCAAGTGGACCTGGACTTTGTTATAATCTTAGTATTTTAGAAAAAAATCTATTTACTCAAGAAATAATCGATGACAGAGAAAAAGTACATCTAATTTCATTTAATCATCCCAGTAAGATGAAAATTTATATGAACTGTCTTGAAAAAACAAAAAAAGAACAACCCGCATAGCGAGTTGTTCTTTTACTTTTTTACTCTAGGCATTATTTTCTTTTTTTCTAAAATATGGCATTCCTGCATAAATAATCAAAAGTGCTACTCAGAAAAACCCAAATAAAATATTTATTTCAATCGAGTGAACCGTGAAATTAAATACTACTTCCATAATCAGTGCAATAATAGCAATTTCTACTAAATCAACTATTTCAATATGATAATTTTTTGCATAAAATTCAAGTATCCTATAGGCTTTTACTAAAATTAATATAAATGTAAAATTACTTAAAAAGTTTTCAATTAAGTCGATTCATGCTCAAGATTTTCCATCCATAAAATCTGTTTTTCACTCAGAAATTAATCAGATTTCATTTCAGATATTTATTCATAGATAATAAACTAGTGATCAAACTTTATAGAAAATAAATGCGGCAATAAGCATCATCAAAATATACATCGAAAATGATACAAACTTTGAAACAAACTTAAAATACATTTTTTTATATTTTATTTTTTCTGACATAAAAAATATTTAATAATATTAGAAATATTATACAGAAAAAAAATAAAAAAATAAATTTTTTATTTTTTTATTTTTTTTAAGAACTACACGAAAGCATTTTTGAAGCCATTTGAGATTTTTGATAATATTTATTATATATAATATTTTCTGTGTACGGATTTTTTATCATTTCAAATAATTCTAACACTCAAGAATAATCCCCTTTTTCAGCCTGTGAAATAACTTCATCGAGCTGTGAATTTCTCAAAATATATTTTGGATTTATAGTATCCATTTTTGTTTTTTTATTTTTATCTGATTTTTTTTCAGCATTCAAGAAAAACATATAATTTTCAATCCAAACAATAATTTTTCATTTTATTTCTTCAGGAAAATTATCTGATAAATAACTCGAGAATAAAAAAGTATTTTTAAAAATATTCTCAAAATTGTTATCCGATTTATTAATGTTGGCTAATTCTCTAAAAAATATTGTAAAATCACAATTCCCTAAAAATAATAACTCTTCTAAATCTTGTATGAAAAAATTATTTTGATTATTTTCTTCGTAAATTCATATTTTCTCAAATATCATTGAAAAATATTTTTTCTCTAAAATATTTTTATATTTTTCTATAATTTCTCAGAATTTATTTTTATCATCTACTAAAACATTTAAACTATCAGCTAAGCGTCATAAATTCCAGATAATAATATTTTTTTGATTTCCAAAACAGTATCTTTTATATTCACTATCTGTTAGATTTGGAGTCCATGTTGGATCAAAATTTTCTAAAAATCAATACGGTCAATAATCTATTGTTTCTCATAAAATACTCATATTGTCAGTATTTAACACTCCGTGAACAAATCAAACTCTTTGCCATCAAATCACTAAATCTATAGTTTTTTCTGCAATTTTTTCAAATAAGTTCACATAATAATTATTATGATTTTGATTGTTTATATCAGGATAATGATTTTCTATAACATAATCTGCTAATAATTTTAAGTTTTTTGTATCTTGTCTACTGGCAAATAATTCAAAATTTCAAAAACGTAAAAAACTCTCACTTACTCTTGTTACCAAAGCTCATTTTTCATATTTTTGATTTCCATTATAATACATATCACGTAAAACTAATTCTCATGTTTCACAATAATTTAAAGCTCTTGTTGTTGGAATTCATAAATAAAACATAGCTTCACTCGCTAGAAATTCACGAACAGAACTCCTCAAAACTGCGTATCAATCTCAAAAACGAGAATATGGAGTTACTCATGATCATTTTAATTGAAAAAATTTATTTCATGTTTTTGTCTCAAATTCTCATAAACAAATGGCTCTTCCATCTCAAAGTTGTCCAGCCCAATTTCAAAATTGATGCCCAGCATAGCCAAGAGAAAATGACTTTGTATTTTCAATAACTTTTTGCCCAGAAAAATATTCTAAAAATTCAGGATAATTTATAAATTTTTTATCGAATCATAATTCTTCAGCATAATCATGAGAAATAATTATATTCTTTGGATTTTGAAAATATTGTGGTAAAACAAAGCTATACATAGCCTTTTCTACCCTTCTTGGAAAATTTTCAGTTATATCGTCAGCTGGAAAATATTCTAAGAAATTTTTTGAGCTTTTTAATGGAAACATATATATTTTTATTAATTATTTATTTCTAATAAACTCAATGAAATTAAGCCATCTAATAGTTTATCAGATTTTGCTATTTTATGATTTTCTAGAATTTTATTTTTTTGAGATTCTAGTAATTCTTTAAAATCTTTTGCTGATAATTTTAATTCATTTCTCACAAAACTGTTCGAAAATTCTAAAATTTCAGTGTTATTTTGATTTCCAAATCAATGCAATAAAGCTCATCAAACATATCATTCTTCGTCTTTTATAACTCATCTGTATTTCATCGGAGATTGAAATGCAAAATATTCAGGTCAAAAATTATTTTTTATTTCTGTAAATATTTCTAATATTTTTGAATATTTTTCTCATCTATTTTTTTCAACTATTGATATTTTTTTCTTTTCTCAAAGAGAAATATTTTCTCAGTTTTTTTCTAACTCTAAAACATGAATTAATTCTGCCTCAAATCTAAATAATACTATTTTCATGATTATTTTATTAATAATATTTTTATAATAATATAAAATAATCTTAAATAAAAAAATTTAATATAAACTATTGATTGAATTTTTAGAAAAAATAACTATAAATAAGCCATAAATTAAAAATAACTATTTTTTAGAAATGCAAGATTTAGAAAAAATTTTAGAAAAATATTATTGAGAAGATGATCCCGTAATTTTAGGGTGTTCTACAGGTCCGGATTCTATGTATTTGTTACATAAAATCCTTGAAACAAAATATGCAAAAAATTTAATTGCATGTTATTTTAACCATCAACTCAGACCACAATCTGATAGAGAAGAAGCTTTTTTGGAAAATTTAGCACAAGAAAAATGATTTCAAGTGGAAGTTGCTAGCGCAGATATAAAAAAAATCAGAGATAATTTTTATCCAAGTAAATGAATCGAAGAAGTTGCGCGTGACAAAAGGTATGCTTTTTTTAATGCGGTTTGTAATATTTATGAAACAAATAAGGTTTTAACAGCGCATCACTTAGATGATAAAATCGAAACATTTTTCTTTAATCTCGCAAGATGATCAAAACTCACAGGATTAATTAATATGACCGAAGAATCTGGTGGAATTATTCGTCCACTTTTGAATATTTCAAAAGATGAAATTTTGGACTATTTACACGATAATAATTTAGAATATTCTGTAGATGAAACAAATGCAGACACAACTATAACGAGAAATTATCTTCGTCATGAAATTATTCCAAAACTTGATAAAGTAAATGAAAATTATAAAGAAAATATTTCAAATATGATGAATCATTTACAAGAAGTTAAGTCGCATTTAGATCAAGAAATAAAAAAATTTCTTGATGAACAAGCTATGCAAATATTTAATTCTAAAAAATTTACAATAAATACTTTAGAAATTTACGGATATTTTTATATTTCAGATTTTCAAAATTTATCGAGTTTATTACAAAAAGAAATTATTAGACATTGTTTTTATGTTTCAAATAATAATTCTACGATTTGATTATCAAGCGCAAATATCGATGAAATAATTAGATTTATAAACGGGAAAAATAATAAAACAGAAAAAATAATTAAAAATTTAAAAATGAAAAAAGAAAATACTATAATTATTTTCTAATAGTTTTTTATAAAAAATCTTTTTTATAAAATTATTTATTTACGGTATAATTATTAATAAATTAACAGTATGAGAATCAAAATTTTTATTATATTATTATTTATATTATCTTCATGTAGTATAAATAACGATATAATAGCAGAAGAAAATACATCGAAAAACTCAGAAAACAAAGAGAATATTCAAACATCTTCATGACAAATAAATCAAAATGATAATCAAAATAAATCAGTAGATATCAAAAAAACAGAAAATAATGAAGAAATTGAAAAATCTGAAATATCTGAAATATTTAATGAAACTGAGGAATCTATTCAAGTTGAAAAAAATAAAACAGAAGTAATAAATCAAGAGAATAATTTTGAAAATATAACAGTAAATGATCAATGTAATGAATTACTTGAAAAATTTCAGATTAGAAACAATAATTACAAAAATAAAGAATATAATTATCAAGATTTTATAAAAAAAATGAAGGTAAAAAAATTATGTTTTAATGAAAATACTTGAAAACCTTTTGTTTGAGTAAATTGGCATAATTTAGCTTCTGACTATTGAGAAAAATTTGTAATGTGATTATGGAAATTTAACTCAGGACCTTGGTGAGACGCGTATTTAGAATATTCTACATATGATTTTGAGATTTGAAGTGAATACGCTACTCATGCTACTAAAAATGATTATTTAGAATTAGAAAATAAAAAAAATAAAATCACAGTGGATAATGTAACATGATATATTTTATATGAATATGGGGCTGGGAGAACTTCTAGGTTTCAAAAAAAATATATTTTTCCATTTAATGATTATTATATTGCCTTTATTTACAGTCTAAATCAAAATGATTTAAAATTATTTAATATCGATAATTCAATAGATGAAGTAATAAAAGAATTAAATAATTCAGAAGATTCAGAAATATTTACTAAAAATTGAAATTTTAAAATTATAGAAGATTTTATAAAAAAAATTGAATTTTTAGAAAAACAATAATAGTAAAAAATAAAAAATTATTTACAAAACGAGAATAAAAGATAAAATTTCACAAATTATATACAAAACAAAATAAAAATGATAGAAAGAAATTTTATACTCGCGCAGTGAGAAACATTTTGTGAAGACTGAGTAGAATTAACACTAAAAAATTTAGAAAAAAAAGTTATCGAAGCTGATAATTTTGATGAATCACTTCCTCAGGGAGAATGATTATTTATGGATTTTTTAATAAAAAATGAAGAATTAAAACATAAAAAAACATTTCAACTTTGTGTTTTAAGTGAACCATATCAATCTATTTTAGAGCATAAATGGAAACTCTACACGATTCAAATTAAAAAAGTAAAAGAACATACTTTGAAAATAAAATTGTATATAAATAATGAAAAATAAAAAGCCCGTAAACGGGCTTTTTTTAGTAAAAAATTTCCATAGCACAAAATGCAATAATCCAACCATTAAACCGATCACAAAATCCTCCAATTGGACCAAGTAAACGCGAAAAATCGGAAACTCCTACACATCGTTTATAGTATGAAAATAACGCGTCTCCAAATGCAACACTCACACTAATAATTAACAAAGGCAAAACACGTAACTCTAATAATTCAGAGAATAAAAAGTAATTTGCGATTAAAGCTAAAACAACAGCTAAAAATGTTTTATTTGGTGAGATTTGTTTTGGATATTTCATTTTTATGAAACTATCTGGAAGTTTTGCAACAACAAATCTTCCAAAAATACTCATAAAACTATCCATACAAATAGCAATCACGCTAATAACAAAATATTTTTCTATAATATTATTATTACTAGAAAAATTTGGAATAATAATAAATGCTATCAATGTAAAACAAATCAAAACAAGTGCAAAATATCCTTGATTTTTTGTTTTGTATGACATGTTCAACTCAAGTAAAATTCCGAGAAAAACAGTAACACAAAATATATCAAAAATAAATTGTTTATCCATTCCAACTACAACATAAAGAAATGTTAAGCTAAAAAGTAGTCTTGCGGAAAAATAAAATTTTTCTTTAAAACTTCCTTTTACATGCCTGTGTGAAATTTTCATATATTTCTGATCGATAAATCCAAAAAATATCATCATTATCACAGAAATAATTATTACCATCGACCAATAAAGCATAATTTTTTCTTCCGAAGTTTGTGTGTGTAAAGTATTTATAAAATAAAAATCAAAAAAATCAAGTATTTTATAAAATACCTGATTTTTTTAAGTCTTCAATAAGTGTTTCATCATATATAGAAATATCAAATTGTTCATCAAAATAATATTTATATAGTTCATCTATAAACATAGATTTCGTTTTTGGTCCAAATACACCAGAACCTGGTTCATCTAAAGATTCTATAACTCATGTTTTGATTTGCATTTGAGAAATAGATTCTGCGGTTAATTTTCAAAAAATAGCTGTATCTTTATAATCAAAATATCCTAATTTTTTCAGTATAAGTTGTAATTCTCTCACTTGTGGAGAAACTTGTGATTGTGCTAAATTTCATAGTAATAAAACTTCTTTTTCTGCTGATTTGCGTATATCATCTTGAATTTTTAAAATATCATGTTTCGTTTCATCTAATATTTTTAGATAATTTTTGTATTCTAGATATTCTTCATATAAAGCTTGTCTTGTTTGTGGTCAATAATACCCTGCTGCAAGAGATTCTTTATTTTCTATTAAATTATTTTCTATTTGAAAATTTATAATAATATCAATAATTTCATCATAGTTTCCATTTATTTCTCATTTATACAATTCTAATTCTTGTAAAATATTTTGAAGTGTAGAAAATTCTTGTTGAGTTGAAATGGCTTGAGAAAAAATATTATCAGGATTATATTCTAATTGAATTCATTGTTTTTTTGTTGGTAAAACAATATTATTCGTAGAAGCAAGTAAAACTGGTTCTTGTTCTTTTTCTTCTAATTTACCAGTTCTATAGTGTTTTAAAAATAAACTACGAGTTTGATTCCCCCAATATCCTGCTCAAAGTAATTCTCAGCTATCTAAAATATTATTTTGTAATTGAAAATCATGAATTATTTCAATTAAATCTGATGAATATTCTCTATCCACATTTCCATTATATACTCCATTTTCGTGTAAAAATGATTTTAGTGCAAAAATATCATCTCATGAAGAATTTTTTCCAATTGCTTTATAAAAAATACTCGGAGTAACTTCTAATCCATTGGTTGCCCAAGCTGGTGCTGGAACAGTATTATAATTAAGTGTAACTTGTGAAGTATTTGCAACAAAACTTCATTTTACGGTTCTTTTTCCCCAATAGAGCGCGCGAGCCAATCATTCATCTCCATATCACATCCAAACATCAATTCTGTCATATGAATATCATCTATTCCCAGCATTTACAATTGCTCATCCTCTGTCTTCTACTGATCCAATCCCTAGTCATTCTAAATAGATTTTTGTACCAAAAGAATAATTTTTAGGGGCAGCAAGCATACCAGAAAATACTCCTTTCCCAGAAGCTCATGCAATTCCTCTTCCATTGAGACGGATTTCAGCTTGATAGTTCCCTTTTAAATAATATTTTTGATTAGGTAAAGGTGAATAATATGCTGTTACTACAAAATATTGGTCATTTGATTTTGCAAATAATTTTTCTGGGATAAAACCTAGAAATACACAAAATAATATGAAAATGGAGAATAATTTTTTCATTTTTATAAATACAGGAAATAATTTAAAATCAAATATATTGTATCATATAAAAAAACATTCTACCAAATATTGATAGAATGTTTTAATGAAAATAATTTGACTATTTTATTATTTATTTTTTTATATATTTATAAAACAACTTTTAAATATGTTACAATTGCTTTATCTTTCTTGCTTTTAGATTTTTTGATAATTTTATCTAATTTTGATTGCAATTGAGTTTTTGCATTTTTTATTTTGATTTTATTTCATGAATATTTTTTTTCTAAAATTTCATCAATTTTATTTTTTACAATAACAATATCTTGTTTTTGTTTTCTTGTAAGTACATAATCGTTATCATAAACAATTTGTATTGGTTCTTGGAAAATTTCATTTCCCGTTCCATGAATTGTTTCTAGCGCTGCAATAGTTCTTTTTCAAAAATACCCTGCTTGGTCATCATATTTTGATGATATAATTTTGTGTTGCAATTGAAAATCAATTAAGTCATCTTGTATAGAAATATATTTTCCATCTATATCATTATTATAAAGATTTAGTTCAGTGAATAATTGTTGTAATTTTTTTACATTTACACTGCTTGACTCCGGAGTTACATATAAATTTGAATATGCAGCAATTGGTGAAGTATTAAATTTTATATTAACCACTCTATCATCACTTACGATTTTTCATTTTACCTTTCTTTTTCACCATTTTAGTGCACGAGCTAATCATTCATCTCCATATCACATCCAAACATCGATTCTATCGTAGTCATGTCCTCTTTCTCAGGCATTTACAATAGCTCAACCTCTATCTTCTACTGAACCAACTCAGATTCATTCTAACTCGATTCTAGTACCAAAGTCATAATTTCTAGGAGCAGCTAATAATCCAGAAAAAACTCATTTTCCTGATGCTGTATATTTTCCTTCTCCATTGAGTCTAATATCACCCCAATAACTCCCTGTTGTATATCTCGATTGACCTGGAAGTGGTGAATAATATGCTGTTACATAAAAATATGTATCTCAAGTAATTGGTTCATCTTCTTTTAAAATAGCTCTATAAAAGGCAAATTTTTCTGGATAATCCTCTTGAAGTGCTGTGAGAGTTTGGATTCAAAAATATCCAGCTCCCCAATCTGTATTAGAATTAATTAATCCAGTTTGTTTTTGATATGACAATAAAGATGGAAGTACAGAATCGTATTTTCCATCAATTTCTCATGAATATAAATCAAGTTTTTGAAAAAATGTTTGAAGTTTTTTGATTTTATTATCACTAGATTCTGCAATGATTTGAGTTTCTAAGTCGTCAAAATCATTTGAATATGTTTGTGAGATTCAAAAAAGAATAAATATTGAAAAAGTTGTCATACACGCGATTAAAATTCGCTTGAGAGTTTCCATAGTTTTTTATTACTAAAAATAAGCGCAACTTATTATATATATATTTCATATAAATCAAGTGCGCTTTTATTGTCTCATATAATGTGTGATTTTACAAATTTATACTCCAGCTCAAACTACTACTTTTGCGTGTCTGAGAACTTTTTCTCCAAGCATATATCATTTTTCAAATTCATCAAAAATAATTCATTCTTCTTGTCCTGGAACCGTTGTCATTACGTCATGCTTATCAGGATTTACTTCTTCACCTTTTGAATTAAATGCAACAACTCACATTTTTTCTAAATCAGCTATAAGTTTTGATTCCATAGAAACAATTCCTTCATATAATGCCCCATTTTGCATTTCTTCTGGAGTATTTTGAATCATTCTTTGTAGATCATCTAATCTTGGAAGTATTTTTTTCAAAATATCTGATTTTAAGAAAAAAATCATATCGTCTTTGTCTCTGGCAACCCTATTTTGATAATTTACATAATCTGCTTGCGTTCTAGAAAGTAAATCTTTTAATTTATCTACTTCACTATCTCATCCAGATTGCGCTTCTTCTAATTTTTCTTCGTCAATATTTCCTTCATTATCTTGGATATCTTCGATTTCTTGTTCCATTTCTTCTACGATATCATGTTCTTCTAAATTGTTTTTTTCATCTCTAGACATAATCTATTCTTTAAAAAATAAATAAATTTCGTGATTATTATATTAAGATTTTTTAATTTTCAAGATAAATTATATTCAAAAAATAATTTTACAATTTATAAGTATTAAATAAAGTATGAATATAAATTTTAATATTTGAAAAAATAAAAAATGAAAATAATTTCATGGAATGTAAACGGTATTAGAGCTGTAGCAAAAAAATGATTTAAAGAATTCGTAGAAGAAGAAAATCCTGATATTTTATGTATCCAAGAAACAAAAGCATTTGAACCTCAATTTTTAAAAGATGTTTGAGAACTCGAATGATATAAATATGTTTGGCATACTGGGACAAGAGCCGGATATGCATGAACAGCTATTTTTTATAAAGAAAATCTTAATTTACTTTCAAGTCAAAATAGTTTTGGTGAAATCTGACATTTTCATGATGACGGAAGAGTAACTCAAGCTGAATTTGAAGATTTTGTAATCATAAATGGGTATTATCCAAATGGTGGTACAAGAGCTGATGGAACAGAAATGGTTGACTATAAACTAGAATTTTACGATCATATTATCAAACATGCAAATGAATTAATTTCTCAAGGGAAAAATGTAATTTTAACATGAGATCTCAATATTGTTCACACGGAAATAGATATTGCTCGTCCAAAAGAAAATCAAAAAACTATTGGGTTTTTACCAATTGAAAGAGCAAAAGTTACAGAATTATTAGAAAATGGATACGTTGATACATTTAGACATTTTTATCCAGAACAAATAGATACATATTCTTGGTGGAGTTACAGAGCTGGAGCAAGACCGAGAAACGTGGGCTGGAGAATAGATTATTTTGTAGTAAATAAAGATTTTATTGAAAAAGTAGAAGATATAAAATATATGAATGATATAATGGGTTCTGATCACTGTCCTGTAATGTTAATTACAAAATAAAAAGAAATCGAAAGATTTCTTTTTATTTTGTAAAATTTTTGTATAATTTAAAAAATATTTTTAAAGTTTTTTGATATGAATTCATTTGATCTAAAGTTTTTTCAAAAATACACTCCAGAATGACAACATATTCAACATATTGTTCATGCTCATCCGATAATTATTCTTGGAAGATTAATATTGTGGTTATTTTTATGAGTATTTATTCCGGTATTTTTTTATTATTACTCATTTCGTTTAAAATGATTTATTCCATTTTATTTTTTAGAATGATGGTTATTAATAATTTATACTAAAATAGTCTATGATATTTTTGATTGGTATAATGATGTTTGGATTATTACTGATGTTTGAGTTATAGATTTGGATTGGTCATTATTTAAAACAAATATGTCCACGATTGATTTTGAAAATATGGAATGAATGGAAGTAGAACAAAATAGTGTATTTGATAAAATTTTAAGTAAATGAGATCTTATAATTCATAAAATTTGAGATGATTGATTTGTGCTTCCAAACTGTATAAATCCATACGCAGCACTCAATCAAGTTGAATGAATTAAGAATCATATTGAAGATTTAGTAGAACATGAAGATGATGGTCAAGTAGATAGATTTGATATGATTATGGATTCTCTTGGCTGAGTAGTTGAAAATTATTTAAAAACAAATAATAATCCTGAAGTTAAAATAGATCCAGAAGAACTTGCAAAGGCAGAAAAACTCAAAAAATATCAAAAGTCTAAAAATTCTATAGATCTCAGATAAATATTCAAAAAAGAAAAAAGGCCTCAAAATTAGGCCTTTTTAAATAAGTAACTTCATATTTCCAATTATCCAATGAGTTTATCTAGAATTGAATTAATCCATTTCGCAAAACTTCCTGTAGATAATGGAGCAGAGTTTGCTTCTTCTAACAAAGTTTTGTTATTTTCTGCAGTAATATCGTTCATTGATGTCTCCTTTTGTTTATGAACTAAAAAATTATAATTAATTTAAAAATATGTCAAATCTAGATTTGAAACATATACCGAAAGCACCAGGGATTTACAAATATTTTGATAAAAAATGAGAAATCATTTATGTCGGAAAAAGTGTAAATCTATTTTCTCGTGTGCATAGTTATTTTAACGGGAAATCAAAACTCAACTTTGCAAAGGCAAAAATGGTAGATCAAATCGTTAAAATAGAAACAATTATCGTTGAAAATGAGACAGAAAGTTTGATTCTAGAAACCAATCTAATTAAACAACTCAAACCAAAATATAACATCTTAATGAAAGATGATAAAAATTATATGTACATTAAAATTACCAATGATCTCTTCCCTAAAATAATGAGGACACGTCAATCTCCAAGTAATTTTTCGGTAATTCGTGGGAAGAAAAATGGAACATATTTTTGACCATATATTTCTACGAATCATGTAATAAATATTTTAAAAATAATTAAAAAATATTTTTGATATGGGTGTTACTGACATCATTTTTTTAAAGATTGAAATGGCTATAATCTCGATAAATATTTATTTAAAAACAATATTTCAGACACAAAAAAAATTATTTCAACGCATGAAATTAATAAAATTTATGTTGAACAAATAGAAAATATTAAACATTTTCTAAGAGGAAATTACAAAGAAGTTATAGAAAAACTCAGAGAAAAAATGCAAGACTTTGCTAAAAATCTGCAATTTGAAGAAGCTCAAAAAATAAAAACACAAATAGAAAGTCTTGAGTCACTGGATATTTCACAAAATATTCGTGATAAAATTACTGGAAATCATGATGTAATTCATTATTTAGAAAAATATGAACATATTTATATTTGAGTGATAGAAATTAGAGACGGGAAAATTTTATGATACCAAACTTTTGAAATAGAAAATAAACTCGAAGAAGATAAACAACAAATAGTAAAGGAATTCATTGAAAAAAAATATGTTGAGCATTTAGAAGAAAAAGAGAAAATAAATTTTATCTTACCATTTGAAATCCAAGATTTACTCTGTGAAATTTCTTTTGAGCTTCCTCAAGTTTGACCAAAAAAAGAAATATTACAAATGGTGTATAAAAATGTTTATGAACATGCTCATAAAAAATACATAAATTCACTTTCTACGAAATGATTTACAAAATCTACGATGGAAAATTTACTCAAAGTTTTATCATACAATCATCAAAACAAAAGTTTAATTTTTGAATGTAACGATATTTCTCACTTTTCATGAACCCATACAGTAGCCAGTAGAAGTGTTATAGAAAATGGGAAACCAAATACAAAAAAATATAAAAAATTTAATATAAAAACACTCGAAGAAGCAAAAATCGATGATTTTTGATCTATGAAAGAAGTTATGACTAGAAGACTCAAAGAAATAGAAAAAACTTGAGAACTTCCTGATTTAATAATAATTGATGGTTGAAAATGACAACTTTGAAGTGTGGTAAAAATTTTAAATAATTTTATAAAAAATACTTTATGAGAAATAAATATTTTAGAAAAAAATAATTCTGATACTAATTCTCAAGATAAAAAAACAGAAGAAAGTATTTTAGAAAATAAAAAAAAGTATTTACAAAATTTGCAAAATTTACAATTAGTCTGAATCGCAAAACGTGAAGAAGAATTATTTTTACCATGAGAATCAACATCAATTATATTGGAAAAAGACTCTCTTGAGCTCAGACTCGTTCAAAAAATTCGTGATGAAGCACATAGATTTGCAATTACATTTAACAGAGACAAAAGAATCAAAGCCATGAAAACAAATATTTTGGAATCTCTCCCTGGATTTTGACCAGTTTCTAGAAAAAAAATATTAAAAGCGTTTTGAAATGTAGAAAATATTAAAAATTTTCCACGAGAAGAAATTGAAAAACATCTCAACAAAAACCAAATTCAAACGCTCGATGACCATGGATTTATATAAAATCAGCATAACAAATTGTTATGCTGATTTATTTTGACTTAAGATGAAAATAGTGTAAAATAATAGTATTACATTGTAAAAAATCTGGATGAAAAAAATTATATCTTTTTGTGCATTGATAAGTTTATTAATTACAACAAATTTTTGATTTTATCAAACTTTTGCGGTAGATACAAATGATCAAAACACACCTTGGACTATGCAAAAAGCAAGACATTTAGCAAAAAAATCATTATTTTGAGCGACTTTAAATGATATACAAAATATTTATGATATTTGAAGTGCCCAAGCAGCAGTAAATTATTTATTTCCGTCAAGAAATGGACCAAATAGAAGTGAGTTTGATTCTAAAATTAGTCAACTTACAAGTGATCCTGATTTTGACGCAAATAATAGAAATGATATGTATGAATATTATTTAGCAAAAAAATTATACGATCCGTATGAAGCTAAAGCAAAATTATTTCTAATGTTTGAAGATATTTTTTCTGTGAACGTTTCATGAAGTAAAAATATTACATATTTAGATATTGAAAATACTCATGATTTACTCTACTCAGAAATGTTTTGAGATTACAAAACATTAGTAAAAAAGAGTTTATATGACATAGAATCAAATTGAGATTATAGTGTTTCTCAATTTTTAGATTTGTTTAATCAGTCAAATCCAGCAAGACCAAATGAAAACTATGCAAGAGAATTATTACAACTTTTACTTATGTGAGAATATCTCCCATTTGAATCTGCAGAAACACAATCTACTAGAAACTATGAAGAAACAGATGTCGCAGCTCTCGCTAAGATATTAGTTTGATTTGAAACTAACGAAAATACTCATGAGGTTATTTATAATAATCAAGCAAATACAAATGAAAAAATATTATTTTTAGAATGAGATTTTCAAAATAATTATTCTCCAAGTTATTATAACTCAGAAACCTCAGAGATTGATGTTCAAATGCTCAAATCTCCAATTGCGATGAATAACTGATTGCCTGATAATATAATTGATTATATATTTGCAAAAAAACAAAATGAGATTTCACAGTTTTTAGCAAAAAAATTATATAATTTTTATGTTTGAGAAAATCCAGAAATAAGCGAAATAAACAATATTTCATCTGAATTAATACAATCAAATTTTGATATATACACAACTACAAAATGGTTACTTGCCAGTGATATTATGTATACTCAAAGATCAATGAATACGGTAATATATAAAAATCCAGTGGATTTAATTGTAGGAACAAAAAAATTACTATGAGTTGAAAATTTATCTACTTTTAGACATTCTTTATCAAATCTTTGATGGACTCCATATATGCCTGGAAGTATTTTTTGAAGAGATGGGTTTGATGAAAATAAAGAATTTTTCAATGCTACAAGTGTTATAAAATGGTCATATGAAGCATCAAAAATAGTTGATGAAATACAAGCAAGTGAATTTATAGATTCTACCATGACCTTAGAAGAAAATATATTAAATATTGAAAAACAATTGCTATGAGAAGAAATTCTTTCTAATAGTACACGTGACAAATTAATAAATTTCATGCTAGAGGATTCTGAATGAAATCCTATAGAATTTCAACCAGAATCTCAAGAATATAACAGATATTATACAGCTAGTTTACTATATTTTATCTTATCTCAACCTGAGTATATTTTACAATCATGAGTAGATATTCCAGCAGAATTGGAAGGCGAAAATACACAATTTTACTGAAATGATAATAAACTTGTAATAATAAAATATAGAGGTTGACTAGATTGGCTACATTGAGTCATTCAAAAAGATGAATATAGTAAATATTTAGAAAACAGAGAGGGTTGAGCACTTCAGAGAAATGAATTAGTAGAAGTATGAGATTATTATCTCAACTCAAAAATGTCAGATTTTAAATCGTTATATGACACATGAGATTTAAAAATATTTAACAGAGTCGGTACACCAAGTCATTCAAGAGCTCATGATACTGCCTCAAGAAAAATGACTTCTGCATATTCTCAATGAAGTTTAGAAGCACCTTGAATATTATGAGAATTTATTAAAAATGAAGATCCTTTAAAAACTGTACAACTATGATGAGACAAATGATTAATTTTTAGATGAGGTCAGTATTTACAAATATGAAATGATTGATTATTCAGAGTTGATGATAGTACAAATAATGATTTCAGAATACATAAATTAACCACTCTTAAAGAAATATATAATCAAAGAAATTATCCAGAAAAATTAGATTTTGTTTTTAAAAATGGTGCATATATTTGAAATGTAGCTGAAACATCAGTTGCTAATTGATGAAGAAGTTGAGCATGATATAATATGTGAGATAATTTAAATTTTACTGAAACATTATTTGACGCTTGAATTACAAATGTAGTGAGAATTGCTGCAGATGGTTGATACGATACACACGGAAATCAAAAAGAAAATTTAAGCAATAATCTACAAAAAGTAGCAGAAAAAACTGCAGAATTTTATAATAATGTAAAAGACAAACATAATGTAACAATTGTTTTATATTCAGAGTTTTGAAGAACGTTAAAAATAAATAGTTCTCTGTGAACAGATCATGGTAAATGAGGTTGAATGTTTATTTTATCGAATAATCAAGAATGGAAAACACAATTACCAGAGAAAGTCTATGGAAATAACTCATTTATAAACGCTCAAGCAAACCGGTTATGAGTTTGAATAGATTACAGAAGTATTTATAGAGAAATATATCAAGCACTTTATAATAAAGATATTTCACAATCTCTTGGTAGAAATTATAAAATAGAAGATTATTTAAATAAAACAAATCCTGACCCTAAGTTATTTAGAATTGAATATCAACAAGAATGAAGCAGGCTCAGAGCTTATTTAAAATTTAGAATTGATGATGAAAATTATTTTCATACTCAAGGATCTCATATAAAATTCTCACATTGAAGTGATGTAAATAATCTCAGACAAGAAAGTAGATACACAATTGATAAATATATGGTTGAATCAGATAAAGAATTAAACTTATATATGAGAAATTTATCTGAAAATAGAGAATATCATTATAAAATTGAAATATTTGATAATCAATATAATTCAAAAATAATTACAGGTAGTTTTATAACTCCAGAATATAAATCAAATCAAGAAACTGAATTAGAAATAAATAAAAATACATTTTTATCACAGTACAATAATACAAATATAGAAAATAGCTTAATTTTACAAAATCCTATATATTTAACTCATACAGGATCACAAAGTTATTCGACTAATGAATCGATAGTTTTAGAAAGTACTCAGGAAACATTTATTGAGGAGTTAATTTCAAATCAGAAAGTAATTTGGAATGGTTGATTTATTCTTCCAGTAGAAATAAATAAAAGTGATTTTATTTCTAATTTGTCAAAATACAATGATACAAAATTAGAAGATTTTAATAATATTGAAAAAATTATTCAAGTATGAAGTGATATATTATGAGTTTGAATGAAATTAAATAATAATGTAACGCTTAACATTGATCAAATACCAAGTAATAAAAAATATTGAGTTCTCACTTCAAATGATTGAAAAAGTTGGGAAAGAGTTAATGATCAAAATATCCAACAAGAAAATAATAAATTAAAAATCATAATCAATCATTTTTCATATTTTGCAATTGTAGAATTAGACAATAATTGAGAAATTATGATAAATACTCAAGAAGATGATAATTCCGATTGAAATAATAATTCTAATTCATGATCATCTGGATGAGGTGGTGGATCTCACGTACCAGACAAAGATAATTGTCCGTATGGAGATTATTCTAAAAGTTATTATGATAGAACTTGTGGAAAAGATTATACAGCAAAAGAAATCTATAAAATAGCTAATTCTTATGAAGTAAGAAATAATCTCTCATATAATATTGAAAATGATCAAATAAATAATGCTTTAAATGAATTAGAAATCTATGATTCGAAAAAATTTGATATTTTTAATGAATTATTTCCAAAAATAAATATTAATAATGCTGACCAAAAAGAAGTATTAAAATTTTTAAGACAAGATGTAACTGTTATGAAAGTTTTAGAATATGATATTCATTATATTCAAAATTCTAACAGAAATGCTACATTTAAATCTATAGCGCAACTATTAACTCAACAAGGTTATAAAGATGAGTTTGAAGAAAATCTTATTAATAGTTTTAATGATTTATGGTTAACACTCGCGGTAAAAGAAAATGTAAAAATTTCTGAAAATACAAAAAAAATAATAAATAAAATTTTAGCTGAAAAAATAAATAGTTTTAAATTTCATTTTAATAAAGCTGAAAGAAATAAAAAAACATACAATTATATTATTCCTAAAAGTGTTCAAAATACGCAAGATTCGCAAAAAACTCCTACATATTACAGAACAAGAAAAGAAGAAATAATTAGAAAGCACAAACAAAAATAAAAAAATCTGGGAAACCAGATTTTTTTTTATATAATTACATTTATACACTATTTGATTACATTTACGTGATGAAAATTTTTATCTATTTTTTACTGATAATACAAATATATATTTCTATTATTTGAAATGCATTTGCTCATCCACTTGATATTTCTATATCAACAGCTTCCATAAAGAATAATTCTATAAATATTAGTTCTTATTTTCATTCATTTGAAATTGAATATTTACTCAAAGAAAACAATATAGAGTTTGATTCTATAAATGATTATTTTAAACATTGAGATATTATTACAAATTATATTTCAGAAAATATAAATGTTTCTCAAAATAATTCTCAATGTAATATTTCAAAAATAAATGTAAAACAAGACCAAGCATATAAAATACTTTCTGATTGATTAGAAGTAAATTATCAAATTTTATGTGATCAAAAAATATCAGATTTTGATTTTACAGTGCAGTATTTTACACAATTCCCTCTTCAGACAAATAGATTTACCTTTTATGATTTTAATAATGGTATTCAATGAGTAACTCCATTTTATTTTAAGGTTTTCACAAGTAAAATAATTCAAAAAAGAATAAATATTAATGATAAAAATTTAAGTATTTCAAAAGATAGTGATTGAGATTGATTATCAGATGAGGAAGAAAAAATTTATTATACGGATATAAATTCTTATGATACAGATTGAGACTTTTATACAGACAAAGAAGAAGTAGAATGAGGTTGGAACCCTATAAATGCTGAGTTATGACCTGGACAAGAATATAGAACTCAACAAGATTTAGATCTTTGATTTTTAGAGAAAAATACTCAGGTAGATTATTCAAAACAGCAAGAAAATTCTGTTGAAACTCTGAGTGATTATTGATATGCAAGTGATTATTTAAAAAGTATTTTAAAATATTTAGATAATTTTTTTACAAATAATCAATGAAATATTTTTTGAGTATTTATGTTAGTATTTTTTCTTGGTTTTATCCATGCTATTTGACCTGGACATTCAAAATCACTTTTAATAGCGTATACATTAGAAAAAAATAATTGATATTTTAAAGGATTTTTATTTGCCTTTATATTTACAATTACTCATATTTTAGATATTTTATTATTATTTTTAGTTACAAAAATATTAATTTGATTCGTAGATATTTCAAAATTCAATTATTATATCCAACTTATCAGTAGTATATTTTTATTTTTTTTATGAATATATTTATTCTCAAAAGCTATAAAAAGAAATAAATCCACTGAAAATAAAAAGGAAAATAAGAGTCTCTGGATTGCTTTTTTTGCATGATTAGCACCCTGTAGTTTTGCTTGGAGTATATTTTTATTACTCATTGCATTATGAAAATCTCAATGGATTTTCTTATTAGTTTGAGCACTTTGAGCATGAATTTTTACAACTTTAATACTTATTGTTTGAATAAGTGTGTTTTTAAAGGCAAAATCATACAAAAAATTTGAACAACTTGAAACCTATTCTAATACGCTTTCTAGTGCGATTATTTTATTCATTAGTATTATATTATTGATTAAAGTTCTCTAATTTTGCAAATAACAAAAAATAGTGTAGACTGATAATGTACTTAAAAATAAAAACAAAACTATGACAGATATATTAAAAAAATATAACAAACAAAAGAAATTTTCTAACATAAGCATCGTGGCGATGAGCTTAGTTTTTGCAATCGGAATAAATATATTTTTATTTGATGATTAAAATTTAGTCAAAAATCTAAAAGCAAATGCTATTGAATCTGATATTCAAATGAATAAGTCAGATTTATATATAGAGCAAGAAGCTGTATATTTCTCAGTATTTTCTTCAAAAAATATGACAAATGTAAAAAATGTGTCATTTTCAGTTGTATATAATCCTGAAAATATCAATATTTTAAAAACAAATGGTCTACAACATATTTCAACAAATGATGGAATTTCAACATATATTTTACAATTTGCTGAACCAAAAAATATCATTAAAGGTGAAAAAGTTGCATTATTAGAAATCAATAAAAACAAAAACAAAACAGAACATGTAAATATTGTCGAAGCAAACTTTACAGATGATTCTGGAAATAGTTATCAACTTTCTACTTCTTGAGTAACGTTTTAATATGTTTATTGATACACATTGTCATCCATATTTAGCAAAAAATAAAAATATTTCAGAAATTTTAGAAAATTTTAAAAAATCTGATTGAAAATATCTCGTATCCATTGGGACAAACATAGAGACTTCAAAAAAATCTCTAGAGTTATCTCAAAAATACGAGTTTATTTTTGCGACTGCTTGAATTCATCCAAGTGATGTTTTAGATTCAAAAAATACACTTCAAAAAGATATCGAATTATTAGAAAAATATATTATCGAAAATAAACAAAATATTGTTTGAATTGGTGAAACTGGTTTAGATTATTATTGGGTAAGTGAAAATCCTGAAGAATTCGCTCAACAAAAAAAGAAACAAAAACAATATTTTCTCGCTCATATTTCTTTAGCTCAAAAATATAATCTTCCTATAATTATACATAATAGAAATTCCTGAGAGGATATTTTGGAAGTTTTAGAAGAAACAAAATTTCAAAACTTTATTATTCATTGTTTTTCAGAAAATTTAGATTTTGCAAACAGGTGTTTTGAAATTTCTTCAAATGCAATGATGAGTTTTAGTGGAATTGTTACATTTAAAAATGCAAAAGAAATAGCTGAAACTGCAGCAAATATTCCCTTAAAAAATATTTTAATAGAAACAGATTCTCCGTTTCTTACTCCAGCTCCATATAGATGAAAACAAGAAAATGAACCAGCTTTTACACAATTTGTTTTGGAAAAAATCATAGAATTACGTAGTGAATCTCCAGAAGAAATAGAAAAAACTATTTTAGAAAATTCTCAAAATATTTATAAAATAAAAAAATAAGAAATTAAAATTTCTTATTTTTTTATTTTTCTTCGTAATATTCTTTGTTTGAATTAAAACATTTTTTAAAACCTTTTGCATCTCAATAATCAGAAAAGTGATCTTGCCAATTATGAAATGTTCTATTTTTTCTTGCGTGTTTAATTGGACACCAATATTTTTCCGTTCTCCCTCAAATTTCAACAGCGTAAGAAAAAATTCCGTTTACATATGAACAATATAAACAATTTATTTTTTGAATCCAATTTAGATAATCTAAATGTTTTCTTTCCGCTGTAATATAGTCTTTTCTCTTTACTAAAGGAATTCTATATAAACGAAAACACGTTTGTTGATATACAAATAAAAATATATCTAAAAATAAAGCTGGTACAATCATACCATAAATAAATGGCATAGAAATAATATGACGAATTTGAGCTCCAAGCATATAACGATATGTTGGGAGTTTTTCTTTTTTATTTTCTTCTTTTTGTTTTTTTGAAAATACAATTTTTCCTTTTATATAATCAAAATCATATTTTTCTTTCATTTTTTCTATTTCTATAAATAGTTCGTCTCTTTTTTCTTTAATTTCTCTATAAAGTTTAGATATTTTTGATTTCATTTTATATCAATAAATAATAAATTTTCGCTTATTTTAAAGAAATAAAAAAAATGTGCAAGAAAAAAAGAGAGTTTCCCCTCTTTTTACTCTTACCAAGATTTAGCATAAGTTTCTAATTTAAGTGTATTTAACATTAAATACATTCTTGTATCTGATTTATTCATTGCTTTATCAGCTGGATATTTCATAACGAGTTTAAAAACTTCTTGTTCTAAACCTTCTACTAAGTTATCTAAAACTCTTTTTGTTTTAGTGTTATTTTTTTCAGAAACATAATCATCAATAAAATAATTAATATTTTCTAATAATTCAACATCACTTTCACTTAAAGTGTCATATGCATGTGCAATAAAGTTTTTATCATTTGTTGATAATTCATTTCTCATTTCTACTGAAGTAGTAACTATATCCATTGAAGTTTTTTCAATATTAATTGATCTAGAATTACCAATTACATTTCCTTGATCGTCTTTAATTTCTACAGAACCATTTAAATCAGCAAATGCACCAGTAGTAAGTAAAGCAGATAATAAACCTGCAGCAATAATCTTTTTCATAATATATAATTTTATAATTTTAAAATAAATAGAATGATTATTTCATTCTCACAGTGTATAACGAAATAGAATTAATTATGTGACAAAAAAACTATTTTTTTTGGTACAATCATAATAAATTCCCTTCAGAATCCTCAAAATGAGCAACATAACCAAATTTTCAAATCTGTGTTTTTGGCATTTTTATTTTCCCTCAGGCCGGAATAACTCTATTAATAATTGCATCTAAGTTGTCTCATGCATCTAAATATATAATAACTCCAGCAATCGATGGATCATACAATGGATTATCAGAAATACATCCAATCACATCTTCTTCACTTTTTATTAAAGCAATTTTATTTCATTTATAATCTTCATCTAATTCTAAATGTGTATCAAATAAAATATTATAAAAGTCATTTGCTCTATCAAATATTTTCGTTGGAACCATAAACCAGTTCATTTTATTAATCATATTATTGTTCGTTAAATTTTATACTAAGTACATAATAATCATCCAACTTAAATATATCTTAAGAAAAAGTAAAAATATTCACCATATTTTTAATAATTGTCAATACTTTTCCTTAAAAAAACTTCAAAAATTTAATGTCCATTTAATATCACGTGAGTATAGTTATACGTGCCGAAAGGAAAATACATAAAGGAGGTGTGTATTGAAAAAAGGCAGTTATGTTTTGTTTTACCTATAGAAATGACAGAAGTTTCGACTTCTGTCATAGACAAAGGTAATGTTATATGTTTTGTGTAAAAAAGATCTTATATCATAATAAGGTCTTTTTTATTGACTTTTTTTTAAAATTCGTAAAATTGCAAACGATTTGCATTTAATATTTAAAAAATCGAATTATGAAAAAAATATTATTATTTTTAAGTTTAGCATTAGTTTTAACTTCTTGTACTAATTGAGTACCTGAAAATACTCAAACAAGTAAAGATACTATTACTGTTACTTCAACGATTACTCCTTTTGCATCAATTGCCAATTATATCGGTTGAGAAAAAGTAGAAGTAAATAGTATCATACAGCCAGGATTTTCTCCTCATAGTTTTGAAATGAAACCATCAGATATTAAAAGTCTACAAAATAGTGATTTAATACTATCAACAGGATTAGAAATCGATAATTTCATAGTAAAAAATATTTCAGAAAAAAATATTTTACAACTCAAAGATTCTATCGAACTATTAGAAGGACACGATCATCATAATCATCACGAAGACGAACACCATGAAGATGATCATCACGAAGATGAGCATCACGAAGATGAACATCATGAAGACGAACACCATGAAGATGAGCATCACGAAGATGAAGAAATATTTTTTGATCCTCACTTTTGGTTATCTTTAGAAAATGGGAATATCATCGCAGAAAAAATTACTGAATCTTTATCACAATTAGATCCAAAAAATAAACAATATTATGAAAATAATTTAGAAAATTTTAAAAAAGAATCTTGAGAAATAAAAAATAATTTTTCTCTTTGAAACGATTCACAAGATTTTATTATATTTCATGAAGCATTTAACTACTTATTTGCAGAATTTGGTATTTTAGATGAAAAAGTACTTGTTTTAGAAGAAACAGCTGGACGTGAACCAAGTGTTTGAGAAATGAAAGTTATTATTGATGAAATAACTAAAAGATCAGTAAAAATTATTTATAAAGAACCTCAATTTGAATCTAAATTAATTGATACACTACAATCTCAACATAATTTAGAAATATATATATTAGATCCACTTTGAAATACTATTGATAAAAATGGATATTTAGATAATATAGAATCAAACCTAAATAACTTGAAAAACCTCTATGAATAAAATATTAGAATTAAAAAATATTTCCGTCAACTTTTGAGAAAATAAAGTTTTAAACAATATCTCCTTTGAAATTTACAAAGGAGATATTGTTTCGCTTATAGGAAAAAATGGGACTGGAAAATCTACACTATTAAAAACTATTGTTGGAATCAATAAAAATTTTTCATGAGAAATTATTAAAAAATATAATAAAATTTGATACGTTCCTCAAAAAATAAATTTTGATCCAACTGTTCCGCTCACCGTGATAGAATTTTTAGAAATTTATAACAAAAAAAATATTATAAAAATAAAAAAATTATTTAATATTTTTGATAATGAAAATTTAATTCATAAACAAGTTTCTAAACTTTCATGATGAGAATTGCAAAAAGTATTGATTGTAAATTCCCTTTTGAGTGAACCTGAATTTTTAATTTTAGACGAACCAACAGCTGGTATTGATAGTATTTGAGAAGAAATTTTTTATGGGATGATTCATGATATTCAAGTAGAATTTCCTGATCTAGCTATTTTAATAGTTTCTCATAATATGAAAATGGTATATTCTCATTCAAAAAAGATAATTTGTTTACATAAAAATTGTTTTTGTACCTGAACACCGGAAGAAATTAAAAATAATAAAGAATTTTGAAATGTATTTGGAGATTATGTAATCCCATACAAACACACTCACGATCATACTCATAACCACAATTAATATGGAAATTTTACAATATAGTTTTATGCAAAATGCTTTGATTGCATGAATTATTATTGCATTAACAAGTTCAATAATCTGAAATTATATAGTCATAAGAAGAGAAGTTCAAATCGGGCACACTATCGCAAATGCCAGTTTTTTATGAATTATAGTCTGACTTATTTTACAAATATCTAATAGTATTTCTGCTGTTATTTTTGCTATTTTTGCTGCTATTTGAATATATTTTTTAGAAAAAAGTAAAAAAATAACCAGTGATTCAATCATGGAATATGTTTCTCAAATTTCTATGGCTGGATGAATATTTTTACTAAGTTTTTTACCAGGATTAAAAGTTGATATTTTTAGCTTTTTATTTTGAAATATTTTATCGATCACTCAAAATGATATTTATATTTCAATACTATTACTCATTTGTGTAATTATTTATTTCATAAAATATGGGAAAATATTATTATGAAATTCTCTGAGTTATGAGATTTCAAAAGCAACACAAAAAAATAATGAAATAGCAAATGTATTATTTTTGATTCTCACGAGTATATTAATCGCAGTATCGATAAAAATATTTTGAATTCTTTTAATTTGAGCATTTTTAATCCTGCCAGCAAATATTTGAAAATTAGCTGGAAAATCATTTTTACAAATGAAATATATTTCAGCCGTTATTTCTGTACTCAGTGTAATTATTTGATTATTTTTATCGTATTATCTCGATTCTTCAACTGGATCAACTATAGTATTATTACTGTGAATTTCACTTATTTTTTCAGCAATTTATGGAAAAATATTAAAAAAATAAAGTATATAAAAATAAATATAAAAAAATTGTCAAATTTATAAATAATATGGTAAAATAAGAGTAATTAATTATTACTCTTTTTTTATGTATAAAATTTTACACATCAAAGTTCAAAACTATAAAAGTCTGAAAAATACTCAGATGGAATTTTGACCGAATAAAAATGTTTTTGTTGGAAAAAATGATAGTGGAAAAACAAATATATTAAAAGCCATTAGAGTAATATTTCAAGATAAACAAATAAAAAAATCAGATTTTTTTGATCTTGAGAAAAAGATATATATTTCTTTAACCTTGGAAATTTGAACTGAAATTTTTGTCTTAGAAACTCAAGCTCAAAATATAAAGTGAGAAATAAAAATAGAATATATTATTCCGAAAAAAATAGAAGATTTTTATAAAAAAGTACAGGTAATTTATATTCCTGCTGATAGAAAATATAAAAATAAAGACCCTAAAAGTTGATACCATCGATTAATAAATCTTATTCTTGAAAATAAAGAAACTACTGAATTTAAAAATATTTATATCCATAAAATCTTAGAATTATGACAACTAGGAAAATTAAGTGCCTCAAAAAATACAACGCTGCTTATTTCACTGCTGGAATTGTATCTTCGTACCATAAAACACGCAAAAAATGAATGATTTAAATTATTTCTACTCGACCAACCAGAAAATTTTCTTCATCCACATGCGACAAAACATATCGATAATATACTCGGTAAAATAGCAGAATTACAAAATACTCAAATATTTTATGCGACTCATTCTCCTGATTTAGTTTCAAATTTTAAAAAATGAATCTACGAAATATCTGATGTAATTTTTGTGAAAAAACATGAAAACGAAACTCAAGTGAAAAAAATAGATAATTCCCATGGGAAATATAATAAAATAATGATAAATTTAATATTTAAAAATGCTTCTATATTTTTCTCAGATTCTGTGATTTTAGTCGAATGAGAAACCGAAAAAATAGCTGTTCCAAATATTTTTGAAAACTGGAAATGGAAAAATTCAAGTTATTTTTGAGAACAATGAGAAGATAAATATGATTTAGAATCAAAAAATATAAATATAATCGATGTTTGATGAAAATGAGCTTTAGCTGATTGGTATACATTTTGTAGTGATGTGTTTTGAGCTGAAAATGTTTTTGCTATTATCGATCGTGATCCAGATTTTTTTCATGATGAAGAAATGATTTCACGAGCAATTTATAGAACACATGGAGTAAAAAAAGTTACAGCAAAAGACTTTTTAAAATATCATTGGGTAGTATTAGAATGAGAGTTTGAATATTATTACAAAGAAAAGAAAATTTTTGAATATTTAAAAAAAGTTATTCAAACCAGAAGTCAAAGATTTTGAACAAAATTAAATCCAAAAATAGTAGAAAGAAATTTAGATATTTTAGATTTTAGAGTTAAAAAAGTTACTCAAGCAAAGAAAATATCAAAAGCATATGCAAAACTTTTCTGAAGATATTTTAGACATTATGGGAAACCTACGATTGCTTTCAATCTTTCAACCTATCTCTCAAAAAATGATGGCTACAAAAAATGACTCATCGAAAAATTTGAATATATTGTAAATAAATTAGAAAAATAAAAATGTGAATACCAAAATGAATATGTATATATTGTAGTAAAAAATGAAAAATGTCTAAGGAACATGTTATACCTACTTGAATTGTTAACGCTTTAAAATTAAATAATAATTACATAGGCTATCAACAACAAAAGGCATGATATACATTCAATAATCAAACAATAAAAACAGTATGTCAAGATTGTAATAATTGAATACTATCGCAATTAGATGAATATATGAAAAAATTTTTATTACAAAATTTTAATGATAAATTATTATTAAAATGAAAGAAAATTCAATTAATATACAATTATCATAAACTATCTAGATGGTTATCAAAAATAATATGTAATTCAAATGAAATTAATAATTATAGTTTTGAATTAAAATGAAATTTTATAAAAAAAAATAAAGATTATATTTTATGAAAAGAAAGAAATAATAGAAACTCATTATATATTGAAGTTATTAGAGACCCCTATTTATTAGAAATAGATTGATACTATAATTATAGTAAACAATCTATTAAAGATTACAAAGAATATTCAAGAATAATAAAAATCTCTAATTTACTAACATGAGATAATTGAAGTTTAATTTTTTTATGAAAAATGATAACAATATGAGAATTTATATTTTATCTATTTGATAAAAATAAATATAATAAAAAATACATAGAAAGTAATTTAGCAAACATGAATATAATTGCTAAAGAATTAAGTCCCAATAAAAATGAAGTAGAACTAATTATCTGAAATAACACAATAATTGATTTGTTTAGTAAAACTTATGAATGAGAAAATGGATTAAATTTTTGAAAATATTATCAGGATTATAAAAATAAAAACCAAAACTAAGTTTTGGTTTTATTTTTGTTCTCATTTATAATATTCTCTTGCTCTTCTTCCCGATTCCTTTTGCGGAACCATTGGAGTGTGATATCACTCAAGAGTATATTTCATTGGATCGTGAATTTCTTCTGCAGGAAATTTTTCAAGTTCAGGAATATATTTTTTTATATACTGAGCTTGTGAATCAAATTTTTGTGATTGTAAAATAGGATTAAAAACACGCAGAGGTTTTGGATCTGGTCCAACTGAAGCAGACCATTGCCAATTTCAAATATTTATAGTTTCGTCATAATCTAGCAAATGTTGTGAGAAAAATTCTTCTCATTTTTTCCAATCAATTAATAAATTTTTTGTGAGAAAACTTGCTGTAACCATACGAACTCTCCCATTCATAAAATTTGTTTGCGTCAATTGTTTCAAAGCTGCATCGACAATTGGGTATCACGTTTTTGCTTCACAATATTTTTTAAAATCATTTTCATCATTGAGCCGAGAAATATTTCTCCTTTTTTCTTGAAATTCGAGGTTTTCAAATTCAGGAAAATTATATCTCACATGATGCCAAAATTCTCTCCAGGCTAATTCTTTTACAAATGTTTCATTTACATTTTCCACTCTTTTAAATAACCAACGTGGTGAAATTTTTCAAAATCTTAGATATGGAGAAAGTTTTGATGTTCCATATTTTTCTGCTGGAAAATCTTTTTTTTCTTCATATTTTTCAAAATTAAAATGAGCCAGTGAATCTTTTGCACTCTCTAAATCAAAATATTCATGTTTTGATTCTGGAATATCTATGGTTATATCACAGTTAAAATCAGTATGAATAGATTTAATAGTTTTTAATTCTAAATTTATTCAATCTACTATTGGTCTCCATTTTTTATAAAATGGTGTGAAAACTTTTCTATATTCAACTTTATCTGGTGGTAAAATTAAATAATCTGTGAAGCTTTTAAATGCAAGATTATTTTTTTCACAATAATCTTTAATAGTTTTATCTCTTTTTGTTCAATATTTACTGTATGAAGTATTCGTAAATATGGAATCGATATTATATTTTTCGATAAGTTCTGGAATAATTTTTTCTGGTCTATCTTCGAATACAAATAAATCACTTTCTTTTTGCTGTAATTCTTTTTTTAGATCTCTTAATAATTCGTAAATAAATGAAAATCTTTTATCATTTTTTCAAAATTTTTCTTGAATATTTTTATCTATTATAAAAATTGGAATAATATTTTCAGATTCTAAAACAGCATTATACAATCAAATATTATCGAAAGTTCTTAAATCCTGACGAAACCAAAAAATAGTTTTTTTATACATATTTCTTGATTAAATTTTAATTTTTTTTCATGAATCTGATAATTCTATCAAATCTTCTGGGTATGGGAAAAATATACTTTGTTGTAAAATATAGTCTATTTTATGTGCAATAGCCCATCATTTTAACATATGAATAACAACTGATGTAGGGATTCTTTCCTCTTTGTATAACTCAATGGTATCAAGAAAAAATTGTTTTTCGTCTGATGAAATACATTTTTTAAAATATCAAAAAACGTGAAAAATTGCATTAAGAAAATTTTTCTGAGTTTTGTTTTCTAAAAATAATTCTTGTAAATATCTTTCGTAGGCAGCTTCTATTTCATCATAATTTGTTTTATCATGACAAGCTAAAACATTCCCAAGTTTATTGAGCTCTGATTGTGAATAGGACATAAATAAATATTTATGCTTTGTGTGAAATTTAATAAGGGCTCAAATATTTTTTTGCTCTTTTAATTCTCTAAATTCTGCAAGAGTAAAAATTTTAGTGAGAAATTCTTCGCGAATTCTATAATTTAAAACTCTTCCTTCGTCTTGTTTTGGGACAAGAGGAAATTTTTTATGGAGAAATTTTGCAAAAAAACCAGCTTTAAGATTTTCTATTTTTTCTAAACCTGAATCTCAATTATGAATTTTAGCATCACTTAGGCCACATGATGGACTACGAGATTTTAAAATAGCTCAATCTATGACATCCAATGAATCAAAAAATTCAGATGAAAAATTATTCATTTTATCTGTTAGATCTCTAGAAGTTCAAACTTCATGAAGACGTAAGTTTTTTTCAATATTTATCATACGAATAGGTGTACGTGGAGTTCCAAGTCCAATCGCAACTTCAGGGCAAACCGGGATAAAATCCACATGTTTTTTTAATTTGTATACAAGTGGTGCATTAAGTCTCATACCGTTATAACGACACGCATCAAACTCAAGACATTTACTCACTAGCACAATTGGTTTCGCAAATTTCATATTTTTATAAATAAACAAATATGCTTCCAAATACAGAGGGTTACTAAAAGTATATAATAATTATTTATTTTTTCAAGAAATAAAAAAGTAAAATAATTTTATTTATTTTACTTTTTTTATTATTTTGTAATAATTATATTGTATCAAATTCTAATGTATCTACTGAAAAATCTTTTTCTGATAATTTATATGGAAAATCTTTAGAAAATTTAGTCATAAAATCCTCTATATCATTTTTATTAATATCTGAAGATTCTACTTTTTTAATATTAATAGTATATCTTGAATCAGAGTATTCAGCTAATTTTAATTCAATATTTGTTTTAAAATATCTTTTTTTCATTATATTATCATCTAATTTCTCCATTCATTTTAAATTAAAATTAAATTTTAATTCTATTTCATATTTAGAAAACTTAAAAAAATCTTGGTAATTTTTATGAGAACTTAATGAGTATAGTTTATTTACATCATTCATAGTAATAATAACTTCTTTTTCGTTTCATATTACATAATCTACATGAGGAAAATTATTTTTCATAAAATCATTAACTAATGAATTAACATCATTAGTATAGCTTGATCATGGACAACTAGCATACCTATTTAAAATAAATTTTATTTCTTGTTCTACTTCATAATCAGTATTATTTTCTAACCAATTCATAACTAATGGAAAAACATCTTTAAATTTTCTTTTTTTGAGAGTATTTTCTAATTTTCATCATACATATAAAATATGATGTTTTTCTTTATCTGGTGGAGTAATTTTTTTATTATTATCAATAATATCAATACATCTAGCTATTATTTTTTTAGTTTTTTCTATATAATCATTATCTTTGGAAGATGCCTGAATTTCAGATAAGAAATTACTAAACATTTTCGTTCACTCTGAACTATTCTCTTTTAATAAAGGTATGAGTAAATATATTAGTCTATTTCATATTCAATATGAATTGTGATTTTTATATAAATCAACATACATTAAATAAAGATTTAAAGAAGATAATTCAAAATATTTTTTAATTAATAAATTCATGTCTTCTTCTATTTTTTTTGAAAATTCTTCAAAAGTAGAATTATAATCAAGTCTATAACTTTGTTCTCATCAAATAATTTCATGTGCTCTAAAATTCCAAGTCGGTTCTTTTTTTGGTAATTCTTCTCATGTAAATTGATATAAATATTTGCTTTCAGAATCTATATTTATATAGAAAGAAACAGATTCAGAATGATTCCGTGAGCTATTTTGAATAGTTAATCTCTGATAGAGATCTTCAGTTTCTCTTCTAAATGTATTTCAAGATATTTTAAATCAAGCATTTTTAAAGATTGGTTTTAATATATTTTTTATTATTTCATCTCTTTCATTAAATAGATCTCTGTCTTCTAATGATTTATTTATCTCATTCATGTTTATTTATTAAGAATATAACTAAATTAATTTATCAATTAATAATTCTAATAATTATTATCAATCATATTAAATACTCTATAATCAAACTCTGCGTCAAAATAATCATCTTCTATTATAAATCTTGTACCACGTTCGAGTCATAAAAATTTATTTAAATCTTTGCTGTAATTATCTATTTCACTCAGAGGAACTTTTTTGAATGCATCATTGTTTTTAGGATTTTCTCCTGACCAAATATACCAACCTGAAAAATCATCTTCTTGGATGTACCTTTTTCCTTCTATCGGGAAATTATTTTCGTTGAAATCTGGAGTAATATAAAAATATTGTTCCATATCACATGGGTCATAACTTAATCCAAATTTTTTACAGATTTTTTTTTGATGATTTAATGTAGACATTTTTTATTTATTTAATTTTTACTAATAATTTATATTACAAATTTATCTTCACTAAATACGAGAATATCGTCAAAGAATATTTCTTTTACGTCTGGAAATACATCAATATGAAATCTTTGATTTACTTTCCTGTGAAGTTTTTTTCTATAAATCCCGTGTTTTTTTCACATTGAAATATGAAAACCTGCTTTTCTTTCGAAAGCATTTACATCATTGAGTGGATTTTTATTTGAAATAGCTGGATTGAGACCAAATCATAATTCTCTCATCATTACTTCCCCGTCTTCATTTCTCGCAATTCTTTCTAAAAATTCTCTGAAAATCTCTGGACATTTTTCGTCATTACATGTAATCATAGATTTATTTATATCTATGGTAAATGGTTCACAAAAATGAATATTCATATCACTGTCTGGGTAACAAGTGATTGATAATTTTCCATTTACCTTATCAAATTCTTTAGATTCTGAAAAATTTTCCCCACATGGAAGTGTTGAACCTCTATTCCTATCGGTATAATCTCAGATATTTTGCTTCATATCTTCGAATCATCCTGATATTTTCAGAGTATCTCAGTTATGGCAGACTATTTTTGCTGTCTGTGCATTATCTGAAATATTTTTAAATTTTGTTGAGAGTCTATCGTACTCTTCTCATCTATAAGAAATCGCATCAATATAAGTATTTTCTTCTCCTTTTCTGAGATAAATAAGGTGATTATGCTCCATACAACCAACTCATTTGTTATGAAGATTTAAACGGATTCTAAACTCATCTAATCTAAAATCTCTTGATTGAACTAATACAACTGTAGAATGTTCTGGCAAATTCATAAGTTTTTCTTTGAGATCTTCGGCTTTGATTTCTTCAAAAATAATAACTTCACTGTTTTGTCTATTTTCTAAATTTTTCTTATATGCTTCTCAAATATTTTTTGTTAATTCACATTCTAAATCATATACCACGATGACAGGAAAATCACAATATGGTGATGAATTTATTTCTAAATTTTTTTCAAGAATATTTTTTGTAGCCTCTAAAATTATTTGATTCATTTTTTTATAAAATTTTAATAAATTATTTTTTTATAATTGTAAAAATAAAAAAAAATAAAGCAACAAAAAACGGCAGTACTACAGCCGTTTTTATTAACAAAGCAAAAATAATCTGCGCACTTGCTTCAAATATCTTTGCGTTTGTGCTTGCAAAATATTTATGAAATGCGATCCATATAATATATTCAATATAAATACCAAAATAATTATATAATAATTAAAAGCTTCAAAGTGTAAAAATATTATACTATTTATACTCGTCAAAATTACTATAAAAGTTATTAATAACTTATAAAAATTATGCATCATTTTTTTCTTTTCCTTTTTTCCCGGATTGAACTTTTTAAAATATATATAATTTTTCTATTTTGTCAATAACCTATTTATTTCAAGATAAAAAATTTATTTTTTTATTTGTTTATATTTCTAAGAACATTATCTAAAATAACAGCTGTTGCAACTGCTGCATTGAGAGATTCTGCTTGTCAAAATTGAGGAATAGTTATTTTTTGAGTTACAAATTTCTCTATTTCAGGTGAAATTCCGTGAGATTCATTTCATATAACTATGTGTCATGATAATTCAAATTCTTTATTATGTACATTTTCACCTTCTAAAAATGCTCAGTAAACTGGTAATTTTGTTTGAGATAAAAATTCCTCCAAATCACAAGCAATTACTTTTACTCTCGTAAATGATCACATAGTTGAAATAATCACTTTAGGATTATAAAGTTCTACCGTTTTTGTACTACAAATAACTTGATTGATTCCATACCAATCAGCAATTCTTAAAATCGTTCCTAAGTTTCCAGGGTCATTAATGGTATCCAAAACTAAGCTGTATTTATTTACATCGACATCTTCAAGAATAAATAATTTTTGTTCTACAATTGCGATTCATCCATCATTTGCAGGAAGAGTGGAAACTTTTTCTATATCTTTTTGGTCACAAACACTATATTCAAATTTTTGAAGAATATCATAATTTTTTTCTAAAAATTTTTGCGTGATATATAAAAATTTAATAGAAAAATTACTTTTTAATAATTCTTCTATACTTTTAATCCCTTCTACAAGAAATAAATTTTCATTTTGTCTTGTTTTTTTGGTATGAAGTGCTCTGATAAATTTTTGTTTTTCTTTAGAAATCATATTTTTTTAATATTTTTTATAATTTTATTTTCCCTATTTTATGCAGTTTTTTTACGAATACAAGAAAAAAGTATTTTTTTTATTGACTAATATTTTTTTTCTATATAATGCGTCTCTGTTAGGGCTCAACAACGTGGCATAAAATTACAATACCAGTTATACAGCAGTCCCTGACATTTTTCGTACCTAAAGGAGGAAAAGGTACGCTTTTAATAGGTTAAGGAGGAAAGGACAGCCTATTAAAAATAAGAAAAACCGATGCTTGCATCGGTTTTTTTGATTCTATAATTTTTTAATTAAATTTTGATATAATTCAAATCTCTCTGGTAAAATCATACCATCTTCATGTGCTTGAATAATTGCACAATCTGGCTCAATTGTATGAGTACATTTTTTATATTTACAGAAGTTATTTAGCTCTAAAAAATCTCTAAATAAATATTTTAAATTTTCACGATTTGCTTCAAATAAATTTAAATTCATGATTCACGGAGTATCGATAACAAAACTATCGTTTTTCCATTCATACACTCTTGATGAAGTCGTAGTATGTTGACCATACCCAGTTTTTTCGCTTGTATCTCATTCTTTACCAATTTCTTCTCCGTAGACTTTATTAGTTAGAGAAGTCTTCCCTACTCAAGAATTTCATACAAATACCACCGTTTTTTGAGAGATGAAATCTTTAAATCTTGATAATTCTTGATCTTCTTGATTTGTAATAAAAAATATTGGAAGTCATAAAAGTTCAAAAATTTCGTATTCAAATGGATCTAAATCATATAAATCAGTTTTTGTGATACATAAAATCGGTCTAATATCGTGATATTCAAATAATAATAAATATCTTTCTATCATTCCTGGATTAAATTTTGGTTGTGTCGCAGAAACTACAATAATCCCCATATCGATATTTACTGCAAATATTTGTTCTTTTTTTTCTCCAAGCGAAAGTCTATTAGCGTCTCATTTTATTCTCGATAATTTATTTTTTCTTGGTTGTCTTCAAATTATTTCAAAATCTTCTCAAATTTCTTGATAATATAAAAAATCTCAAACAACTATAAATTTTGATAATTCTTTTGGAAGTGATTTTGAAAATTTTGCTTGGATATGTTCTCTATTTTCTTGATCAAATAAATAAAATGTTTTTCCACTATGATCAGCAGTAACTCTCATTAAAAGTGCTTTTTTTCATTTTGAATTTTCTTTATATTTTGGTTCATCCCAAGGATCAACATTAAAATCTATTTTTCCAGATTCTATTTCTGATTTTTTATTTCTATTTTGAAGTTTTTTTCTTTCTTTTTTTTCGTGCTTGTTATTATAACGAACCATAAATTTTTTTATATTTAAAAATATTTTATATATTTTATAGAAAAAGCTATTTTTAGCAAAAAAAAGAAAACTCCTACTGAGTTTTCTTTTGAGTTTAGAATATTATTTTAAACCTAATTTATTCATATATAAAGTCCATGCAACATGGTGTTTTTGAGAAACAAAAGGTTTTATATCTGTTTTTTCCCGATTTGTATTAAATTTACCACGAAGTGAGAAAAGTTTTCTATCAGCAGAATAATCTGCTAAAAATACTCTTTCATCTTGTTGTAAATTTTGAATATTATCAACATCAGTATAAACATACATTGCTACACTTCCCAATACTTCATTATTAGTTAATTGGTCAAACGTGAATTGTATATATTTATCTGAGACTTCTGATAACATAGAAGTTTCAATATTCCCCATACTATCTAGAGAGTAAATAACTAATTGTTTTACTTTTAAATTATATTGGTTAATAAAATCAATAGTTTCTTTAGTATCCAAAGAGTTACTTAAAGTAATTACTGTTCTTAACTCACCCATATTCGATAAATCAGATGGTAATAAAGCATTATCAACTGATGTTTTATAATCCTGTATTCCTTGAATTGATTCCATATCATATGTTACTCTATCACTTTTCATGTGATAAAATGGTTCAATAGGAACGTCTTTTGCGTACAAATATGAACTCACACTGACTAAAATCAGAGAAATAACTAATAAAATTTTCTTTTTCATAATAAAATTCCTATAATTTATAAACTACCTGCAGAGTTGCCGTACGGACTAATTACTTGTACAGTTGACGATATCAAACAAGTATTATAATCAGAAAAGCCTTCAATACTCATTCCAAACTGAACATTTATATTGCCTCCGTCATTTATATTACCAGTTCGGTAATCTTCCCAAAACGTTGTCATTTCATAGTTTTTCCAAGAGTTTATCGGGTCTAATACCACAACTTCAGATTCCTCATTATAGTTGTGAGTACCATAATCAGACTCTAAATCTCTTTTTGCATTTGGTAAATTACTACTAATCAAAAAAGCATTTAATTTTTCTTCGTCTTCATCTTTAGCTAAAGCTGAAATATCTAGCGTAACAAAAGCATTTTTATTACTACAGTTTTGATTAGAAGATGTATTGTATTCTAATATTTTTTGAACATTATATGAATCAAATTTAAATTTAACTTCTGTTTCATATATATTACCTAAGCTTTGATGAGAATATGCATTCTCTGTAAAAACTCCTGTTTTAGGCACATAACTTCCCTTTGAATAATTACTATAAGACCAAGTCTCAGTATTAATTACACCAGTATTTGCATTTAAATTATATGAAATAAAAACCAATATAAATAAATATAGATATTTTATGCATTGCATAATAATATTCCTCTGTTTTGTTTAATATATGTATATGTTTTGATTGCAAACTTATATTTGCATGAATACAATATAAATAATTAAATATTTGTCAAATATTTTTATTACATATATTATTATATAGTTTATAATAATATATTCACACATACCTTTTTATTTACATCATCCCTGGCATCATTCCTGCTCACATTCATGGATGTGGCATTTGAGAGTTTTGAGATTGTGTTTGTGGTTTTTCTTTTCTTGTGATTGCTGCTTGAGTTGTTAAAAACATTCCAGCAAGAGAAACTGATTCTTCTAAAGCAACTCTTTCTACTTTTTTTGGATCAATAATCCCTGCGTGAATCATATTTGTAAAAACATCATTTGCTGCATCATATCCGTAAGAAATATCATTTTGTTTTAAGATTTCTTCGACTATTTCTTCTCCATTTTTCCCAGCATTATTTGCTATTTGGATAACTGGATATCTTAATGCTTTTTTTACAATTTGTGCTCAAATATTTTGATCTTTGTTTCCAAAATCTATATCTTCTAAAACTTTTGAAGCTTGTAATAAAGCAATTCATCCTCATGCTACGATTCATTCTTCTACGGCTGCTTGAGTTGCGTTTAACGCATCTTCTATACGAAGTCTTTTTTCTTTTGTTTCAACTTCGCTGGTTGCTGCAACTTTTATCATAGCAACTCCTCCATCGAGTTTTGCAATTCTTTCCATTATTTTATCTTTTGCAAAATTTCACTCAGTTGATTCGAGTTTATTTTTTAAATCAGCAATTCTATTTTGAATTTCAATATTTTGTCATTTTCATCCGATAATAGTAGTTTTTTCCATTGTTGAAATAAGGCTTTCACATTCTCAAAGATTTTCTAGTGAAGCTTCTGATAATTTAATAGAAAGTTCATGAGTAATTATTTTTGCACCTGTGAGAATAGAAATATCTTTTAAAATTTCTTTTTTCATGTCTCAAAAACCTGGATTTTTCACAGCAACTACATTAAATACTCATTTTAGATTATTTAAAACAATCGCACTTAAGGCTTCAGATTCTATATCTTCGGCTAATATTAATAGTTCTTTTTTACCAGAAGAAACAAGTTTTTCTAAAATAGGTAAAATATCTTTTACAGCTGAAATTTTTTGATCTGTGATGAGAATACTTGGATTTTGTAATTCTGCTGTGAGTTTTTGTTCATTAGTAACCATATATGGACTAATATATCCGTTTGTAAATTCCATTCATTGAGTTATTTCTACCTGCATTCCAAAGGTTTGTCCTTCAGAAACGCCAATAACACCATTATTTCAAACTTGTTGCATAGCCTCAGCTATAATATCTCAAACTTGAGAATCTTGTGCTGAAATAGTTGCCACTTGAGCTATTGATTCCTGAGAATCTATTTCTTGTGCGTTTTCATTTAATTTTTCTATTACTTTTCTGGCTGCTAAAATCATACCATTTTTTAATTCAACAGCATTTATTCCCGATTGGATTTGAGATAATCATTCTTTTGCAAATGCGTAGGTTAAAACTGTTGCAGTCGTTGTTCCATCTCATGCCAGTGAATTTGTTCTATCAGCAGCATCAATAATTAATTGTGCTCACATATCTTCAAATTTATCTTCGAGTTCAATTTCTTTTGCGATAGTGACTCAATCATTTGTGATAAGTGGAACTCAATATTCTTTTTCTAAGATTACATTTCTCCCTTTTGGTCACATTGTGACACTTACTGTATCGTTAACAACCTGCATTCATTGTAACATTGATTCTCTGGCATCTTCTCCAAACTTGATAATTTTTGACATAATATTTTTTTAATAAATACCACCCCTAGCCCCTCCTTAGAAAGGAGGGGGATTTTAGAGTGATGAAATAAAATTTTTTAATTTTTCTAATGTGATATCGATATTTTCTAAAATTTCATTATTCGTAAAACGAATTTCTCTGATTCAATAAGAATATAAAAATTCTGTTCTCAACATATCATATTCTTTAGTAAGATTATGTATTTCCCCATCAAGTTCAATAGATATTTTTAATTTTGGACAATAAAAGTCTAAAATATATCTATCAATTGAATGTTGTCTTCTGAATTTTAATCCTTCAAATTGACTTTTTTGTAAATATTTCCATAGAAATCATTCTGCTTTTGTAGAATTATTTCTTAATTTTTTTCGCGTAACCTTTAATGCACTTTTATTATTAATGTACATATAAAATTATAAAAAATTATTTTTCCCCTCCTTGATAAGGAGGGGTTAGGGGTGGTTTCAAAAAAATCCCCATTAGTCTTCTACAACTGCTAAAATATATTCTTGTGCTACGATTTTATATTCTTGATCGTCATGTTTTATTTCGTCTCAGGCATATTGTCCGCATAAAACTTTTTGTCAGATTTTTATATTCATTTTAGTTTTTTCATTTCCTGGTCAAACCGCAACAACTTCATAAATAAATGGTCTTTGTTGTTTGTTTGATTCTGGGATAAAAATTCCAGAATCTGTTTGAGTTTGAGATTCTAATCATTTCAAAACAACTCTATCGGCTAGTGGTTTTATTTTCATAAAGAAAAAATTATTAAATATTTATAAAGTATTATATTATACAACGCAAAATATCAAAAGTTTTCCAAAAAAAAAGTCTGGACATTTACTCCAGACTCAACTTAAAAAATAATTTCTACATAAAAAGTATTATTTTTTGATTCGATTTTCATTTCATATCCAAGTACTTTTAAAATTTCAGCAATCATTGGAAGTCATAAACCATTTCAACCATTTTGTTTGTAAGTACGTGAATAATTTTTTTCTAAAATTTTTTCTATTTCAGATTCTTCTAATGTGACAAAAATATTATTTTTAAATAATATTTTTTCTTTTGTGATATATATTTCTAATTTTTTATCTATTGAATATTTTATTGCATTTTCAACTAAATTTTTAATCACTCGAGAAAATAAAACTTCATCCGTGGAAATACTCATATTAAATTCTGCATTGATAATATTTATAGATTTTTTTATATTTTCGTCTAAAAAATAAATATTTTTTTTGATAAAATTTTCGAGATTAATATCTGATTTATTTGAAATTTGAATTGATTCTGAAAACTCTAATAAACCGTTTATAATTCCCGTCATATTTTTTAATTGAAGTTTTGATTTTTCGATATTTTCTGGAGAATATTCATATTTTAAAATATCTAAATTTGAACTCATTATAGAAATCGGAGTTTTTAATTCATGAGCTAAATAATGATTATAATCTTTGAGTTTTTTATTATATTTTTCTATATGTTCTAAATATTTTTTTACGAAAAAATAAACTATAAAATAAATTCAAAATAACATAAAAAATGTTTTTGTGAAAATATAGATATAAAAATATTCTACTGATTTTCAAAAAATTATTTTTTGTTCAAATAATTTAGAAAATAAATCTTTTATACTCACAGAATCTGAAAATATAAATAAAAATATTATTCCAAAAATTATAAAAAATAAAAATATAACTCAGGTGATTTGTAGTGAAATTTTATGTTTAAAATTCATAATTTTTATATTAATGATTTATTATTAAAACACTTGAATATTCGCAGTAGATTTTGCTACAATAATTCAAAATTTAATAAAATTTATTCTTCGATTATATATCAAATTCCTTTTACCGTTTTGATGAAATCTTTTCCAAGTTTTTTACGAATGGAGTAAATGTGGGATTCTAGTGTCGTAGAATTAAATTCTAGATTTTCTTCTTGTTCTCACCAAACGTATTCCATGAGTTTTGCTTTATTTTGCGGATATCAGATATTTTTCATTAAAAATTCTATAATTAAATAGAGTTTATTCGAAAAAATAATTTCATTATTTTGATAATAAACTTTTTTCTTTGTAAAATTTATTTCAACATCTTTGTGTATTTTTTTTGTATCGATTTTAATTTCTCCACGTTTTAAAATACTTCTCAAACGCATAACTAATTCTTCCACTTCAAAAGGTTTTGTGAGATAATCATCGACTCAGAGCTCAAACATTTCTATTTTATCAGCCAACATTCCATCTGAAGTTAGAGCAATTGTTGGAATATTTATATTATGTTGTGAGAGTTTTTGTAATAATTCTTTTCCATTTAAAACTGGCATATTCACATCTAAAATCATTGCGTCATATTTTGATGAGCAAATTTTATCAAAAGCAATTTGTCCATTTGCTGCAGATTCTGGCACAAATTGAAATTTTTTTAATAAAAATTCTAAATTTTCTCTCAGTAATAAATTGTCTTCAACTATAAGAATTTTCATACGTAATTTTTATAAAATAATTTATTTTTCCTATTTAATAAATAATAAAAAATATTTATTTATTTATTTATTTATTTATTTATTTATTTATTTATTTATTTTGAATAAATTTTATGAAATATTTTAAAATCTAGTTGAAAAATATTTCACTAAAAATATTTATAAATTTCAAGTTGATTTCAATATTTTTGATATATTAATTGTGTGATTTGTATATTTTGTACAAATACTTTTATATTTTTATCATTATATCTATGAAAAATATTTTCTCAATGTTGAGTTTTGAAAAACTCACTTGTGAACTCAAAAAAGTAATTTCTCGTTTCCCTGTAGCTTCAATTGCTGCTTTGATTGTGAGTATTATATTTTTTAGTTTCCTTCATGGTAGCTTCTCTCAAATAACAGAAGAAAACATGGTTCGTGGTATTTTTAGTGCGGTAACTTTATTTTTCTTTTCGATTTGATTTACTCTGTATTGAGAGTCAATTCAAGCTTCAAAAACAAAATGTCTTGCCTTACAAATTTGAGCACTTATTTATTCGAGTTTATATTTTGTATTTTTTCAACAAACTTGAATAAATGATATTGAAGAAATTGTCTTTTTCTTTTTATCTCTCACGGGAATAATTTGAATGTTATATTTCGCTCCATATATTAAAAATATTTTGCAATCAAACGGAAAACAATCTGTGTATTATACATATTTTTATAGTTTGAGTGTTGTATTTTTACTCAGTTTTATATTTGGTGGAATTTTGATGATTTTATGATTTATCGGAATAACTGCTGTACATACACTGTTTGAATTAAATGGATATTTTAATAGTGAAATTTATGGAGATTGGGCAATTGTAGCTGGAAGTATCATTACTCCTATTTTTGCTATGAGTCTGATTCCAACGAAAAAAGATTTTACCAATAATTATTTTAATGAAAATGCGTTTTTCTCATTTTTAGTAAAATATATTGCTATTCCATTTATATATATTTATTTCATTATTTTATACGCATATTCAGCAAAAGTTCTTTCTAATTTTGGTGATTGGCCAAAAGGTGAAGTCAGCTGGATGGTTATTGCTTTTTCAATTTTTGGGTATATAACGTATGTTTTTTCATATATTTTTGAAGAAAAAAATAAATATATTTCTGTTTTTAGAAAATATTTTCCATACGTAGTTATTCCTCAAATATTTATGCTATTTTATGCAATCTACTTAAGAATTTCTCAATATGATCTAACTATAAATAGATATTTTGTAGTGATATTTGGTTTATGGTTATTAGGTATTTCTGTATATTATGCAATAAGTAAAAAGAAATATTTAGCTCATTTATTTACGAGTTTAACACTATTAACTATTGTAGTTTCTATTTGACCTTGGGGTGTTTATTCACTACCAGAATCAAGACAGTACGATAGATTAGTACAAAATTTACAACTAGCAAATATTTTACAAGAAAATGGTGAAATAATTCCTCTGCAAAATAAAAACGAAATCTCTCAGGAACTTTCAAAAAATATTTATAGTGGAATTGATTATTTATGTGATTTTGATAATTGTGAAAAAATAAAAGAATTATTTCCAAAAATTTATCAAAAAACTCTCGATGAACATAAAAAACAACAAGAACAAAATAAAAAAAATAATCCTGATTATAAATATAACAATCCGTATCCAAGTTCTTGGAATATTGTAAATGATATTACTCAAGAAATAAAAGTTGAAAGATATTATTCACAAAGAAATTTTGAATCACAATCAACATTTTATGTACGTACAAATGATACTATTTTCCCTTTAGATACAACATGAGTTCAAACAGTTTACGAAATTAACTCATATAATTCTCAAAATCAACAAACAACTACAAATTTTCAAAGAGAAACTGGTATGATGGAAATTTCAAATAATGATTCTGTTATTACACGTATTGATTATTCACAAATCAAAGAAAATATTCTCAAAAAAATATTAGAAAAACAAACTGAAGAATTAAATATTTGAGATTTAGAGTTCGAAATTTCAAATGATTATGGAGATTTTATTCTCATAATAACTTCTATGACTATAGAAAATCCAAATATTGAAATACAAAATAATAGCGTTGAAAGATTTAGTTTCGATGGATATTTACTCAAAAAATAATTTTAATTTATTAGTTATTACATGAAAAAAAGAAATAAAATAATACTCACAATAATTATTTTTGTGGGTATTTCATATTTTGCTTATGCAAAATTTTTCTCAAATTCTTGAGAAGAAAATCAAAATTTTACACTTGAGCCAACGATTATTACCGTTGAGGAAAAAGATTTTAATTCTGGGATCCAAATCACCGGAAAAACAAAAATCAAAAATGAACAAAGTATCAAATTTAATAAAACAGGAAGAGTCGAAGAAGTACTCTTTAGTGCTGGTGAAAGTGTTCTAAAATGACAAACAATTGCTAAAATTGATGATTCAAAAGCAAGAAGTGAAATACAAAAGGCAGCTTTGAATTTAGAAAATGCTCAATTAAAGCTCACTCAATACGAAGAAAATTTAGAAAATATTTCTCTCAAAAGAATACATCTAGATATTCAATCTCTTGAATCACAAATAAAGCAAACCAAAACTCAACTCGATTATCAACAAAAAAATAAACAAGAAGAAATTCAACAAAAATATTTATCACTTGTAGAGCTAAAAAATAATTATAAAATTTTAGAAAAAGAAGTGAAAAAAAATATTTCATCATATAATCTCACTGATGAACAAAAACAAAATATTATTGCTTCAAAACGTTTAGAAATAAAATCATTAGAAGAAAAATATAAAAAACTTGATGAAAATTTTGATGAACAATTACAAAAAAATATAAATATATATATTTCTCAACTTGAAAATAGTTATTATTTATTAGAGTCAGATAATATTAATATTGATAATACTTTAACCCAAGTAAATAAAATATATTGATTTGAAGATGAAGATAAAATGGATAATTATGAACTATTTTCAGCAAAAGATACCAGTTATAAAAATGATGCTATAAGTTATGTTTACGAAGTAAAAGAATCATTTAAACAATATAAAAAATCTTTTAATTCTATTGAAAATACAAGTGATGCAAAAAATATTATTGCCACACTTGAAATCAATAGAAAGCTGCAAACCCAATTAGCACAACTATGAAATACTCTCGCTTCAGCATTTGAAAATAGTATAGAAAGTATAGATTTTAGTTCTGGAGAAATCTCATCATATGCTTCGACATATTTATGAGTTCACTCAAGTGCGACGAGTAAATTTTCATCTTTAAAAAATACCATTGATGAATTGAAAACAGCCGATAGCGTAGAAAAGATCACACAAGATTTAGAAAATGAAAAACAATCATTACAAAACTCAATTGCTCAAAGCAAAATAGATATCCAACAGGTAAACGATAATCAAGATTTTTTAACTCAAACAGCTCAGTATAATATTGAAAATGAAAATATTAGACTCAAAAAAGCAAAAAGTGAAATAGTGCAACAAGAGTTAGCATTCGAAGAATTTTCTAAAAATCAAGACGAAAAAATTGCTCAAGATACTATTTGATTTCAAAGACTACAAATACAATACGATGAAAAATTAAAAGAAAAAAATGAACTCTTGGAAAAACAAAAAAACCAAGAATATTTATTTTTAGTCAATGATGTAAAACAAGCAAAAGTAGAACTAGAAGATAGTTATAACGCGCTTGAAGATTATTATTTACAAGCTCCATTTGATGGAATAATTACAAAAAATGATATAAAACCTGGTGATAGACTCACACCGGATTCACAAAATAGTATTTCTATTGTTGATCCAAATACGATTGAAATAAATACCCAAGTTTCTCAAAGTGATATTGTAAAAATTTCTATTTGAGATTCAGCTAAAATAGTTTTAGATGCGTATGAAGAAAAAACATTTTCTGGATCAATTACAGAAATTGAAACGACACCTACAGACAATAATGGTATTTCAAAATTTAACACAAAAATTTCTTTGAACAATCCTGAAAATTTAAAATTATTTTCTGGTATGCAAGCAAATATAACTGTTGAATTAGAAAAAATTCCAAAAGGTGTTGTGGTTCCATTTATTTCTGTAAATACTGATTTAGACGGAAAAAAATATGTAAATAAAATTTGAGAAAATGGAGAAAAATCAAAAGTTTTTATAGAGGTTTGATATACAGACGGAGAATACTATCAAGTTTTAGAATGACTCAATAGTTGAGACCAAATAGAGCAAATGGATTTAGATATGAGTCAATTTAGTAATAATTATGATTTTTAAAAATGATTGAATTAAAAAATATTAAAAAATCTTATTATATCGCTTCGCAAGAATATTGTGTTTTAAATAATATAAATTTAAATATTTCTCAGTGAGAATATGTTTCTATTATGTGACCATCTGGGTCTTGAAAATCAACTTTGATGAATATTATTTGATTACTTGATAGTGCAGATACTTGAGAATATATTTTAGAAAATTTACGTTTAGACGACAAAAAAGAATCTATTCGTGGTGAAATTCGTAGAGAAAAAATATGATTTATTTTTCAAAATTATTCATTAATTCCTAGAATGAATGTTTTAGAACAAGTAAAACTCCCTCTGATTTACCAATGAATTTCAAATAAAATAGCAACTCAAAGAGCAAATCAAGCACTCAAACAAGTCTGACTTGATGGAAAACAACAAAATATGCCAAATGAAATTTCTGGATGACAAAAACAAAGAGTAGCTATTGCTCGCGCTTTAGTTATTTCTCCAAAAATAATGCTCGCAGATGAACCGACCGGAGCGCTCGATACAAAAACTTCTGACGAAATAATGGATTTATTTGAACAACTCAATAAAGATGGAAAAACTATTATCATAGTAACCCATGAAAACGAAATAGCCCAAAGAACAAAAAGAACTATCACTGTTCGTGATGGAAATATAATTAACGCATAAAAAATGAATATATTTTTATTTATTAAACAAGCATTTTGATCAATAATTGCCAATAAACTGCGTTCATTTTTATCAACATTATGAATTATTATTGGGATTTCTTCATTTGTAATAATGTTATCTCTGTGAGAATGAGCCAAACAATCAATACTAAAAGATTTTTCTAGTGATGCCAAAGTTATAACACTTATGAAATCATTTGATGAAAATTGATCAAATAATCAAGATTTAATTACACAAAAAAATATAAATAATTTAGAAGATTTTTCTAAAAATATAAAAAATATTTATATAAATTATAATTCATTTAACTGAGAAACAATTTATAAAGATAAAAATTTATATGGTGAAATAAAGTGAATTTCAAAAAATTATTTTCAAAATAAAGAAATACCACTTTTATACTGACAATATTTTGATGAAAAAAATTATTTAGAAAATGAAAAAAGAATTATTTTATGAAATAAACTTGTCTGAGAAAATTTCTCTGAAGAAAATCCAGTTGGGAAAAAAATCAGTGTTTGATGAGAAACATTTATTATTAGTGGAATATTAGAAGAAAAAAATTGGAACTTCGATTACAATATGTTTATTCCCCTTCCAACTTTGCAAAAAATACTCTCAATAGACAAAATTCAAAATGTAGAAATAGATGTAGATGAAGAAGAAAATATAGAATCAGTAAAACAAATAGTAGAAATATATTTCACTAAATTAGCTGGAAAAACTAATTTTTCAGAAACATGATTGCAAACCAGAACCAACAAAGAACAAACAGAAATGATGCAATGATTCATAACTAAATTTACTCTATTACTCGGATGAATCTGAGCAATAGCACTGATAGTATGATGAATTTGAATCATGAATATTATGCTTGTTTCGGTTACAGAAAGAACCAGAGAAATATGAATTAGAAAAGCAATTTGAGCTACAAATTTTAATATTTTATTACAATTTTTAATCGAATCTGTTATTCTCACACTTATCTGATCAGCTATTGCACTTTTATTTTCCATGTGAGTGGTAAAAATAATAGATCATTTTATTCCTGATTTTAGTCCTGTAATAAATATGAATGTATTAATAATAGCCACAAGTGTCTCGATAATTATGTGAATTTTATCTGGTTTAATCCCTGCTTACAAAGCAGCGAAACTCAAACCAATTGATGCTCTGCATTATGAATAAAAAAAAGAACTTTTTTAAAAGTTCTTTTTTTTATCTTAAATAAAATTCAAAATCACAAAATCAATATCCTCTCCGACATAGTTCTTGTCTAGTTTCAATTACATAATATGGTACTATAGATGTATCTCACATATTATTTATTGCAATATTAAATCTATCTAATGAGTCAAAGTTATCATTTCAATTATGATTATCACATCATTGGGTTCTAGAAGTATGTCATAATGCTCATTGACAATCAAGAGTATCATAATCCCAAATACCATTATTATTTTCAATAATTGGGTCTGATGAATAAATTTGAGATTTCAACATAACATCTTGAGTTTTAAGAGTTTTAGATACAAATTCAGGATTTATAGAAGATATAGTATTAGCTTGATTTAAGTGTATTAAATCTGCATGTGTATTCTCTACCATAAAATCTTTATTAAGATTATCATATGAATTTCACAAATTATAAGCCACTCTTGTCCAACCTCCTGAGTCTGTAGTCATATCACAATATACTTCTAATTCTTCTGAGTATATTCCTGTAGGATTTATTGTATAATTTCAATCTCAATGAGATAATCCATGCTGTAAAATACTGTTACAACTTTCATAAATACTTGTTCTGAAACTGAGTTGAGATTTTATAAAATTCATATCTCAAGTATTTATTTCTTTATCGATTATTACAGAATAATTTTGAGTATTATTTTCGATGTCGATTTGTGTTAAACTTCCACTTTGAATAACAATTTCATTTGTGGTTTCGTTTAATAAAATTCATAGAGAATCTCCTGAAGATTTTATATATTTATCAGAATTATCTGCAAAAGTTTTCGTTGTAGAAATATTTGTAATATTTTCATTATTTTCCAAAAATCAGATTATTTGAAATTTATTTTTAGCAGTATTAACCGCATATCAATATGGTTTTTTTGTAACTGGATCCAATCCTCAGTCAAAAATATTTAAGTCTTTTTTTAAAATATCTTGTGATAATTCTCATTGATATTGAAAAATTGTTCCACTTGATGAAATATCAACTTTTTTATCTGGAAGTGGAAAATTTACATTTTTTGTTCTTGTTATTTCAAATGATTTTGAAATATTTTTTAAATCTGCCAATCTAACAGAATCCCTACTCGAGCTTGTATATCCTTGAAACGAGATAAATGCAACTGTTGCTAAAACAGCTAAAATCGTAATCACTACGATGAGTTCTACGAGTGTAAATGCTTTGTGTAAATTATTTTTCATGTTTTGTATTCAATATAAAAATATATTTATTTTATCATATCAATTTTTAGAAATTAATAAAATATTTAATCTAGACATTTAAAAATAATGCAGAATAATATTTTTAATTTCTTATAAGCAAAAAGAAGCTAGTAAACTAGCTTCTTTTTTATCTTACCCAAAATGTACCATTTCTATGATGCGATCATTCACTTGTTGTGTCTGTTCACCATCTGTTAGCACAACTTGCGACTCTTCAAAATCATGTTTGACATAATCATTCATATTTCCATAAAGTATAACAAGGTGATCAACCAGAAAATGGAGATACTCATACTGTACATCAAGTAGTATATGAAATAGTTCTGTTTATATAATTCAATGTATATGAGTTCTTCATTGATTCTTGAGTTGGATTACCATTTATAATAACTCTATTTTCATATTCTCAAGAAAATCCATTATTCCATTGGTGGAAGTATTGTTCATCAAATGAATCAAATAAAAACCTTGTTTCATAGGTATTTCAAGTTATTTTTCATATTTGAACTATATCTTGTGTAGATAACCTTGCTTTCGTATTTTGATTTGGAGAAGAGAGTATTCCATCAGATTCTGATAATAGATTTACTTGCCCTGCAATTCATCTTGCAGCGAGAGTCCAACCACCTCAATGAGTTTTCATATCACAATATACTTCAAACTCGTCTCAATCAATTCATGTTGGATTTATTGTATAAACTCAATCTCAATTAGAATTTCCATTTAATAAAATAGAATAACAACTTCATTGTTGATTCATTCTATATCATAAAAGTGATTTTATTTCATCTGAATCTCAAGTATTTATTTCTTTATCGATTATTACAGAATAATTTTGAGTATTATTTTCGATGTCGATTTGTGTTAAACTTCCACTTTGAATAACAATTTCATTTGTGGTTTCGTTTAATAAAATTCATAGAGAATCTCCTGAAGATTTTATATATTTATCAGAATTATCTGCAAAAGTTTTCGTTGTAGAAATATTTGTAATATTTTCATTATTTTCCAAAAATCAGATTATTTGAAATTTATTTTTAGCAGTATTAACCGCATATCAATATGGTTTTTTTGTAACTGGATCCAATCCTCAGTCAAAAATATTTAAGTCTTTTTTTAAAATATCTTGTGATAATTCTCATTGATATTGAAAAATTGTTCCACTTGATGAAATATCAACTTTTTTATCTGGAAGTGGAAAATTTACATTTTTTGTTCTTGTTATTTCAAATGATTTTGAAATATTTTTTAAATCTGCCAATCTAACAGAATCCCTACTCGAGCTTGTATATCCTTGAAACGAGATAAATGCAACTGTTGCTAAAACAGCTAAAATCGTAATCACTACGATGAGTTCTACGAGTGTAAATGCTTTGTGTAAATTATTTTTCATGTTTTGTGTTCAATATAAAAATATATTTATTTTATCATATCAATTTTTAGAAATTATAAAAATATTTAATCTAGACATTTAAGAATAATGCAGAATAATATTTAATAAAAAAAGAACTTTTTTAAAAGTTCTTTTTTTATTAAAATGGAATATCTTCAACTGAAATATCGCCAGCTTGATCATTTTTTGCATTATAATTATTTTGTGCAGGAGCAGAGTTTCCACCTGAATTATTACTATTTTCAGGATTCCATTCATTAAGTGTAAAATAATGAGTATCTCCATATTGTCCTGGTTCTTTTCTTTTACTCATTGTTACGTTTACGTATCCTTTTTCATTTGCGTATTGTTGTAATTTTTCAATATTAAAACTCATATTAAAAAATTCTCCAAATTGACCACTTACAGCTTTACAGCTCGTACCATCAATATATGTTTTAGCCATACTTTTTTTATTATTAGTAAAATCTATATTTAGGTATTTTATTATAAATTTTATATTTCTCAAATGATAATTTTTTTTTATGTTAAAAAATAACAAAAACTCTTTACATGTAGAAAAAATCTATATATTTAGAATTACTTTTTTATAAATAAATAAAACTGGAGACAAAAGTTCGTGTTAAATGAACAACAGTTTTTGCGTTTATTTCCAAATTTATATTCTTTAGGAATAAAAAATTTATGTGAAATAAAACAAAAACTTATATTCAATGGAAAAATAAATTCTACTCAAGATGAAAAATGGAAAGTAATCGGATATGCGTGCTCTAATCCTCTATTACAACTCAAACTTACAATCACAAATCGCACAGATATACACAAAATCTATTACTCGGAAGAAATTATCGAATTCCAAGCTCAAAAGGTTCCAAAAATTTCTGCTGTTTCTGGTGGTTTGTTTACTCGTTTTTCTCTCAGTATATCTGGTTTAGAGCAAATTGTTTTTCATCAAGAAGAACAAAAAATTGTTCCATTGATTCAAATCGCTTCGTAAGAAGCGATTTTCTTTTGAAGAAAATTTATTTCTGTTTATAATTCCTCAAAATAATTCAAAAAAATATATATGTTAGAAAAAATAATTCAAAATGTTATTGATCATCATCCTGATTTTTCCTACGAGGATGTAGAAGAAATCTGTCAGGAATTTTTAGATGAACAACCTGCTAAAATAAAAGAAGAAACAAAATTAAAACGTCTGAATAAATTTTTAGAAAAAGAATTTGAACTTAATAAAGCAGACTTAACTACCAGTTTAGAAACAAAACAATATAGCTTAGAAACTATTCCAAAGTATTTATTTTCAGGAAAAGCAGAAATTCAATCGAGTTTAATACAAATCAATAACCTACATAAACATATCGAAAGAACGCATTTATTTGAAGCTGCAGATTTTCAAATTAACAAAGCTGATAAGATTGCCTTAATTGGTAAAAATTGAGCTGGAAAAACCAGTTTACTTAAAATGATTTTAAAAACTGATGAAGAATTTATCCCTGATGATGGAGAAATTTTTATTGCTCCATGAGTAAAAATTTGATATTTATCTCAAGATATTTTTTGGGAAAATATAAATAAAACGCTCGCAGAAGAAATGGATAATATTTTTCCTGAAATAAATGAAAAAATATTTAGGCTCCAAGAAATCCAAGAAGATTGAGAAAAATGGGAAGAAATAGAAGCATTAAATAAATTTTTAGTAGATATTGATTGATTTAGAAAATTTGAACTCCAAAAAGATATTCTAAAATATTTTTGATTTTCTCAAGAGCAAATGTGATTCAAAATTTCTCAACTTTCTGGATGAGAACAAACAAAAGTTCAAATAGCAAAATTTTTAATCCAAGATGTTGATCTGCTAATTTTAGATGAACCTACTAATCACTTGGATATAAACGGGATTTTATTTCTCGAAAAATTTTGTACCAGTTGGCAAAAAGCTATTTTAAGTATTTCTCATGACATACGATTTATAAATAATACTTCTAATAGTATTGCTGAAATTTCACAAAAAAAGATTCATAAATACCCTGGAAATTACGAATTATACCTCCAAGAAAAACAAGCAAATTTTGATAAACTCGAAAGAGATTATAATAATCAACAAAAAGATTTGAAAAAAACTCAAGATTATATTGATAGATTTCGTGCAAATTCTGCCAAAGCAAGTAGTGTGCAAAGTCGTATAAAAGCTATGGATAAAATAGAAGTGTTAGAAAAACCTGAAAACGAAACGCTCGTAAAAGATATTCATGTGGAAGTAGATAAACGTTTACCAGAAATAATCATGAAAATTTCTGATGTGGTGATTTGATACGATTATCCAATTGTACATTTACCTGAATATGTAGAAGTAAAAAAATCAGATAAAATTTGAATTATTTGAGAAAATTGAGCATGAAAAACAACATTTTTAAAAACTCTTTTATGAGAATTAAAACTTTTAGATGGAAATATTGAAATAAATGAAACTCTGAAAATTGGTTCTTATTCTCAAGTTTTAGAAGACTTAGATCCAAATAAAAATATTTTAGAAGAATTATTAGCAGATTTTCAAGATGAAACAAAAATCAGAAATATGCTTGGTTGATTACTCATAATTTGAGAAAAAGTTGAGCAAAAGATTTCAACACTTTCATGATGAGAAAGAGCAAAAGTTGCACTCACAAAAATGCTTTTAGTAAAACCTCATGTAATTATAATGGATGAACCTACCAATCATTTGGACATTCATTCAAAACAAGTTATCAAAAAAATGTTACAAGAATTTGAAGGAACGACGATGATTGTTTCCCATGACAGAGATATTCTCGAAGCAATTTCAAATAAAATTTGGCTCGTAAAATCTGGATTTCTCAATGAATATAAAGAAATGGATAGAGCATTTATGGAAATTTGGTGATAAAAAAAATACTATTTTAAAAATAGTATTTTTTTATTTTTCATATTGAAAATTATTTTGAGAAAATAAATCTTTTTCTATTGTATTGAGATTATCTGTATAAATTTGAGCATCATTTATACCACTAAGAAAATATTCTTCATATTTTTTATTCGTTACAATAAAATTTGTCATTTTTGAACCAAGTGATTTATTTGTATTTTTAAAATATACATTTTCAAAAACGCTATCTAAAGTGGTAAATAAGTTTTTAGAAAGCTTCGTTTCTCTATATATATCAGTGATTATATTTAAAAAAATATTTTCTCAGTGTTCTTGGAGTTGTTGAAAAAATTCTTGTGTGAGCACTTGAGGTGGAATTGATTTCCCAGAATATGCATCAACAAGAATAAAATCATATTTTTTATTTTCGTCTAAATCATTTAGAAAATATCTTGCTGGTTGCGGATAAAAATTTATTTTTTCTGAAAGTTTTTCTTCTAAAAAATATTTTTCTGCTATTTGCTTTAAATCTTTATCGACATCTATTACATCAATATTTTCAACAAATTCAAATTCAGAAATATCTCTAGGAAATGTAAATCCTGCAGCTCAAATCACTAAAATATTTTTTGGTTTAAGTTCTTGTACTTTTTTTTCTGCTTCTTTAATATATTGAAAAAAACTGGTTTTATCATCTATATTTACACCACTCGAATAAGCTCAATCCATAGAAAATATTCTTTGAGTATTTTCTAAATTATCATAAATAACTATATCGTGATAGGTATTTGAAGTAGAAAAAATAATATTCGGATTTACAATATTCGTAGTCAAAAATAAAATATAAAACCCCAGTAAACCTGCTGAAATAAATGATAAAAAATGTGAAAACTTTTTCATAAAAATCATCATCAAAATAGCACAAATTACGAGAAATATCGGTGCAATTGCAGCTGTTTTATTTACTCAAATCCATGGGAAAAATACGGTAGAAGTCCCCACAGAACCAGCAAAAGATCATACGGTTGAATAAAATAAAAGTTTTCACATTTTTTCTCCACTATGATTCCCTTTTAATAATTCAGATAAAAGTGGAATCGTCTGACTGGCTAAAAATACAGGAATAAAAAATAATAAAATACTCGAAATTAAAATCGCAAAAAAGTAATTTCCTGTTGCAAATAATAAATTTTGAATGGTAAATTCTGCAAATACAAAGGTAAGGAAAAAATAATACATACTCGAAATTAATAAATTTCTGAGTAATATTTTCTCAATATTTTTCCCAGCTGCTGAGATTTGTCCTCATTTATAATATCCATAACTCAGAGCCAATAAAATAACTCATAAAATAATAGATGTAGAAATAGAACTCGAGCCGATAATTGGAGTAAATTTTCTCAGTGCGACTATTTCAACAGAAAGTGTTGTGAAACCTTCTAAAAAAGCGACAATATAGATGATAAAATGCATAAAATTATTTTTTAATAATTAATTGCTTCTATAATAAGAATTAAGAAAAAAAAAGAAATAATATTTTTTATTTCTTTTTTTTATTTCTATTATTCAGGCTTATATGAAATTACAAAAAATTGTGGAGCTTCCCAACCTCCGTAAAATCTTTGAAATTTTGTTCCCGGACCATCACTATCATAATATGCAAATTGACTCGAAGGTCATCCGTCCATCATCATAAAATCATTTTCTCCGATTGATAATTCTGAGATAATTTTTTCCATTTGTGCTTGTGTTTTATTTTTTGCAATTATGAAATATACAAAATTATTTTCATCTAATGCGATATACGTTCTTCACACTGCATCATTTCTCCTCGCGTTGACATCTTTATGAGCTCAAACTATGACTTCACTATAATCTGGATTTTCTAAAATTTCTGCATTATACTCATGAATAATTTTTGCTGTATTATTTTTTGTTATCACAAAACTAGATTTTTTTATATCATTATCAACATAACTATTAATTATTTCTCCATTTGATTTCACAGGAAAACTCAGCGAAGTAGAATCAATAAGTTGATTAAAAAACTGTCCATTTATAAATGCAAAAATATTTGTACCATCAATTCTCCCATCATAATTATTCGAAAAATCTTCTGCATAATAACGTTTATATCTTTTTAAGTTTGTTTCATCCTCATCCGTTATTTCCACTCCACCAAATGAAATATTTGCTTTTTGTAGATCCACACGAAAAATTGAAACATCTTTTTCTTCATTTTGATATAAATTTGCTCCTGGTACAAAAGATTCTAAAGAATAATTTTGTAAATTATTTTCAATATTTATACATTTTTCTAACACTTGTATTTCCCCATTATCATCAACATAATATGTACAAACTCTTGATTCTTTAAATGTGTTATTTACAAAATCAAAATCATATTCTACATCAGCAAAACAAACAGAAAGTTTTCACCCTGGAGTTAATCAACCAGAACAATAATCAATAGTTGAACGTTTAAAGTTTTCGAAACTATCCATAAAATCTCCTAGTCCAGAATATGTATCTCCTGTCATAAAAATACCAAATTGTTTATATTTTATGATGTTATTATTTCTGACACTAAATCAGCTATTTTGATAATTTTCATCTTTATAATCTTGCCGATATTTTTCTAAACTTATATCTCAATAATTTCTATGAGTATAATGTGAATAATGGACGATAAATTTTTTTTCTTCAAATTCTTCTAGAATATTTTCTTTTAAATCAAATTTTCCTAAAAAAGTTAAATAATTATTCCACTCAGCAGCAAAAATAAATTTTGTTTTACTGTTATTAGTACAATATTCTATAACTTTATCTGGTCTATCACTATATGATAAATTATTTTTATTTATTTCTTCATAATTTTTTATTTTTTCTTCTAATAATTTTATTTCGTCACTTTGGAAATATTCATCTTTATTATCAGCTTGATAATTATATAATCCATCACAAATTGGAAAAGAAATATTCTCATCCCAAGATAATTTTGGTTTTTCAATATTTTTTTCTTCTGGTACTTTTTCCTCTTGAATATTTTTTTCGATATTTTTATTTTCTTCTACAGTAATTTCTGTTTGATTATTTTCTCAAATTCCACATGAAATAAATAAAAAACTTAAAATAATAATTAATTTTTTCATAACTTTATACTAAAATATATTTTATATAACTAATAATATATATTTTTTAAATTAAGCAACAAAAAAAACCTAAAATAGGTTTTTTTTATTTTGATGTTATTTATGCAAAAAGTATAAAATTAATGCTACAACTAGCATAACTTTAACAATAATAGAGATGAATTTTTTACTCTGCTCACTCTGCATTATAATCTCCTTTTTTAAATAAGTATTACAAATATATAAAATAATTCAAAATATACAAAATTATTTCACTGCCAGCTTATTTAAATATTGATTAAGAGGAAGACCAATTTTGGCTGAAGAAACTATTTCATCAAAGAAATTTTCACTTAAAACTTCTTCATCAGAAAAATTTTTGAGTAAATAAAATTCTTTATACCTGAGTAATGCAATATTTTCATTATCTTTTTTGTATCATTTTGGTGCAGTTTTTACTTGTTCTCATCTAAGAGAAAAATATTTTTTTATTTTTTTATTTTCTAAAATATTTTTTATTTCAGTAGAATCTTCATCAATATTTTTACGAATATTCTTAAGTAAAAATGGTTCTGGTCTCCAAATACCTGCAATTAAAAAAGTATTTCATGGGTGAATATGCAAATAAAATCCTCATCTTTGATGCATCATTGGTTTTGCTCATTGAGAAAATAAAAATCAAAAATGATTTTTAAATGGTTTTCATTTAGCAAATCTCGCATCTCTGTAGATACGAAATAAATAAGGTTTTTCGCCTGGAGTTTGTAAACTCGGATCAAAACTATTTAGTGCACCAAATATATGTGCAGCAAATAGTTTTGTTTGATTTTTGATTTCTAAATATCTTGGTTTATTTTCTTCAAACCATTCACGATTATTATTCACACTCAATTCAAGTAAAAAATCGTACCAAGATTTTGGAATTTTTTTCATAGTAAATTCATTATTTGTATATATTTTGAGTATATAATATTTTCTATAATTTACAAGAAAAATATTTTCTGTTAGAAAAAAAAATTTATTTTAATATACTTATATAAATAATATTCTAAAAAAATAAAAAATGTTTGAAACACTCACATTAGGAATTTTAACCGTTGCACAATTATTTCAACTATGAGTCTGAGATTATAACCATGCAGTAAAAGTACAACAAGAAATCCTTATAGAAAAAGAAAAACAAAGACAAATAGAACTCAGTAAAATTCCCCATCAAAAAACTCCTGAGCAAGTAAAATCAATTTATTATACAGCTGGAGCTCTTAATTATTGACCAAAAAGAGAAAATCTATTTCAGCTACTTGAAACTTCAGAAATTAATTCTGTGATTTTAGACATAAAAACTATTTCTGGATATATTAATTTCCAAATGCCAGATACTCACTTTACTACGATACAACCTGCATCAAATAATCAGATATGAGATATAAAATCTGAATTAAAATTATTACATGAAAAATGAGCCTATATTATCGGAAGAGTCGTAGTTTTCAAAGATAACAGGATAAAAGAAATTCGTCCAGATTTAAACCTGAAATGGAAAAATACAAATAAAGTTTGGGAAGATTATAGTGGAAATTCTTACTCAGATGCTGGTTCACAAGAAATCTGGGATTATCACGCAGCCATAGCAAAAACAGCTTTTGATTTATGATTTGATGAAATAAATTTTGATTATGTTCGTTTTCCAACTGATGGGAAAATAAGTGATGCGCAGTTCCCTTTTTCATGAGAAATTATTTCACAAAATCGAACTTGGTGAAAAATACAAGTCCTTGAAAATTTTTCAGCCTATATAAATAATAATATTAAAAATTATAAATCAGAAATAGTTACCTCAGCCGATGTGTTTTGACTCGTTACCAATAATGATATGTTTCAAATCTGACAAAATTTAGAGTCATTTTTACTTCATTTTGATTATGTCGCTCCGATGATTTACCCTTCACATTATTGAGCTGGATTTTTATGATATAAACAACCGGATAATAATCCGTATGAAATATTTCAATATGCTTTAAATTGAGCAAAAAAACGTATAGATTGACTCAATTTAGAAATAAAAAATGCTCAAAATGAGCAAAGAAATATTTCTATTTTATGAAAATTTGATTCAAAAACATCTGATATTTCAAATATTTGAGAAATTAAATATACAAATATTCGTCCATGGTTACAATGATTTTCTTGCACTCGGTGTAGCTGAGCTACTCCATATACTACAAGTAAATTTCGTAAGCAAATCCAAGCCTTAGAAGACGCTTGAATGAACTCTTGGTTTGTCTGGAGTGCATGATCAAACTATTATCCTGATTGGTATAATTCAAAATAAATAAAAAAAGCCTGGATCACAGGCTTTTTGGTTGTTTTTAAAATAATGAGGTCATCAATTATTTTAAAAAATTTTAGAAATCAGATATTTCATATCGAACTAAAGCAAGATGCTTTTGGTTCGAAAAAATAGATTTTGTATCGACATTATCAAAAACAAGATACGAAACACCATTTTTTTGTTCTAACGAATCAGAGTATAAATTTCTAATTTCATGTGGTACATGTTGGATTGCAAACATGCACATTTTTTGTAAACAAGCAGCTTTTGCTCCATGTTTGATTATAAATTTTTTCCTTTTTTTGGCTGCATATGAAACATAATCAAATGAGAAATCATTTAACAGTGTCAAATAAACCGTTTGATTTGATTTTTCAATCATTTCAATTTTCGTTTTATTATCTGCAGATAAATTATTCACACCTGAAATAAAACTAATCAATAGCAATACAGTCCCCATTGCACAGATAAACATAAGTAATTTTTTTATACTAAGCATATCAAAGCCCTCATTTTTTCGAGAAAGGATGTAAATGAATTATATTATATTTTTAAATTGAGTCAAATAGTAATTTTGCATGAAAAAAATAAAAAGAGTAAAAATTTATTTTTCAAAGTGTTTTTATTTTTATAATTTTTTAAATATAAATAAATGTTCATGCATTATCAATAAAAAATTATAATCTTTACTTTTATTAACCCAAAATCCTGTAGCTTTACAATTATGTTGAACTTTGATAATATCTTCTTTAAGTGCAAATCATGTTTTTAAAAATCTTTCCATAACCTTAAAAGCCATTGGTTGATACATTTTTTCTCTTCTTGTATCTCATATCAAAACCGCACAATATTTCCCTGGTTTTAAAACTCTAAAACTTTCTTTTGCTACTTTTTCCATTTTATCACAAAATTCATCAATATCGTGAATCTGAGATAAATCTCATTTTAATCCATCACTATATTTTATAATATCAGCATACGGTGGATGCATTAAAACAAAATCAACACTTTCATCTTTTAATTCTTTATTTTTCTTTGTGGCATCATGATGTAAAATTTTTACATCTCACCATTTATTTGTTTTTAAATGATGTTCTTCTAGTGATTCATTTATTTGTTCTAAATAACTATCTTCAAAATTTAAAAAACTTTCAGTCAAAGCAATTGCTTCAGGATTAATATCATAACAAATCAAATTCCTATCCAATAATTTAGACTCAATCGCAGTTGTTCCACCTCAAATCATAGGATCAAGAAGAGTATCTCAAACTTTCGAATATCTCAATATCAAATTTCTCACCACCTCAGGTGACCAATTTCCTCTCCATTTACTATTATGTGTCATCCAGTTCCCTCTTCTCGGAAAAGACCAAACAGTAGAACATTCTTGTTCAAAATCTATTGGTGGAAGTTTTTGTTTTTTAGCCATTTTTTGAATATATTAAGTTTAAATCTAAATGAGCATCATAATCAATCCAAATAGGATCTTTTTTATTAAAATCTCACTTCACAAGTTTTACATTTTCTATTTTTTCACACTCAGGATGAATATTACTAGAAAAGTAAAATCACAAGTTTGTTCCACAAAAAATAAATTTTTCTTCCATAACATCAATAAATTCATCTGAATCAATATTTTCTAAATAATATAATTTTTCAAATTTATTTTCCATAATTTTGAGTATAAAAAAATAATTTATTTATATATATACAAAATATATACAAATAAATTATTTTTGCAAGAAATTATTTTTATTTTATAGATTTTGCTCCAAGCAACTGACATTCAATTGGTAATAAATCAAATTCAAATTTGCAAAGCAAGAGTGTTTAAAAATGTCACAATTCAATCTTTTTTATATGTTTTCATAATCTTTAGTATTTTAAAAAATATTCCACTTAAGGAGATTAATCAAACACCAGTTACAAGTAGCCACTCAGGGCAAAATCTATAAAATATGAGTTATTTATTTCACTAACTCATCTAAAACTCCTTCTTTTAACATTTCAATATTATAAATATTTCCTTCCATTTTATTGTAAGCTTCTTCAAGTGGTTTGAGAGCTGTATTCCAACCAAGTCAGTCAGTTATCCAGAAAAATTTAATATTTTGATTTTGCATAAAATCATATAATCCAGCGAATTCCCCAGCAACTGCTTTGAGTTTACTTCATCCACCTCCATAATAATTTACTTCAATAAGGTAAACTTCGTGTTTATCTCTATTGTAAATAGAAAAATCAAATCTTCTACTTGATTTATCTGATTGTACATCTATATTCCAAGTAGTTTTCATGAAACTTGATGTAGCTTGTTCTTTGTATTCAAATCATGGATTTTTTTCACATAAATCTTTTACAAATTCTTCAACAATATCTTCCATTAAATCTCAAGTTCTATTTTTTCTCGCATTTGAATCGAGTCCAGTTTCTACACCAAAAACATAATCTACTAAATTATTAATTTTTTTTGATTCAAAAATTTCTTTTAGACCAGATTTTACGAAAAAATTTATCATATCTTGATCTTCAAAGTCAGCTTTTTCTGTAAACAGATGTTTTATATCTTTTATTTCCAGAGTTTCTCTATCAAGTATTTCTTTATCAAAATTTCTCACAGCTATGAGTAAAGGCAAAACTTCTCTAGTTTTAGGACTTTCCCTTATAATTTCTAAAAACTTGTTTTCAATATTATCTTCTCACAAAAGTGCTGTTAATAAAGAAAGCCGTTTTTTTACTTTATATGTATTATCTGATATTTTTTTGAAATCAGAGAAATAATCCCAAGAAAATATTGAAGATGTGAGAGTGTTTGTTAATTTTTCAAAGTTCATATTAATCTGTTATAAAATAATAAATCCATTTATCAATTATATATACTTCTTTTTGTTCTAATAGATTATTTAAAATCTCAACTGTATCTTCTTTTTTGAGAATATTATTTGATTTATTTTTTCAAAATCATTCAACATCAATCGGTTCGATATCAATTTGAGAATATTCTTCATATCTTGTTTCAGCTAAACTTTTTTTTACATTATCTCATTTATATATTTCTTCAAAATTATCTATATCAATTTTTATATCTAATTCTGGATCTATATTATGTAATATTTCATTTTGAAAATCATATAAATTTTCACTATCTAAACTCAATTTATATCAAAGTGGAGCTTTATACAATTCTCATTCTTTTTCATATAATGATTTTGCATATTCTATATCATCATATAATTTTACCTTCAATTTATCTGGTGATAATCTTTCTTGTAACGTACGTAAATATTTGAAATGCTCTTCTTTTTCTTTTCTTATTTCTTCTAAATCAAAGTATCTATATACTCAGAAGAAAAACCCTAGTAAAGTAAATAAGATAGCTAAAAATTCATAGATAGAAAGATTATTGCTGATTACATACATAACTGTATAACTATTTTGACAATAAATTACAAATAAAATAATTAATGCAATAATTCATAGAAATAACGTTATATTTGTTTTCTTTTTGATATTAATCATTCATTCAAAGTTTATAGAAATAATATTTACTATCTATATTATCAATTTTACTTTGTAAATAAGATATTTTTATTATTGATTCTGGATTTAATTCTTCAGTTTCTAAGATTGTATCTAAAATATATTTTAAAGATTTTATTTCTTTTTGAAATATTTTATAGTAGCTTTCTTGAAATCTACTCATTTTAAGTTTACTCTTTATCATCTTAAGTCTCTTTAGGAAAAATTCTAATTCTTTAGTATATTTAGAAGAAATATCTAAATTATATAATTCCCTCTCTATTTCTTCAATTATATCAAAAGTAAATTTATACTCTCAGTAATTATCAAAGTATTCAAATTTATTTTGTATTTTTCCTCTTCTTTCCATTATTTTTCTTTCTTCTATTTCCCTAATTTTTCTTATCTCAGTTATAGTATTTTTAGTTATTTTAGAATCACTTAATTCTAAAAATCTTTCTGGAGTATAAATATGAAAATCTACATTAGCTTTTTCATACATTTCTTTTTTTAATTGAGGAAGTGGCATAATTCTTTTTCCATCTTTTTGAAGCCACCAATCTTCCTTTACATCTCATGATATAAAGACAATAGGTTTTTTTATTTTTTTGGCTTTATCAATAATTTGATACCATAATATTAAATCTCAATACTTTTTATCTTCACTCTTTTTTTTATCTTTATATCAAGGTGGGATATTATTAGCATATCTTTTTTCTCCTTCTTTAATAATTTGCATTAATCTGTCTTCGTCATAACTTTCACCTATATTTTTATCAAACATATTATTAATTGATTCCAGTACATCATCATGCTCTAACCATTTTGGATGCATTTTTTTTCCTTTTTTAACTTCATTTTCAGCTTTTTGTAATCAAGTTTTAATTTTATTACTTATTTCCTCTATATCTAAAAAAGGATGATCTTTGAAATTATTTTTTATCTCACATTTAGCATTTTCTAAAATCTCTAAAATTTTATCATAAGATTTTTCATTTTCTGATATAACACTAATTCTATTTTCATAAAATTCATATCATACTTGATATGGAATCCATAATTGTTTTTGGTTTTTTAATTTTTTTAATACATCAAAATAAATATCTACAGTTTTTCTACTATACCTATACATATTTAATAAAGTATTCGTATCAAATACAAATAAACAATTCTTCCATAATTCTTCAAAATCAGTTTTTGTAAATTGATGATATTCTCTAAATCTATTCTTCATAATTTAAAATATTAATAATTCATCACCACAATTTCCTCAACTGCCCCTCTTCAATCCCCTTTCGAGTTAATATTCCTCTTTGCTTTGACGATTTCAAATCTATATCATGCAAAGATTTCTCTGATAAATGGAGTATTGTGGTTTGATAACATTAGGTTAACTCACTTTTTATCGAGTGCTACGAATACATCTCTGAGTTTTTCTTGCATATCACGACCGAAACCACTTTCGTTGTAACTGGTGAAGTTAGCACTTTCCGTTAAAACGTCATATGGTGGGTCAAAATATACGAAATCTCATGATTCTGCTTTTTGTAAAACGGCTTCAAAACTTTGAAGTTTTATTTCAGCTTTTGTTTTATTTAAAAGTGCAGAAGCATTGAGAATAGTTTCTCTTTGAACGATATCTGGATTTGAGTACTTCCCAAATGGAACGTTGTATTCTCATTTTGAATTTACTCTGTACATTCCATTAAAACAAGTTCTATTGAGATATACAAATCTCATTGCTCTTTGGATATCGCTATATTTAGCTTGCCAATTTTCCTGTCTATCCCATAAACGTATTTCTAAAAATCTGTCTTTTGAAACAATTTCTTGCTCTAAAAGTTTGATAAGATCTTTTGGTTTATTTTTAATAACTTGATACAAATTAATTAATTCTTCATTTACATCTGATAAAAAGCTCTTTTTTCTTTGAATATTGAAAAATACTGCTCAACCTCATAAAAAGGGTTCAAAATAATTATTGAATTGTTTTGGGTACAAAGATTCAAATTGTTTTATTAATTGTCTTTTTCATCCTACCCATTTCACAAAAGGTTTTGCTTTAATAATATCAATATTTTCTTCAATAAACTTTTCTGCTGAAGTTTCATCATGAAAAAATCATCATGTAAACCATGATTTTAATATTTGAATACTTACAGAATATTTATTTGCTAAATTTGCTAATACCAATTGAGACATTTAATTAATTTTTAATAATATTGTAATTAAAAACTCAAAAAAAAATCTTATCACATTTCAAAATAAAAGGTGACTAAGAATTGATTTTATAAGTTATGTTTAGTTTTGTTGTTTTGTTATTCAATTTTTTATTTTAAGAAATAAAAAATTTATGAGTAAATAAAAATATTTACTTTTATTTACTCATCTAATATATTGATTATCTCTGGATCTACAAATTATTTATTTCCTTCTGACATATTTAGCGAGTTTATAAATGTTTTTAATATATTATTTGGGATAATTTGAGTGTGTTGTTTTGTGAATTTTATGTAAATAATTCAATTATAAACTTTTATTTCATCATATAATTTCAAATTTATTTGATTGTTTTTATAAGTATACAACTCTAATTTTGATAATTGTTTTTTAAAATCATACTGATTATTAAATCAAATATGTAAAGATTCCAAACATTCTTTCAAAGTAACTATCACATCATAATTTCAATCTATATCAAAATATTTTTCACTTTGATACAGAGCGATAAACAAGATATTACTTTTCATCATCTTAACACTACAATTATTTAAAAAAGGATAGTCATTTGGTAAAAGGAAGTCTAATTTTTCAATTTCAATCATTACAAGAAATATTAATAATAAAGTATTTAAAATATTACTTGTATTATTAACCAAATAAATTTATTTTTAAAAGTCATACTATTTTTGATGTTACTTTATTTTTTTATAATTCCAATCAACAAAAAAAAGCAGGTTTGAACACCTACTTTTTCCCTTATCTATCAAGCTTTCGAAGTATCGAAAGTGTCTAAAAATCATTTGGTGGAGCTAATGGGATTTGAACCCATGTCTTAAGAGGCCAGTCAAATACTTCTACTATCATAGTTTATTTTGATATTTATATACATAGAGAACAAACAAAAAGTGTATATAAAGATTATATTTATAGGTACTTGTAGGTACAAAACAAAATCATACTCGATCCTACAAGATGGGAATTTAATAATTTTTAGAAACTTCTCTCATTAAAATTTTCTAAAAATGTGTAGCAGACAAATGTCATCATCCCTTGGGAAGGCTACGTCTCTAAAACTCTCTTTTGTGGAGCGAGACTACTTACGCAGCGTATGCGTAAGATGGAGTTAAAGCTTTTTTGAAAGAAGCTAGACCTCCTGCAATTCTTTTATTTGCATTTATGTTTGTTTGTGATTGATTATGGAAGTCACAAACACCTCCCAGATAGCATATAAAACGGACAATTCTCCTAATAGAAACCAAGATTAGCCCCAGTAGCAATAATATATAGTTTTTTTACTGAAAGTAAAGAATTTTTAGCATATATTTCTAAAATAATTTTTTTGATTTTAAACTTGATATAAAATATTTTTCTGCTATATTTATAAGTAGCCTTTTTTTCTAACTAAATGATATATGTATTGAGAATTATCCCACAAGTTTTCAGATATTTGTAGCACTCTTGAAGAGTCACAAAAGCAAAAATTACAACGTGCATATGATTTTGCATATCAAGCACATTTAGGGCAGAAAAGAAAATCCGGTGAAGATTACTTTATTCACCCATTAGCTGTAGCAATAGATTTATACCATAAATTTGGAAACCTTGATTTAGTTGCAGCATGATTATTACACGATACAGTCGAAGATAATGAAAGTATCGAAATCGACGAAATCTATGAAAAGTTTTGAGATGAAGTTGGATTTATGGTTGACGCGGTTACAAAAAATACTAAGCAACTTCATAAATCAGATATAGTATTTGAAAGAAAAATAGATAAATTTTTATATGGTGGGACAAAAGATATAAAAGTTTTTTTACTCAAACTTGCCGATAGAGATGACAACCTCAAAACAATCAACAATCTCAAAGATAATAAACAAGTGAGAATGGCTTTTGAAACTCAAGCTATATTTTCACCACTAGAAATGGTTATCGATTATAAAAATATTAATTCAATTCAAAAGGCTCATGATAATTTGTGTACACATTGTAAAAAATTAGATATTTGCGAATATAAAAAACTCAAAGATTATCTTATCAGTGTAACATTTAGTAACTTTTCAAATGAATGTTTTGATAGCGTCTATCAAAACACTGCAAATGTAACTTGGAAAATAAACAATCGTGAAGTTTTAGATGAACTGTTAAAAACACCAAATATAAATGACAAAATTGAAACCCTTTCGATAGAATCCTGAGAACATGATTATTTTGCCTTTATGTTTCGTTTTAAAAAATGACAAGTTATGAACAACGAAATCAAACTCGAAATCTGAGATACTTATTCATTTAGTTTATAAATCACCCAATTATGACTCAAATTTACAATACCATTTCTGACCCAATGTATCAAAAACAATTGATTAATTGATATGAAAATGAAGAAATTGATCAATGGTTATTATATCTTGGAGAAGGTTGATGATCAACATATTATAGTTCTATGAGTAATACATATGGTGAATCTGATGAAGAGTTAAATAATAAAGATTTTTTAGAATTCTCTAAGAAAAGTTTTAAAAAAGATGAAAAAACTGTCTTTATTAGTTTAGGTTGCTGAAATTCGGAAAGTGAAAAATACATTATGAATAACTTATGAGAAAGTTATGATATTGACTATATTTGAGTAGATACCTCACCAGAAATGATAAATATGTCAGTAGAAAATCTCAAAGATATTAAAAATAATACTAAATTCCTCAGAGCAGATTTTGGATCAGATGAATTTAAAAACGAAATAAATAATTTATGTAAAAACTATGATAGAAAAATATTTGCATTTTTTGGTGGAACATTTGGAAATATTAAATATACAAAAATCATAAATATTTTATATAATATTTTAGATGAAAATGATAAGATTTGGATAGATATTTGAATAAGAAAAGGTACAAAAATAGAAGATGACTTAGCTCTTTTTGAAAGATATAAAACCTATTTAACTGATCCAGAAGAAAAAAAATTCTTACTTAACAAAATTATAAATGATGGTATAAAAGAAGAAGATGGTGAAATTATTTTAGAATCTACTGAACACCCAGAAAGTAAAGCACTTCAATTTAGTTTTTATTTTAAATTTAACAAAAAAATAAATATTAATATTAAAAATTATAACATAGTGTTTTTACCAGGTTATAGTATAAAACTTATTCAAATTTATAGATTTTGAGTTGAATGATTTGTAAAATTACTCGAAGGTCATAATTTCAAACATTAAGAAAAACAAACAAAATGATTTGATGGGCAATTTCTTTTTGAAAGAAATTAAAACACAAAAAAAATATTTTCTCAACTGAGAAAATATTTTTTTTATTGAAATTATTTTAAAAACCATTTTTTCCAAACATTATCAGCTGACCAAGCTCATCATCATCTCACGATTAAAGCTAGAGACATAGCAATAGCTAAGAAATGAAGTTCAAAATCAAACCAACCATTTTTAAAATGTACTAAAGCAACAGCTCAGATTAAAATACATAAAATCCAAAATGCTGCAAATCTCACTTTATGACCAAATACTAAAGCAATTGGAGCAACGACCTCTCACAAAATAACCAGAAAAGCGAGAAATACTGGTACCCCAAGACTTTGTGTAAACCATGACATTGTTGCGTCATATCCATCTCACCCAAACCAACCAAACATTTTTTGAGTTCCATGTACAAACACAAATATTGCTAATGCCCATCTAACTATCAACATACCATAATCTTTGCTGTTAGTATCAAGCATTTTATATACACATTTTCCAAACATAATAAAAAAATTAGAAAAATATAATATCTTTATAATAACTATTCTATCTTAAAATGAACTTAAATAATTCTTAATACGCTTCCAACTCTAAATTATCAAATTGTAAAATCATTCCAGAGTTTTGATGGTTATTAGCTGTATCATAAGCAGCATATGGATAATTTCCTAACATTAGTGGTTTTACAAATACAGTTCATTTTCTAAATGTACTTGGTGAAGCTCAATATTGTGAAATTCATTGTACCGTTCAACTATATTTTGTCCATGTATTTGGAACTATTAAATTAGATGCTGCTCTATAATTATATTGACCTCCACTTTGGTGCATACGTATTTTTGTACCAGCTTCGTATGTATGAATCATAGTTCATCCAAATGTTATAGTACATGTATCTCAATTATTCACAATACTACGCATACTATGTCATTGTGTTTTTTTTGTATTTGTATATCAACCATTATATGGATTTACATTTCTATTTGGTAAATCATTATATTCTCCAGAATCATCGATATCAAATGCAACTACTCAATGAGATATAAAAGATGGATGATTTCACCATGTATCACACATTGTACCTCATGTATTTTCAAATGTAATAGTTTTATCTCATGGATTCACATCTTGTGTTAATACAGTTTGAGTTCATCAAATTACATTTACATGCTTATTTTCAATACGTATAAAATCTTTATCATATTCTATAAATCAATAATATAAAACACTTTTATGTTCTCAAACCGATCTAAACATTCATGATATTTTGTAACTTTTTTCTGGGTTAACATAGGTAAGATTATTTGATGGTACATTATGGTATTGTGAATATTCCATTCAGTAGTTTCCTTCATATGCTGCTTCTGATTTTTTATGTGAATTATCCCAGACTGTTCCTGTAGAGTCTTCAAAATCTCAATCTACTAAATAATCATAAAAGGTTCTAGTTGGATATTTCCTATGACAGTACACTTGGATTTCTGTTCACTTTGGATTTATCATATATGTACCACTTGGTTTACTTGAATCTTCAAATATTCTCGCACAGTCATAGTTTGGATTCACTTGGTAGAGAGATTCTCAACTTCATTCAACTTTTGTAGTTTCATCAATATATGCTAAATATGTTTCGGTTGTATTCAGTATATCAACACTTGATGTATCTGTAGCGTTCACTGGTATTCCATCTGCACTAAGAATAACTCATAATTTATCTCATTGTGTTATAAAATATGGGTTTTGTTTTGCTAAAACTTTCACACTATTAAAAAGACTCACTTCCGGAGAAAGTTCTTGAAACATACCTATTTGATATCTTTGTTTATCTATTGATAATACATAAATTGGTAAATATCATGTTATTGGATCTTCTAATTCTCAAAATACTCAGATATTATTTGCTATTTTTTTATCCATAAATCATTGTGTTGATATTGGAGTGCTATTAACTTCTATTTGAGTCGTAGGTCCTGCTGGATCCGGAAATGGTTCATTTTTAAATTTTAATAATGAAAGTCATTTATCTATAGAGGCTAAATTTGTCATTCTAACAGCATCTCTTGAACTGGCTGAATATCATTGAAATGATATAAATGCTACTGTTGATAAAACTGCTAAAATCGTGATTACAACTATTAATTCTACAAGTGTGAATGCTTGAAATTTATTTTGCTTTTTATACATAAAATTTTTATAGAAATATAACTTACTTTATTATACAGAAAAAAAAAGCTATGCAAATTAATGTACTTGCATAGTCTTGATATATTATAATTTTCTTTTTCATTTCTTTAATTCCAAAATTTGATCTCTTATTTCAGCTGCTTTTTCATATTCCATATTTGCTGAAGCAATATCCATTTCCAGTTCTAATTTTGATAGTTCTTTTTCTACTGATTTTTTATCTAAAATAGCATAATCTTTATTTTTTGTATTGATTCACATATCTTTGATTTTTGAAAAAACCGTTGTTGCTTGCATCCCTGTTTTTTCGTTATGTGCTTTTTGTAAATTTCTTCTATAATACGTTAATCAAATTGCTTTTTTCATAGCTTGAGAAATCATCAAACCATTGGTATTACAGAATTTTGCTTTATCAACACGAAACATTCCTGGTTCTTCTTCATCTAATACTCTATTTTGTTCAGCTGATTTTAAAATTGCACCATCTTGAGCTGAATATTCAAAATTTTTGAGTTGTTGTACATACATAAATACTTTTCATTTTGCATTTCTCGCAGCTCTCCCAATAATTTGAATAAGTGCCGATTCACTACGCAAAAATCCTTGTTTATCAGCATCTAAAATAGCAATTCTAGAAACTTCTGGCAGATCAAGTCATTCTCTAAGAAGATTTACTCAAACAATTACATCAATCACTCACATTCTCAAATCTTTTAGAATATCGAGTCTTTCAAGTGTATCAACTTCACTATGAAGATATTTTACTTTTACTCCATTTTCAACTAAATAATCTGTAAGTTCTTCACTCGAACGTTTTGTTACGGTAGTTATTAACATTCTTTCTCATAATTCTACAACCTGAGAAATATGTTTCATAATATCATCCACCATAAAATCCATAGGTTTGAGTTCAATTTCTGGATCAAGTAAACCTGTCGGACGAATAAGCTGAGGAATAACTCTTTTATTTTCATTTGGAATCCATTTTTCACCATGAGTTGGATCAAAGTCAAAAAACTCTTGCGGATCATCACAACTTTTTTCTATTTCATACGCGCTCGGAGTTGCTGAAACAGCAATCATTTGAGACATTTTTCATTCAAATTCACTAAATTGTAATGGTCTATTTTCCATCGCACTAGGAAGTCTAAAACCATTTTCAACAAGATTTGTTTTCCTAGCTCTATCCCCTGCATACATTCCTCAAATTTGAGAAAATGTCATATGTGATTCATCAACCATACATAAAAAATCATCTCCAAAGTAATCAATCAAAGTAGCTGGAGATTCTCACTGCGATCTCCCATCTAAATATGCTGAATAATTTTCTATCCCATTTACATACCCTACTTCTTGCATCATTTCTAGATCGTATTCGACTTTTGCTTTAAGTCTTTCGTATTTTAAAACATCTCAATTTTCTTTAAAAAATGCTAATCTTTCATCGAGATCTTTTTTTATTTTTGGTACTATTTCTAATATTCTATCTTTTGTTGTAACAGTATGTTTCGCAGGAAAAATAGTTGTGTGTTGTAAATATTCATAAATTTCTCCTGTGAGATAATTTCTACTGGTGATTTGAGTGACTTCGTCTCACCAAAATTCTATAGAAACAACTGTCTCACTACTGGCTGGAAATATTTCGAGTAAATCTCACATGACTTGAAAATTTCATGGTTTAAAATCTGCTCCACTACGAGAATATTGAATAGAAACCAATCTATTAAGTAAATCTTCCATCACATATTCTTGACCAACTTTTATATCAAAAACTTGTTCTAAATACATAGAAATATCTCAAATACCATATATACAAGAAACCGAAGCCACAATAATTACATCTTTTCTTGTCAGTAAATCTTGAGTTGCAGCATGACGGAGTCTATCAATTTCTTCATTAATAGTAGATTCTTTTTCTATATACGTATCGGTTTTTGCGACATATGCTTCTGGTTGATAATAATCATAATAACTCACAAAATAATGCACCGAATTATTTGGAAAAAATTCTTTAAATTCGTTTGCCAATTGTGCAGCAAGGGTTTTGTTATGTGCAATAATCAAAGTTGGTTTATTTACATCTTTGATGATATTTGCCATCGTAAAAGTTTTCCCCGAACCGGTTACTCACCAAAGAGTTTGAAACTTTTCTTTATTTTTAAGATTTTTATTTATCTCCTTAATCGCTTCACCTTGGTCTCCATCTGGAGAATATTTTGATACTAATTCAAATTTTTCAGACATGTATTTTTTTATATTTAATTATTTTTATTTTATTATTTTTTCTTTTTTATAACAAAAAAAAGAATTGAAAATAAATATTTTCCAATTCTTTTTATTTTACCGTGAAATTATAAAAAATCAATCAATTTAAATTTCTATTGGGAGATAATTCACTTCAACTCACGGAAGATAATATCAAATAATCATATTATAATTCCATCATTTATCAGAAAAATACTTAGCTCCAGCTCAGGAAACTCAAACTCAATGTCAATATTGTGTTTTTCCGATTGAACCAGGATCTTGTACTCAAACTAAAAATGGATATTTTTTTTGATTTTCTTCACAAAATTTTTCCTCATTATTTTGCATACAATATTCATAATAACTCAAAGTTTTTCCAGAAGTTTGACTCGAGTACCACGGTTTAATTATTTCTCAATTATACGAAATAATTTGATTTTTTGTTTCATCAAGAAATTTATTGAGCCTCGGACTACGGATTTCTAGTGAATATCCTAAATATTTTTGAAATACATTTGAATCATCACTTGCGTCATATATTTTTCCTGGAAATTTTCTAGCTTGAGTCATATACCAATATGCATATGTTCTAGCTGAAGTAAAAATTGTTTTTGCTTTATCTTCTGATTCAAAATTACTTACTTCTCATAATCATTTTAAATATTCTCAAAGTGGCAACATATTTACCACGGTTAATTCTCAACTATCAATATATACCAATAAATCTCAGCGAAATTTATTATCATTGTATATATTTTTTGAATCCCAATCAGGTTTTCTATCCCACGATTTTATTTCTAAATATTCTCTTTTTCATTTTATTACAAAAAATTTTTCAGATTCTTTTGTAGCAAAATCAATTAATTTATTTCCATCTTTGATTATTTCAATATTTTTTATACCATCAGAAATCGAAATAAATTCTTTATGAGGATACGAAAGTTTTACTTTTATTATTTCTTTTTCTATATTTTTATGGGTAAAAACATCAAATTTTTCTTGAAAGCTACTTATATCAGAAATATGTTTCATGATTTCTTTAAAGTACATAATTTTTTTCCAATCCTCTTGTTTATTTTCATCTAATTTTTCCATATAATTATCTATTTTCAACCAAAGTTGATTCATTTTATCTTGTGAAATATTTTGGAGAGATTTTTTTATTTTTACTGTATTTATCAGACTAAATCATAATTCATTTCTCAATTCAAACGAAATATTTTGAAGCTGAGCATAGAGTTCTTCTCATGGACAATCGGTGTGTCATGCATCTCTGTGACCAATAATTGGATCAAGTTTTTCAGAAATAATTGAATTTTCACACTCCTGCGCTATACATTCTTTATGAAAATAACTTCAGGCATTTAAATCTATATTATATTTTTGAATCAGATATGACATGAGTTGTTTGAGGGCTTTTTCTTGCTCTGGATTTATTTCATCGTGTGAATAATCTCAAATAAGTGAAATTCATATATTTCATATATTATTCCATTTATCATGCGCAGCAATTGTTTTTTCTCACCCGGCTCTTCATTCATAAATTTTTCCATTTTTTCAAATGAGAAAATTATATCAAATATCTCACCATTGTCTCGTGAGTGCATGAAATTTATAAATTGATTGAAGCGCCTGTTGGTCATCTTCATAAATATCTGGAGTCGCAGTATGATGTACTACAATTCAATATATTTCATCCGAATGAGCAATATTCCAAGCTAAAGGCCTTTCGTCTTGATTTTTTGAAATAGTTGTGTTTCCTAAATAATCAGTAAAATGAGTATTGAGATAAGAATTTATATTTTTATTTTTTTCTGCTAGTTTTTTGGCATAATCTTTTTGTGCTTGGGTTTGATTTTCTTGTTGAATTTTATTTTTTTCAATAATTTCTTCCCAATACGTTGAATCTAAATATCTATATTCTTCATCTGCTCACCACTGCTCACGAGAAATAATTTCAGGTTTTTGATATCAAAAAACACTCTGAATTTGAATAAAAATGATAAATAATGAAAAAATCAAAGAAAATATTTTCCTCATAGCGTTTTTTGTGATACAATAATTGGGAATAATTATATATAATTTAGTGAATATGTCGAAACATTTAAAAAAATTTATTGGAAAAGTATTTATTTTGAGTTGCTCACTTGGAATAGTATTTTTTGGTATTTCATATTATTTTGTAAATGGTTTTGAAAAGTCTCAATCAAAAATCAATCCAAATATAACAAATCTACAACAATTTAAGTGAGTAAATAACTCTAATCTTTGAAGTATTTGAGTTGCAATAACTACGAACTTATGAACAAATCACAAACTGATAAATGAACTCCCTGCTACCATTTATCAAGATGTGATGAGTGTACAAGAAGCCATGTTTGATAGAAAAAAAGCTCGTGATAATATTATCGGAGCGAATATGATTGCCGTACAAGAATACAGAAATGTACTTCAAACCAGTATAAAAAACCTTATAGAAAATGCATTAAACAAAAAAGATGTTTTAGAAGCATATATTTCTCAACTCGAGTTTAGATATACAAATACAAATAATCAATTAAAAAAATTATTGGAACAAAAAAATATTTTTGAACAACAAATGCAAGTTTCTAATCAAAAAGTTGAAAGTATAAAACAAAAAATTACTGTTGATTTTAATAATTATGATGAAAATGCGAGTTTAGAAAATATCGATGAATATTTAGAAGAAAAACAAAAATATTATTTTGCTCGTACATATATAATTTATATCAATCAATTTTTAAGAGAATATCAATATCTCAATGCTTATAATAAAAATTTACTTGATGTTTTAATCAACAACAAAGAAGCTATTATAAAAGATGCTTATGTAATTATTCCAAATAATGGATGAATCGAAGCACTTAAAGCACTTGATCTATTATTCGATGAAGCTGATTTTAAAAATCAATAAAAAAAACAATCCAGATAGTTATAAATAACTATCTGGATTTTTAATTTCGTCAATACAAGACAATACATTATACTCTCGTACAAGTAATCTTGCTAATGTTTGTGGATCTCTCACATGTATTTCAAAACTATGAAGTTTTGTATGAAGTATAACTGTACCAGCATTTTCATCAATTTGATATAAACTAATTTGTTCTACTTCATATTGTTGAGATGGATCTAATAATTCAAAACCAATTTTTAATTGATAATGATTTCCTATCATTTTTTTGTACTTTTGTTCTACACTTTGTAAAATGTTAAACAAAATTTCTTTCGTAAATGCATTCCTTGCTACCTCTTGAACTTCTTGTAGCATTTTTAAATATTCCAATAAGTTGTGCTATATATTTTGTATTGTTAAATATAATTTATTTTATAAATTATGCAAGAAAAAATAAAAAAACCTTGCTCATGCAAGGTTTTTTTATTTATATTATGCAACTGCTTGAGTGCTTATACAATTAAGTATATCACTTCGAACAATCTCTAGATGTCCTAAATCAAGCATTTTTACTGAAATTTTTATAATTTCTTGTTTTGTACAACAAGAAAAATAAATATTCAACTCACATTTATTTTGCCTAATAATAGGCATATCACAAGAAAATTTTACTAAATCATCTTGTAAATCTACTTCTAAATTGTCAATATCTATCACCGAACCTTTGAGATCTTTTGACTCAACAAGTTGATGATTTAATAATAAAGTTTTGATTTTTTCGCAGCGAACTCCAGTTGAATTTGCCATAATATTTTTCCTTTTTTGTTGTACCTAATATTAAGTAGTCATGAGTATATGAAACAAAAAATAATATTCAACCGAATATTATTTTTTTTCTTGAATAATAGTTTGAAAAACCAAACTATTTATATTTTTAAACTGATATAAATGGTGCAAATACAAGCCTATTATTTGAATTTTTAACAAAATCTTCACTTAAAAAATCAAGATTTAACTCACTTCTGTATCCTGCATTTCATCTTTGAATCATATGATAATCTGTCGTTTTTATTTTATATGAAACATCGTATCTATTACAGGTTCTTGGACAAATATCATCAGTTGCATACATTCATCTACTAGGATTTTCAATTGCAGATGTATCACACAATCTTCCCGTAAAAATCAAAGCCCATGGATAATATAGATCTATACCTATATTTCAAAAACGAGAATTATCAAATAAATCTTCTCTTTTTTCCATAAAGTCTAAGGCAACTCTTTGAACTCAATATTTATCTAAAAAGTTTCTAAATAATTCTAAAGATACCTCACTAGAATTATAAAATTTCATTTGCCATTTTACTATTTCTTCACGCAGAGAAAGTTTTTCTTGCTGCGATTTATTTTTGATTTTTTCTCCAGCTGGATGAGCTTCATATCAAAAAGTATCTATGAGTGGAGTTTTTAATATTTTATGAATCACTCTTCAAAAAATTGGTTTTAGATTTGTATATTTTTGTTCTAAAAGCCTTAAAACTCCAAAATCATTTACAACTACTTCTATTGGATTTTTAATTTTTAATTCATTGAGATATTCTAAAGTTTTTTCTAATTTTATCAGCATTCTATTCCCTACATATGGAGTAACAAGAGTGAAAGTTCTGGTTTTATGTGGAGGATAATTTTTATTAAATTCTTGAAATTTTTCGATAGCTTTTTTTATTTCATGTTCATATACAGATAAATATTCACAATTATCTGAACCATAATAAATTCCATCTATTTTATTAAATGCATCTTTTCAAATTTTCTTTTTTATTTCTCTGATTCACATGAAATTCACTTCATACTGTGGAGAAATAGTTTCTGCCAATTCTCATGGAAAATTTTGCATAAAAAAACCAGCAACATCTCTATCCGCTTTTCCTTGCGATAAAAGATATCCCTTATTTAATAAATCAAAATATTCTAAGTTGGTTCAAAGATGAATATGTAAGTTCATGAAAAGATGATTAACAATATATTTCTTCCTTTTTGGAAGTACCGATTAGTAGTTAAATAACAAAATTTTAATAAATAAAATCTGCTTTTATAATTCTATTTCCAAATTTTTCTGATTCTTCTGCTTCTCTTACACACATAACTTCAAATGAGTCTTGAAATCTTTCGATAATATCACGTAAATCTGCTTCACTTGATTCAAAACTTGCAACTTCATATAAACCTTCTTTATCAATTTCATTGTTTAAAATTGTCATATTATCTTCCGTAGAAATAGAAATATCATATGCAAATAGTTCTCAAATATTATATGACTTTATAAGTTCTTCACTTGTTTCATGTTTTGTATTTCCGAGTAAAAATACCGTTGTGTATTGAGAATCTTGTGATTTTACAACTAAGTGCTTATCTTGAATTTTATTTACTTCTACTGCTCCAGTAAAAGTAAGTGTTCCTGCAAATTTATTCATTTTTTATTATTTTAATAATTCTAATATTTTTTCTGGTGGTCTACAAACTACAGCTTTTGAGTCTGAAATAAGTATAGGTCTTTCCATTAGTTTTGGAAACGACTGCATTTTTTTAAATATTTGTAGATCAGATGAATTTTTATCTAATCATTGTTCTTTAAATTCTGCTTCTTTGGTTCTTGTGAAATCTATAGCTGGAATATTTCAAAGTTTTGCTTGTAAATCTTCTAATTCATCAAAATCAAGAGGATTTTTTAAATATTCTCTCATGAGATATTTTTTTCCAGATTTTTCTAAAATTTCTAAAGCTTCTCTTGATTTAGAACATCTTCTATTATGTAAAAATGTTAACATTTTTTTTATTTTAAAAAATTAAATCTCTTTATATTTATATATAAATCCCCTCTGCCTTTCAGGCATCTCCCCTTTATCAAAGAGGAGAAAGTGAATAAAATTTTTACTTTTTTTAAAAGTATTTAGTAAAATTATTTTATAATATCTAAAATAACTTTTGAAATTTTTGATTTATTATGTTTATAAAAACTATCTTCATCTAATAAATCTGCTTCTATAATTTCAATTTTTCTTCTGACTAATTCTGATTTTTCACCTGGAGATAAAAATAAATAATCCCCTCATTTTACTGAAATATCATTTTGAAATGCTATTTTTTGATCGTCTGATAAAGTTGGTTTTGCATTATTTAAAACAAAATAATCTATTCTTTTTCCAAGAAATCTTTCTATTTTATTGATGAAATCAAGTTGAGTGAGTCACATAGTTTCTCATCATTTATTTGTAGAATTTCAAATATAAATTATTTTTGCATTTGATTCTAAAAGAGATTGTTTAACTCATCAAATAATAAAGTTTGATATAATCGAAGTAAATAAATCTCCCGGTCAAACTAAGATATAATCTGCTTGCACAATTGCTTCATGCACTTGAGTATTGTGAGAAGCTCAAGCTGAACAATCGGCTAATTCTAAATCTGCTATTCCAGCTGAATATTCGGCTACATTTGAGATTCTATCTTGAGATTCTATGATTTCACCATTTCACAATATCGCTCTTATTCTTGCTTTTTTTGTCGTAACTGGTACAACTTTTGCTTTTACTTCTAATAAATCATGCATAAAATCAATCATTGCATCATAACTATCTGAAATATTTTTATGCGATGTTATAATATTTTTTTCAAAATTGTAATATAAACTTGCCATTAAAATATTACCAAATTTATGTCATTTTAATTCTGAAGTGAGTGGAAGTTTTAAATCTAAAATATTAGCATATTGCTTTTTGAGTAAATTATATAGATCTCATGATTCAAGTTCAACAAATTTTTGTAACTCTGATTTTAAATCTCATCCTCTCCCAAAAAATAGTAATTCTTTATTTACTTGAGTGAATAATTCAAAAATAGTAAAATTTTGAATTTCTTCCTCATTAAGAAAAATATACTCAAAAACAAGTGTAAAATAATCCCTATATTTTGATGAGCTCAAAGAGAATAAACATCTTCTTAAATCTCCCGGTGGTGGAAGATGAAGTCATAACTCATTTTTAAATGCTCACATAAGTTCTCAGGTTGTACGACCATCATCACTCATAGAAACAACTGAAGTTATTTCTACTGATTGTGGAAAAAAATCATAAAATGCATCCAAGAGATTTGATTGACCATTTCAACCTCAAATGGTAGTTATTTTTGTCATAAATATATGGTAATAATTTATTTTATATCTAAACTTTTTATAAAATCTATAAAATCGTCTTTAAGTTCTTCTCTTTGAAGTGCATATGCAACCGTAGCTTTTATATAACCAATTTTTGAACCTGTATCATATCTATCTCAATCAACTGCGTGACCGTAAATATCTTTATCTTTTCTCATAAGTTCTAAAGCATCAGCAAGACGGATTTCTCCATCTGCGCTTCCACTAGTAGATTTTTCTAAGTAATCAAAAATTTCTGGTGTCATCACATATTTTCCAATAGCAGCATTTCTAGAATTTGTTTCGCTTGATTTTGGTTTTTCTAAAAACTTTTCTACTTCAAATGTTTTTTCATCTGGTTTAGAAGTTTCTAAAATACCATAATCTGAAACTTCTGATTCTCAAACTTTTACCGTAGCAATGATTGGTGCATTTTTTCTTGCAAATGTATCAACAAGTTGTTTTGCAGCAGAAACTTTATTATCTATAATATCATCTCAAAATAGTACTAAAAATGGTTCATCTCATACAAGATTTTTTGTTCTTAAAATTGCATCTCAATCTCCTTTTGGATACGGTTGTCTCACATAAACAATATTTGCCATATTATTCAGACCTTGTACCGTTTTTAAATAATCAAATTTTCATGATCTATCGAGTCTTTCTTCTAACTCAATATTTGAATCAAAATGATCTTCGATAGCTCTTTTACTTCTCCCTGTTACAATAATAATATCGGTACATCCAGCAGAAATAGCTTCTTCTACCAACATTTGCATCACAGGTTTATCTATAATTGGAAACATTTCTTTTGGAAGAGCTTTTGTGGCTGGTAGAAATCTTGTACCAAAACCTGCTGCAGGAATAACGCATTTTCTTATTTTTTGAGGCATCTTATTTTATTTAAAAAAATTAATTTATTAGTACATACTTTTTAAAATTATTTCTCCATCTTCATCAGAATTTACTTTTGCAATACAAGTCATCACTTCTTCATCAGCAAGCGGGAAACCTGGAGCAGTTGTAGCTTCTTTATTTACAAATTCTTCACCTTTTTCTATTTCACACATACACGCTCCACAAATTCAGGTAAAACAAGCTGAAGGGATTTCAATTCACTCAGCTTCTAGTTGTTTTAGAAGAGTTTTGTTTAAGTCTGCATCCAAAGTTTTAATGATTTCTCATGATGCGTTTTTAATAGTTATTTTCATTATTTTTTATTAGAACTAAATTTTTCAGTGACACTTTCATAATCATCCCAAATACTTTTTCCATTTCAAAAAGTTTTAGATTTTTTATTATTTCAGAAAAAATTATTATTTTTTGCTGTTGTCTTCCCTACAGCATTTCTCCATGAATTTTCATTGTCGTATTTACTAGATTCAGATTTATTTTCTAATTTTTCAGAAAATTTTTCTTGAAGTTTTTTTCTATTTTGTTCATAAAATGAACTTTGATTATTTCTTTTTTCTTCTTTATTTTCTAATATTTCATTTTGTTTTTCTATTTTATATTGATTTCCGTATCAATTATTTTTTTTGTATCTTTTTCAATTTTCAAGAGAGAATTCTTTTAATTTTGCTTTTATTTCTAATAATTCGTTATTCGACAAAAAATAATTTTTTATTTTTTTAATAAAAAATAATCCGATAAGAGAAAATGGGAAAAATGTTACAAATATAATACAAATGATTACAAAACGTGTAACTACTTTTTGTAATGCTGCTTTTTGTTTATTTGTAAGATGAATATTTTGCTGTGTTTGGGACATAATTTTTAAATAATTATTATTCTACTTCGAATCTCGCAAATAAAGGTTTCCCTTTTTCCGTAATATTAAATACTGGAGTTTCATTTCTTAGATCTTTTAACTCACCTTTTTCTAGCCTTTGAGCATAATTTTCTAAACCAAGTTTTTCAAATAATTCTGACATTTTTTCTGGAAAAAATGCATACAGATTTAATCCAACTTGTCTTACTCATTCAGCCAAAGTATATAATGTTTCAATAGTTTCACTTTTATCATTATCCTTAATTGTTTGCCAAGGTTGTTTTGTATCAGCAAATTTATTAAGAGAATCTAAAAATTTAAAAGTTATATCTAGAGATGATTTTAAATTATACGATTTCATAAATCTATCAAAAATATTATTATATTCATTTAATCAACTTTCTGATATTGAAAAATTTATTTCTGTAATATTTTCAAATCACTTATTATCAGTTTTAAATCATGAAGTTTGAATTTCTCATAATCATAAACTCATATTACCCGTCAACCCATTTTCTAAACCTAATTTCATTGTGAGAACCACGACTCTGTTTACTAAATTCCCGAAATTATTTGCCATTTTGGCATTGAAGTTAAGAATTGCATCTTTTCTGTCATAATCCCCATCATTTCCGATTGGAAAAGCTGATAACATATACAGAGTTAATAATTCTTTTGAATATTTTTCAGAATATTCCACTGGATCAATAACATTTCAAATTGATTTACTCATTTTTTGTCCATCAACTGTGAAATATCATCCAGTTAATATTTCGTTTGGTAGATAATCATTATCTGATGCTTTATAATGAAGAATTCCTTCTGAGTCAGTTTCTCCTAAATCAAAATAACTTGCAAGCATTGCTGGCCAGAATATTGCATGAAATCTAATGATATCTTTTCAAACCACATGTAATATTTTTCTTTTATTTTTATTATTTCATTCCCAAAATATTTTTGACTCATCGATAAATTCTTCATTATTTTTATCTCATGCTCTACTTTTTATACAACTTGTATAATAATTAAATAATGCATCAAACCAAACATACGTCACTTGAGTATCATCAAATGGTAACTCTATACCGAAAGTATTTGTTTCTCTTGAAATAGAAAAATCTTCTAAACCTCTTGATACAAATGCTTTTACTTCGTTGTATCTAAAATCTGGATTTACAAATTTAGGATTCGCTTCATAAAATTCTTCTATCCATGTTTGATATTTTTTTAATCTGAAAAAATAATTTTTTTCTTTGATTTTATCAGGTTGAGTCAGATGATCCGGACAAACTTTTTCAATATTTTCTGATGGTTTAACTTTATCACTTACAGGAAAAGTATCTCCCGAAGTTTTATTTCTAAAAACGAGATCTTCGTCTTTTTTAAAAGATTCACAACCAACACAATACATTCACTCGTATTCACCTTCGTAAATATCACCTTTATCATAACATTTTTGTAAAACATTTTGAACAGTGATTTTATGTCTTTGCGAAGTAGTTCTGATAAAATCAGTATAATCCATATTAAAATGATTCCATACTTTTTGATGAGAATCAGCCATATTATCCAGATATTTCATAATTGGCATTCCAGCTTCTTCAGCCTTTATAACAGCTTTTTGACTATTTTCATCAATCCCCGTTGTAAATCTCGCATTATTTCCAGAAATTTTTTGATATTTATAAATAGTATTTGCAATAGTTGAGCTATAAAAATGCCCAACATGAACAGGTCCATTTCCATAATAAATCGGTGTTGTCACATAAAAATTCTTCGTCATCAAAAAAAACTCATAAACTAAAATATATTTTCCTCTTATTTTAGTGAGTTTTTGGCTTTTGTAAATAGTTTTTTGATAATTAAATTAAAAACTATTGTTCAATAAATCAACTTAATAAATAATGATAAAAACAATAAGTCAATTTTTAAATTGACTTATAAAATATATCAATAAGATATTGCTATCTTACATTCGGTAAGAATTCTCAAACAAAAAAAGGAGTACGAGAATGAACACATTAAACACTCAGTTACAAAAATTATTATTAGATGCAATAGTTGGTGTACTCATAGATTTTGATGTCGAATTAGAAATTGATTCTTCACTTGAAGTTTCGTCTAAAAAGGTTCCAATGATTCACGTAAAAAATGAATTACAAATGGAATATTTACAAAACGAAAAAAATAACACCTTAGTTATTTTTCAGCATAATTTCCTTGCTGAATATATAAATCGATATGCTGAAGATGATGGTTTAGGTTTTCTATTTGAAAATGCTATTGTGAGCTTAGTTAAATACCACGATGATGGTTCGATAAAACTCTTTATTGAAGCTCACTCGGGTGGAAACGAGATAGCAGATGTTTCAAGATTAGCAAACCTCGGTATTGATGCTGATTTAGTTTTTGAAACGATCGATTCTCTGATTCGTAGCGAAGACCCAGATATTTTTCATTCGCATGCAGATATAAATGCTGCTTTAAATGAACAATAATCTATCTAAAAAAAAAGCGCTTTTAGCGCTTTTTTATTTGATCATTTCTTCTCCACATTTCATACAATAGTTTGCATCCTTTAGATAAATAATTATATTTATCTAATTATTATTATCTATAAAAAATATATTATGAAAAAAGTAATTTTTACTTTCATTTTATTACTAATATTTTTATATTTGTACTCAATGTACGAAAATAAAAATATTCAAACACAAATCGAAAAAAATGTTATTTCAAATCAAAATGAGATTTATACAAGTGATGATAACATGATTCATTTACCATCTAATGAAATTATAAATTCATTAACACAGGAAGATTTTATTTGATTTTTAGTAGCAAGCAGTCCAAGTTGAAAGGTTTGACAAATGAAAAAAAATCCCAAAACAAATGAATTATTGCAACGAAATGTAAACTGAGAAAATATTGAAAAATTTTTACAAATAAGAATTGATGAAATTAATGATGTACAATTACAAAAAGATCTTTTAGAATTTAAACAAATCATCAAAGAATATAAATAAAAAATACCTAAAATAATATTCTAGGTATTTTTTATTTGATCATTTCTTCTCCACATTTCATACAATAATTTGCATCTCTAGGATTCATGGTTCTACATCTTTTACAAACTACTCCTCGAGTATGTTTATGTAAAATATTTTGATTACGAGCAGCTTCTTGAAATACCATTACGGTTACAGCCGAAAATAATCAGATAGTCAGTGGTCAGAGAAACACCAAAAAACTTCATAGAAATTTTCACATATCAGTGAGTGGATACATATCTCAAAAACCCACTGTTGTCATCGTAACTAATCCCCACCAAAGTGCCATTGGAATTGAAGTGAATTCTGTCCCTGAAATTCATCTTTCAGTAAAATAAACTGCAACAGAACCGATAAATAATATAATCGCAAACAACAAAGTTACTGCAGCATATTCATCTTTATATTCTCAAATTGCTTTTATAAATCAACGCGTTAAAGGTATTTTTTTTAATAACCTCACAATCCTAAACACTCTTAAAATTCTTAAAACTTTTCAGAATTCTCCAACAACAAATACTCCCAAGAAAAATGGAAGAAATGATAATAAGTCGATAATTCTACCAATAGAAAAAATAAATGAAAGTTTGTGTTCTGCTTTAAATAATCTATAAAAATATTCCCAAGCAAAAACCAAAGAAATAATTGCTTCAAAAATATATAAAGATTTTTTATAAATTTCCTCATTATCTCAAAAACTTTCAAAAACCAATACCCCTACAAAAATAATTATCAAAAAAGTTATGAAATGATTTATAAAATTTCATAATTTACTTTCGGGATTTTCTAAAATATTATTTTTATTTACTGGATTTTCAGCCAAAATCATATTTTTTAATTTTGTGATCACATTATTTTTTTACAAATAAAAAACTACTATAATTATAGCAGTTTTTTATTTATATTGCAAAGAAATTACTTCTTATTAATCGAGTTAATTCTCATATCAATTTCGTTGATTATCAAAATATATGAATACATAACTTCAACTGGATAATATGTAAATTGATAAAAATATTTTTTATTTATATAAATATGAAAAAAACTTCTTGGGTATTTTTGCTTTAATTTCTCATTAAATATTCATATATCATTTCAAGAATTCATAAAATCAATAATATCAGAGTTATAGTTATGTAAATAATTTTCATAGTTTTGAGAAAATATAATATGATTATCAATAGATGAGAGATTCTTTTCGAGAGTATTATATAATGATTTTTTTATGAAGTCTATTTTATCAAAATGTATTATTCTATTATGTGAGAATTCTGCTGATTCTTGCTCTATTTTTAAAAGATATTGATTGATAATATCTAAATCATCAAAAGAAACATATGAATCAATTTTATTTTGCAATTGAGTAAATCTATTATCAAAACACTGTTGTGTAGAACATTGAATATTTATATCTAAAAATACTTTTTCACTATTATTATTGAGATTATCAAAATAATTTTGATTAATTTGAATTTGAGAGAAAAAATAAAAAATATTATATATAATAAAACATAATATTAATATTCCCCCAAAATAAACATCCAAAATATTACTATTTTTATAATTCCTATATAGTAGAAAAAAATAAAATACAAGTAATACAAGAGAGAAAATACTAAATAAAATATTTTCACTCAATAGAGAAAAAATAATTAATGTAAAAATTATTATTAACAATAATATATATATTATTGTAGAAATTAATATAGGTAACATTTTTATTATACATAAAAAAATAAAAATTTATTCCAAATAATATTATTGACAAAATTTAAAAAATCAATATTTCGTTTTTTCTTTTTAAAAATTAAAGCAAACAGACATACAAAACCTAACAAAATATGGAGTCACACCATGAAAAAAATACTTTTATCAATGGCATTTACTAGTTTTTGCTTAACAGCACAAGCAGTAGAAGTAATTGATGCAGTTTGTTGAAAATTAGATGGACAAATACAATTTAAATATCAAGCAGGATTAACAGATGTCTTAAAGTATAAAAACTTTAATATAAGTGCATCTGATTATCAAATTGGTGAATGGAGAACTATTCAAAAACCAATAAATTCAACAATTGGTCATGGAACTTTAACATACAAGTTAAGTATGTATCAAGAAGCTCCTGATCTTAGTGAAATCATATCTTTTGATATTAGTACTTCTAATGGAACATTGTTATGGAGAGCTAGATGTACAAATAATTACGATCCAATAAACTCATAATTTTTTTACAAATAAAAAAACCGAATTATTTCGGTTTTTTTTTATTTTTTTACATTTCTGAGTGCAGCAAATCTTTTTAAAGGATTTGGATGTGAATAATAGAAAAATTCAAATGCTGGATGTGGAGTGAGATTTGAAAGATTATTTCTCGATAATTTTTTCAAAGCACTAATTAATTTTTCTGCATCATAATGTTTTGCAGCAAATTCATCGGCTTCATATTCATTTTTTCTTGATAATAAACTTGTAAGTAATCCCATTACAATAGAAATTGGAGCGAATAATATTCCAAAAGCAATTGCTCAAACATGAAAACTTCATTCACTTGAACCTAAGGCTTGAGAAACTTCTGGAAAACTTAAAGCTAAACCAAAAACAAAAAGCATAAATCCTGTTTGTACAATTGAAAACGCTAACATTTGAAATGTATGTTTTCTTTTATAATGACCAATTTCATGAGCAAGAACAGCAACTAATTCTTGAGTTTCCAGGTCATTTATAAGTGTATCGTATAAAACAATTCTTTTATTTGGACCAAGTCCAGAAAAATACGCGTTTGCTTTACTTGATCTTTTTGAACCATCAATAACATAAATATTATCGAGTTTAAATCCTACTTTATTTGAAAATTCTTGGATTGCATTTCTCAATTCCCCATCTTCTAGCGGAGTTTGTTTATTAAAAATCGGCACAATTACTGACGAATAAAACATCATGAAAAATACAGAAATAAATGTCATCAAAATCCAAGCATACCACCAAAAATTATTTCCAGCAATAGAATAAATCCAAACAATTAGTGATAAAATTCATCCTCCTAAGAGAGCAGATAAAATCAATCATTTAATTGTGTCGAGGAAAAATAATTTTTTTGACATTTTATTAAATCAAAATTTTTCTTCGATTACAAAAGTTGAATAATAACTAAATGGTAATCCAATAATAGTTTGAAATAATGTAATAATTCCAAAGAAATACAGAGCAATAACAATTTGATTATCTGTAAATTGTCTTACAAATTCATCTAAATATCCAAAACCTCAAAATGCTAACATTCCAAGTGTTACGATAATCGAAAGTATTGAAGAAATCATTCCAAAACTATATTTCGTCTTTTCGTATTCTAAAGATTGAGCATATTTTTTTTCATCGTACACTTCTTTGAGCTCTTGTGGTAATTCTGCTGCTTTATTTTTATGATTTAAAAATCATAGAGTTTTTTTTTTTTTTTCTTCTCAAATAACCAAAGCAATAATAATTAATAATATATTTTCTGGTGTCATTATATTTTATTCTAATAATTAAACTTTTTCTACATAACTTCCCTCTCTTGAATCTATAATTTTGTATCCTTGAGATAATAATTCATCTCTGAGAGTATCAGCAGTTTCGAAATCTTTATCAGTTTTTGCTTGATTTCTTTTTTCTAATAATTCTAAAATTTCAGCTGGAGTTTCTTCTTCCAGTTCGATAATACTAAAATCTACGATAGCTAAAACATCGTTAAATGTTTCAAACATATCCATTAAAGCCATTTCTTCTTCTAGAGAAAAAGTTTTATCAGCCACTCAAGTATTTACAAATTTTATAAAACTATGAAATTCTGCAATTGCTTCTGGCATATTGAAATCATCTTCTATTCTTGCCATATATTCTGAAACAACAATTTGCATTTCATCTCTAAAATTTCTAGAAATCCCAAAAACATCTTTTTCACCAGCATCAATACTTCTTGATAAAGTTTTGAGTGTTTCATCAACTTTTTTAATTGTATTGAGATTTGCTTCAATTTTATCAAATGAAAAATCTACACTATCTCCATATTTACCATTCATAAAACCAAGACGAATAGCTCTAAATAAATCAGAATTTTTTACATCAGAATATTTTTTTTCTAAATCATCGAGTGTATAAAAATTATTTGCAGATTTAGACATTTTTTTACCATCAACTGTAAGATGACCTGAATGTAACCAATATTTTGCAAATTCTTTTCTCGTACATGCTTCAGTTTGTGCAACTTCATTTTGGTGATGAGGAAAAACTAAATCACATCCTCCCATATGAATATCTATTTGAGCTCCAAAATATTTCATATTACAAGCACTACATTCAATATGCCAACCTGGTCTTCATTTTAAAATTGTTTTTTCTCCATTGATTAAAAATTCTTCTTCCCAAAAATTTTCTCCATCTTCTGGTTTATATGCTTTCCATAATACAAAATCTGCTGCTGAATCTTTATCGTATTCATCATTATCAATTCTTACAGATTCTTTCATTCATTTCATATCAAGATTTGCAAGTTTCCCATATTTAGAAAAAGATTTAACTGAAAAATATACACTTCCATCGTCAGCTAAATATGCATTTTTTCTATTAATCATAGTTTGAATCATTCTAACCATTTCTGGTATAAGAGTTGTTACTGGTACAATATGATCTGCAGGAATAATCCCTAATTTTTGAATATCATCTAGAAAAATATCTGTATATTTTTCAGTAAAATCAGATAATTTTTCTCCCGCTGCTTGAGAATCTCTAATAGTTTTATCATCTACATCAGTTATATTCATAACTGTTTCTACTCTATTTCCTAGAAATTTAAGTGATCTCACAACTATATCACAAAAAACATAGGTTCTTAAATTCCCTATGTGCGCATTGTTATATACTGTTGGTCCACAGTAATAAACCTTTATTGCATCTTGTTTAAGTGGTTTAAATTCTTCTTTTTTTCTTGTTTTTGTATTAAATAGTTCCATTTTTTATAGTAAATTATTATTATTTTATTTCTTTTTTTTCTTTGGTTTTGGTTGAATTAATTCAGCAGCTTTGGCTGGGTTCATATAATTATGAATTGTTTCATCAATTTTTACATTTGGTCATTTTTTACATTGGCCCATACATTTTGAATCCTCTATAATTACATTATTTAAAGAAAATTTTTGCTTATCATTTTCCAATCTTGTGTTGATATATTTACAAAAACGTTCTGTGCAGGTCTTTCAATGACATACTTGTACTTTCATTTTTTTAATTTTATTTTTAATAATTGTGCTCATTGTAATCACCTTTCTAAAATAATCAAAAAGAAAAAAAGCAAAAAAGTTTAAAAAAGTTTTGACTTTAATCTAAATTTTCATATTATCTGTCTCGCTGAAACGCAAACGAAAATATTTATGCCGGGATAGCTCAGGGGTAGAGCAGGGGACTGAAAATCCCTGTGTCGCAAGTTCAAATCTCGCTCTCGGCACCATTTCAATAAAAAAGAAAAAACTCAAATCGAATCTTCACTGATTTGACTTGAGTTTTTTTATTCGCGGGGGTGGTGAAACGGTAGACACGCACGCTTGAGGGGCGTGTGGACAATTACGTCCGTGAGGGTTCAAATCCCTCTCTCCGCACCAAATTGAAATAAACTATTCAGATTATACAAAACAAACACTATCGAGCCGTATCCTAGTGTTTTTTTGTTGCAAAAAAATACATTTAGAAATTTCTATATGTATTTTTTATTTTTTTATTAGAATATGTTCGTCAAGTAAATATTCATATTTTTCTTGATTACCAAAGTTAATTAATATAAATGTAATCTTATTTTCTTCTTGTGAAAATTTAGCTTCCTTGATACTCATAAAGTAATTTTTTGGTAAATATTTTCAAGAATTATTATCTATTTGAGGAGAAAAAGTAAATATTTTTATCTTATTATCTTCAGAGATATAAAAAGCATCTATTATTCACTTATTCCATACAACTTCTAAACTTCCCTTTTTAAGTTCGAAATTCTGTATTGTTTCTTCGTGTATTATTTTTATAACTTTCGAATCAAAAGTATTTTTATAAAAATTTATTCTCACTAAAAATTTTTCCATTTTTCAGGTCACTTCATTAAGAGAAACTATTTCAAAATCTGAACTATTTTCAGATATAGCTTCATTTCAAGCTATAAAATATTCATAATTTTCATAATCACTATATTTTGTCTTAAATTCCTGAAATGAAATATTTGGTTGATATTTTAATCCATATGCATTCTCAAATTTTCAATTTGATAGATTATTATAATAATTATTAACCATAGTATAATTATCATATTTTCACTCTAATGCATTTTCATAATTATAAAATGGTCATAATAAAATATCTTCATATAAATTATATCTATAATATATATTCATTTCCCATTGATTTGCTTCAAATAAAAGTGTCGTATTATTATTGATTAATTCAAAATTATTAAATGTGTAACGCGTAGAAATCCGATCGTATCTTTGATAATTCTGATCATATTGAATTTCTCGAGATAAAATAAGCTTTTTTTCGCCATTTGTATCAATAAATAAATTTTTCTTTCATTTATTCCACTCAACTATTGCTTTTCAACCTTGAAATTTAAATGTATTTAAAACTTCATGTGTCACAATTTTTGTATCAAGAGTTTTTAATTTATTATCTATCATTTCAAAAATAGAAATATATTTTGTCATATTTTTATTTTCTCTATTGAATAAGATAATTTCTACTTTTGCTTTAGTTTTTTCTTCATTTATTTCATCAAATTTATCAATAACAAATTCTTCATTTTCAATTAAGGCATAATTTTTTTTGAATTCTTCAAAACTTAATTCTGGTTTATATTTTAATTCATAGGCACTTTGATAATCCTGATAAGATAAATAATTTACAAAATAATCAGTCAATAATCAATAAAATGTAATTTTTTCTTCGTTATTTTCTTTTATTTCTCTATTATTAATTTTATCTTGTTTATTTTCTATTGATTCTTCTAGATTTTTATTATTTTCTGGAATTGCTTCTTCATTTTGACAAGAAAATAATAAAAAACATAGCAGAACAACTCATATTTTTTTCATGTTATTTTATTATAAATAATTTTTTATACTATATATCAAATATTTTGTATGTAAAATAAAAAACTGATTTTAAAAATCAGTTTTTTTATTTTTTTGGAACTTTATATACATCAAGTAAATATTCTGCGATATCTCTGAAAATATATGATGAAGTTGAACCTCAGTAGTTGCTCGTTCTTGGTCTTTCAAGTTTTACAATAACTACAAATTTCGGATCTTCGGCTGGTCAATATCAGGCAAAAGATGCATTTGTTGAGGCAACTCAATCTTCATATCAACCTCTAGATGCAATCTGAGCAGTACCAGTCTTCCCTGCTAAATTATATCACTCAATATATGCTTTATTAGCAGCTCAATCAGTAATACCATGAACTAAAAGTTTTGTCATGAGTTTAGAAGTAGATTCTTTTAATACTCTTCTTTGTATTTCTGTTTTATAGGTAATTGTTTTCCCATCTGAAAATTCTATACTATCCACAACTCTTGGAGTATAATATAATCCTCCATTTGCAATTACAGAGTATGCAGCTGCCATTTGAAGTGGAGTAACTGACATACCTAAACCGTATGAATTTGTATAAAATCTTGTATCTCAAAGTTTTGTCCAATTTTCTAATTTCCCAGCTGTTTCTCACTCTAAAGTAACTCAAGTTTTTGAATCAAAACCAAAATTTTCAAAATAATTATATACCATTAATTTTCATAATTTTTGTACCATACGGACAAATCAAACATTACAAGAATAATCCAAAGCATTTGAAAAACTTTTTAATCATCCACAGTTTGTTTTATCAACATTTCCTATGGTAAAAGGTCCTACTGTTAACTTATTATTATCTTGATATAAATCATTTGGTCAAAATTCATTTGTATCTAAACCAATAGCAAAAATAATAGATTTCATTATTGAACCTGGTTCGTATAGTGAAGAAATAGCATCATTTTGGTATACGGCTGGTCAAAAACCATTTTTATATTTATATTTCACTATAAGAGAATTTCATAATTCTTCTCTTGTTGCTTCCCTTAAAAAAATTTCTTTATTATCATAATAATATTTAATTCCTTCTTGAGAATCTTCAACAAATACAGGATATCACAATAAATCAACTAATGGATTTGGATATTTAGAATAACGTACTTTTTCTAATTCATATACATCAGAAAAATTATTTAAATCATAGGTTGGATAATTTGCCATTGATAAAATTCTTCATGTTTTTGGTTCCATGACTACAACTGTTCATTTATTTGCTCTATATTTTTTTACTCCGTCTTCTAAAATTTCTTCTACTTTTTTTTGTATATTTCTATCGATTGTTGTATGAATTTCAACTCATTGAGTATCTCAACTATTCTCGTTTAATCAAATAGGATTAATTATTCTCCCATAAATATCTTTTCTAGAAACCAGTTTCCCACTATTTCATTTTAAATAATCATCAAAATATCATTCTAAACCATAATGCCCTCTTCATCATCCGTCGACAAATCATGTCACTTGAGAGGCAATATCTTTTTCTGGATAATATCTATTTGGTCTAGGATTTAAAATAACAAAGCTTCATACTCTTTGCTCTTTATCCATTAAACCACTTTTTAAGGCTGTTTGCTCTTCATCAAGATATTCTTTTACATATTCAGAAGCTGTGATAGACAATTTATTCATTATAGGAACATAACGGATTTTTCTTTGTCTAAGAAGTGAATTTAATCTATCTTCTTCAATATTCATGATTGCGGATAATTTTTCTACCACTGTTTCCAATTGAGTTATTTCTTGAGGATTTGCATAAACATATGGAAAATTTGGATAAATTCATTGCAATCCTAATGCTTTTATTGCATCAATTTTTATTTGATCAAGTTCTTTATCAATAAATACACTATTTACAAATTCTTGATTAATTTTCTCATATAAAAAATCTCAAATTAATTTTTTTATATATTCTTGATTATATTGAAACTCTGGTAATTCTATTTTTTTTAGAAATTTTAAAATATTATCATAACAATCATTACGATTTACAGTTTCACATGTTTCTTTATATACTACTTCAACTAAAAATTTTTGTAAATTTTGTTTTGATCATTCAACTTGAGGATCAATAGCAATATCATATAAATTTAAAGAAGTTGCTAAAATAGTTCCGTCATTTGTATCGCTATAAATACTTCATCTTGTCACAGGAACAGTTACTTCTCAGATTTGTTGATTATCGGCTAATTCTGCGTAAAATGATTTATCAAAAACAGTATATTGAAATATTTTACTGACAATAAATAAGCAAAATAACACAAAAAATCATGCAACAAAGTACAATCTATTTATAGAATCTAGTTTTTTGAGTAATTTTTGAATTTGTTTTTCTGCCCTCATATTTTTTATTTTTTATAAGATTTTTTTAAATTTTTCTGGAATAATATTATTTTCATCAATCGTAAATAATAAATTTTCTAATGTATTTATAGTGTTTTCTTCGAAATTCACAAGTACTTTTTCTTGAAATATTTTGAGAATAAATGGCAAATTTTCTCAAGTAAAATTTTTATAACTGTAATACATCGCTAAAGTTACTTCTTGATTTGTTCCTACACATTCAAATGGTTTAATTCAAGAAATTCATAATAGTTCACTAAATAATTCTTCTAAATTTTCATCCGAATATAAATCTTTTCAGAAAATTTTATGTATTTCATCTGACGATAAAAATGGATGTAACATAGTATAAACAAAAGAACATTTTGGGCAAGAATTACACCAAATTCCACTATGATTTTTTTCTTTTTGTATTTTAAAATTATTATTACAACTCGAAAAAGTACTAAAATATTTTTTTCATAATTGGGAAAATAATTTTGCAATTTTTATTTCATACATTCCTCTCAAAAGAGAAAAATATTTTATTTTTTCTGAAATATTTTTTTCTACATAATTTTTTAAATCCACTTCAAATTCTAGAGATTTACTCCATTGATGATTAATTTCTACTCATTGCCAAAGTGTATTTCAAAAATTTGCTGATAATTCATTTGATAAAACTAAATATTTATAATCATAAATATACGCAACGCAATGCATCACAAAAGCGATAATCCCTGTAATTGGAACATGTCCATTAAAATATCATTGTTTGTTGAGTTGAAATAAATTTTCAGAAATTTTTCTGCTGACGAAAAAATTATTTTTATCAGAAATATTTATACAATCTTGTTTAATATTATCGATTTTTCAAAATACAAATGTATCAAATTCAAAATTATTTTTTGCCAATAATTCTAAACTCACAATAGAATCTTTTCCTCATCAAACTGGAACAAGTGATTTTTCAGAAATACTAAATTCTTTTTTTTCAATATTTCTGTCAGAAATACATTCAAATTGAAATAAATTTTTTGGAGAAATTTTGTTTTGAAATAAAAATTCTCACAGTCAGTTGATATAAAATTTTTTCCAAAAGCCTAAAGATTCTTCATCTATATTTCAAGATTTAATTATTAATTTTTCGGTTGGATATGCTTTATAATAACTTATTCCTAAAGCTAAATGCAGATGAAATAAAATATTTTCTAACACAGTAAAATCTATATCTGCACGAATATCAAAATTTGGATCATCAAAATCTATAATTTCTTCAAAACCTTTTGTATTTTCAGGATTTTTTTCGTCTAATAAACTATAATAAAAATGTGCCTGCATCGAAGCGACATCAAATCTATAGGTTTCGAAAATAAATTTTCTTGAATTTGCTGCATAATTTTGCATATTTTTTTTGTGTTTTTAAATTAATTTTTCTTATATTACCTCGCAATGATTATTTTTCAATTTTAATTTGTCATTTTATAATTTTTTCATATAATCTGCTGGCTGATGTTACTAGTGTATTTTCTGGTCATCACACTATTTTTATTATGTAAAATACATATTATGGCTGTTACTAAAGAAGTAAAACAACAAATCGTAGCTGATTTTGGTGAAAAAGCTGGAGACACTGGTACTCCTGCTGTACAAGTTGCAATTTTAACTGCAGAAATCGAAAACTTAAAAGACCACTTACAAGAACATAAAAAAGATAACCACTCAAGAAGAGGTATCTTAAAAATGGTAGCAAAAAGAAGAAAACTTCTTGCTTACTTAAAATCAAAAGATGTTGAAAAATATAATAATGTAATTGAAAAATTATCTTTAAGAAAATAATTTTTACATTCATTATTAATAAAAAAACCAGAAAAACTTTGTTTTTCTGGTTTTTTTATAGTTCTTCTGATTTATAATTTATTAAATCATCTGCAAATGTCATTTGAATTCTTTCAATAAATCTGTCAATTACCATAAAATCATGATTTTGAACTTTTAATTTTAAATCAAAAGACATATACATATTTCATAATTTTTTCGATAATATTTCATCTATATCAATTTGCATAGAAAATATTATTTCCGTAAGCACTTTTAATATTCCAGTATTATTTTTGAATACAATATTGATATGATATCATAATTCTTCGTCTTGAGTTCCTAGAATATAGGCTGGTAGTAATCTATCTTTATTCACTCAACTAAGAATTTTACAATCACGTCTATGAATCGTAAATTTTCAAAATGAATTAATATGCGCTACGATTTCTAGTGGAAGCATTCTTCTACAACAATAACAACGTTTATAATCTAGATTTGATTCTCCTCAAATAATAATATTATTTATACTTGTATCAATTTCACAGGTATCTTTTTTATCTGAAATATCTTCCAGCTCAATTATTTCATCATTCTTTTTTTCTTCAATTCTATCAAAAATAAGCTGATTTGAAGCAATTATTTTCTTGATAATACTATTTGGATTGAGACTTAAATTCCCCACTTGTTCAAGTAATTGCCAACGTTCTTCTTGAGAATAAACTCTATCATTGAGATTTTTTAATAACGTCATATCTTTATCGAGTCATTCATGTCAGAGTTTTTTGAGATATTTGTTCACTAAATCTTTCCCTCTTTCTCTATGAATATCTTTGTCTTCTTTTTTCAAAAATCATTTAATCGCGTTTTTTGCTTTTGCTGTTTTTACAAATCAAATCCAAAATGGATTTGGTTTTTTATTTTTATCAATCACTAATTCTACCCTATCACCATTATGAAGTTCTTGATCAAGTGGATGAACTTTTTCATTCACACGGGCAATACTTAAATGATCTCATAAATCAGTATGTAGATAATATGCAAAATCTACTGGAGTTGATCCATGAGGAAGATTTATGAGATCTCATTTTGGAGTAAAAACAAAAATTCTATTTTTAAATAAATCAATTTTTAACGATCCCATAAAATCACTGTCTTCTAAATTTTGTGCAACATCTTTGAGCTCTTTTACCCAATCCACTTCTTTAGAAACCACAGATCATCTTTCTTTATATTCAAAATGAGCTGCAACTCAAATATCCGAATATTGCTTCATTTCAAAAGTTTTAATCTGAATTTCAGTTGGTTGTTGTCTATGTTGTTTTAATAATCAAACAACTGTCGTATGAATACTTTTATATCCATTTGGCTTTGGTAGAGCAATATAATCTTTAAATCTATACGGAAGTGGTGGCCATTTATTATGGATAATACCTAAAGTTTTATAACAATCAGATAAATCTTTTACAATAATTCTCGTCCCAAAAATATCATATAAATTTTTAATATCAGTCAGTCATTTTTTTTGCATTTTTTTATAAATCGAAAACATAGATTTTACTCTATAATCGATTTCAAAATTTTCTATTTCATTTCAAATAACTTGAGTAATTTCTTGTTTTGCATCTCTCATAAATGCTTCACTTGATTGTTCGAGAGATTTAAGTTGTTTTGCTATATTTTTATATTCTTTTGGATGAAGTATTTTAAAACATTCTTCATCAAGAGAATTTTTTAAATTATAGAGTCATAATCTATCAGCAATTGGAGAAAATATATTGAGAGTTTCGAGTGCAATTTTTTCTCTTTTTTCTGGTTTTGGATGATATTTAAGCGTTTGCATATTATGAAGTCTATCTGAGAGTTTTACAAATATTACTCTCAAATCTTCTGCCATTGCAATAAACATTTTTCTAAGACTCCCTATTTCACGTTGCTTTCATTTATAACGAACATTTGATAATTTAGCTAATCATTCACATAAAAATGCTACTTCGTCTCAAAATTCTTCATAAATATCTTCTTTTGTTTTTGGAGTATCCTCAATCACGTCATGTAATAAACAAGCTTGAATCGTATGAATATCTGGTTGTAAAGAAAGCAAAATATCTGTTGCTTCAACCGGATGGATAATATATGGATCTCAAGATTTTCTCATTTGTCCTTCGTGCGCATCACGAGCGTAAATATAGGCATTCCAGATTTGCTCATGAATATGAGCTGGAGTATATCATGTCATATATTTTTTCACTTTTCGGATGATGGCTTCAACTTTTTTATCTATCTTAATATATGACATACTATATTTATTAAAAATATTTATAATAGAGTATATACTTTCTATGGAGAAAAATCAACTCTAATTTTTAATTTTTTCTTTACTTCGTTTCAAAAAATTATATTATAAAATAGTTTATATATTATTTTTACACTTCCTATGAAAAATATTTCAAATAAAGCCTTTACGCTCGTAGAATTACTCGTGGTTATAACAATATTATCTATTATTTCTGTGGTTGCATACCAAAACTTTGGTGGAGCAGTTGATAAAGCAAATGCTGGGAGAAAAATTGGTGATGTAGCTACTATTGAAAGTTCTTTAATGCAATATAAAGCTGATAAAAATTATTATCCTAAAGTTGGAGAATATTCATCAGAAAATTTATGGTGATATACTGGATCAACAGTAGCAACTAAATCAAACTTAATAACAGTTACTTATGATGGTGACTCTATTGCTAGTGTGGTAGATTCCGAAGGTGGTGGAACAATTTCAGGTTCTGGCTCTATAGGACAAATTGGTGCTAAAGGTACTATAGGAAAAGATCAATTAGGAAAATATTTATCAAAAGACTTATATGACCCAGAAGTTGGTGATATAAAAGTAGGATCGAATGCAGATATGATTGACCAAGGTATAGGAAGATATGTTTACGGTATTTATAAAAAATCATTTAGATGGCCTGCTAATCAAGAATGAAATTATTATAATATTGCTTTCACACTTAAACAAGAAGGTGAAGAAGGTTATATTACAAAAATTGTTTGAGATTATGATAGATCAAATTTTTCAAATCCTGAAGATTACCCAGAAACATTAATTGGATCTGACCCAGCAAATGTATTACTCAATGAATCTATACAAACTGATGCAAGTGATTCATGAGATTATGGTATTCCATATGCGGTTACTGATTTTGCACAATAAAAAAATCCCTTTTTGGGATTTTTTTATTTCTCTAAAATTGTTATAAAATTTCTGTCATTTTCAAATAATCTATTTTCGACTATTTTAAATCAAACTTCTTGCGATAATATTTTTAATTCTTGTAGAGAAAAACAGTGATAATATCTATCATTTCAAGCAAGTTTAATATTAAAATCTACACTCCCAAATTCATTTTGAGAATCTTCTATTTCAGCTTTAGAATATCTTTTTTTATTTAAATCTGAGTTTAAAGCCCAATTTGTCATAAAAATTTTTCATCATTTTTCTAATAAATTATACACACTTTTTAATACTTTTTTTCTATCTTCTATTTTTTGTAAATGATGAAATGACGCATAGAAAAATATATCAGAAAAATACTGTTGTTCTTTATTGTCTTCCTTTGATGTCAAAGGAAGTACCGAGGAACGAGGGGATGTATTTAGTGAATCCAAATCTAACATATTTAATTCTTGAAAATCAAAATCAGAATAATCTTTCCTTGCTTCTTCTAATAATCCAGAAGATAAATCTACTCAAGTATAATTTTGATTATTTATTTTTTGTGAAAAATTTTGTATTAATTCTCATAAAAAACGTCCATTTCCACATCCAACATCTAAGATTTTAGTTGAACTATTTATATTTAATTTTTCTAAAAAATATTCCATTTCTTCCCATTTCATATTTTTACGAGATTTCGAAAATGTCTTTGCAAAATTATTATAATCTACCATTTGTGTTTTGTTCTATAGTTAAAATCCATCACTCCTTCGGAGATCTTCCTTTGCCAAAGGAAGCATAATATTTTTTTATATACTGTTTTTTACTTTCCTTCCTTTGGCAAAGGAAGGTGGCTGAAAGCCGGATGGATTATTATTTAATAATAGAAATGACTATTACATTTTTTCTGGCATATCTATACCAAGAATTCAGAATGATTCTTTCAGTGTTTGAGAAAATACTTCTACGAGTTGTAAACGAATCATTTTTTTAGAATCATCTTCTTCATTTAAAATATGTACACTATTATAAAAACTATTAAAAGATTTTGTTAACTCAAAAGCATATTTACATAAATGGTGTGGCATATTTGTATCTGCTGTTTTTAATAGTATTTCTTTGTATGAATTTATATTTTTGACTAAGTCTACTTCTTCAGATTCACTAAATACTCAACTTACAGTAGAATCTAAATCATTTCAAAAATTTTCTAAAATTCTTCTCGCTCTTACATACGCATATTGAATATATGGTCATGAATTTCCTTCAAAAGTCATAAATTCATCCCAGTCAAAAATCATATCTGTTTCACGAGATTTTTTAAGATGACCATATTTAATTGCTCAAATTCAAATAATTTTACCAAGCTCATCTAATTCATCTCCTGAGATATCATCTCTTTTTTCTAAAATAATAGCTTTCGCTCTATCTTGAGCTTCAGTTAAAAGATCTGACATTCTGATAATATTTCATTTTCTCGTAGAAAATGGCCCATCCTTTCCAGAAATAAATCCATTGTATGCATGAAATAATTCTGTTTTATGATCTTGTGATAATCAATCTAACCAACCTGCTTGATTTGCTATTTCAAAGGCTTGTCTAAAATGAAGTTGCTGACGAACATCAACAAAATATACAATTTTATCTGGTGACCAATTTTGTATTCTATACTTTATACAAGCTAAATCACTTGCTAAGTACCCATGAGTTCCATCTCTTTTTTGTAAGATACAAGATGATAGTTTTGATTCATCTGAAAACTCTACTCAAACTGAATTATCGTCATTCTTTATTGCAATTCCCTTTTTTACTAATTCATCAACAATAGCATGCATATCGTCTGTTAAATCTGGATAATCTTCCATTTTTGGAAGTCCCAAACCTTCATAAAAACTTTCTCAAATATTGTATTGTGGAAATACATTTAGTTGATTCAGGTTTTCATTCATAGCTTTTATTGAATATGACGTGAATTCTGCCCAAAGCTTTTTTGACTCTTCATCACCTTGAGATAACAATTTAAAAGCATTTCTTGCTTGTTGTTCTAATGTATCATCACTTTCTGCTTCAGCTGTTATTTTTACATACAATTCGAGTAAATATTCAACGGCATTTTCATGGAGTTTTTCTTCTTCTCACCAAAGTTTATAAGCTGTAATAAGTTTACCAAAAATAATTCCCCAATCTCAAATATGACTATCAGAAATAACATCGTATCATAAATGTTTATATACATTTATCATTGCCTGACCAATATTTGGAGTACACATGTGACCAATATGAAGAGGTTTTCAAACATTCGCTCCAATATAATCTACAATTATTTTTTCACTGTTTCAGACATTTGGAAATAAATATGTATCTAAAGATTCATACATATTTTTTAATGCATCTACAAAAATTTGTTTAGAAATTTTCATGTTTACATACGCTCATGCAGCATTTGCTTGATCTATTAAGTCTTGTTGTTCTAATAGATTTGCTAATTGTTGAGCTATCATCGCAGGATTTTGTTTTAAATCTTTTGATAATACAAAACAACCAAAAGCAAAATCTCATAGATCTTTTTTTGGTGGAAACTCGAGTTTAATTTCTTCTAACGATACATTAAAATTCTTCGATATAATTTCTTGTAATAATTTTTGAATTTGTTTTTCCATAATTGTATTTATTTGAACGGTATAATTATTTAAATTTTCCATAGAATTATATAAAAAAATTCCAAAAAATAAATATTTTTTCTCTATTTATTCTACAAATTCATTATTAAAGCTTGATAAATTAATATTTTACTATATATTCGAGAATATAATATATATTTATTAATTATTTATATACTCATAATATGACAAATAATAAATTAACGAACCATAAAGACAAATTATTTCAAACATCAATATTTTTTCAACATTCTGAAAAGATAAGAGAAATAATTGAAAAACTCAATAATAAAAGAGTTGTCATAGTAAATGGAATCCATAATGCTTGAAAAACCAGTATTATAAATGAATTATTAAAAAAAATCTGAAGAGAAAAAGAAATATTTCACTTTGATAAGAATTTTGATATAAACAATCAAATTAAATCTGCAGAAGATCTAAAAAATATATTTGTACAGGAAATAAAGAAAAATCCTATTATAAAAATAGTAGTATTAAAAAATATAAACAAAATAGATAAAATAAAAGATTTTTTAAATTTTGTATATCTTGACGTTAACAAATATAAAATAATAATAATTTCAAACAGTATAAAAATAAATAATTGTGAAGAAATTAATATTTATCCAGAGAAAATAAATAATATTTGAAAATATTATGATCTAGAAAATCAAATCCAATACGGTACATTCCCTGAAGTATTACTTTTATGACATAATCACTTCAGAAAAAAACATTTACAGTTGATGTTAAATGATATTTTCACAAAAGATATTTATCACAGTTTTTGAGTAAAGAATATATGATTATTTGATTTTTTTATTAGATATTTAGCAAGAAACAATCAATTCTTTTCATTAAGAGAATTACATAAATGTATTAATCAACATATACAAATATCACTAAAAACAGTTATTGATTATACAAATTTTTCTCAACAATCCAAAATCATACATGGAGTAAATCCATATGATTTTAAGAAACAAAAAATAATTTCAACAAAATCAAAATATTATTTCACTGATACTTGAATGAGAAATTCTCTTTGATTATTTACTTGAAATTTACAAATAAAAAAAGAAAATTTTTTATATCAACAGTTACTCGCATATTGATATGAAATATTCTCCGGAATAAATGGAACCTATGAATTTGATTTTTATATCAAAAAAGATAAGCAAGAAATATGTCTTACTTTTTTCAATTCTCAAGATAAACAAGAGATAAAAAAAGAAATTAATCGCCTCAACAAAGTTCCAGCAAATGGGAAAAAATATATACTTTTAGAAAATGTAGCATCTCTGAATATAAGAAAATATATATACGATAAAGTAGAAATTATTTCATACAAAGATTTATTCCAAAAATTATTTTTTTCAAAATAAAAAACCTAACTTTTAGTTAGGTTTTTTTATGAATTATCTTTTTTTTGTACTTTTTTAATTATATTATCAACTTGATCTTCATCTTTTATATACAATTCATCATTAATATGTTTTTTTAATGTTTCTGAATTATTTATATCTCATTGATATGTACTTGTTAGTTTATCACTAATCTTAGATATTTGTTGTTCAATATCTAGTAATCATGGTATATCAACTAATTTACCATCTGATACATTACCAACAGAATCTCATCAAATACTTATGTTATAATAATTTACATTTCATGCTTTCTCTTGAGTAGTTTGGATTTTATCATCTATAACATTACTATTATTTTTTATATCTCATTTTTGCACTGATGAAACTAAGTCTGATAATTCAGATTTACCAAATGTTCATCAGTTTTTTCAAACACCATCTAGTAAACCTATTGTTTTATCATCAAATTTACCTTCTATTTGTCTTATTACTGTATCAGCAATTTTTGATTCATCTTTGAAATCAAAGTTTGCTAGTTCACCTGTAGTTAAACCAACTTTTTTACCTAACGATTGAAAAGCTGTTTTAAAATCAGGAGAATTTACCATATTAGAAGCATCTCAATCTGCTGCTTTTAATATTTCAATAAATTCATTTTTTAATGACTTACTTGCTATATTACTATTTCCATAATTAGTCTCAATCCTATTAGATATTTCTTGCAATTTACTTGTCCTATCTACTGATGATTCATTTAAGAATGGAAGTTTTTTAGAAAAGTTATTTGCTTTATCAATAGAAACTTGATTAGCCGCACCTGTAATTTTTCCTCATACTTGTTGTATACTTTGCATACTTTGACCACCAAATATTGGAGCGTATTGTGGTGATTTTTGAATCAGCCCACCAACTTGTTTCCCAAAAGAAGCAATTGGTTCAACCACAGCTTGAGTAATCTTACTTTGGTTAATTGCAGCCATTACAGCTACCCAAAGTACCGCGAGACCAAATAATTGCATCAGTAGAGTCCCAAAACCAGATTTCATTACATCAAATAATCCATCTGTTTGTTTTCAACTGGTAACAAAATCACCATACATATCTAAATTAAAGTTTTCCAGAATAGTAATTCTTTGACCATTTCAGGCTTCTTTTGAAATCTCAGCTCCAGAAGAAGTACCTGGATAATCTGAAAAAGTAACTGGTTCATCTTTATAATCTACAAATCCATCAGAGTCAGATTCATCTGAAAAAGAGGATCCTGCTACAAATATAAATAATAAACCAAAAGCAAGTGCAGCTGATACGTATACAGGAACCATAGCCAGTGATACAAATTCACTTATACTAAATTTCCCTTCCATAAATCCATCTTTAGATTTATCAAAGAAATATAGCAACCCAAATACTGGTGAGAAAATCATATACATCCATAACCACATTCATCTTACAAATAATGCGAGACATAAACTCACCATGAGTATAAAATAAATTATAGCAAATAGTAAAATAACGATTAAGTTTATACCAATTTTAAATAAACTTGTGAACGAATCTACTTCTTGACCATTTATTTGACTGAGTTGATCAAGTGAAAAGATTCCATATGTATAAATATTAAGCAGACCATATACTCCATCTGATTTTAATAATTCAGCAATAGGTGTAGTTCCTCCACATCAACTTGTATTTGCTGTATTTGCAGATTGATCTTTACCTTGAGATTTAGATACAACGATGTACGTTGTACAAACTGGTTTAGCTTTAATTTCTTCCCAAGAATTTGTAGGAGAATTTGAAAGTACATCATACGGAAGCATCAATACTGAAACCGATAAAAATGATGAAATAGCTATAACTACTTGAACAAACATCCAAGAAAATGGAACAATAAGTACTCAAATGAAAAATTTTGGAAGTGCTTGTTTTAATTCCCATTTATCTCATTTTCAAATAATATTCATAAAAGCTATAATAATAAGCAAAAATGCAAATATTACATAAACTATATTTGAAATCATAATCCATAAATCTTTTAAATGAACATGTAATCAAATACCTGTACCATTTGTCCAACTCGGATTTAAAAATAACCCTACTATACTAGAAAGCATTCCAATACCTGTTGAAACAGTTTGAATTAAAGCATTATATAAATCTGTTGATTCTGATTTTCAAGTGGTTTCTGCACCTTCAGTTGCAAATACTCCGTCAGTAGAAATCATAAAAAATACAGCAATAAATGCTATATAAAATAGAGTTTTTTTATTTGTTTTCAAAAAATTTAAGATTTTTTCAATCAACATATTTTCGTTGTAAGTAGTTATTTGTTTCCTCGAGGGATATTTCTAATAAATAATACCATATAATTTTAGTAGGTGCAAAAAATAAAAGTACAAAAAAACTAGACTTTTTGCAAAGTCTAGTTTTAAAATATATTTTTTTGATAAATTTAAACGATTTTTATCTCTTATCCTAATTTTTTCTTTAATAATTCATTAAAGATTTTAGGATTTCATTGCCCTTTAGAAGCTTTCATACATTGTCATACAAAGAAACCAAAAATGTTTTCATTTCATCCTTTATAATCTTCTACTTGTTTTGCATTATTTTCAATAACGCTATCTACGATTGCTTCGAGTGCTCACATATCATTTTTTTGTCTCAAGTTTTTTGCATCAACTATTTCATCTGCATTTCAACCATTGCTCACTAATTCTTCAATTACAAGTTTAGAATTTGTTGAAGAAAGTTCATCTTTATTTACCAATTTTATTACTGTAGCTAATTCTCAAACATTAAATTTTAGATCTTTTACAGAATCTAAATCTTGTGTTTCTTTAATAATTGCTAATAAAATAGTCGTGATATAACTACATGATTTTTTAGGATCTTGAGTCAGAGCAACTAATTCTTCAAAATAATCTGATAATTCACTATCACTTGTTAATAATCTTGCATCATCTTCTCCGAGTTTATATTCTTCTAAATAACGTAATCTTCTTGTGATTGGAAGTTCTACTTTCATAGCTTCAGCCTCAGCTATAAATTCATCTGATAAATTTAGTGGCAATAGGTCTGGTTCTGGAAAATATCTATAATCCATAGCATCTTCTTTTGATCTTTGAATAGTTGAAACTCATTTTTCATCATCCCAACCTCTTGTTTCTTGATCAACTTCTCATCCTGATTCTACTACTTTTACTTGTCTTTTATATTCAAAGTCTATTAATCTTCAAATACCGTTAAAACTATTTACATTTTTGTGTTCCGTTCTTGTTCATAACACTGCACTTCATTCTGGTCTGATAGATAAATTTACATCACATCTCATTTGACCTTTTTCCATATCAGCATCTGAAACTCCAGCTGCTCTCATAACTTTTTGTAATTCTCTTAAGAATTCCATTACTTCTTCTTTTTCTCTAAAAACAGGATCTGTAACTATTTCCATAAGTGGTGCTCAGGCTCTGTTATAATCACAAAGAGTTTTCCCTGAAACATGTTTTAAACTTCATGCATCATTTTCTAAATGCATATGATGTATCCCAAAATCTCTTGGTTTTCCATCTACAATTGTTTTTACACTTCCCGCTCCTACAATTGGATCATATAATTGAGTAATTTGATAACTCGTTGGATTATCTGGATAAAAATATGTTTTTCTATCAAAACGTGAGTGTTTATTTACTTCACAATTCATCATCATTCCACCGAGTAAACCAAGTTTCACTACATTTTCATTTAATGCAGGCAGCATTCCCGGGAATCCCATACAAACTGGACAAGTATTTTCATTTGCTTCTACATCAATAGAAAGTGCATTTTTACATCCACAAAACATTTTTGTATCAGATTTGATTCTCATATGAATTTCTAACCCTATAACTTTTTCGTATTTCATCGTAAATTTAAATATTTATTAAATATTTTCCTTAAAAATTATTCTAAGAATTTGTTTTAATATACAGTAAAAAACAAATATTTCAAACTAAAATTATAAAATTCACACGCAAATGTTTGCTTTTGATGTGAAGTGTGATAAAATATTTCTACATTAATTTTTAAACATTTGTAAACATGGAATTACAAGTAAAATTACATTTAGACAACGAATTAGAAGGATCTAAAGAAGTAGTTGAAAGACTTATAGATGTAAATTTAAATAACAAATTAGATAGCTACTTAAAAAAATTTAACAAAGAAGATTCTGAAGGTACAATGGAAATTTCACTAGAAAAAAATAAAAAAGGTGAATTTAATGGTAAAATCCAAGCAAGTTTTGATGGAAATTCTTTTAGATCTGAAAGAGAAGATTTTAAAAAATTAGACGATTTAGTAAATCATTTATTTGATCATATTAAAGTACAATTAGCAGACTAAAAATAAACCGAAAAATAAAAATCAAGATGTATACATCTTGATTTTTTTATTTTACAAAAAATATTTTCTACATATAATATATATTGCAATTCTGCAAAATAGAGGATTAAAAAATGAAAAAAAAATTATTCATTGCAATGGCAACGTTAACACTTACTTCATCTGCTTTTGCAAATGAATGTAAAACAGATAATTGGGTAGAAGAATCCCAATTTCATTTAAGTAATACGATGCGAGAAGTTCTATTCTTTGAATTAGCCAATTCATTAGCGCAAGATAGAACTGCTGAGCAAAAAAAGAAAGTAGATGGTAGAATTAAATCTATCGAAGAAATCAGTACTTTGCCAAAAAAATGCTATAAACAAGCAAGTATTGTTGAATTAAAATTATTAAACAATGCATAATAATTTTAATTCTAAATAATTTTGAGAAACCTATGCAATTGCATAGGTTTTTATTTTACAAAATTTCTCATAAAATATAATCCATCACTGGAAATCATTTATAAGTAAGAATAATTTTATTATTTTTTTCTTCTAAATAATTATTTTCTAAAAAATAATTTATTTTTATATTATCGAGTTTCTTTTTTGTTTCTCCAGTAATTCAGGTCGTTCTAAGTTCAAACATTAGGTTTTCTATAAAAATATCTTCTGGAGAATTTTTTTCGAGAATAATATTTTTTCTCGCATAATAATCCATGAAATTTTCACTGTTTCTAAAACGAGTATTTTCGAAATATCAATACGCTCAAAGTCAAAATGCAAACATGTTTTTATGCGACCAATAGGCTTTGTTATGTTCACACTCATAATCTCACTTTGCATAATTAGAAATTTCATATTTATGAAATCCAAAATTTTCTAAAGTTTTTTGAGTTTGTTTATATTCTTCTTGAAAATCTTCGTCTTTTAGACCTAAATCTACCCAATTTTCAGGATAAGTAATTTCATCATATTTATGCTCAACAATCTTATCGGGTTCATAATATTCTTCGAGCATATATACCGAAATATGCGTAATAAAATCATATTTTTCACAAATATTTACAATATCTTGAGAAATTTCTCATTTTGCTACATAAGGCAATCACAAAATAAAATCTATGGAAATATTCTTTATTTTTGTATTTTTTAGATTTTCTAATGCTTCAAAAATATCTCATTTATTTCCTCTTTGAATTTCATTTAATGCTTTTTGATTGAGTGTTTGAACTCACATAGAAACGCGATTTATTCCTACTTTTTCCCATGAATCAATATTTTGCTTCGTTGCATTAGTCGGAGTAGTTTCGAGAGTAATTTCTATATTTTCATCAAAAATATATTTTTGTTTTAAAACTTCAAAAATTCTTTCTAATTGAGATAATTTTAGAACTCCTGGAGTTCCTCAACCAAAATAGAGCGTTTTAATTTTTTCTTGAGAAATATATTTTGAGGTTTTTATTTCATCAATAAGACTTAATACATAATTTTCTATTTGTAATTCTTGTAATCTTCAAATAGAAGCAAAACGACAATAACTACATTTTCTATCACAAAATGGGATATGAATATAAATGTGCATAAATTTTTATTTTTTTATATATTTTAAATAAAAATTATTTTATTTAAATTAAAATTAATTTCTGGTATTATAAATAAAAAAAACTTCTATGAAAGAAGTTTTTTTATTTACAGTCTATTGAAAGATTTTCTAAGCTAGAATATTTTTTTTGAGAACATAATATTTCATCTTGAAAGTCTCAAAAATTATCAATATAATTATTTGGATTATCTAAAACTCAAATAATATTTTCATCAAATTTATTTACAATTGCTTTATCAAAAGTAACTAAAGGATGTTGAGGATTATAAAAATCATTTAATGTGATGTTGTATCCATCTAAAATTTCCTCATCCAACATAGTATCTTCTAGTGATAATAATGCAGGAAGATAATAATCATAAGCATCGAGAAATGCTTCAGCTCAAGAATCACTCATGAAATATTGTAATAAAGCATTTGATAGATCTTGATTATCTAGGTTTTTAGATTTTACAAAATAATTATAATTTACAGAAGTTGCTCCACTTGTATTAAAGTAAAATGGAAAACTTTCTGCAGCTAATAAAGATTTTCTAAATCATTTTTCATCTATTTGTTTTACTAATCTTGGGAAACCTGCAATCATTGCAATTTCACCTCTAGCAAATAAATCTACATTATTTTGTTCGAGTAAAACCATATCTGCATAACGTTTATTATAGGCATTTTCTCATTGTTCGTCACCAAAAATCATGTATCCGTTGAGTGCAGCTTTCATTTTTCCATCAGTAACTTGCGCAATTGATGTTACATTTTCCTCAAAAAGAAAAAATTGTGAAATAATTTCTCATACCATTTCAACGGTAGAACCATTCCCCATTCCAAGTGGAATATTATTTGGATATAATTCTCTGAGTCTAGAAATAGCAGATTTTAAACTCGAAATAGAATCAAAATCTGTTTGTTTTAAACGTTTTGCACGAGAATAAAAAATTCATAATGTTTCGTATCAAACTGGAATTCCTTGTAAAAATTCTATATTTTCTGGCTCATCACTCGTCTCATCTACAATAGATCAAATTAAATCTTGAGAAAAAACATTATTATATCTTTTTCTAAAATCATTAGGATTTACAATTTTTGGATCGATTCAAAAAGTATAATCTACTAATAAAGTTGAAGAATCAGAATTATTTATCGTAAATAAATCTGGTCATTTTTCTTTTGCAAAAGCAGAAGCAAGTGCTAAAGTATATTCTTCATAATCATTAAATGTTTCTATATTTATCTGAGTATTTTTATATTCTGGGAATTTAGATTTAAAATTTTCAACCACTTCTTCCATCGGAGTAACCGCGTCTTGATACATCCAAATATTATATTGTTTTATATCACTCGTCGTATTATCTCATGTATTTTTATCGCTATTTAAACTTGTTACTAGCCATAAAACTCATAACAAAATTATTCAAAAAATTACTAAAATTATTATTTTGTTTTTATTCATAGATTTTTTATTTTATATTTGATAATAAATGTAAATGGATATGCATAACTTCTTGTCAGCCTTTTTCTCATACATTAAAATGGAGTTTATATCCTTGTGAAATTCATAAATCTTTTGCAATATTTTTTGCTACAAAAAACATTTCTGCTAAAAGTTCCGCATCCTGATCTTCTAAATCATTTATAGTAGGAATTTCTTTTTTTGGTATAATTAACAGATGTGTTTTTGCTTGAGGTTGTATATCTTTGATAGCAATAATTGTATCATTTTCAAAAATAATTTCTGCTGGTATTTCTCTATTAATAATTTTTGTAAAAATGCTCATAATAATTGTTTAATAATCTATTTGTGTATAATCTGAACTTCCACCACTAAAATCTAAACTCGCACTTGTTTGACTATCATACTGAGTAAAAATAAATATATATCATAAAAGTGTTAAAGTAACTAAAAATATAAATAAAATATTTGTTACTTTAACAATATGATGAGAAAAGTTTTTAAATTTATACGAATGTAAACGAGAAATAAAAAATAATCCCCAAACGAGCGTTAAAATAAAAGTATAAATTCCTAAATAAACAAACAGCATAAATTTCAAAAAGTTATTTTTAAACCAGACTTATTATATAAATCAATTCTTTTTTATTATATTTGATATTTTTTTTTTGCAAATTTAATAACTCTCTGTTATAATCGTATAGAACTATAGATTTAATTTTTGATATATAAAATTATGGCTGAAATTACACATAATGATAAAAAATTTGTGATTTCTGATGAAATTCAAGCACAATACAACGAATTAGTACAGCTAATCCTAGCGACAGATTCAATGGATGACAATGAAAGACAATACTGGTTTGATATCATGCCTTCAATGACAGATGAACAAGTAGACAGACTTTTTAATATTCTAGATACAGAAAAGAAAAAACTTCAAGAATTAGAATCAAAATATCAAGAAGAAATCAAATCTCTTAATGAAAAACATCTTATCGAATGGCAAGATTTTCAAATGAAAGATAACAAGAAAAAAATCAAAGAAGAAGAATCAAAAGATAAAGATTCTGATGCTGATGACGTTTTAAATATGTTAAATGATTTATAAAATATAGAAAAGCCCAACTAAAATTAATTTTAGTTGGGCTTTTGTTTTAATATTTTTAATATAATTTATTATTTATAAATTCATCCTCTACTATCAGCATCAAAAAATATTATAGTTATTTCATTTTCTATTATTTCATATACAAATATA